>NZ_JBEFTX010000007.1:0-345076 GCF_040195635.1 Actinopolymorpha sp. B11F2 | reverse complement strand
TAGGCCTCGCCGCCGCCGTGCCGCAGATCTCCTACGCCGCGGCAATCGGACTCTTCCGCTCCGTCGTAGGCCTCATCCTGCTCGTCCTCGCCAACCAGATCGCACGCCGATTCGCCAGATCCAGCCTGTGGTAAGAGACGGGCGTGGCATTACCGCACGCAAACCGTCATGGGCGATGCGAAAACATCGACGTCAACCCGCTCTTCACCCGTGCCGGTGAGGAGAGCGTCCCACGCGACCGCTTGCCCGAACGGGAGACGCTGCCGGACACGGCGTACCAGGTGATCCACGACGAGCTTCTGCTCGACGGCCATGCTCGACAGAATCTCGCGACGTTCGTGACCACGCGGATGGAGCCGCAGGCGCGGCAACTCTACGCGGAGTCGGCGGACAAGAACATGATCGACAAGGACGAGTACCCCATGACGGCGGCGATCGAGGAGCGCTGCGTCCACATCATCGCCGGCCTGTGGCACTGCCCGGAACCACGCCGGACGATGGGTGTCTCGACGGTCGGCTCGTCTGAGGCCTGCATGCTCGCCGGACTGGCGCTGAAGCGTCGCTGGCAACGGTCCCGCCGGGCGGCGGAGAAGTCGACCGCGACACCCAACATCGTCTTCAGCTCCGCGGTCCAGGTGGTGTGGGAGAAGTTCGCCAACTACTGGGAGGTCGAGCCGAGATACGTACCGGTCACCGAGGAGCGGCCCAGCCTCACCGCGCAAGGCGTCCTTGACGCGGTGGACGAGAACACCATCGGTGTCGTACCAATCCTCGGCGTCACGTACACCGGCGCCTACGAACCGGTCGCGGACATCGCGTCCGGGCTGGACGGTCTGCACCACCGCACGGGGCTCGACATTCCGATCCACGTCGACGCCGCTTCCGGCGGTTTCGTCGCGCCATTTCTCCAACCCGACCTGGATTGGGACTTCCGGCTGGGGCGGACCGGTTACACCCGTGTGCAGGAGTCCTGCCGGGAGGTCGCGGCGTACCTCGCGAAGGAGCTCGCCGGTCTCGGACGGTTCGACGTCGTGGGGGACGGCACCGATCTGCCTGTGGTGGTCTGGCGGCAGGCCGGGCCGGCGCGCCGCTGGGATCTCTACGACGTGTCGAACAAGCTGCGCGAACGTGGCTGGCTGGTCCCCGCGTATCCGTTGCCGGCCGACCTGCAGGACACCATCGTCACGCGGGTCGTCGTTCGCAACGGGGTGTCGATGGACCTCGCGCACCTGCTGGTGGCCGACATCAAGGACGCCGTGGGTTTCCTCGACCAGTTGGAGGCACCGATGCCGCGGGTGGGACGCGACACCTCGACTTTCCACCACTGAGGAAGGGGTCGAGGGTGTCTGCTTCCCAGCGGTCCGTACGCCATGCCCGGAAGTCCCGGCGGATCTGGGTCGGCAATGGTCGCGCGCATGTCGAGATGCGAGGGATCGACCGGCCTGGCAGCGAGCAGGCGGCTCGCGACGTCGAGGCGGCACTGGTCCGTCGCCCGGGAGTGAGCTGGGTGGCCGTGAACGCCGTGCTCGGTCGGGTCATCGCCGCCTGCACGGGAGATGCGGCCGACATTGCCGGCCTGGTCGCGACGATCGAGGAGGTGGAGGATCGGCACGGGCTGGGTGACGTGGGATTTCCCGACCGGCCGGTGCATCCCGCCGACCACGAGGCGGAGCGACGCCAGCTTGTGGCCTTCGCCACCGATCTGGCCGGTCTTGGTGTCGGTGTACTCGGGCGGTTCGTACGGGCTCCGCGCCTCCCGGCGGAGATCGCCGTCCTGCCCACACTCGTCGCGTCTACACCCCGGGTCCGGCGGGCCATCGAGTCGGTGCTCGGCCCGTCCGCAGCCGGTCTGACCCTGGTCCTGACCGGAGCGGTGGCCCAGGGCTTCGCACAGAGTCCGGTGGGTCTGATCGTCGACGCGGCGACCAGGCTGTCGCTGGCGCGTGAGGCCGCTGCGCGCCGCCGAGTCTGGACGGAGCGGGAGCCCGACCTTTCCGCGCGACCGGGTGACCACCGCACGGCTGCGGTGGAGGTTCGGGCCCGGGTCGCGATGCCCCCAGGATCGGTGGAGCGCCACGAGGACCGCGCCGGACTGGCCGGTCTCGTGGGCGCGTCCATGGCGTGCCTGGTCAGCGGTGGCCTTCGGCGGCCCTTGTCGATCCTTGTGTCGGCGATGCCCAAGGCGACCACCGTCGCCAGGGAGGCGTTCGCCGCCCACGTCGGTCGGGTCCTCGCCGACCGGGGCGTGGTGCCGTTCGACAGCAGCGTCCTGCGCCGGCTCGACCGGGTGGACACCGTGGTGGTCGACTCCCGCGTACTGCTCACCGGGAGGTACGCCTGCGGTCCCGTCGTACGGCTGGAGGACCAGGCAGACCCGAAAGGCCAGGACCCGAACGGCGAGGACCCGAACGCCTCGGCCATGGCGGCGAGGTTTCGGGCCCGGGTCGACGCCATGGTCGACCCGGGCGACCCGGGCGCCGTACGCCGGCAGGGCGAGTGGATCCTCGGTCCCCTCGCGACGGTGGCTCCCCAGGAGGCCGAGGTGGCGGCGGCCGCGGTCCGGCAGGTACGCAGGCGTGGGGCGGTCGTCCTCGGCCTCGTCAGGAAGAACCGGCTGGTCGCGGTCATTGCCGCCGAACCCGAGGTGTCCCCGTTGGCCGACGCGTTGGTCACGGCCGCCCGGTCGGCGGGCGAGCTGGTGATCGCGGGGAGGGGAAGCGGCCTGGCTCGCCGCTTCGCGGTCGACCGGGTGGTGTCGTCGGGAAGCCGGCTACCTGCCGCCGTCCGCGCACTGCAGGCCGAGGGGCGGGTCGTCGCGCTGGTCGCACCTGGCCCGGGGGCGGCGCTCGTGGCTGCGGACTGCGGGATCGGTGTCCTCGAACCGGACCGGCAGCCGCCTTGGGGAGCGGACCTGCTGTGCGGGCCGGGGTTGAGCGAGGCGTGTTTCGTTCTCGACGCAATCGGTGTCGCGCGGGGCGTCTCCCAACGTGCTGCTCTGCTCGCGACCTACGGCTCGGTGACGGCCGGTCTGCTGGCCCTGATGGGACCCCGGGCGGGAGCGACCGAGCGGGCCACCCTGGCCGTCAATGTCGCGTCCGGGGCCGGATTCGTCATGGGTACGTGGGCGGCCCACATCTTCGCCCGGCGGCCCGCGCCCGTGCCCGCCGATGTCACTGACTGGCATGCCCTGACGGTGGACGCCGTACTCGGGCGGGTGGACAGCTCGCCTGAAGGGCTCTCGCCCGCCGCGGCCGCCGACCGGCTGAGCTCCCGACATGACGTCCGCGATCAGGAGGAGCCGGGTCTGGCGCGGGCGTGCCTGGATGAGCTGGCGAATCCGCTGACGCCGACGCTCGCCGCCGGGGCGGGAATCGCGGCCGCGAGCGGTTCGGTGTCCGACGCCGGACTGATCGGTGCAGTGATGGCGTTGAACGCCCTGGTCGGGGGCGTCCAACGGGTCGGAACGCATCGGGCGATCCGCCGGCTCGAGGAGGCCAGTGCCGCAACGGTCCGCGTCCGCCGGAACGGGAAGGAGCTCGACGTGCCTCCCGACACCGTCGTCGTGGGGGACATCGTTCTGCTCCAGGCCGGTGACGCGGTTCCCGCCGACTGCCGGATCGTCGAGTCGAGCGCCCTGGAGGCCGACGAGTCGAGCCTCACCGGGGAGTCCCAGCTCGTCGTCAAGTCGCCGGCGCCGTGCATGGCGGGGCACATCGCCGATCGCACGTGCATGCTGTACGCGGGGACCGTGGTCGCGGCGGGACAGGCGGCGGCTGTCGTCGTCGCGACCGGCTCGGCGACAGAGGCGGGCAAAAGTGCGGCGGCCGCCAGCGGACAGCGGCCGGAGGGCGGCGTTCAGGCGCGGTTGACGAAGCTGGTACGCGCGACGGTCCCGGTGGCGCTCGGCAGTGCAGCCGGCCTGGTCGGCCTCGGGCTCCTGCGTGGGCGGCCGCTGGAGCAGAGTCTCGGCACCGCGGTCAGCCTGGCCGTCGCCGCCGTACCGGAAGGGTTGCCGGTTGTCGCCACGGTCGCCCAGCTCGCCGCGGCGAGGCGCCTGTCGTCGCGTAACGCGCTGGTCAGGAACCCGCCGACGATCGAGACGCTCGGCCGGGTCGACATGCTGCTGCTCGACAAGACGGGGACCCTCACCGAGGGCCGGATCCGGCTGCGTCGGGTCTCCGACGGCGTACGGGACGCTCCGGTCGATGCACTGGACCCGTACAGACGGGCGATCCTCGCGGCCGGTCTCCGGGCGAGTCCGGAGCGGGTCAACGGCAGGGCGCAGCCGCATCCCACCGACCGCGCGGTCGTCGACGCAGCGGCGCAGGTAGGCGTGCTTGCCCGCCACGGCGGACTCGCTCCCGGAGACGACGCCGGGTGGGAACTCGTCGACGACGTACCGTTCGAGTCCGGCCGGGGCTACCACGCCGCCCTGGGGCGAACCGCCACCGGGATGGCGCTGGTCGTCAAGGGCGCACCGGAACAGGTCCTGCCGTGCTGCGTGTCATGGCGCCGGAGCGGCGCGGTGGATCCGCTCGACGCCGCCGCGCTCGACGCCATCGAGACAGAGGTGGACCGGCTCGCCCGCGACGGCTACCGCGTGCTCGCGGTCGCCCAACGCGCCGCTTCCAGTCGGCAGGACCTCACCGAAGACCGGGTCGAACGCCTGGAGTTCCTCGGTCTGCTCGCCCTCGCCGACCAGGTACGCCCGACGGCAGCGGACGCCGTGTCCACCCTGCGGAGTGCCGGGGTGAGCGTCGGAATGCTCACCGGCGACCACCCCACGACCGCGGAGTCGATCGCGGCCGAGCTCGGGATCCTCGACGGTCGGCGCGTACTCACCGGCGGCGAGCTCGACCTGATGAGTGACGCCGAACTGCGGACGAACCTGCCGAAGGTGTCGGTCTTCGCCCGGGTGACTCCCGCGCACAAGGTCCGCATCGTGGGGGCGTACCAGGCGTGTGGCAGCACCGTCGCCATGGTCGGAGACGGTACGAACGACGCGCCGGCGATCCGGCTCGCCGACGCGGGCATCGCGCTCGGCAAGTACGGGACGAACGCCGCCCGCGAAGCCGCCGACGTCGTGGTGACCGACGACCGGATCGAGACCATCACCGACGCGATCGTCGAGGGGAGGGCGATGTGGGCGTCGGTGCGGGAGTCGGTGGCGCTCCTCGTCGGAGGGAACCTCGGTGAGATCGCCTTCACCCTGGGCGCCGGCCTCCTGGCACCGGGCGGATCGCCACTCAACGCGCGGCAGCTGCTGCTCGTCAACCTGTTCACCGACATTCTGCCGGCCCTGGCTCTCGCGGTCCGCCCGCCCACCCACACCACACCGGAGGCCCTGCTGCGCGAAGGCCCGGATGCCTCGCTTGGTACCGCGCTCACCCGCGACATCCTGCTCCGTGCCGGGCTCACCGCGGCGTCCGCGACGGGGGCGTGGCTGGTCGCTCGGGCGACCGGAACGCAGGCCCGGGCGAGCACCGTGTCGCTCGTCGCGCTGGTCGGTACGCAGCTCGGGCAGACGGTCGCCACGGGCTGGCGGAGCCCGCTGGTCGTCGGCGCGAGTGCGGCCTCGGGCGCGGCGCTGGCGGCGGTCGTCCAGACCCCGGGAGTCAGCCACTTCTTCGGCTGCCGACCGCTCGGTCCGGTGGGATGGGCGACGGCACTCACATCGGCCGGTCTGGGTACGGCCGCCGCGGTTGCGGTGCCCGCTGTGGGCGCCCTCGCTCGACTGGTCAGGCGGAAGGTCCGCACGGATCCCGTGCCATGACGACCGCGCTGACGGGGCGAGCGCTGGAGCGGCCGGTCGGGCAGCCACTCGAGCGAGCGGTCTCAGCGGCGACGGCTGATGGCCACGCCGAGCAGGCACAGTGCCCCGCCCACCATCCCGAGCACGGTCGGCAGCTCGCCGAGCAGCAGCCAGGAGAGCACGATCGCGATCGCGGGCACGGTCAGTGTCGTGGCGGTCATCCGTCCGGCGTCGGTACGCGCGAGGGCGTAAGCCCAGGTACTGAAGGCGATGGCGGTGGGAAACACCCCCAGGTAGACGACCGCCGCGATCGCGCTGGTGGGCGCCGCCATGCTCTGGGCCACGAACTGTGGTGCGAAAGGCAGTAGCACGACCGCCCCGGTGGCGCAACCGAGGAAGGTGGCGGTCAGCGTGTCGACCCGGCGCAGAGCGACCTTCTGCATGAGGACCCCGGCGGCGTAGAGCAGCGCGGTGACGAGGCCGAGCACGATGCCGATGCCATCGTTCACCGACTCGCCCCCGGAACCGCCGAGTGCGATCACCACGACGCCGAGGAAGGCGATCGCGATTCCGATCACAAGGGGTCGGGCGAATCCCTCTCCGAGGAAGAGCCCCGCGAAGACCGCGACCAGGATCGGTGCCACGTTGACCAGCAGCGCGGCCGTGCCGGCGTCGAGATGGCGTTCGGCCAGGTTGAGCACCGCGGTGTAACCGGCGAACCAGATGACTCCGTACCCGATGACGAGCGCGAAGGCGCCGCCACGAGGCAGCGGGGATCGACAACGCCACGCGAACGCGCCGAGCACCAGTGCGCCCACCGCGATCCGCCCGAAGGCGAGCGCACCGGGGGAGTAGGCCGTTCCGATCATC
This sequence comes from Actinopolymorpha sp. B11F2, assembly GCF_040195635.1. Classification (NCBI taxonomy): domain Bacteria; kingdom Bacillati; phylum Actinomycetota; class Actinomycetes; order Propionibacteriales; family Actinopolymorphaceae; genus Actinopolymorpha; species Actinopolymorpha sp. B11F2. The sequence continues at coordinate 338,454 of NZ_JBEFTX010000007.1, read as the reverse complement.
CGGATCCCGACGAAGGCCGAGGCCCACAGCAGAACGGTGACCAGCGCAGCGACCACCGCGCGGTGCCGAGTCGCGGAGGAAGGGACCGGAGCGCGCGTCGACGTCGTGACCATGCCGCCGTCGGTGTTGCCGGGCACCGTGCCTCCTGCGATGTCGTACGCCTTGTGCGGAGAGTAGGTCGTGCGGACGTCGGACCCGGCCGAAGTGACGGCGGGGGAGCAGCACGTGCGTGAACCACGCTGTCAGGACCGTCGCCAGGAGCTCCTACGCGGTTCATCCTCACCCGCCACACTCGACAGCACAAGCGAACGTTGCTACATGTCTGTTCAGTAACGCTGTACAGTCAGTCCATGCTCGACGCTCATCGACTGCGCATCTTCAGGGCGGTTGTGGCCTCCGGCTCGGTCAATCGGGCCGCGGCGAACCTCGGATACACACCTTCGGCGATCAGCCAACATCTCGGTGTCCTCCAGCGCGAGACGGGTCTCCGGCTGCTCGAACGCGACGGTCGAGGCATCACTCCCACGGTGACAGGACGGCTTCTGGCCGATGAGGCGGCCGCCGTACTCGAACGGTTGGCCGCCCTCGAGTCGATGGTCGCCGACCTGCGCGAGGGTCGCGTGGGGAGTCTCGCGGTGAACTACTTCGCCTCCGCGGGCGCGGCCTGGATACCTCCGGTGGTCGCGACGCTCACCCGCGAGTTCCCCGAGCTGCGCGTCGACCTGCGGCTCATCGAGCTGGTCGACGACCATCACGCCACACCTGACCTGGAGATCTTCGTCCGGGACTCTGCCTCAGGCCCACCGCGGGGCTACGACGTGCGCCCCGTGCTCGACGACCCGTACCTGGTGGTGCTGCCCTCGAGTCATCGGCTGGCCGCCCGGGATGCTGTCCCCCTGAGAGAGCTTGCCGACGATGCCTGGGTGGACAACGACTACGGCCGAGGGCCGTGCCGGCAGGTGGTGCTCGACGCATGCACCTCCGTCGGCTTCAGCCCAGGATTCCAGGTCGAGACCCCTGACTACCCGACGGCCATCTCGTTCGTCGCCGCTGGCATCGGGATCACCGTGGTGCCGCGCCTGGGTATCGGGACACTGCCGACCGGACTCGTCGCGGTTCCGATCGTCGACCCGAGCCCGACACGCCATATCGCGGTGCGGGTCCGTGAGTCGTTGCGCGACAATCCCGCCGCGCGTCGGTTCGTCGACCTGCTGCTCGACCAGGTCGGCGTCAGATCGGTTCAGTACGCCTGACCACGCAGGACGCCCCGGTGGGCGACTACGGCGGCCTCGCCCAGGTCGTGTTCGAGCTCGAGCAGCCGGTTCCACTTCGCGGTCCGCTCCGAGCGGGTCGTCGAACCGACCTTGATCTGTCCTGATCGCCATCCCACCGCAAGGTCGGCGAGCCAGGTGTCCTCGGTGTCGCCTGAGCGGGCGCTGACCACCGTCGCGAGGCCGGCCTGCTGGGCCCGGCGAAGGACGCGTTGCGCCCGGGTCAACGTCCCGGCCTGGTTGGGCTTGACGAGCACGGCATTGGCCGCCTGGCAGGCGATACCCTTCTCGACCCGATCGAGATGCGTCGCGAACAGGTCGTCGCCCAGGAGTTGGCAGTCCTCGGGCAAGGTACGAGCCGCGAGTGTCCAGCCCTCCCAGTCGTCTTCGTTCAGGACGTCCTCGAGCGACACGATCGGATACCTCTCGCACCAGCGCCCGACCTCCGCGAGCCAGCCGTCCCGGTCGAGGATTCGGTCCTCACACCGCAGGTGGTACGTCCCGTCGGCGGTGCCGAACTGGCTCGCTGCCAGGTCGACGGCGAGTGCGACGTCGTGTCCGGGCGTCAGGCCCGCGGCTTCGATACCGTCCGTGACGAGCGCAAGTGCGGCCTCGTTGGTGGGAAGCGGCGCGGCAAGGCCGCCTTCGTCGGCCACGAGGCCCGTGCCGTCGCCGCGCGAGTCGAGGAGCGCTGCGGTCGCGGCGCGCACCCGCTCCACGAGTTCGAGTCCGTACGCGAAGGTGCCGGCACCCACCGGCACGGCCAGGACGTCCTGGATGTCGATCGCCCGGGCGGCGTGGGCGCCGCCAGAAAGGATGTTGACCATCGGCATCGGCAGCAGGACCGGTTCCCTCGGCTCCCCGGCCGTCGGCTCCCCGGCCAGCGGAGTCGGCCCGGCGAGGGATTTCCACAGCGGCTGGCCGAGCGCCCGTGCACCGGCGATCGCGGTCGCCAGCGAGACCGCCAGGACAGCGTTGGCGCCGGCACGGCGAAGGTCAGGCGTTCCGTCGACCTCTTCCAGTCGACGGTCGACGTCGACCTGGCAGGTCGCGTCGAGTCCGATGACCGCCGGCCGGAGTTCGGCGCGGACGGCCTCGACCGCGCCGCGCACACCCCACCCGCCGTACCGCGTTCCACCGTCCCGGCGCTCGACGGCTTCGTGGCTGCCGGTCGACGCGCCGGACGGGACGATGGCCCGGCCGACGGCACCGCCGGCGAGGTGGACCCGGCAGGCGACCGTCGGCCTTCCCCTGGAGTCCAGTGCCTCCCAGGCCACGACGTCGGCAATCTCGGTGGAACGACTTCCGGTCACAGGGTGTCCTCTCGTCGCGGCTCAGGGTGCCGTGATCGGGGTCGGGACGGAAGTCTCTGTCCACGTCCCGGCTGGCCCTCTTCCGCTTCGGTCGTACCATCGGTCAGACTGCAGGTATGACCGTGAAGTTGGGCATCTCCCTGCCAGACGACACCCACGCCCGTGCCGCCGCACACGCCAAGCGTGCCGGAACCTCCCTGTCGAGGTGGATCGACGAGGCGCTGCGAGTCGAGCTCGCCCGCCGCGATGCCGCCGAGCACGTGGCGATGCTCGAGAGCAGCGATGATCCGCACACCTTGCGGCGCCGCGCCACCGCCCGGCGCGACGCCCTGACCACTTGGAAGCAGTCCACTCGTTGACCGGACCGGAATCCGAGCATCCCCGTCAGGGCAGCGTCTACATCTCCGACAAGTCGCCGCTCACCGGAGAGCGGGAGCTCTACGCCGTGGTGTCCGCGGACACCTACAACGCCGCGGCGGGGCCGACCGTGCTCGTCGCCGAGATCGAGACCGGAACGCGCTACCGCGCCACGGCGTATGCGATCGAGACCGACTACGGCGTCGTCCTCGCCGATCGGGTGGTGTGGCTTCCGCTGGAGATGCTCGGGGAGTACTTCGGGTCCCTCACCCCGGCGCAGTGTGCTCACATGGTCGGCGGCCTCGTCTCCATCGTCCGAGGCAGGTGACGAGGCCCCGCCATGAGTCTCAGCGAATTCCCGCGCTGCCCGCGCCGAGGTTGACCTGGTAGATGTACTTCTGGCTGAAGAAGTAGACCGCCACCATCGGTACGGTGAGGAGGAGCGCACCCACCATGACGAGGTTGTACGGCGGAGTCTGGGCATTCGTGGAGGTCCCGGAGAGGAACTGCACGCCGAGCGCGAGCGGATACTTCGTCTCGGTGTTGAGGTAGATGAGCGGCCCGAAGAACCAGCCCCAGGAGAACGAGAAGCTGAACACGCCGACGGCGACCACCACCGGTTTCATCAGCGGTAGCACGATCCTGGCGAAGATGCCGAAGTAGCCGAGCCCGTCGACCTGGGCAGCCTCGTCGAGCTCGCGCGGGATCCGGGTGACGAACTGCCGCATCAGGAAGATGTTGTACGCACCGCCGAAGAGGTTCGGCACGATCAACGGCCACAGCGTGTCGATCCAGTCGAGCTCCCGGAAGAGTACGAACTGCGGGATGATCGTCACCTCGACCGGCACCATCATCGTCGACAGGAGAACGACGAAGAGCGCCGAGCGCCCGGGCGCCCGCAACCGGGCGAAGGCGTACGCCACCATCGCGCTCACGAACATCTGTCCGAGACAGGCGAAGGTCACGATGATGAGACTGTTGAGGATCCAGCGCGCCATGTGCGCATCCGAGCTCAGCACCCGGACGAAGTTGTCGAACTGGAACTCGCGCGGAATCAGCGTGAACGACACCTTCTGCACGGTCGCGTCGCTGGACAGCGCGATCGAGACCATGAAGACGAACGGCGCGGCGAGGACCGCCGACACCACGGTGAGGACGCCGTAGGACACGGTGGCGTCGCGTCCGCGGCGCGTCCCCACCGCCTGGCTCCGGCGCAGCCCACCGTCGGGCGCGTCCTGGCGCGTCACCGCATCGTCGACCGGCGTGCTCATCGGGCAACCTCCGACTCGTAGAACACCCAGCGCGACGACGACCGGAAGACGACCGCGGTGCAGATCATGATGACGGCGAACAGCAGCCAGGACAGCGCGGAGGCGTAGCCCATCCGGTAGTTCTGGAAGCCCTCCTCGAAGACGTACGGCACGAGCATCTGGCTCGCGTTGTTCGGCCCGCCACCGGTGAGGATGTAGACCTGGCTGAACACCTGGAACGCGCCGATCAGACCCATCACGACGTTGAAGAGGATGACGGGCGACAGCATCGGCAGGACGATCCGGAAGAACCGCTGGCGCGGGCTGGCGCCGTCGATGGTGGCGGCCTCGATCAGCTCGGGCGGGATGCCTTGCATGCCGGCGAGCAGGAGTACGACGCCGGTGCCGACGCTCCAGATCGACATGAGGATGAGAGCCGGGATGACCCACGTCTCGCTGAGCAGCCAGGCAGGGCCCTCGATGCCGAGCAGTCCGAGCCCGCGGTTGATGAGCCCGGCGTCCGGCGCGAGGACCCAGGTGAACAGCATCGCGCTCGCCACCAGGGGCACGAGCGCCGGCAGGTAGACGATTGTGCGGTAGAACCGCATGCCAGGAAGCGGCTTGTGCAGCAGGGCCGCGAGCGCGACCGACAGCACGGTCGACACGGGCACGGAGAGGAACGTGTAGAAGGCGGTGTTGCGCAGCACCTTCCAGAACAGTGGATCCTCGCCGAACATGCGGATGTAGTTGTCCAGGCCAACCCACTCAGGAGGCGTGAGCAGGTCGTAGTCGGTCATGCTGAGGTAGAGCGACGCGACCATCGGGCCGGCGAGGAACACGACGAATCCGACGATCCACGGCGAGGCCATGAGGTAGAACCACAGGGCCTCGCGCCGCCCCTGCGTCCACCAGGGCCGGTCGCCCGGTCGCCGGGGACGCCGGCCGCGGACCGCCGCACGGCGTGCCGGAAGGGCACGTGGTGCGGCGGTCGGCTGCTCGGTCTGGGCGTTCACCGTCCTAATCGCCCTGGCTCATTACCTGGTCGAGCCGCTCCTGGATGGTGTCGAGCGCCTCCTGTGGCGTGACCTTGTTGTTCATCATCAGGTCGATGTTGTCGGTGCACACCTTGAGCATCTCGTTCCACTGCGGGGTGAGGGGCGGTACGAAGACCGCGTCGGAGGACTCGGCGAACGCGCCCATGTTGACCTCGCGGGTCGCCCATTTCGGGGAGAGGAACGCGTCGCTCTGCTGCACCTGGACGTTGGCCGGTGCGTCCTCGGCGTTGTCGATGATCGGTCGCTGGCCCTCTTCGCTGGCCATGAACTCGATCACCTTCCATGCCTCGTCGGGGTGCTCGGAGGTGCCGGAGATGGCGAGCCCGTTGAAGAAGGCACTCGTCGCCGGTTGCTTGCCCTGCCAGAGCGGGGAGATGTCCCAGTCGAGACCCTCGACGCTGTTGGCGGCGGCGATGTTCCAGAACCCGGTGATCTCCATGGCGAGCTTGCCCTGGGCGAAGAGCTGGTCAGGTCCGACACCCTCGCCGTAGTTGGCGAAGTCGCGCGGGGTGGGGGAGACCTTGTGCTTCCAGGCGAGGTCGTTGTACCACTGCATCGCCTCGACGTTCTCCGGGCTGTTGATGACCGGTTTGCCGGAGGCGTCGAGCACCTGGCCGCCGTTCTGGTACATGAAGCTCATCCAGTAGGGCCACCACGAGATCGTGGCGAATCCCCACTGCTTGACCTCGCCACCTTCGCGGATCGTGAGCTTCTGCGACGCGGCGAGCAGGTCGTCCCAGGTCCAGTCGGCGGTGGGGTAGTCGACGCCGGCGTCGTCGAACATCTTCTTGTTGTAGTAGAGCACCATCGCGCCGGACCGGTCGGGCACGGCGTACTGCTGCCCCTCGTAGGAGAAGATCTTCGCGGTCGTCTCCCCGAACGTCGTCGTGAGATCGAGCTTGCTCGACTCGAGGTGCTCGTCGAGGGGGAGGATCTGGTTCTTGCTCGCGAAGGCAGGCACGTGTTCGGCGAGTTCGAGGATGTCAGGGCCCTTGCCGCCGGCGATGGCGGTGGAGACCTTCTGGGAGTACTCCTCACCACCAGGCGACATCTGCAGGTTCACCTTGATGTTGGGGTACTTCTTGTGCGCCATGGCGAGGCGCTCTTCGTAGACCTTCTTGTCGACGTCACCGCCCCAGGCGGTCATGGTGAGGGTCACCGGACCGTCGGAGGACTCGGCCGGGTCGGACGACCCGCACGCGGTGGCGATCGAGAGGGTGGCGAGTAGGCCGGCGCACATCAGCGCGAGCGCGCGGCGGTGGGGGGTGGTGGCGGATGCCATCCGGTCCTCCTGATCAGCGGGATGGACGACCAGCTGGAGCGTCTGCCGGCGGAGATTAAATCATATTTCACGATTATGCAAGCTCTTGGTGATCTTCGATAAATCGTACTAATCAACTAGACTCCACGAACCTGCCTGCCGTCGGTGTGCCCGGAGGTGCCCTGTGTCGCGTCGGGTGCGTGCTGTCCTCGTGTCCCTGCTGGCCGGCCTTGCCGGGATCGCCACCCTGGCCGGCCCGGCCACCGGTGCACCCGCGCCGGAAGCGGTTCCGTCGGCGTCCGCGCTCCCGGCCGGTTCCGAGGACGCGCTGGCGAGGTCCTACTACCGCCTGTTGCTCGAGAACACCCGCTTCCAGGAGAGCACCTGGGATCCCGCACTGGGTTCGTACGGCATCGAGAACTGGGATGTCATCGGCACCCTCGGCAACGCGATCCTGCTGAAGTTCGGCACCTACGACGAGAACGTCGCGGGTGTCGACAAGGCCACCTTGCACCACCACACCGTGGCCAGCATCGCCAAAGCCGTTGCGCGCAACAGGTTCGTCGACCCGGCGGGGGGCACCTGGGGCGCGAAGATCTACTGGGACGCCACGATGGAGTCCTACCTCGTCGACGCCGCGCATCTGATGTGGGACGACCTCGACGACACGACCCGGGCGAACGTCGACACGATGACGCGCGGCGAGGCGAACTACCTCGCCGACGTCGGCGCGAATCCCACTGACCCCAGCCGTGAAGGAGGGACGACGAACGGTCTCACCGGCGGCTACGTCAAGGACACCAAGATGGAGGAGATGGGTGCCCGCACGATGATGCTGTCGGCGGCGGACGCCTACCTGCCGGACGATCCCGCCGCGCCGAGATGGCGGGAGTGGCTCGACCGCTGGACGCTGAACATGCCGGGCCTGCCGGTCGCCGACCAGGCGAACCCGGCGCTCGTCGGTGGCCGGCCGATCTCGGAGTGGAACACCGCGCAGAACGTGTTCGACACCTACGTCTCGGAGAACCACGACACGTGGAACGGGATCTACCAGGCGGCCAGCGGTATTCCCGGCCGGAACGTCCCGCGCTATCTGCTGACCGGCCGCCCGATCCCGCAGAGTCAGCTGACGCTGCCGAACAACGACGAAGTGACCGGCGTACTCAACCGGCTCGGGACCGACGCCGGGGTGCCCGCCGAGCACATGATCGGCGACCGCCAGCACATCTACGGGAGAAACCTGCTGCCGTTGACGTACCGCGCGATGGTAACGGGTGACCCGATGGCCGCCCGGACCGAGCGGATGCTCGCCGAGAAGCTGAAGCCCTACGTGGCGTGGGAGCCCGCGGGTCGGCTCGTCAAGTCCAGGGAGGGCACGAAGTACGAGACGGAGGCACGCGCGGAGGTCGCCTACGCCTATCTGCTGCACTACTGGCGGGACCAGTTGGCCGGTGACGTGGAGCCGGTGAGCGAGCGGGAGTACTTCGCGCGGGCGTCGGGTGTCACCGACTTCGGCCCCGTCCCGGGCCATGTCGCGCACCAGACCGGGCGATCGCTTGCGATCGGGGTGACCAAGCCCGCCTACACGAAGTTCGCGTTCCTGCCGAACCACGACGACTGGTTCGTCAACCCGGCCAGCAAGTCGCCGGCGTTCCTGCCGTCGGTGGCCACGGCGGACTCCTTCACGTCCCAGAGCTACACGGCCGTCCGCGACGGTGTGGACGCGAGCGCCACGGTGGTCCGGCGCGGGGCGTCCTACGCCGGCTACACGACCCTTCCGGACGGCTCGGTTGTCTACGCCACGACCGGAACCGGCGACGACGAGGGATACCTGCGGCTGTTCAACCTCGACATGCCGGGCATGGCAGGGCTCGACGGCGACCGGACGTTCACGACGGCGACGCAGAAGGTGACGCTCGAGCCGGACGGGTACGGCCGGGGCGGCACGGAGACGCTGGACTTCCCCGCGACGAAGGCGCGACACCTGCGCATGGTCGGCGTACAGGCACAGTCGCAGTGGGGCTACTCGATGTACGAGTTCGAGGCGTACGGGCCCGGTAGCGATGTCAACCTCGCCTTGACAAAGCCGGCGACGGCCTCGTCGTTCTTCGGTGAGTCCAGCGCGCCGGTGATGGCCGTGGATGGCGACCGGGCGACCAGATGGGCGAACTCCGCCGCGGAGCGTCCGACGATGAAGGCGTGGTGGGCGGTCGACCTGGGCTCCGAGGTCGACGTCGACCAGGTGAAGATCCACTGGCAGCAGGACGCCTGGCCGTTCAACTACCGGATCGAGGCGTCGTCTGACGGTGAGACCTGGACGACGGTCGCTAGCGTCCCGCGGTGGAGGAAGCTCAGCGGTGACTGGCTCAACGTCGACGGTCGTGCCGGGTTCGTGGTCAAGGGTTCGGAGAACCCCATCGGTGTCGCGGCCGAGTCGATCGCGCTGTCGCAGGGCCCGGCGAGCGGTGCGGCCGCCATGGTGGTGCGTGGTTATCCGGCGCAGAAGCCCGCGGAGACCGCACAGCTGGCGCGCCTTCCGCAGCCGGCTGGCGGTCCGGCGGGGCTGCGTGCCGCCCTGAGCGGGAAGTACCTGTCGCTGTTCAACCTGGGCGACACCGCGCTTGACAAGGCGGAGTTGACGGTGCCGCAGGCTGGGTCAGTGCGCCTCGTCTACCGGGGAAGCCAACAGATCTCCGATGGCGGCCTTACCTACGCCGTCTCGCTCGGCGCCGGAGCCGCCGCCGTCGAGCCGCCTCGTTTCCAGGTGACCAGCGAGCGGTCCCTCACGGGCCTGACGATCGAGGTGGCCGACTCGCAGACCGTCCGGATCCGTGGTGGTGCCACTGACTCGGCCGTACGCCTCGAGTCGGTCGCCACCGGCGAGGCCCACACGGTCGCGGTCGCTCCGGGACAGACGGTCCCGGTGTCCTTCGCGAAGGGCGTGCCGACGCCGACGACAGACCTCGCCCGTGACCGGATCACCTACCCGGCCTCGCCGTTGCCGGTGGGGATGAGCGACCCCGACCGGGCGGTGGACGCCGATCCGAAGACGGCATGGGTCCCGGGCGGATCCGATCGCCGGATCGTGGTGAACCTCGCGGCGGAGCGGCGCGTCGCCGCGGTCACTCCGCGCTGGACGTCGGGCCGGGTTCCGGCCTACGCCGTGGAGGTTTCGGTTGACGGAGTGAACTGGCAGCCCTTCACCGAGGGAGCGCAGGCCAGGTACGCGTCGGTGAGGGTCGGCGCGTGGCGATCCGGCGACGCCGGCCTCGCGGAGCTGGCGGTCGCGCCCGGGTAGGCTCGCTCGGGTACCAACGTCTCCGATCCGTCAGGGTCCGTACGAATTGCCCGAAGAACTCCGTTCCGCGACACCCGACGAACGCCGTCGCCGGCTGCGCGCGGACTGCGCACGCTGTGTGGGGCTCTGCTGCGTCGTGCCGGCCTTCGCAGCTTCGTCGGACTTCGCGATCGACAAGGACGCCGGGAAGCCGTGTCCGAACCTTCGCACCGACTTCCGGTGCGGCATCCACGAGCAGCTGCGGGACAAGGGTTTCCCAGGGTGCACGGTCTATGACTGCTTCGGCGCCGGGCAGCACGTCACCCAGGTCAGCTTCGGCGGCGGGGACTGGCGCCGGACACCGGCGATCGCCGGCCGGATGTTCGAGGTGTTCCCGATCATGCGGCAGCTCCACGAGCTGCTGTGGTACCTGTCCGAAGCGCTCACGCTGGACGCCGCTCGGGGATTGCATGGCGAGCTGGGTGCCGCCCTCGACGAGACCGAACGCCTGACCCGCGGCGAACCCGACGACCTTGTCGCGTTGAACGGCGCCGAACACAGGCGGGGCATCGCCAACCTGCTCCGGCGGACGAGCGCACTGGTGCGCGCCGAGGCGGGCCGATCGACACCCGACCATGCGGGTGCTGACCTCATCGGCAAGGAGTTTCGTGGTGCCGACCTGCGTGGTGCCGACCTGCGCGGGGCGTTCCTGATCGCCGCCGACCTGCGTGGTGCCGACCTGCGTGGTGCCGACCTCCTCGGGACAGACCTGCGGGGCGCGGACCTTGCCGGTGCCGACCTCGCCGGCGCCATCTTCCTCACCCAGCCCCAGCTCGAAGCGGCCAGGGGCGATGTGGCCACCAGACCGCCGGCGCAGCTGACCCGGCCACGGCACTGGACCGGGTCGGGCGACGCGTACTCACGGGGTGGCCGATCCGGACAGACCAACTCCACGACATAGTGCACGACCCACGAAGCTGGCCGCGCCTCCCGGCGGTCGCTGAGAGGCGACGGATCACGGACGTCCTGGAGCATCGGTGCGCCTCGGCGCGACAGCGGCGAAGCCGTGGGTGCGTGCGGCGACCACGACGACGAGCACCGGCGCGAGGAGGACGAGCACAGTCCAGGGAAAGCTGCCGGGGCCGAGGTGGTCGAGCAGGATCCCGCCGGCAACGCCGCCGGCTGCCATGGCCGCGTTCCACAAGGTGACGAGCATGGCCTGGGCGTCGTCGGCCGCGTCGCCGCCGGCATCAGCCGCGGCGGTCTGCAGGAGAGTGGGTACGCCTCCCCACCCGAGTCCCCACAGCGTCACCGCGACGTAGACGAGGGCGGGAGCGTCGGCGAGCACGGCCAGAATGGCGGCCGCCACGGCGACCAGGATGGTGCTGGCGATGCTGAGGGTTCGCAGCCGCCGATCGATGTGCGCGCCGACGATCCAGATGCTCAGCATGGAGGTGACGCCGAATGCCAACAGCACCACGTCGATCGCGTCTCCCATGCCGACCTGGCCGAGGAACGTCGCGATGTAGGTGTAGAGGATGGTGTGGGCCAGGACGAACACCCCGGTGACGAACAGAACCGGTGCCACACCCTCGATGCTGAGCACACGGAGGACCGGCCTTCGGCCACCCGACCGCTGGCCGGGGTAGTCCGGGACCGCGGCCACGATCCATCCGACGAGGGCGATGGCGAGCACGCTCATCAGGGAGAACGTCACCCGCCAGCCGAACGCGCCGCCGAGGAAGGTCCCTGCCGGCACTCCCAGCGACAGTGCGGTGGGGATTCCGGCCATGACGATCGCGATCGCCTTGCCCTGCAGTGACGCAGGTGCCATGCGCCGGGCGTACCCGACCAGAAGCGCCCACACCAGCCCCGCGGCAACCCCGGCGACGAACCGGGACGCCATGGTCAGCGGGAAGTGGGCCGAGGCTGCTGTGACGGTGTTGGCAACGGCGAACCCCGCGACGCCGGTCAGCAACAGGTGCTTTCGCCGCCACCCTGCTGTCGCCGCGGACAGCGGGATCGCCGTGGTGGCAGTTCCGATGGCGTAGATCGTCACCAACTGCCCGGTCGTTGCCTCGCTGACGGCGAGGTCGGCGCTCATTCCCGGCAGGACGCCGGCAGGGAGGGCCTCGGTGAGGACCGTGAGGAAAGCGGCCGTGGACAGCGCCATCAGCGCTCGCAGCGGCAGTCGCTGGTTGTCGGTTAGGGCGTCGGAGCCGGCTGATCGGGTCGCGTGGTTTCGCACGCTTGGTATCGTCAAACGGTCACATCGATGTGAAGGTCAAGCGACATGGTGTGAGGTCGATCACGTGCGAATCGGGGAGCTGTCGGACCGCACCGGCACATCCCGCCGACTGCTGCGCTACTACGAGGAGCAGCGCCTGATCGTCGCGCGTCGATCCCCTAACGGTTACCGGGACTACGACGAGTACAACGTGGACCGGGTCCTGCAGATCAGGGGCTTGCTCGATGCCGGGCTGCCGACCCGCATCATCAAGCAGATCCTCCCCTGCCTCGACAAGCCGCGGGTCATCTACTTCTCCGACGCGACACCGGAGATGATCGCCACTCTGGAACACGAACGCGACCGCATGACCCAGCGCATCACGTGTCTGACCCGCAACCGGGACGCCATCGCGGACTACATCGACGCGGTACGCAGCGAGGTCCGCCCGGACGTGACGGGATGAGTGAGGGTCCGCCGGGTGTCGAGGCCGCGCAGCGTAATGACATCTCGCGGCGCCTGCCCCTATGCTCTCGACCTCCGGGTCCCATCCGGACATCAGCGGGGTCGACAACGAGGGGGACCAGCGGGTGCGTCGTTCGGTCGTGGCGGCCACCGTCGCGATGTTGCCTCGTGTCAGCCTTCGGCTGACCATTGCCGTCGCAGTCGCCAGCGTCGTCGAACCCCTGCTGGGATTCGGCTTCATGCTGGCAGTCGGCCACCTCGTCGCCCAGATCCCCACCCTGGTAGGGGGTCAGGACAGCGACTGGGCATCCGCCCTGGCGTTGGTCGCCGGGATCTACGTCGTCCAACAGGCTCTCGCGTCGGTGGCTGCCCTCGCCGACTGGCGCCTTGGCCGACTGCTCAACCATCACCTGGACGACCGCGTCCTGGTCCTGCTCCAGGCACCGTCAGGGATCGCGCATCTGGAGGACTCCCGTATCCGGGACCTGGCAGCGGAGGTCGCCGACGGTCTGGGAGCGGGCTGGTGGCGGCCGGCGAAGACGCCCGCCGCACTCCGCAACCTCGCCTCCGGCGGGCTGGGCCTTGTACTTGCGTTCGGTGTGGTGATCTGGCTGCAGTGGTGGCTCGGACTGTTGCTGGCGGCCGCCGCCTGCTGGGCGCAGTACTCCGTACTCCGGAACAGCCTGGACATGATTCTCGGGTTCTCGCAGTCGAGCGGCGAGACGGAGTTCCGTCGTCTGGAGTACGAACGGGATGTCGCGGTGTCGCCGCCCAGCGCGAAGGAGATGCGGCTGTTCGGCTTCGCGTCCTGGGCTCTCGACCGCTGGGAGACGCGGCTACGACGCGTACTCGCCCTCGACCTGAAGAACATCGCCCGGGTCACGCCGTCCGTCGTCCTCTCCGTCATTGCGCTGTGCGTCGTGACGGCCGGAGGCTTCGCCTGGGCGGCGCTGGAGCTGGGTCGTGGTGAGCTCGGTCTGGCGGCCGCGACGGTCGCGGCGCAGGCGGTCCTGGCGCCCCTGGCACAGTTCGGTCCCGGCGGCCAGGCGGTCATCAACCTGACGCTGTGCACTCAACCGGTCCGGTCGTTGCTCGACCTGGAGAGGAAGATCCGCGAGCAGGCCGCTCCGGTCCAAGGGGCGGCCGAGACTCCATCGTCAGGCTCGGAACAACCTCCCCTTGGAGACATCCGGCTGGAGAACGTGAGCTTCCGCTATCCGGGCGCTGACGTCGATGTGCTGCACGACCTCAGTCTCACCATTCCGGCCGGGACGTCCGCCGCCATCGTCGGCCTCAACGGCGCCGGGAAGACCACCCTGGTCAAGCTGCTGTGCCGCTTCTACGAACCGACGAAGGGCAGGATCACAGTTGGCGGCACGGACTTGAGCGGCGTGCAACCGAGCCGCTGGCAGCGCAAGGTCGCCGCGATCTTCTCCGACTTCGCCCGCTACCCGGCCAGCGCCCGGGACAACGTCGGGTTCGGTGACCTGACCGCGTCCACCGACCGGATCGAGGACGCCGCCGAGCGCGCGGGTGCCGGCGACCTGCTCAGCACGTTGCCGGCGGGATGGGACACCGTGCTGAGCCGCGAGTTCACCGACGGGACCGACCTGTCCGGCGGTCAGTGGCAGCGGGTGGCTCTCGGCCGAGCCCTGCTCGCCGCGGACGCCGACGCGACGTTGCTCGTCCTGGACGAGCCGGCGGCCAACCTCGACGTCCGTGCCGAAGCCGACCTCAATGAGCGCATCCTGCGGGGGTTCCAGCGCGTGGGCCCCTTGGACGACCAGCGCCGGCATGAGTTCCAGGAGGTCTCCCCGGACGAGCAGGGACCTGACCACACGGACGAGGTGACCACGGTGGTGATCTCGCACCGCTTCTCGACCGTCCGCCAGGCCGACCGGATCTGTGTCCTGGACGCCGGCCGGCTGATCGAGGACGGTACGCATGACGACCTGGTTGCCGCCGGTGGCAGGTACGCCGAGCTGTTCCACCTCCAGGCGGCGAGGTTCGCCGGGTGACCGGCCCGCGGGACAGGCGTCCGTTCACGCTGCGCGCCCTGTGGCTGATGGTGTCGTTGGCGTTCCGAGCGGATCCGGTGGGGGCGTTCCTGCTGTGTCTGACGATGCCCACCTACTACCTCTCGCCGGCCGCGGGCGCGGTCGCGACGAAGCTGCTCGTGGACGCCGCGCTGCGCGGGCAGACGGCCATGGTGGCGTGGGCTGCCGTGTTCGCCGGCTTCGCCGTGCTGGCCGCCGCGGGTTCCCTGAAGCTCGAGGTGTACCTCAGCTACACGATCGACAAGAAGGTCAACGCCCTGGTCCAGCGCCGGGTCGCGGAGATGCTGGTCCGGTTGCCTGGCGTCGAACACTACGAACGCCCGGACCATCTCGACGAGGTGCAGCAGCTGCGCGACAACGCGGGCGAGCTCGGCTCCGGGTTGCTCGCCGCGTTGAACATGTTCGGCCAGGTCTGCCAAGTCGTCGTCGTGTGCGCGCTGCTTGCCGCCCAGACACCCCTGCTGTTGCTGCTGCCGCTGTTCGCGGTGCCGTCGTTCCTCGCCGCCGGATTCTCCAACACGCTCACGAAGAACGCGTCGGAGGAGTCCGCCGAGTCCGAACGCATGGCCCACCGGATCGTCGGCATGGCGTCGCAGTTGCCGGTCGCCCGCGAGACCCGGCTGTTCGGACTCGGCGACGAGTGGCGTGACCGGCACCGCCGGCTCGTCACGTCGGCCGACCGGATCCAGGGATCGGCGTACCTCCGCTCGACCCTGCTGGGGGCTGCCGGCAACCTCCTCTTCGCGGTCGGGTACTTCGGCGCGGTCCTGCTGGTGATCAACCGGGCGACCAGCGGCGAGCTGAGTGCAGGAGATGTGGCGCTCACCGTGGTCCTGGCCGGGCAGGCGCACGGCTTCATCTCCGGGCTGGTGGACGGAACGAAGTTCCTCGCCGGCATCTTCATTGTCGCCGCGCGGATGGACTGGCTCACGGCGTACGAACGAAACGAACTCGGCGCCCGCGCGAGCGACGACCCCCACCCCGCTCCAACCCGGATCGCCAAGGCCATTCGGCTCGAAGAACTGTCGTTCCGCTATCCGGGCACCGAGAGGCCGGTCCTCCACGACGTGTCGTTGGAGCTGCCCTCCGGTGCTGTCGTGGCATTGGTCGGCGAGAACGGCGCCGGCAAGAGCTCACTGGTGAAGCTGCTGTTGGGCTACTACGCGCCCACGTCGGGTCGGATTCTCCTCGACGAGACCGACCTGGCCACCATCGACGTGGGGGAGTGGCGAAGTCAGGCGTCGGGGGCGTTCCAGGACTACTGCCGCTTCGAGTTCCTGGCCCGCGAGTCGATCGGCATGGGCAAGGTCGAGGACATCGTCAACGAGGCGCAGGTCCTCTCCGCCGCCCAGCGCGCGGGGGCGGACCAGATCGTCACCGGCCTGCCGAAGGGCCCGGAGACCCAGCTCGGCGCGGACTGGGAGGGCGGCACCGACCTGTCCGGGGGGCAGTGGCAGCGGATCGCGCTGGCCCGGTCGATGATGCGTGCGCATCCGCTGCTGCTGGTGCTCGACGAGCCGACGGCCGCTCTGGACGCCCAGGCAGAGCATGAACTTTTCCAGTCGTTCGCCGCGGCGGCGGCCGACACCGGCGACGCGGGCGGGATCACGGTCCTGGTCACCCACCGGTTCTCGACCGTGACCATGGCCGATGTCATCATCGTGCTCGCCGACGGGCGCGTCGCAGAAATCGGCGACCACAGCGAGCTGATCAGCCGCAAAGGGTTGTACGCAGAGCTCTTCGACCTGCAAGCTTCCGCCTATCGATGATGATCTTCTGCACGCGGGGGGACCGACACCATGGGTGGGAAGTACTGGACGCCTGACCATCCCGTGCTGCGGGTCCTCGACGCACGCCGGTCGCGCAAGGACCGCCCGGGTCGCCGGGAGGACCCGCACAAGGTAGGCCTGGCGATCCAGGGCGGCGGCATGCGCGGTGTCGTCTCCGGCGCGATGCTGACGGCTCTGGACGACCTCGGCCTGCACGACTCCTTCGACGCGATCTACGGTTCGTCCTCGGGCGCGCTGAACGGTGCGTACTCCTACGCCGGCGACAGCTGGCGGCAGCTCCCGATCTACTGGGACGACCTGACCACCGGCCACTTCATCGACCTCCGGCGCGGGTTCTCAGGCAACGTCGTCGACCTCGACTACGCCTTCGACGAGGTGGTCGGGAAGCTCCGCCCGCTCGACGCCGATGCAGTCCTGAGCTCCGAGATCCCTTTGCACGTGGCGATCTCGCTCGTGGACGAGATCCGGACCCACACCGTCTCGTCGTTCAGCTCGGCAGAGGACCTGCGGCTCGCGCTGCGGGCCAGTGCGTGGCTGCCGGTCGCCGTGCGCGGGACGGCCGAGTTCCACGGCCAGCGGGCGATCGACGGTGCCATCCTCACCACCCATCCGTTCCGGCTGGCCGAGGACGACGGCTGTACGCACATTCTGTCCCTCAGCACCCGCCCGCTCGGCCCTGGACGGGTGACCCCCTCACTCGTCCAGCTCGTGAGTGGCTGGCACCTGGACAGGATCCGGCCCGGACTGAGCAAGGCGTACCACCTGGCCATCCGGGGCTACCAGCGCGACCGTGCCCGGCTGTCGGTGGCGAGCCGCACGGCGAATGGTCCGCCGCACATCCTCGACATCGCGCCTCTTCCTGACGCGGTGCAGATCCGGCCGCTGGAACGGGATCCAGGTCGACTCATTCTCGCGGCGCGATCGGCGTACGAACTGGCACACTGCGTTCTCGACCACGGCGACGTGGACGCCCTGCGTGCGGGGGCTTTCCGGACGGTGCCGAGGTTCACGCGGGTCAACCGCGGGGAGCGCTCATGACCCCCGACGTCCGGACTGTGCTGGCGGCGGTGGAGGCCGTCGCGTCGCCCGGCGGGAGACTCCGGCGAGGCCATCCGTTGACGGAGTGGACCGTCGACCACTGGCGCACGCTCCTGCGCGACCTGCCCATGGACAGCGGAACGTTCGCGGCACAGTACGAGTCGTCCTGGGACACCGCGATCGCGGGTCTCGAAGCGTGGTGCCTGGCGCACCGTGCGGCGGAAGAGTCGGCGCCGGACGAGCCGGCGCCGGACGAGCCCGCGGCGGGAAGCCTCTCCGGCTACCTGGGTGTCCTCCTCCTCACGCTGGTGTCGCTGCGGCATTCCGAGCAACGCCGGTCCCTCGACCATGACATGGGCGAACGGCTGCGCGGAGCCCCGGCCCACGACTGCGACCGCGTGTGTCGGGCCCTCGTCGGCGAGCCGGCGGTGCGGGAGGCGCTGCGGACGCTCTACGCACCCGATGAGGGCTCGGACCAGGCGGCGGTCCGCGAATGGGAGAACCTCGACTTCTCGACACTCGGGTTCCACCGGCATGGCACGACGTCGTTCATCCTCACCGGGACACCACGTCGCCGTGCGCACGGACAGCTGAGGCCCTTCGCCCTCAAGTGCATCATCCATCCCTTCCTGCGGATTCCCACGCTCGGCCGGGCGACGGAGGCGTACGCCGAGACCTACGCGCTGCCGAACACCGAGGTGGACCACCTGGTGTGGGTCTGGGCGAGTACGACGAGCTGGATCCTGATGGACTTCGTGCCAGGCCAGACCCTCGCCGAGCGCCTCGAAGCCGAGGCCGAGCAGCGCCGGCCGGGCGTGCTCGACGCGTTCTTCCCCACCGACGCGACCGGCGACGGGGCGGCACCGGTGCATCCACGTCTGCGCCTGGACCTCGTCGAGAAGTTCGGGCACGAGTTGTTCCTCGCCCTGGCGGAGCTCGAACGCTGCGGCCTGCGCCACTGCGACCTCTCGCCCTCGAACATCATCGTTGTGCCCGACCCGAACGAGGACCGGGAAACTCTCAAGCTGATCGACCTCGGGGTCAACTACCTCTACCTGCACAACATGCCGGGGCACGTCGGCGTGGACGCGGCGTACGTGGCGCCCGAGATCCGGTCCGGTGCGGCCGACGGCAAGGCCGATGCCGCCGGCTACCTCCCGTCCGACCTTTTCTCGTTCGGCCAGCTGCTGATCCTGTTGGGGGCTGGCCGCCTCGAGCTCGACGGAACTGTTCCCGGGATCTTCTACGCCGAGGCACCGCTGATCGCCCGGTTCATCGAGGACCTCACCGACCGCGATCCCGGGCGGCGGCTGCTCATCTTCGGCACACGTGGCGAGGATTCGACGTCGATCTATGAGGACCTGCGCGACTACTTCGGAGAGGAACTCGAGGCGGTCTGGGCCGAACGTGCCGAACAGGGCGGGGCCCGGAACTCCCTGTGGTGGCACGAGATCGCGGGCGTGTTCCAGCCGCTGTCGGGTGCGCTCAGCCGGCAGCGCCGGCTCTGGCTGGTTCGGCGGCGGCAGAGCCTCTACCGCAACCCGACCCGCAACATGCGGGTGCGCTGGCTGCTCGGCTGGTCGACGATGTCGGCGGCATGTTGCGCGATCACGTCGGCGGTCGTCCTCATGTGGACGCTGCGCGGCGCCGGACTGGACTGGGACAACCAGATCATCGTCGTGCTGCAGAAGCTGTTCGGCGCCTCCTCGGACGAGCTTCCACTGCTCGACCAGCTCCGCGCCGACGACTACGCGCTACCCCGGGGCGTGGGAAGCGTCTGGCTCGGGGTGCTCGGGCTCAGCTTCACGCTGGTGGGCGTGAAGTACTACCAGAGCCTGTTCGCGGGAGTCACCCCGCTGGTGACCGGGTGGCGGTCGGGTTCGCTGACGGTCCAGGCGATCCTTGCGGAGTTGGCGATGCGCAGCTGGACGGTCCTTCCGCTCGTGACGATCCTGCCGCCGTTCCTCGTCCAGCCACGGTGGTGGCCGCTCTTCGTCGCGGCCGCGATGTCCCTCGTGACGCTCGCGAACTGGGCCAGCTCACAGTTCGCGCGGACCGCCCTGTCCCGGGGCCGTGACCACGGGCTCTCCACCGTGCCGCGACGGGTGTCGGGCATCGCTACGTACGCCTCGTGGATTCCGGGCAACACGTTCTACGCGCTGACACTCTGGATCATCGCCGGGCTGCTCGTCGTCGGCGCCGCCAGGGACACGATGGTCTACATCGTCGGCATCGCGTTCGTGAACGTCGTTCAGCTCTATGTGGTGAAATGCGGCTTCCAGGGCCCCGACATCAGGGCCGGCCTGGCCCGGGCCTGCATCACGGCCGAACGTCTCCGCTCCGCCAGATATCCATGATCATCGTGGCCGCGACCGGGGGGTTGACTCGACGGTAATGCTCGCGGGCTGAAAGCCTGTGCCCGTGGTGGCGGCGATCCGGCGCCGCGGCGTGCTCGGTGGAGTCAGGAGGCCGGTCGGGTGTTCAGGCGTATCGCAGTGGTGAATCGGGGCGAGGCCGCAATGCGGCTGATCAACGCCGTCCGAGAGCTCAACGCCGAGGGCGGCGGGCCGATCGAGACGGTCGCCCTCCACACCGACGGCGAGCGGAGGGCGACATTCGTGCGGGAGGCCGACCTCGCCTACTCGCTGGGGCCCGCCTCGGCGCGACCGTACCTCGACCACGCGGTGCTCGAACGCGCGCTGCGCGAGACGAAGGCGGACGCCGCATGGGTCGGTTGGGGCTTCGTCGCCGAGGATCCGGCGTTCGCTGAACTGTGTGACCGGCTCGGCGTGACGTTCATCGGGCCGTCGCCGGAGGCGATGAGGAAGCTGGGCGACAAGATCGGCTCCAAGCTCCTCGCGGAGGAGGCCGGGGTATCGGTCGCACAGTGGAGCGGAGGCCCGGTCGAGTCGCTGGACGCCGCGCTCGCGGCGGCCGAGAAGATCGGCTACCCCGTGATGCTCAAGGCGGCCGCGGGCGGCGGCGGCCGTGGCATCCGCCTGATCACGTCGGCCGACGAGCTCAAGGAGTTCTACGACCGCACCCGTGACGAGGCGACGCGCGCCTTCGGCAGCGGCGTGGTGTATCTCGAGCGGCTGGTGACCGGTGCCCGCCACGTGGAGGTGCAGGTGCTCGGCGACGGTCAGGGCAGCGCCTGGGCGGTCGGTGTGCGGGACTGCTCGGTGCAGCGCAGGAACCAGAAGGTGATCGAGGAGTCCGCCTGCCCCTTGCTGTCCGCGGGGCAGGTCGAGGAGCTCAAGACCTCGGCCGAGCGGCTCGCGCTGGCGGTCGGCTACTGCGGCGCCGGAACAGTCGAGTTCTTGTACCACCCGGGCGACAGGGCCTTCGCCTTCCTCGAGGTGAACACCCGGCTGCAGGTGGAGCACCCGATCACCGAGATGACCATCGACCTCGACCTGGTGAAGGCGCAGCTGCGCATAGCCGCCGGCGGCCGGCTGGAAGGCGACAGACCGACCGAGACCGGGCACGCCGTCGAGGCCCGGCTGTACGCGGAAGACCCGGATCGCGACTTCGCCCCGTCGCCTGGCCGGATCGTGCTGCTCGACCTGCCGGCCGGGCCCGGTGTGCGGGTCGACACCGGCGTCAGTGAGGGCGACACCATCCCGTCCGACTTCGACCCGATGATCGCGAAGATCATCACGTACGGCCGGACCCGGGAGGAGTCGTTCGCCCGGATGCGACGGGCGGTCGCGGCGACCACGGTGATCATCGAGGGCGGCGTCACCAACAAGAGCTTCCTCCTCGAACTGCTGGACCAACCTGAGGTGATCGACGCCAGCGCGGACACCGGCTGGATCGACCGCGTCCGTCGTGAGGATCGACTCGTCTCGCACCGGCACTCCGGCGTCGCGCTGGTCGCGGCGGCGATCGAGGGGTACGAGGACGCCGAGCGGGTCGAGCGGCTTCGGCTGCTGGAGACCGCGCACGGTGGCAGGCCGCAGGTGCAGCACCAGGTGGGCCGGGCGATCGACCTCAAACTGCGCGGGGTCCGGTACCGGGTGACGGTCGCGCGGATCGGCCCTGGCCGGTACAGGGTCGGCGTCGGAAGCGGTGACGACCTGCGCGTGGTCTACGGCGAGCTGGAGCGGCTGGGCAGCTACACCGGTCAGCTGGTCATCGGCGGCCAGCGCTTCCGGCTGGTCACCGCCACGCACGGTCCGGTGCACCTGGTCGAGGTGGACGGCGTCACCCACCGGGTGAGTCGTGACGAGGGTGGGGTCATGCGCTCGCCCGCGCCGGCCCTGGTGGTCGCGACGCCCGTGCAACCGGGCAGTGTGGTGGACGCCGGTGCGCCGGTGCTCGTGCTGGAGAGCATGAAGATGGAGACGGTGCTGTATGCGCCGTTCAAGGCCACTGTGCGCGAGCTGTTGGTCTCCACCGGCAGCCAGGTGGAGACCAGCGCACCGCTGGTCCGGCTGGAGCCGGTCGCCGAGGGGAGCGGGGAGGCCGACGCCACGGCGGACAGCGGGGTCGGGGTCGACCTGCCGGACGGCGCTCGGGAGCTGTCCGCTTCGGAGCGGGCCGAGCGCGGTCTGGACGATCTGCGCAGCATGTTGCTCGGTTTCGACATCGACCCTCGGGACGAGGGCGAGATGCTGTCCGGCTACCTGGAGGCCCGGGCCGAGTTGGCGGCTGCGGGTGGGGCTCCGGTGCCTGCGGAGATCGAGCTGCTGCAGGTGTTCTCCGACTTCGCCGAGCTGAGCCGCAACCGACCCGCAGGTGAGGAGATCAACACCGAGAACCGGGTGCACAGTCCCCGCGAGCATTTCCACACCTACCTGCAGAGCCTTGATCCGGAGCGCGGCGGCCTACCGGAGGAGTTCCGTATCCGACTCGCCCGGGTGCTCGGCCACTACGGCGTCTGCGATCTGGAACGCAGCGCCGAGTTGGAGGAGGCGGTGTTCCGCATCTTCCTCGCGCAGCAGCGGTCGATCCCGGACGTGCTGTTGGTCACCGCGTTGCTGCAGTGCTGGATCGCCGAACCTCGGCCGGTCGCACCGCTGGACGAGGCGGTGCACGACGTGCTGGACCGTCTGGTGCTCGCCACCCAGCTGCGCTTCCCCGTCGTCGGCGACCTGGCCCGCAGCGTTCGCTTCCGCTGGTTCGACCAGCCGTTGGTGGACGAGGCGAGGGCCGAAGTGCTTGCCGGCGTCGGCACCGAGGTCGCGTCGCTCGCGGCGAATCCGGATGCGCCGGACCGCCGGCAGCGGATCGAGGCGCTCGCTGCCATCCCGGAGCAGATCGCCCGGTTCCTGGCGCAACGGTTGGAGCGTGGGGTGGGGAATGCGTCCATGAGCACCGAGCGCGAGCCGATGCTCGAGGTGCTGATCCGCCGCCACTACCGCGAGTACGAGCTGCACGACCTGGGCGAGTCCGCCGTCGATGGGCGACCCTTCGCGACGGCCGACTACTCGGTCGATGACAGGCCGACCCACCTGGTCAGCACGGTCGGCACGATCGACGAGCTCGCCGATCCGGACAGCGGCCTGGTCCGCGCGCTCACCGCGCAGATCGCCGCCCGACCGCCCGGGCACGAGGCGGTGGCCGACCTGTACCTCTTCGGGCCGGACACTCCGGAGGGGCCGCAGGACGCCTCGGACGTGTTCCGCGGCCTCGTCGCCGCTTTGCCGGTCGCCCGGCGGGTGCGCCGGGTCACCCTCGCCATCGCACGGAGCGGCCACCAGCCGGTGGAGTACTTCACCTACCGGCCGGCCGGCACCTCGGTCGCCGAAGACGACAACATCCGTGGTGTCCACCCCATGGTGGGGCGGCGGCTGAACCTGTGGCGACTCCGCGACTTCCGGATCACCCGGCTGGACGCACCCGAGGACGTGCTGCTCTACCACTGCGTGGCGCGGGAGAACGACGCCGACCAGCGGCTGGTCGCGCTCGCCCAGGTCCGCCAGTTCGCCGTCGTCCGGGACGACGACGGCCAGGTGACCTCCCTACCGCACGTGGAGCGTGCGATCGCGAACTGTCTGGAGGGGATTCGCCGGGCGCGCAGCGCGCGCGGTACGGCCGGCGCACGCCTGGACATGAACCACGTCTGGGTGCACATCTGGCCGATCGTCGACGCCCAGGTCGACGAACTGACCGCTCTGCAGGCCAACATCACGCCGCTCACCGCCGGTGCTGGCATCGAGGAAGTGCGGGCAGAGGGACGGGTCAGGGCGCCGGACGGTGCCGCGGCGCCGGTCGTCGCACGGTTCTCTTACCAGCCGGGTGCCGGCGTTGTCACCTCTGTCGAGGCACCCGCGACCGAGCCGCTCAAGCCGCTCGACGACTACGCCCAGAAGGTGCTGCGCTCACGTCGCCGCAACATGGTCTATCCGTACGAGTTGACCGACATGATCGCCGGTCCTGGCGGCTCGGTCATCGAGTACGACCTGGACGACGCTGGAACGCTCGTACCAGTCGACCGGCCGCGCGGTCTCAACAAGGCGGGGCTGATCGCCGGAGTGGTCAGTACGCCGACCCTGCGCTACCCGGAGGGCATCACCCGCGTGGTGCTGAGCGGCGACCCGACGAAGGCGCTCGGCGCGGTGGCGGAGGCGGAGTGCTCGCGGATCATCGCGGCACTCGACCTGGCCGAACGGATGCGTGTGCCGGTCGACTGGTTCGCGCTGTCCGCCGGTGCCCGGATCTCGATGGACTCCGGCACCGAGAACATGGACTGGATCGCCAGGGCGCTGAAACGGATCGTCGAGTTCACCCAGGCAGGAGGCGAGATCAACGTCGTCGTCGCCGGCATCAACGTCGGTGCGCAGCCGTACTGGAACGCCGAGGCGACGATGTTGATGCACACCAAGGGCATCCTGGTGATGACGCCGGACAGCGCGATGGTGCTCACCGGCAAGCAGTCGTTGGACTTCTCCGGCGGCGTCTCCGCTGAGGACAACTTCGGCATCGGGGGCTACGACAGGGTGATGGGCCCGAACGGGCAGGCGCAGTACTGGGCCCCGGATCTGAAGAGTGCCCGGGACGTGCTGATGGCGCACTACGACCATACGTACGTCGTCCCGGGTGAGTCCGGGCCGCGGCGGGCAGAGACGACCGATCCGCTCGACCGGGACGTCACGACCTACCCGCACAACGCACCGGGCAGTGATTTCCACACGGTCGGCGACATCTTCTCCGCCGCGACGAACCCGGACCGCAAGAAGCCCTTCGACATCCGCACGATGATGCGGTCCGTGACCGACCAGGACCACCCGGTGCTGGAGCGCTGGGCCGGGATGGCCGACGCGGACACCGCCGTCGTCCAGGACGCGAGACTCGGCGGATACCCCGTCTGTCTGCTCGGAATCGAGTCCAAATCCGTACCGCGCCGGGGTTTCCCACCCACCGACGGGCCGGACACCTACACCTCGGGCACGCTGTTCCCGCGCTCGTCGAAGAAGGTGGCCAGAGCGATCAATGCGGCGAGCGGAAACCGGCCGCTGGTCGTGCTGGCGAACCTGTCCGGCTTCGACGGCTCACCGGACTCCATGCGGAACCTTCAGCTCGAGTACGGCGCGGAGATCGGCCGCGCGATCGTCAACTTCGACGGCCCGATCGTGTTCTGCGTGGTGTCGCGCTACCACGGTGGGGCGTTCGTGGTCTTCTCCAAGGCGCTGAACGCACGCATCACGGTTCTGGCGGTGGAGGGTTCGTTCGCGTCCGTGATCGGCGGTGCGCCGGCGGCCGCGGTGGTGTTCGCCGGTGAGGTGGACGCACGTACGTCGGCCGACCCGCGCGTTTCGACGCTGGCCAAGCGGGTGGCCGAGGCGAGCGGGGCGGAGCGGGCCGCACTGGCCACCGAGCTGGTCGAGGTACGTACGGCGGTCCGGGCCGAGAAACTCGGCGAGGTCGCGGCGGGGTTCGACCGGGTGCACAGCATCCAGCGGGCCGTGGACGTCGGCTCGGTCGACGCGGTGATCAGGGCGAACGAGCTGCGCCCCCGGCTCATCGAGGCGATCGAGCGTGGCCTCGCCGCCCTCGGCTGAGAGCGCGAGAAAGGTTGCCCGGCCCTTCTACCCGCGGATGCCATGGGCTTCATTCGTGCTATCCGGATCGTTAGTATCGCGAATTCAATAACCCCCGATGTCCATCGAGTCTGACTTCGTACCGTTCGCGTTGGGTGAAGATCGCCTGCAGAGTTTGCGAGGACTGGGCGCTTTCCGGATAGCTCAATGACTATCGCCCTATCCAGTCAGTGTGGAAGCCTCGATGGACTGCGGCGTGCGATAGTGAAGCGTGAGGACGTCGTCGATACCTGCACGGCGCCCTTGTCACCTGTGGCGGGTCAGACGTCGAAGCCACGGTGAGATGCGCGGAGGGTCTGATGCGCCGAACACGCAACGGTAAGGACAGGAAGCGGTGGCGAGGCCCGACAATTGCGGCCATGGTGGTTTCCGCCATCCTGGCGTTCTCGACCATTTTGACCCTGGGCGCTTGTGGTGCCAATGACGGACGCGGCTCGGACGACGAGGTCATCATCGGCCTGATCACCAAGACCGACACCAATCCGTTCTTCGTCCAGATGAAGCAGGGCGCTCAGAGGGCTGCACGCGAGCAGGGAGTCACCCTGCAGACATTCGCCGGTCGCCAGGATGGCGACAACGAGAGCCAGGTTCAGGCGATCGAGAACCTCATCTCGGCCGGTGCCAAAGGATTCCTGATCACGCCGAACGACTCCAAGGCGATCGTTCCGGCCATCGACAGGGCTCGCCAGCAGGGCCTGCTCGTCATCGCCCTCGACACTCCGACCGACCCAGCCGACGCCGTTGACGCAACGTTCGCGACCGACAACTACAAGGCCGGCTCGCTCATTGGTCAATGGGCGAGGGCGAAGTTCGACGATGAGGGCAGGCACGCGAGGATTGCCATGCTGGACCTCAATCCCAATCAGGTCTCCGTTGACGTCCAGCGCGACCAGGGATTCCTGGAGGGATTCGGAATCGACGTCGAGGACAAGACCAGGATCGGTGACGAGGACGACCCGAGGATTGTCGGGCACGACGTGACCGACGGCGCGGAGGAAGGCGGCCGCACGGCGATGGAGAACTTGCTACAGAAGGATCCCTCGATCAACCTTGTCTACACGATCAACGAGCCGGCCGCCGCTGGTGCGTACCAAGCGCTCAAGGCTGCGGACAGGGAGAGGGACGTCGTCATCGTCTCCGTCGATGGCGGCTGTCCTGGCGTGGACAACGTCGAGGCGGGCATCATCGGCGCCACCTCCATGCAGTTCCCACTGAAGATGGCCACACTCGGTGTGGAGGCGCTCGCCGAGTTCGCCAAGGACGGCACCATGCCTGCTGTGACCGAGGGCAAAGCCTTCGTCAACACCGGCACCAAACTCATCACCGACGAGCCTCAGGACGGCCTTGCGTCTAAGGGCTCGGCCTGGGGCAAGCAAAACTGCTGGGGCTGACAGGTCACTACGCCCTCACCTTCCTGATCCACTGGTCGACGGCGACACCGACAAGCACCATGAGGCCGATGGCGAAGCCCTGCCAGACCACCTGGACACCGGAGATCTGCAGTCCGTTCCGAAACACACCGACGATCAAGGCACCGACCAACGTGCCGAGCACACCACCACGGCCACCGAAAAGGCGGTGCCACCCAGGACAACCGCGGTGATCGAGTCGAGGGCGTACTCGACGCCGATGTTCGGACTCGCCGAGGCCAGCCTTCCAATCAGGATCCACGCACCGATGGCATACAGCAGCCCTGCCACGGTGTAGACCGAGAACAACACCCGACCCGTGCGAATCCCGACCAAACGCGCTGCCTCATCGTTGTCTCCAGAGGCATAGATGTGCTTGCCCCAGGACGTCTGACCGAGGGCGTACGCAAAGTACGCGAACAACGCCAGCATGATGATGGAGCCGTACGTGATCCGGAAATCGCCGACGGCGAACGTGATTCCGGTCCAGGTCATGATCGGCGGCATGTCGGCGCCCCGGACGGTGGCGCCTTCGGACACCACGAAATTGAGGGAGAAGAAGATGCTCAGTGTCCCCAGGGTCACGATGAACGGCGGCAGTCCTATCTTTGTGACCAGCGCACCGTTCACCGCACCCATGGCGGCGCCGAGGGTGAATCCGACGACCAGTGCGAGCCCACCCGGCAGCCCGGCACCGACGGCAAGATTCGCCATCAAGATCGACGAAAAGACCGCGATTCCACCTACCGACAGATCGATACCGGCGGTCAGGATGATCAAGGTCTGACCGAGAGCCAACACTGCGATCACCGTCACCTGACCCAGCACCAGCGACAGGTTCGAGGCCGACAGAAAGCGTGGGTTCACCACCGAGAAGGCGGCGATCGCCAGGATCAGGACGAACAGCGGTCCAAAGGTGCCGTAGTCGCCGGCCAGGTTCTTGATTCGCAGCCGCAGACGGGCCGGGCGGCTGGTGCGCCTCGAATCCAGGAACTCGCGCAGGCCGGTCCGTGTCATCAGCCGTACCGTCACCCGCCGAGGTCCGACAGGCCGCTGGAGATGAGATGGCTGATTCGTGCCTCGGACAGCTGGCCCGATCGAAATCGCCCGATTACTTGACCCTGGCGAAGGACGGTGAGGCGATCAGCTACACATAAGGTCTCGTCTATCCTGTGGGACACGACGATCACTGCAATTCCTAGATCGTGTAGCCGTCTGGTCAATTCGAACAGCTTCTTGACCTTTCCGACGGCCAAGTTCGCTGTTGGCTCATCCATGATCACGAGCCTGGCGTTGAAGGCAAGCGCACGCCCGATGGCGACAACTTGACGTTGACCGCCAGATAGGTGGCTGACCTTGAGGCGCGGATCAAGTTCGACGTCGAGCGAGGCCAGGACCCGACATGCCTCCTTGTCCATGTATGGGCGGTCCAGAATGCGAAGAAGCTTGCCGATTGTTTTCCTTCGCACCTCCCGCCCGAGGAAGATGTTGGACCGAACGTCGAGGTTCTCGGCCAGCGCAAAGTCCTGATAGATCATCTCGATGCCATGTTGACGAGACTCACGCGGCGACGAGAAGTGCCTCACCGAACCATCGACAGCGATCGTTCCGGAATCCGGCTGATAAACACCCGCCAATATCTTCATCAGGACCGTCTTGCCAGCACCGTTGTCGCCAACGAGTGCGTGGGTCTCGCCGGGCCTGACGTTCAAGCTGACGCCTCGTAGCGCCTGAACCGCGCCGAAGTTCTTCCAGATGTCGACAAGTTCGACTAGGGGCGGATTCGCGTACATATCCAGCTCTCAGGGCTCGATCGTGATCGACGCGCAATCAAGGTTCAATGTTAACGCTCAGGAAATGGAGGACAGCAACGGCACCTTCGCCCTCACCATCGTGGCGTCGGCAAGACTCTCGCTGATTGGTCGCGGGAAGTGGCCGACGTTCTAGGCGGGCGCCTAAATGCGTTGACTTCAAGATTTTGTTCGTCAAGTTCAGACATGAAATTGCGCTGGGTCCGCGGTGATATCCGTCGATGGCGAACTACGATCTTCGCGGAAGAAATCATCAAGGCGCTCAGCCGGGGGACACCAGCCAGCCGTCGCGCGGCCCTGGAAGCCGGAGCCGACTCCACCCACGCCACCGATGGGCGTAGTGGTCGTGTCCGAGGGGGGACTCGAACCCCCATGCCCTTGCGGGCACTAGCACCTCAAGCTAGCGCGTCTACCAAATTCCGCCACCCGGACAAGGTCGCACCCACCTGCCGCGGTGCGCGGCGCTCACTGTAGCAAACTGTCCGGAAGGCACCGTACGACAGGAGGCCCTGCCATCGCTCCCCGGCTGGGAGCGAAGTCACCGGGCCCAACCGGCGACGTCGCCAGCCGTACGCGGCAGGATGTGACGTATGACCGACGAGCCGACAGTCACCCCGTCCGGCCAGAACCTCGGCCGCGGACCCGGCCCCGATGCCGAGGTCGTGCAACTCTGCCGCGACCTGATCCGCATCGACACCACGAACTTCGGCAACGACGATGGGCCGGGGGAGCGCAAGGCCGCCGAGTACGTCGCGGCCAAGGTCGCCGAGGCCGGCCTGGAGCCCGAGTTGTACGAATCCGAGCCGGGCCGTACCACTCTGGTCGCCCGCTGGGAGGGTGCCGACCCCACCGCGTCGCCGCTGCTCGTGCACGGCCACCTCGACGTGGTGCCGGCGATGGCGGCGGACTGGAGCGTGGACCCGCTCGCGGGGGAGATCCGCGACGGCTGCCTGTGGGGCCGGGGCGCGGTCGACATGAAGGACTTCGACGCAATGGTCCTGTCGGTACTGCGGGCCAGGGCGCTTACCAACCGGCCACCGCGTCGGCCGATCGTCCTGGCGTTCACGGCAGACGAGGAGGCCGGCGGCCACAAAGGCGCCCACTGGCTGGTCGAACACCACCCGCACCTCCTCGACGGATGTACCGAGGCGATCGGCGAGGTCGGCGGCTTCTCCCTGACGGTGCGCGACGATCTTCGTCTCTACCTCATCCAGACGGCCGAGAAGGGCATGGCCTGGATGCGCCTGCGGGCCAGGGGCACGGCCGGGCACGGGTCGATGCGTAACGACCACAACGCCGTGACCGAAGTCGCCGAGGCGGTCGCCCGGATCGGTCGCCACGAGTTCCCGACCCGGATCACACCGAGCGCGCGGGCGTTTCTGAGTGAGATCTCGGACGCGCTCGGGATCGACCTCGACCCGGACACCGACGACGTCGAGGCGGCGCTGTCGCGGCTCGGCACCGTCGCGCGGATGATCGGCGCGACGCTGCGGAACACGGCCAACCCGACGATGCTCGACGCTGGGTACAAGGCCAACGTCATACCCGGAGAGGCCACGGCGACGGTCGACGGGAGGTTCGTCCCCGGGGCGCAGGAGGAGTTCCTCGACACCATCGACGAGCTGATCGGCGACCACGTCACCCGGGAGATGATCAACTTCGACAGTGCGCCTGAGACAGAGTTCGCGGGCGCCCTGGTCGAGGCGATGAAGACCTCGCTCGCGGCGGAGGACCCGGCGGCACGCGCGGTGCCCTACCTCATGTCGGGCGGTACGGATGCCAAGGCGTGGGACCGGCTCGGCATCCGCTGCTTCGGTTTCGCGCCGCTACGGCTGCCGCCGGACCTCGACTTCGTCGGTATGTTCCACGGCGTGGACGAACGCGTCCCCACCGAGTCGCTGGAGTTCGGTGCGCGCGTCCTCGACCGGTTCCTCGACCTCGCCTGAGCCTGTCACCGACCGGCAGCCGGACAGGCGCAGCGGCCGGACACGCCACGAGGTCAGGCGACCGCGGTCGCCCCCGTGGGCAGGGTCTTGTGGACCCTGATGATCCGGCGCCGGAGGGTGACGGTGCGCCGGCCGTCGGGATAGACCCGCACCCGTGCCAGCTCCCAGCCGCCGTACTCCGCGCGTTCAACAAGCAACTGCCGCACCACTCGTCGGGAGAGCGTGCGCGGCAGCTTCAGCTGATGCGTTTCGTACTCCGCCATCGCTCCATGGTGGCACGCGATTCGGACATGTGGCGGACCGACACCGGCACAGCCGGGTGGCAGCAGTCTGCGGCCACCGGTGCGGCGGGGGTCACCGCTCGGACATCGTCCGTTCGGGATAGCCGAGCGGTATCTCCGACACGTCGTCCAACGCGGCGACGATCTCCGTGGGGAGTTCGACGTCCTCCACAGTCAACGAGCCCCGCAGCTGGGCGGCCGTCCGGGCGCCGACCACGGGCGCGGTGACGCCAGGCCGGTCCCTGACCCACGCCAGAGCCACCTCGAGCGGCGCCAGTCCGAGCCCGTCGGCCGCCCGGCACACCGCGTCGACGACGCGGTGTCCGCGCTTGTCGAGGTAGACGCCGACGAAACGTTCGAAGTGCGGGGAGGCGGCCCGGGAGTCCGCGGGCGTCCCGGTGCGGTACTTCCCGGTCAGCACCCCCCTGCCGAGCGGTGACCAGGGGAGGACGCCGAGGCCGAGCGCCCGCGCGGCGGGCAGGACCTCGCGTTCGATGCCCCGCTGGAGCAGGGAGTACTCCACCTGGGTCGATGCCAAGGGTGAGCGCCCCGGCCAGGAGGTCTGGTGGCTCGCGGCGACACCGGTCTGCCACCCGGTGTAGTTGGACACCCCGACGTAGCGGACCCGCCCGCTGGAGACCGCGAAGTCCAGCGCGGCAAGTGTTTCCTCGAGCGGAGCGGCGTCGCTCCACGCGTGGACCTGCCACAGGTCGATGGTGTCGACCTCGAGCCGTCGCAGCGAGCCGTCGAGCTCGTCGAGGAGGGTACGCCTGGAGGCGTCGACGAGTCGCTGGCCGGTGTGCTGGGAGACACCAGCCTTCGTCGCCAGGACCAGCTCCTCGCGCTGGACCAGGTCACCGATCAGGGTGCCGAGCACCCGTTCACTGTCACCATCGGCGTAGGTGGCCGCCGTGTCGACGAGTGTCCCGCCGGCCTCGACGAACGCCGTCAGCTGGTCGCGGGCCTCGTGCCGGTCGGTGTCGCGACCCCAGGTCATGGTGCCGAGCGCGAGCCGGGAGACCCTGAGTCCGGTCCGCCCGAGGTACCGCTGCTCCATCGACGATCCCCAATCAGTCCCCGACACGCCAGCCGCCCCGAGCCGGCGGGACCGTTCCGGCGGCAGTGCGTATGGGACATTAGTCGACCCGCACTGCCGGCGCGGCCCCCAGCAGCGACAAGTAGGCTCGCCGGACCGTGCCGCTCGCCAGGATCATGCAGCACGCGGAGAGCAGGATCCTGCGTACGTCCAACCGGGACAAGGAGGGACCCTTCGTGCGTCTGGGAGTGACCCTCAGCGCCTGGGACACGGCTGACCTGACGGCCAACCTGGCACTCGCGGAGGAGGCGGACCGGCTCGGCTACGCCGTCTGCTGGGCGGCCGAGGCCTACGGCTTCGACGCGGCGACGATCCTCGCCACCGTGGCGGCGCGCACGGCGCGGATGGACGTCGGCTCCGCGGTCTTCCAGATCCCGGCCCGCACTCCGGCGATGACCGCGATGACGGCCGTGACCCTCGACGCGCTGTCCCACGGCAGGCTCCGGCTGGGGCTGGGCGTCTCGGGTCCGCAGGTCTCCGAAGGGTGGTACGGCGTCCGGTTCGGAAAGCCCCTCCACCGCACGCGGGAGTACGTCGAGGTCGTCCGGACGGTCCTTGACCGGGAGCGGCTCGACCGGACCGGCGAGTACTTCACCCTGCCACTGCCGGATGGTCCGGGGAAGGCGCTGCGCCTGTCGGTCCGGCCGGTGCGTGACCGTATCCCGCTCTACCTCGCGGCCGTGGGCCCGGCCAATCTGGCGCTCGCCGGAGAGATCGCCGACGGGTGGCTGGGCGTTTTCGTCGCACCGGACCACCTTCCGGAGTCGTTGACCCACATTCGTACGGGCCGGACCCGGGGCGGGCGCGACGACACCGAGCAGTTCGACGTCGTGGCCTGCGTACCAGCCGTCGTCGGCGACGACGTGGCAGCGTGCGCGGACCCGGTGCGCCACTACGCCGCGCTCTACCTCGGCGGCATGGGAAGCCGTGACAAGAACTTCTACAACGCCCTGGCCGTACGCATGGGTTACGAAAAGGAGGCGGCCCGGGTACAAGACCTGTACCTCGCCCGCCAGCATCGTGACGCGGCGGCCGCGGTACCGCTCGCCTTCGTCGACGACACCTCACTCCTGGGTCCCGCCGAGCGGATCGCGGCGCGCCTCCGCCGCTACGCCGAGGCAGGTGTGAGCACACTGTCCGTCCTGCCGTTCGGCGCGACCGTCGAGCAGCGGATCACCACACTGCAGACGATGGCCGGCGCCCTGGTGGCATCCGGCGTGGGGGAGTAAGAGCGTGGAACAGGTCCACACGGTCGGCTGGCTGGGCGCCCTGGTCTTCGGGCTCCTGCAGGGGCTGACTGAGTTCCTGCCGATCTCGTCGAGCGCGCACCTTCGGATCGCCGGCGCGTTGGTGCCCGGTTGGGGCGACCCAGGTGCGGCGTTCACGGCGGTGATCCAACTCGGCACGGAGACCGCCGTCGTCGTCTACTTCCGCCGGGAGATCTGGGCGATCATCCGCACCTGGACCGTGGCGCTGTTCCAGCCGGCGCTGCGACGGCACCCCGACGCCCGGATGGGGTGGTACATCATCGTCGGCACGCTGCCGATCGGGATCATGGGCTATCTGTTCCAGGACACCATCGAGACGGCGTTGCGGTCCCTGGTCTATGTCGGGATCACGTTGATCGCGTTCGGCCTCATTCTCGGGATCGTGGACGCCAAGGCCGCCAACCGCAAGCCGCTGACCCGGCTGACGTTCCCGCAGGCCCTTCTCTTCGGGTGCGCACAGGCGCTGGCGCTGATCCCCGGCGTCTCCCGGTCCGGCGGCACGATCACGGCCGGGCTGCTCATGGGCTTCACCCGGGAGGCCGCGCTGAAATACTCCTTCCTGCTCGCGATCCCCGCGGTCTTCGCCTCCGGGTTCCTCGAGGTCCTCGACATCGGCGGCGAGACGGCGCCGGCGTGGGGTCCGACGATCCTGGCGACCGTGGTCAGCTTCGCGGTCGGCTACTTCGTGATCGCGTTCCTCATGCGCTACATCTCCACCCACGACTTCCGGCCGTTCGTGGTCTACCGAGCGCTGCTCGGCGCCGGGGTGCTCACCCTGCTGGCGTTCGGCGTCCTCATGCCGTACGGCTGATCGGCGCAGCGACCTCGTAGGCTCGGGAGTCATGGCCACGTTGTTCCTCGTCCGGCACGGACGCACCCAAGCCAACGCCGACGGTGTCCTCGCCGGCTGGACCGCCGGCGTCGGCCTCGACGACGTCGGACGCAAGCAGGCTGAGAATCTCGGCGGCCGGTTCGGGACGATCCCCGTGAGAGGCCTTGTCACGAGCCCTCTCGATCGCTGCCAACAGACCGCCGAGGCCGTGACCGCGCTGGACGGGCGCCCGGAGGCGGTCGTCGACGAGCGCCTGGGCGAGGTCCGCTACGGCGACTGGCAGGGGCAGCCGCTGAAGAAGTTGGCGAAGGACCCGCTGTGGAAGGTCGTCCAGCAGCACCCGAGTGGTGTGACGTTCCCGGGCGAGGGGGGCGAATCGCTGCGTTCGATGGCCGACCGCGCGGTGTCCGCAGTGCGGGAATGGGACGCCCGGATCGAAGCCGAGCACGGTCCCGACGCCATCTGGGTGGCGGTGAGCCACGGCGACGTGATCAAGGCGATCGTCGCCGATGCGTTGGGCGTCCATCTCGACCAGTTCCAGCGGATCGTGATCGATCCCTGTTCGGTCAGCGTCGTACGTTATGCGCCACTCCAGACCTTCGTCGTCCGCGTCAACGACACCGGAAGTGACCTTGCCGCACTGGTGCCTCCGCGTCGTCGCCGGCGTCGCTCCCGACGCGGGGCGGGCGACAGCGACGCGGCCGTCGGTGGTGGCGCGGGAAGTGGCGGCAGCTGACGGGCGGACGCCCGCGATTTCGGGCAACGGCGTGGCCGCTGACTCGACTGCGTAGACCCTGAACACGGTCGACACACGAACCGCGTAGGGTTTCTAGGTATGGCCCGTGTCGTTCACCTTCACGACGCTCCTCATCGGTTCGTCGCCGGCACCGTCGGACAGCCCGGCCAACGGACCTTCTTCCTGCAGGCGCGTTCGGAGGACCTCCTCACCACCGTCGCGGTGGAGAAGGAACAGGTCACCGTCCTCGCCGAGCGCGTCGACGCGATGCTGGACGAGGTCCTGCGCCTCACCGGTGGCAGCGCCGTCATCCCGGCGGTCGCCCCGCAGGAGCTGTCTGATGACGAGCCGTTGGAGCAACCGATCGTCGAGGAGTTCCGGGTGGGCACCCTGCGTCTGGCCTGGGACAGCGAGCAGGAACGCGTCATCATCGAGGCGTACGAAGTGACCGAGGAGGAGGCCGACCCGCCGCCCCCGGTCGACGAGGAGCCGGAGGCCGAAGGCCCCGAGACCCTTGTCGTACGCATCACCGGTGCGCAGGCTCGGGCGTTCGTCCAGCGGGCGATGGCCGTGGTGTCGCAGGGCCGGCCGCCGTGCCCGTTCTGCGGCAACCCGCTCGACCCCGAGGGCCATCTGTGCCCGCGGCTCAACGGCTTCCGGCGTTCGGCCTGAAACGCGGACCGGATCCGGACTGACCGACGTGGACCTCCTGCCAGAGAGCACCGACACCCTCCAGTTGCTTCGTCGTGGCCGGATCGAGGTCGAGGGTCGGCTGGTGTCGGCGTCCAATGCGACGTTCTACTGCTCGATCAGCCTTGACGGCGTCACGGTCGCGGGGGTCTACAAACCTGTCCGTGGTGAGCGTCCGCTCTGGGATTTCGCCCACGGCAGCCTGGCGCGCCGCGAGGTGGCGACCTACCTCTTCTCGGCCGCCTCCGGCTGGGACCTCGTGCCACCCACCGTGCTGCGGGACGGGCCGTTCGGCGAGGGCATGTGCCAGCTGTGGATCGAGCACGACCCTGACCATGGCGTGGTCGACATCGTCCCCCGCGGAGCGGTCCCCGACGGCTGGAGGACGGTGCTGGAGGCGTACGACGGCGACGGCGACGAAGTACTCCTCATCCACGCCGACCACGACCAGCTCCGGCGGATCGCGATCGTCGACACGATCGTCAACAACGCCGACCGCAAGGGCGGGCACGTCCTGCTGGCCGAGGACGGGCACGTGTTCGGTATCGACCACGGTCTGTGTTTCCACGAGGACGACAAGCTGCGCACGGTGCTGTGGGGGTGGGCGGGCGAGCCACTGCCTCAGGCCGATCTCGACGTTCTCGAACGCCTCGGCTGCGAACTCGACGGGCAGGTGGGTCGCTCCCTGTCAGAGCTCCTGGAGGCCCACGAGATCGCCGCCCTTCGGGCCCGGCTGGCCCGGCTGCACCGGCAGGGTCGCCTGCCCCAACCCGGCGACGGGTGGCCGTCCGTCCCCTGGCCGGTGTTCTGAGCCGACTTGGCAGCGACCGCTAGGCTCGGATCTCATGAAGGCCTGGGCCGCGCCGGAGGTGCGTCGACTACCTGGAGCGGGTCAGATTCCGCTCCTCCACGACCAGGGGAGCGGCGAGCGGCGGATCAGCGCCAGCGGCGACCGAGCGCGGATGTACGTCTGCGGCATCACGCCGTACGACTCCACCCACGTCGGTCACACCGCCACCTACGTCGCGTTCGACCTGCTGGGGCGGGCCTGGCGCGACGCGGGTCTCACGGTCAGATACGTCCAGAACGTCACCGACATCGACGATCCCCTGCTCGAACGTGCGGAACAGACCGGCGAGGACTGGCGGGACCTTGCCGCCCGGCAGACGGACCTGTTCCGCGAGGACCTGACGGCGCTCCGGGTGATCCCGCCGGCGGAGTTCGTCGGCGCGGTGGAGTCGATCCCTCTCGTGGCGGCCACCGTCGAACGGCTGCGGGACAGTGGCGTGGCCTACGACGTGGACGGAGACCTCTACTTCGAGGTGGGCGCCGACCCGAGGTTCGGTCAGGTGTCGCACCTTTCGCGCGAGGAGATGCGTTCGCTCTCGGCCGAGCGGGGTGGCGATCCGGATCGGCCCGGCAAGCGTGATCCTCTCGACTGCCTGCTCTGGCGCCACGAACGCCCGGGCGAACCGGCGTGGGACTCCGGTCTGGGCCGCGGGCGACCGGGCTGGCACGTCGAATGCGCGGCCATCGCGCTGGAGCACCTGGGGACGGGCTTCGACGTCCAGGGCGGTGGCTCCGACCTGATCTTCCCGCACCATGAGATGTGCGCCTCTGAGGCCCAGGTGCTCACGGGCCGTGTGCCCTTCGCCCAGGTGTACGCCTACCAGGGCATGGTCGGGCTCGACGGCGAGAAGATGTCGAAGTCCAAGGGAAACCTCGTGTTCTCCTCGCGGCTGCGGGCCGAAGGCGTCGACCCGATGGCGATCCGGCTCACCGTTCTGTCCCACCACTACCGCGACGACTGGGAGTGGACTCCCGAGGGACTGAGCGCGGCCGAGCAACGCCTCGACCGGTGGCGGACCGCGGTGGACCGGGCGAGCGGCGCCGACGCCGGCAAGGTGGTGGATGGGCTCCGCGAGGCGTTGGCGGCCGACCTTGACGCGCCGGCCGCTCTCGCCGTGGTCGACGCGTGGGCCGACGCCACCCTGGCCGACGCCGGCCCTGACACCGGGGCGCCGGATCTCGTCCGGGACGCTGTGGATGCCCTTCTGGGCGTGCGGCTCTGACCCGAGCCCGGCGAGCCCGGCGAGCCCGGCGGGACCGGCGTACCTGCGTGTCCGCGGAGTGGGCTGCGGATCCGGCCTGTGCCGTGGATCCGGGCCTACTCGGCGCCGCGTTCGGGGCGGCGGCGCAGGTACCGTTCGAACTCCTTGGCGATCGCCTCGCCGGTGGCCTCCGGCAGGTCGGCGGCGTCGCGGGCCTGCTCCAACGAGCGGACGTACTCCGACACCTCGGTGTCATCACGGGCGAGGTCGTCGACTCCGCGTTCCCACGCCCGGGCATCTTCGGGCAGGTCACCGAGGGGCACCGCCACGTCGAGGAGGTCCTCCACCTTGCGCAGGAGGGCAAGCGTCGCCTTGGGGCACGGTGGCTGTGCGACATAGTGCGGTACCGCTGCCCAGAACGACACCGCCGGCATGGACGCACGCAGGCAACCGTCCTGGAGGACGCCAAGGACGCCGGTCGGACCCTCGTACTTCGAGATCGTGAGCCCAAGCGCGTCGGCCAACTCGGGATCGGTGGCGCTGGCGGTGACCGGAATGGGGCGGGTGTGCGGGCTGTCGGCCAGCAGAGCGCCGAGGAGGACACACATCTCGACCCCCACCGTGTCCGCGACTGCCAGGATCTCGTCGCAGAACTGCCGCCACCGCATGTTCGGCTCGATACCGCGGACGAGGACCAGGTCACGCGGCGCGTCAGGCGGCGTGGCCACGAGGACGCGCGTGGTCGGCCAGGTGATGGTGCGTACGCCGTTGTCGAGGTGGACCGTCGGCCGGTTGACCTGGAAGTCGTAGTAGTCGTCGGCGTCGAGCGTGGCGATGGTCCGTGCCTTCCACACCCTCGCGAGATGGTCGAGGGTGGCACTCGCGGCGTCGGCGGCGTCGTTCCATCCCTCGAAGGCGGCGAGCAAGACAGGATCCTGCAGCTGGAGCGAGCCTTCGAGCTCGGTCACGTAGATCGTCCTCCTCCGCGCCGGGCGCCCTCGCCCGCTCGACCGCGTGCCACCTCCGCAAGCCTACGTGTACGCCCTGTGCCGCCGGCCGCAACCTGCCGTA
The DNA here is from genome assembly GCF_040195635.1 of Actinopolymorpha sp. B11F2. Taxonomy (NCBI): domain Bacteria; kingdom Bacillati; phylum Actinomycetota; class Actinomycetes; order Propionibacteriales; family Actinopolymorphaceae; genus Actinopolymorpha; species Actinopolymorpha sp. B11F2. The sequence continues at coordinate 299,857 of NZ_JBEFTX010000007.1, read as the reverse complement.
CCCGGAACTGGACACTCGTCTCGGAGCGCAAGAGAGCGGTCCAGAAGGTGGACCCGCTGGGTGCGCTGAAGATTTTCGTCCCCGCACCCCGAGGAGCTTCCTGGTGACCGGCACCGCCCGCAGTATCCGCCCTTTCCGCCTGGCGCTCGCAGAACGCGTCCTTGTGGCGGATGGCGCGATGGGCACGATGTTGCAGGCCCATGAGCCCACCCTGGACGACTTCGAAGGGCTCGAGGGCTGCAACGAGATCCTGAACGTCACCCGACCCGACATCGTCCGATCCGTCCATGACGCGTACTTCTCTGCAGGTGCTGACTGTGTGGAGACCAACACGTTCGGTGCCAACTTCGCCGCTCTGAACGAATACGACATCCCGCACCGTACGTACGAACTTTCCCAGGCCGGCGCCCGGCTGGCCCGGGAGTCAGCGGACGCACACGCGACGCCGGAGTACCCCCGGTGGGTGCTCGGCTCGCTCGGACCCGGCACCAAGCTCCCGAGCCTGGGGCATGTGGCGTTCGCCACGCTGCGTGACGCCTACCAGCAGAACGCCGCCGGCCTGATCGACGGCGGTGCCGACGCGTTGATCGTGGAGACGTGCCAGGACCTCCTGCAGGCCAAGGCGGCGATCCTTGGTGCGAAGCGGGCCATCGCGGCGGCCTCCGCTCGTGCCGACGAAGCGGTCGACGTACCGATCATCGTCTCGGTGACCGTCGAGACGACCGGCGCCATGCTCCTCGGCTCCGAGATCGGCGCGGCCCTGACCGCGTTGGAACCGCTGGGCATCGACGTGATCGGCCTCAACTGTGCGACCGGGCCGGCGGAGATGAGCGAGCACCTGCGCTACCTCGCCCAACACGCCCGGACTCCCTTGTCCTGCATGCCCAACGCCGGACTACCCGAGCTCACCGCCGACGGTGCGGCGTACCCGCTGACGGCGCCCGAACTCGCCGACGCCCACGAACAGTTCACGAAGGACTACGGACTGGCCCTCGTGGGCGGCTGCTGCGGTACGACGCCGGAGCACATCCGCCAGCTCGTCGAGCGGGTCCGAGGAAGAGCGGTGACGTCTCGCGAACCACGGTCCGAGCCGGGGATGTCGAGCCTCTACCAGCACGTGCCGTTCAGCCAGGACACGTCCTACCTCGCGATCGGTGAACGTACGAACGCCAACGGCAGCAAGGCGTTCCGCGAGGCGATGATCGACGGCCGCTGGGACGACTGTGTCGACATCGCCCGGGCACAGATCCGCGACGGTTCCCACGTGCTCGACCTCTGCGTCGACTACGTGGGACGCGACGGCGTGGCCGACATGCGCCAGGCCGGAGCGCGGCTCGCCACGGCGTCGACCCTGCCGATCATGCTCGACTCCACCGAGCCCGCGGTGATCGAGGCCGGCCTGGAGATGTTCGGCGGCCGCTGCGCGATCAACTCGGTCAACTTCGAAGACGGTGAGGGCCCGGAGAGCCGGTTCGCGCAGGTCATGCCGCTGGTGCGGGAGCACGGTGCCGCCGTCGTGGCCCTGACGATCGACGAGGAGGGACAGGCCCGCACGGCGGACACGAAGCTCGCCATCGCCGAGCGGCTGATCGAGACACTCACGCAGAAGTGGGGGATGGCCGAGAGTGACATCCTCGTCGACTGCCTGACGTTCACCCTGGCCACCGGGCAGGAGGACAGTCGCAAGGACGGCATCGAGACCATAGAGGCGATCCGTCGGCTGAAGGAGGCGCACCCTGACGTGCAGACCGTGCTCGGCCTGTCCAACATCTCGTTCGGACTCAACGCCGCGGCTCGCCAGGTGCTCAACTCGGTCTTCCTGCACGAGTGTGTGAAGGCCGGGCTCGACTCCGCGATCGTGCACGCGAGCAAGATCCTTCCCATCTCCCGGATCCCTGAAGAGCAACGTCAGGTCGCTCTCGACCTCGTCTACGACAAGCGCTCCGAGGGTTACGACCCACTGCAGAAGCTGCTGGAGCTCTTCTCCGGCGTGAAGGCGTCGGACGCCAAGGCGAGCCGGGCCGAGGAACTCGCCTCCCTGCCGCTCGGCGAACGGCTGCAGCGGCGCATCATCGACGGTGAGGCGAACGGCCTCGAAGACGACCTGCAAGCCGCACTTGACAGTGGTCGCGCCGCCCTGGAGATCGTCAACGACGAGTTGCTCGCCGGCATGAAGGTCGTCGGCGAGCTGTTCGGCAAGGGCGAGATGCAGCTGCCGTTCGTCCTCCAGTCGGCAGAGGTCATGAAGGCAGCTGTCGCGTTTCTCGAACCCCACATGGAGAAGACCGACGACGAAGGCAAGGGCACTATCGTGCTCGCCACCGTCAAGGGTGATGTCCATGACATCGGCAAGAACCTCGTCGACATCATCCTCACCAACAACGGCTACACCGTGGTCAACCTCGGTATCAAGCAGCCGATCAACCACATCCTCGACGCCGCGGAGGAACACCGCGCGGACGCGATCGGGATGTCCGGCCTGCTCGTGAAGAGCACGGTGATCATGAAGGAGAACCTCCAGGAGATCAACACTCGGGGTAGGGGTGACGACTGGCCGGTGCTGCTGGGTGGTGCCGCGCTGACCCGGGCCTACGTCGAGGAGGACCTCGCCGGCATGTACGACGGTGAGGTCCGCTATGCCCGCGACGCCTTCGAAGGGCTGCGCCTGATGGACGCCGTGATGGGCGTCAAGCGCGGCGTCCCCGGCGCGGCTCTCCCGGCCCTTCGGCAGCGACGGGTCAGGAGCGGGCAGTTGAAGGAGACGCCGCCAGAGGAGATGCCGGCCCGCTCCGATGTCTCGGTGAGCAACCCGGTGCCGGTTCCGCCGTTCTGGGGGGACCGGGTGGTGAAGGGCATCCCGCTCGCCGACTACGCCTCGATGATCGACGAACGTGCCCTCTTCCTCGGCCAGTGGGGCCTCAAGCCCGGCCGTGGCAAGGATGGCCTGTCCTACGACGAACTGGTGGAGACCGAAGGTCGTCCCCGGATGCGCGCCCTGCTGGACCGCGTCCAGACCGACAACCTGCTCGAGGCGGCGGTCGTCTACGGCTACTACCCCTGCGCGAGCAAGGGTGACGACCTGGTGGTCTTCGACGACGACGGGTCCGAGCGTTGCCGGTTCACCTTTCCGCGGCAGCGCAGGGACCGGCACCTGTGCCTGGCGGACTACTTCCGTCCGGAGGAGTCGGGAGAGCGGGACGTCGTCGGCTTCACCGTGGTGACCATCGGCTCGCGGATCAGCGAGGAGACGGCGAAGCTGTTCGAGGCCAACCACTACCGCGAGTACCTCGAGTTGCATGGGCTGTCCGTGCAGCTCGCCGAGGCCCTGGCGGAGTACTGGCACGCGCGGATCCGGAGCGAACTCGGCTACGCCGAGGAGGACAAGCGCGACGACGTGCAGGAGATGATCCACAAGCTCGGCTATCGGGGGGCGCGCTTCTCCCTTGGCTACGGCGCGTGTCCGGATCTGGAGGACCGAGCGAAGATCGTCGACCTGCTCGGGCCGGTGCGGATCGGCGTCAGCTTGTCGGAGGAGTTCCAACTCGATCCCGAGCAGTCGACCGACGCGATCGTCGTCCACCACCCTGAGGCCAACTACTTCAACACCTGAGCCCTGATGCAACAAGCTGACACTTTGTGCCAGGATTGTCAGCTGTGTCCGCGCCCCACGGCTCTGTCGCCACCGCCCGACGGGAGCAGATCCTCGACTCCGCTCTCCGCTGCTTCGCCCGCTACGGCTATCGGCGTACGTCCATGGACACGATCGCCCGGACGGCACGGTTGTCCCGTCCTGCGTTGTACCAGTACTTCACCGGCAAGGAGGAGGTCTTCCGGGCGATGGGCGTACGCCTGCTCGATTCCGCCCTCACCGGTGCCGAGCGCGCCCGCGGGTCGGCCGCCCCGGTGGGCGAGCGGTTGTCAGCCATCCTCATGGTGCGGCTCGACCTGGTCGGCCAGCTCGGCGGGGACGACGAGGCCCACCGTGAGCTGCTGGCGGAGACCGCGAGCGTGGCCGGCGACCTCATGGCGTCGTTCCACCTGCGGTTGGTCGCGATCGTGGAGGAGTTGCTCGCCACGGCGACCGAGGGGCTCGACTTCGACGGGGTGGGGATCACCGCACATGACGTGGCGGTCATCCTCCTCGACGCCGTGACCGGCATCGAGCGGGAGTCCGCCGCGGCGGTCGTCAGGCAGTCCAGGGTGCGGCAGCTGGTGGAGCTGGTCGTCCGCGCCCTCAGCACCAACCGATAGCGGTCAGCGACTACACGACTGCGCTGCGGAGCCGTTGCGCAGGATGGCGGCCCTCGGCAGCGGTCCGCCGCGATTCGTTGCCCAATTGCGACTCTGCCCGCACGGTCCGGACATTCCGGTCCCGGCCACGTACAGCTATCGTGCGGGGCGGACCGCAACCCGGCCAATCCGTTGACGACTGAGGTGGAATATGCGACCAAGCACCAGCCGTAGGGTCAAGGCGCTGGCGGCGGGCAGCACCCTGCTGCTCGCCCTTGCCGCGTGTGGTGGTGGCGACGACGGGGGCACCGATTCAGGCAGCGAGTCGGCCGAAGACAAAGCCCCCTTGGTGTTTGGGACAACCGATGCCTTCGGCACGGTCGACCCGGCGGGTTCGTACGACAACCCGGGTTGGGAAATCCTCTACAACACCGCGCAAACCCTCCTGTCCATTCCTCCGGGCGGGACGACACCAGAGCCGGACGCGGCGCAGAAATGCGACTTCAGTGATCCGAAGACCTACACCTGCACGCTGAAGAAGGACCTCACCTTCTCCGATGGCAGCCCACTGACCGCCGAGGACGTGAAGTTCACCTTCGACCGGATGCTGAAGATCGCCGATCCCAACGGCCCGTCGAGCATCTTCGCCGACCAGCTCGACTCGACCGAGGTCAAGGACCCGCAGACCGTGGTGTTCCACCTCAAGTTCGCCGACTCCACCTGGCCGTTCCGGCTGACCACCGGCGCCGCGTCGATCGTGCCGGACGAGAAGTACCCCGGCGACAAGCTGCAGGAGATGGGCAACGACACCATCATCGGCTCGGGCGTCTACAAGGTCACGAAGTTCGACCCCTCGCAGCAGATCGTCCTCGAACCCAACGAGAACTACTCCGGCGACAAGAAGCTCGCCAACGGCAAGGTCCTCGTCCAGATCTACAAGGACGAAGCGAGCCTCAAGAGCGCGGTCGAGAGTAATGAGGTGCAGGTGGCCTACCGGTCACTCGCCCCGACCCTGCTGAAGGACCTGGAGACCAACGGCGCCGACAAGGGCGTCAGTGTCGTGAAGGGCGACGGCACGGGAATCCAGTACCTCACCTTCAACACCAAGAAGGGCCCGTTCGCCAAGAAGGAAGTACGCCAGGCGGCCGCGGCCCTGCTCGACCGGCAGACCATCGCCACGCAGGTCTACAACGACACTGTGACCCCGCTCTACACGATGGTCCCCGAGGGGCTGCCCGGACACGACGAGGCGTTCAAGACCTCGTTCGGCGAGGAGCCCGATGCCGCCAAGGCCAAGAGCCTGCTCGAGGACGCCGGTGCGACGACTCCGGTCAAGGCGACGCTGTGGTACAGCCCGGACCACTACGGCGAGGCATCGGCGGACATGTTCTCCGAGATCGAGCGACAGCTCGAAGCCGGCGGACTGTTCGAGATCTCGCTGAAGTCGGCGGCCTGGGAGCAGTACAAGACCGACTACGCCGCCGGCGCCTACGACGGCTGGCAGCTGGGCTGGTACCCGGACTTCCCTGACACCGACAACTACCTCTCGCCGTTCTACGCCACGGAGAACTTCATCGGCGACGGCTACGGCTACTCCAACCCGAAGGTGGACGACCTGCTGACACAGGAGAAGTCCACCGCCGACCAGACCGAACGCGAGGCGCTGTTCAAGGAACTGCAGACCATCGCCGCCGAGGACGCACCGGTGATCCCGCTCTGGCAGGACAGCATGATCGCCGCTGTCCGTGACGGTGTCACCGGTGTCGAGGACACGTTCGACCCGCTCTACACCTTCCGGTTCTGGCTGGTCGACACGAGCAAGGCCGAGTAGTCGGCTCACCCTGGGCTCCGTCACCACGTGTCTCGGCACTTCGGTGATGGAGCCCTCGGTGTGCCCGGTGCTGGGCAACTGAGGCCACAGCAGACGAGATCGCTCCTGCTGACGAGAAAGGTGGCATGACGATGGCGGCCCGATCGGGCTCCCTGCGGAACTACCTCGTCGTACGCCTGCTCCTGGTGATCCCCAACGTGCTGGTGCTGTTGACGATGGTGTTCCTGCTGTTGCGGGTGGCGCCGGGTGACCCGATCTCGGCGGCGTTGGGCGGTCGCCTCCCTCCTGAGGAGCTTGCCCGCCGTCGCGAGGCCGCCGGATACGACCGGCCGCTCATCGTCCAGTACGCCGACTACATCAGCCAGGTCCTGCAAGGCGACTTCGGCACGACGGTGAGCGACAACCGGGCCGTCAGCACCATCCTGCTGGTCAACGGCGCGGCCACGTTGAGCCTCACCGTCGCGGCCGTACTCTTCGCGCTCGTGGTCGGCATCCCGCTCGGCCTGCTGGCCGCCCGCTATCGGAACTCCTGGCTGGACGTGGTGATCCGCCTCTTCGGGATCCTCACCTATGCCGCACCGGTGTTCTTCGTCGGGATCGTCGCCATCATCGTGTTCACGGGGAAGCTGGGGTTGTTGCCGTCCGGGCGCCAGGCCGGTCCGCTGGCACAGGCGACGATCGAACCGGTGACGAACATCTTCCTCCTCGACGCGGCTCTGGCCGGTGACTCGGAGGCATTTGTCGACGGGCTCCTCCACATCGTCTTACCGGCCGTGACGCTCGGACTTCTGCTGATGGGTGTCTTCGTACGCCTGATCCGGGTCAATGTCGCGCAGACGCTGCGCGACGACTACGTGGAGGCGGCGAGGGCACGTGGCATCGCGGAGCGGCGGGTCGTCCTCCACCATGCGTTCCGCAATGCGATGGTGCCCTTCATCACCGTCCTCGGGCTGCAGGTCGCGCTGCTGCTTGGTGGGGCGATCCTCACCGAGACGACGTTCAGCTGGCCTGGGATCGGCTCGGAGCTGGTCCGCTACATCAACGCCCGCGACTACGTCGCCGTCCAGGGCATCATGACCGTCTTCGCCTTGCTGGTGGTGGGGATCAGCGTGGTCATCGATGTCGTCAACGCGTTCATCGACCCGAGGGTGAGGTACTGAGCCGATGGCCATCACCCCTACCGTGCAGGCAGGCGAGCCACTACGTGACTCCGGTGGACGGCGGAACCTGCTGTCCCGGACCGCGTTCGTCATCGCGACCCCCTACCGCCAGTCGGCGGGAATCGCCCGCGGCATGTTGGTCGCCGGGACCTTCGTCACCGGCCTGATGGTGGTGCTGGCGGTGTTCGCGCCGCTGATCGCACCGTTCCGGTTCGATCAGGTGGCAGGCGCCGACGGGGAACGGTTCCCCAAGCAGGAGGCGCCGTCGGGTGAGCACTTGTTCGGCACGAGCGTCCAGACGTTCGACGTGTTCTCCCGCGTCGTGTGGGGCGCCCGGACGGAGCTGAAGGTCGTCGTCCTCTCGCTGGTGTTGACGATCGCCATCGGGGTGGTGCTCGGCCTGGTGTCCGGTTTCGTCGGCGGCTGGCTCGACCGGATCCTCGTCCTGGTGATGGACGCGCTGTTCTGCTTCCCTTACCTCCTGCTGGCGATCGTCGTGGCGTTCCTGCTCGCGGACAAGCTCGGCGGGGGAGTGACCACCGCGGCCGTCGCCATCACGGCCGTCTACATCCCGCAGTACTTCCGGGTCGTACGCAACAGCACGGTGAGTGCGAAGCAGGCGACCTACGTGGAAGCGGCCCGGGCGCTGGGCGCGCCGCCGCACGTCATCATGTCCCGCTACCTGTTCACCAACGTCGTGCAGAGCGTTCCCGTCATCGCGACCCTCAATGCCGCGGACGCGGTGGGAACCCTTGCCGCGTTGGGATTCCTGGGTTACGGCATCCAACCGACGGAGGCCGCCGAGTGGGGATATGACCTCAACCGTGCCATCGACGACGCCACGTCGGGGATCTGGTGGACGGCGGTCTTCCCGGGAACGGCGATCGTCCTACTCGTCATGGCACTCACCCTGGTCGGCGAGGGGCTGAACGAGACTCTGAACCCGACGCTTCGCGTCCGGCGCCTGCTTCCCGTGGTCCTGCCCCCGCGGCAGGCGGCCGGGGCGGAAGTGGAGCCCTCCGATGCGGATGCGAGGAAGGGAGGCGCGGCGTGACGGCGACAGGTGGTGGCGCCGAACCCGTGCTCGATGTCCGCGACATGCGGGTGTGGTACGGCACGGACCGTGGTCCGGTGCGGGCCGTCGACGGAGTGTCCTTCGACCTGCGGCCGGGGGAGACGCTCGGGCTCGTCGGCGAGTCCGGCTGCGGCAAGTCGACGATCGGCCGGGCGCTGCTCGGCCTGCTCCCCGAGAGTGCCGCCTGCGACGGCGAGATCCGGTTCCGCGGGCAGGACCTGCTGACGACCGGACGTCGCGAGCTGGAAAGCCTGCGCGGGCCCGAGCTCGGCATGATCTTCCAGGAGCCGCTGACCCGACTGAATCCCCTGATGCGGATATCGGAGCACTTCGAGGAGACCCTGCGAACCCACGCCCCGCGGATCAGCCGCGACGAGATCCGGAAGCGGTCGATCGACACGCTGCGCCGGATGGGCATCCCGCCGACGCGTTACCGCTCCTACCCGCACGAGTTCTCCGGCGGGATGCGGCAACGGATCATGATCGCCCTGGCACTGGTCCTGCGCCCGGCCTTCGTGGTCGCCGACGAGCCGACCACCGCACTCGACGTCCTCGTCGAGGCACAGATCATCGGAATCCTCGCCGACCTGCGCCGCAACTTCGACACCGCGCTGCTGCTCATCACCCACAACCTCGGCATCGTCGCCGAGGCCTGCGACCGCGTTGCCGTGATGTACGCCGGCAAGTTGGCCGAGGAGGGTGACGCCCGGGAGGTGTTCACCACGCCGCGGCATCCCTACACCCGGGAGCTCCTGCGTTCGACGATCTCCCTGCGTACGACCGGACTGCACTACATTCCCGGTGCGCCGCCGGACTGCGTGGATCCACCGACGGGCTGCCGGTTCCATCCGCGCTGCCCCGACGCTATGCGGATGTGCCGGGACCAGGAGCCCGAGGAGGTGCGGACGCCGGTGGGCTCGAGAGTCGCGTGCTGGCTGCACGGACCCGCCGAGAAGGTGCCGGACGGCGGGACCCAACCCCTGGTGCGGGAGGAGATCAGCGTTGCCGACGAAGCCTGACGCACCTCGCCTGCCTGCTCCGCCGGCCGGCGGCGGGACGATGCTCGACGTCCGCGACCTCGAGGTCCACTACGACCTGCGGGGCAGCTCGCTCGGCCGGCTCGTCGGCGCGGGCTCCGGTGTGGTCAGGGCCGTCGACGGTGTGACGTTCCAACTCCACAAGGGCGAGGTGCTCGGCCTGGTGGGAGAGTCCGGCAGCGGTAAGACGACGCTCGGCCGAGCGCTACTCGGGCTGGTTCGTCCCACCGGGGGAGAGATCCACTACCGCGACCGTGAGCTCGGCAGGTTGTCCGAACGTCAGCTCCGCCCGATGCGGCGGCAGCTGCAGATGGTGTTCCAGGACCCGAGTGCGGCGTTGAACCCCTCCATGGACATCGAGACCGCGGTGGGGCACCCGCTGCAGATCCACCGGCTCGCGGCGTCCCGGAGCGAACGTCGGGCGAAGGTGGTCGAGGCTCTCGAACGCGTCGGGCTCGCACCCGTCGAGAGGTTCCTCCACAAGTACCCGAGCGACCTGTCTGGTGGTCAGAAGCAGCGAGCCGTCCTGGCCCGTGCCATCATCCTCGGTCCCGAGTTGCTCGTCGCCGACGAGCCGGTCTCGATGCTGGACATGAGTGTGCGCGCGAAGATTCTCGAGCTGATGCTCGACCTCAAGCGGGACCTCGACCTCACCTACGTCTACATCACCCACGACCTGGCGACAGCGAAGTTCTTCTGTGACCGGGTGGCGATCATGTATCTCGGCCGGATCGTCGAGATCGGCGCGGTCGAGGAGATCTTCGCCGATCCGAAACATCCCTACACCAAGGCGCTACTCCGCGCGGTCCCCGAACCTGACCCGAGCCAGTCCATCCCCCGCGACCTTCCCCGGGGCGAGATCCCCGACGCCGCGGCGCCGCCACTCGGTTGTGCGTTCCATCCGCGATGCCCGGTGGCGTTCGAGAAGTGTGGCTGGGAGACCCGCGACCTGCGGGCACTGCTCGAACAGCACTGGCTGGACCTCGACGAGGAGACCTACACCGCCGAGCGCGCGGCGATCGGCAACCTCGACAGCCTGGAGGTCGCCGCGCATCGGGCGCGTCTCACCCCCGGTCGGGGTCGTGGGCAGGCCGACCTGACGGCCCTGGTGGAACGCGTTCGGGCGAACGATCCGGAGGAGCCGCTGTGGCGGGGCGTCGCGCGGGTCGAGGCGGATGAGGGCACGCTGGCCGTGGACTTCCACCCCGGCGAGGACCCGCACCTGCGTCGGACGGGCAACGTCGACGTGGCGTGCCACCTGTACTGATCCCGGAGGAGCATCCTGCGCGGCGTCGGTCAGGCAGGGGCGGTCCGGTGGTGATCTACGCTGCTGACGTCCGTCCTCACCCGTGAACCGGCCAACGAGGTGCTGAGCGGTGTGGGTGGGCCTGGTTAGCATTCGAGACCATGGCCCAGACCCAGAGCTCAGCTCCGTCCGTCATCACGGTCGGTTCCCGCCGACGTGCGACCGGGGCGCTGATCGTCGGGGTCGCGCTGATGAACATCGCGTTGGTCCCGGCGAGTGCCGTCGCCACGCTGATTGCGTCGGACATCGCTGGTCGCGCCTGGAGCGGAGTGCCCACCGCCGCCGGCGTGGTGGGGACCGCGCTCGGTGCGTTGGGCTCGGCGACCCTGATGCGCAACCGCGGCCGGCGTGCCGGGGTCCTCCTGGGCTATGTCCTCGCCGCGTTCGGTGGGGCGCTCGCCACGGTCGCTGTCCTCCGTGGCGGTGTGCTGCTGCTCACCGTCGGCATCGTTCTTCTCGGTGTCGGCAACAGCAGCGCTCAACTCTCCCGGTACGCCGCGGCGGACTTCTACCCACCCGATCGAAAGGGCTTCGTCCTGAGCCTGGTCGTCTGGGGCGGAACGATCGGTGCCGTCCTGGGGCCGAGCATGATCGCTCCGGCCGCGGGCCTCTCCGAGCGGGCCGGACTCCCGCCGTACACGGGGACCTATCTGCTGGCCATGCTGGCGACCGGCGTCGCCGCCGCGGTCAATCTCATGCTTCCGCGGTCGCGACCGCAGCGACCGCAGGGCGCAACGCGGCTTTTCGAGCGCGGCATCGGCCGGGCGCTCCGGCTGCCGACCGTCAGGATCGCGCTGAGCGGGATGGTGGCTGCGCAACTCGCCATGGTGGCGGTGATGACCATGACCCCGCTGCAACTCCACGAACACGGACACGGCCTGGGCGTGGTCGGCTGGGTCCTGTCGGCCCATCTGGTGGGGATGTTCGCCCTCTCGCCGCTGTCCGGCCGGCTCGCCGACCGCCTCGGCGGCCGGATGACGATCTCCTGTGGTGCGGGAGTGCTCATCGCATCAGCCGCCCTGGCGACCGCTGCGCCGACGTCACACACGGTCGGACTCCCACTCGCATTGTTCCTGCTGGGGTACGGCTGGAACCTCTGTTTCGTCGGCGGGAGTGCGCTGCTGAGTCGCGATCTGCCCGAGGACGTGCGGACCCAACTGCAGGGACTCGTCGACGCCATCGTGTGGGGGTCAGGGGCCTTCGCGAGCCTGTCCGCTGGCGCGATCTTCGCCGGCGGCAGCTACTCCGTCCTCGCGGTGCTCGCAGGGCTGCTCGCCACCACGCCGCTGGTGGTTCTCGCCGTGCTCCGCCGCGGCCACCCGGCGCCGGCCCGGGAGTCCTAGCTCAGACACCAGCCGCAAAGTAGGTCGGGGGAAGCCGAGGCGAAGGCGAACCAGACAGTCCGCAGGGTCGTTCAGGGTCTGCGGCCGTGAAAGGTGCGGCGCAGGTCGCTCACCCAGGCGTCGGGGTTCTCCCAGGGGATGAAGTGGCCGCCATGGTCGTGGGCGTTGACGTTGACGTGGTTGAACCAATCGGCTTGTGGGCCGGTCTTGAATGCTCGTACGCGCTCGGTGGCGGTGTGGATGCCGGGCGGGTTCTCGTACGTGACGAAGGTGAGGCCGACCGGGGCCTCCACAGCCGGGGCGCGGTCGTGGGCGGGGGTCCAGGGATAGCGGTTGGCGTTGGCGTAGTACCGCATCGACGTGGCGATGGAGTTGTTCACCCAGTAGATCGTGGCGTGGGTGAGCAGGTCGTCTTTGGTGAAGACGGACTCGACGTCGCCGCCGTTGTCGCTCCAGGCGTTCCAACGCTCCAGCAGCCAGGCGAGCAGTCCGGCGGGTGAGTCGCTGAGTGCGTGGGCCAGGGTGGCGCCGTCCAGCATGTGCACGGTGAGATGGGACGCGAAGCGGCGGTCCAGGTCGATGATGCGGGCGCGGACGTCGGCGGGCTGGTCGTCGGTGAGGGGCCGGTTCCGGGCGAAGTCCCAGGCGCGGGCGCCGGTGAAGAAGTCGAGCGGCAGCCCGGAACCGATGTGGATGCCGTACAGCTCGTCGGCGTACTTGTGGCCGAGTTGGCTGGAGACGATCCCGCCGATGTCGCAGCCCCCCGCGGCGTACTTCTCAAATCCCAGGGTCTCGGTCATCAGGGTGTGCCAGAGGTCGGAGACCTTCCAGAAGTTGACGTCCGAGAAGCCGGTGAGCGGCCCCGGGAAACCGAAGCCGGGCATGGACGGCGCGATGACGTCGAACGCGTCGGCGGGGTCACCGCCGAACGCGGCCGGGTCGGCGAGCGGGTCGATCACCTTCGACCAGTGCCAGAACGTCCACGGCCAGCCGTGGGTGAGGATCAACGGGATCGGGCGAGGGCCGCGGCCAGGCTTGCGCATGAAGTGCACTGGGACTCCGGCGACGCTCACCTGGTAGTGCTCGTAGGCGTTGATGGCGGACTCGGCCTTTCGCCAGTCGTAGGCACCCCGCCAGTAGGCGACCAGGTCACGGAGATACTTGTCCGGTACGCCGTAGGACCAGTCCTCATTCCCCTCGTCCAGCGGTGGCCGGGTCAGTGCGAGACGGGCGCGCAGGTCATCGAGGACCTCGTCGGGCACATGGATGGGGGTGGGCTCCAGCGGGAAAGCGTGCGGGGTGGTCATGGCGTGGTTCCTTACTGGGTCGGGGAAGCGGGGTCTGAGCGGCGACTTCGAGCGCGTGGAATCGGCGGGTCGTCGTCGACCTGAGCGGTCCAGCGGGCCTACCGGGCGCCAGGACGGATGAGGCCACTTTCGTACGCGAAGACCACGGCCTGCACCCGGTCGCGGAGGCCGAGCTTGCCCAGCACGTTCCCGACATGGGTCTTGATCGTGGTCTCGGAGACGTACAGCTCGTGGGCGATCTCGGCGTTCGACATTCCCCGGGACATGAGGCGGAGCACCCCCTGCTCGCGGTCGGTCAGTCGCTCCAGCAGGGCTTCGGACTGCTTGTCGCCCGGGGCGACGTTCTCCGCGAACTTGTCGAGCAACCGACGCGTCACCGTAGGTGCGACCACGGCGTCGCCACGCGCCACGATCCGGATCGCCGCTACCAGTTCCTCCGGCGGGACGTCCTTGAGCAGGAAGCCCGAGGCGCCGGCACGCAGCCCCTCGACGATGTACTCGTCGAGGTCGAACGTCGTGAGTATCAGCACCTTGACCCGGCTCGCCCGATCAGCCCCGGTGATGGTCCGGGTCGCTTCCACGCCGTCCATCCGCGGCATCCGAATGTCCATCAACACGACGTCAGGCTGGAGAACGCGGGCCTCGTCGACCCCCTTCTCCCCGTCACCCGCCTCGCCGACAACCGCGATGTCGGGCTCGGACTCGAGAATCATCCGGAACCCGGTGCGTAGCAGCGGCTGGTCGTCGACCAGCAACACCCGTGTCGGGCTGTCAGGGCGGCGTTCTTCCGGCAGGCTCACTGGCTGGCCTCCTCCAGGGGAAGTCGGGCCTGCACTTCGAAGCCACCGACCGAACGCGGCCCGGTCCGCAGGGTTCCTCCGTTGAGGGTGACGCGTTCGCGCATACCCACCAGGCCGTGTCCCGGCCGGTCCGACGGTATCGCCCGCGCCGACCCGCCCCGACGCCTGACACCGTCGTCGGTCACCCCGACCACGACCGCATCGGGTTCATAGCGCAGGAGGACCGCGGCACGCGTGGGCCCGGCATGGGTGAGCGTATTGGTCAGGGACTCCTGCACCACCCGGAAGATCGCGAGGTCGACACCGGACGGCAGCTGCCGTGGCTCGCCGACGACGGTGAGATCGACCTCGAGCCCGGCCTCCTTGGCGCGAGTCACGAGCGGTTCCAACTCCGCAACCCCCGACTGCGGGGTGAGGTCGGGCTGGCCGCCCGCCGCGGCCTCATCGGCATCGACGCTGCGCAAGGCGCCCACGATGCGCCGCATCTCGACGAGGGCGGCGCGGCCGGTCTCCTCCACGGCCAGCATCGCCTCGGCACTGCGTTCGGGCGATCGGTCGATCATCCGACGGGCGGCTGCGGCCTGGACAGTCATCACGCTGACGTGATGCGCGACGACGTCATGGAGCTCGCGCGCCATCCGGGTCCGCTCCTCGGCGAGCGCCGCACGGAGCTCCGCGGTGGCCGTACGTTCCAGCCGGTCCGCACGGTCCTCGAGGTCATTGAGATAGAGACGGCGAGCTCGCACAGTCCGGCCGATGATCCAGAGCCCGGTGGTGATCACGAACTGGGATCCGAAGTACCAGACGTTCGGCTCGACCCCGGCGGCTGCCAACTGCTCGCGGTTGACCGCGAGATAGACCACCGACGCAGTCCCGCTGGCGAGAGTGATCGCCAGCCCGGGGACGGTCGCGGCGCTCGTACCCAGGGTGTAGATCGCGATCGGCATCGCCACCGAGCCGCCGAACGAGTTGTAGTCGAAGAATCCCAACGCCATGTACGACGTGATCGAGACGATCGCCACCAGGACCGGACTCTGCCGGCGAAAGGCCAACGGAGCCGCGCACAGGACATTGAGGACGAAGCTTGCAAGATCCGGCTCGCGGAAGGTCATGCCGGCATAGCCGCGGCTGCTCATGCCGGCGAGGTTCGCCACGAGAAGCACGACCGCGATGGTCGCGTCGAAGTGGCGAGGGTGAGTCCGGATCCACTCCAGGACCCCGGTGCGGTACTGCACGGTCTTGAGGGTAAGGGTCCGGTCGGCCCGTCCTCTCCTCCCATCTACCGAGATCGGTACAGCTGCCCTCCACCGGAGGGTGGACGCACCGTGTCCATCAGCCGCGGATCGACCGCCACGCCCTCAGAGATCGACCAGCGAGGTATGGGGTGAGGGGGCCTCGGACCCGTTGGCGTCGGTTGCGGTGTCATCGGTGGACGGGAGCGGGGGAAGGGTGCCTCCCCAGGCGGGACAGCGGACCTTGTGGTCGCACCAGTTGCAGAGTGGGCCGGGGCTCGGCTTCCACTCGCCGGTCGTGCGAGCGCGCTCGATCGCCGCCCACAACGCCCCCAGCTTCCGCTCGGTCGCACGCAGGTCGTGCTCGTCCGGCGCATACCGGAGAACGTCGCCGCTGCCCAGATAGACCAACTGGAGCAGCCTGGGCACGACCCCGCGCAGCCGCCACAAAACCAGCGCATAGAACCGCATCTGGAACATCGCGCGCTGCTCGTAACCCGGTCCCGGTGCCTTGCCTGTCTTGTAGTCGACCACCCGCAACGCGCCATCGGGCGCCTCGTCGAGCCGGTCGACGTATCCGCGCAGCATGAGTCCGGACTCGAGCCGGCACTCGACGTACATCTCGCGCTCGACGGGTTCGAGGCGGGTGGGGTCCTCCAGTGTGAAGTAGCGGTCGAGCAGCCCACGGGCCTCGGTGAAGAACTCGTCGAGCCGATCGGGCACCATCTCGCCGTCGGGACCCCCGAAGAGCTCAGCGAGGTCGGGTTCGGCCTCGACAAGGGCGGACCACTGCGGTTCGACCAGGGTGCTGGCCTGCTCGATCGTGCGGTTTTCCGCCGGCAGGTCGAACAACCGCTCCAGCACGGAATGGACGACGGTGCCGCGGGCAGCCTCCGGGCTCGGTCGCTCCGGGATCCGGTCGATCACCCGGAACCGGTAGCGCAGCGGGCAGGTGAGGAAGTCGCTCGCCCGCGAAGGGGACAAAACGCCGAGCGGGGGCGGCGAGGGGTCCGGATCGCTGTCGGTGCGCGGACCGGCGCCGGTATCGACACTCGGCGAGGTATCCGCGACGGTGCTCAGTCCGGGGCTCGACTCTCCTGCGATCATGGTCCTTCAGCGTAGGGCAGGCCATCGACATCGCCCGGGATGCGCCCCGCCGGCTCGCCGTCCGGAGCGATAGCGTGGCCCGTACGAGCAGCGCGAAACGTACCACCGGGAACATCCCGCCATGACCTGCTCGTTCGCGAAACGAACGCCTTGACCTTCCGATGAGAGCAGGCATGAGTCAGCCGATGGCGCAGGATGAAGGGAAGAGGGCCGCGGGACATCCCGACAACCCGGCGTGGACGCGCCGACCAGGTGGAGTGGACGGGGGCCGATGGTGAGTCAGCAGCTGGGCTCGCGCGACAAGGACCGCGAGCCGCGGCGGCGCCCGGGTGCGCTGCAGATCGCGCGGGTCGTCGGCGTACCCATCTATGTCAACGTTTCCTGGGTCTTCGTCGCGCTGCTCATCGCGTTCCTCTTCCGTCCGTGGATCGACCAGCAGGTGCCGGGCCTCGGCCAGTGGTCGTTCGTCGCCGCGTTCGGCTTCGCCGTCCTGCTCTACGCGTCGGTGCTGGTCCACGAGATCGCCCACGTCCTCGTCGCGAAGAGGTTCGGCCTCCCCGTCCGGGCGATCACGCTGCAGTTCCTCGGTGGCCTTTCCGAGATCGAGCGGGAGCCTGAGTCGCCATGGCGCGAGTTCGCGGTCGCCGTGGTGGGACCGTTGACCTCCCTCGCTCTCGGCGGTGCGTTCGGGCTCGCCGTGACCCAGGTGGCCGAGCCTCCGTTGCTCGAGCTCGCGCTCTTCCAGCTGGCCTGGGCCAACCTGCTCGTGGGGCTCTTCAACCTTCTGCCGGGCCTCCCGCTCGACGGCGGCCGGATGCTGCGGGCCGGCGTGTGGGCCGTGACGAAGCGCCCGCACCTGGGCACCAAGGTCGCCGGCTGGGCCGGGCGGGCCGTCGCCGTGCTCGTCCTCGCCCTGCCCTGGATCTACCTCGCGGGCGCCGGCGGAGGGCCGGACCCGGTGACCATCGTGTGGAGCGTCATCCTGGCGATGTTCCTGTGGGCCGGATCCACCCAGGCACTGATGTCGGCGCGGATCCGCGGCAAGCTGCCCGCACTGCATGCCCGGGATCTGGCCCGCCGTGGCGTCCCGGTTCCGTCCGAGCTGCCGCTGTCGGAGGCGATCCGGCGGGCGCAGGACTCGCACGCGGGTTCACTCGTCGTGGTCGACAGCGAAGGCAAGCCGACCGGACTGGTCAGTGAAGCCGCCGTTCTCGCCACTCCCGAGCACCGGCGGCCGTGGATCTCGATCGGTGACGTCGCCCGTCGGCTCGAGCCCGCGCTGGTGCTCAGTGTGGAACTCCGCGGCGAGGAGCTGGTCCGCGCCATGGGTGGCATGCCCGCGACCGAGTACCTCCTCGTCGAGCCCGACGGGGGCATCTACGGCGTCCTGTCCACCGCCGACGTCGACGCCGCGCTGGCCCGCGCCTGAGACCGGCACAGCTCTGACTACGCTTGCCCGCCATGCCGTCGAACGACCCTGCCGATCCAGAGACCTCGTCCCGTCCGAAGGCCCCTGAGACGGCCGCCGTGCCTGACCCGGATGCCTCCACCGGCCGCCTCCTCGAGGCCGGCGACCAGGTGCGCCTGGAGGACCAGAAGGGTCGCCGCCACCTCGTGACGCTGGAGCCCGGAAAGGTCTTCCACACCCACCGCGGAGGGCTTGCCCTGGACGAGCTGATCGGCCAGCCCGAGGGGGTCGTCGTGAAGTCGACCGGCGGCGTGCCCTACCTCGCGCTGCGTCCCCTACTTGCCGACTACGTACTCTCCATGCCCCGCGGCGCGACAGTCGTCTATCCCAAGGACGCCGCACAGATCCTGATACAGGCCGACATCTTCCCAGGCGCCCGCGTCATCGAGGCCGGAGCGGGTTCGGGTGCCCTCACCTGCGCACTACTGCGGGCGGTGGGTCCGGACGGGCGAGTTTCGTCGTACGAACGTCGGGAGGATTTCGCCGCGATCGCCCGCCGCAACGTCGAACGGTTCCTGGGCGGGCCGCAAGCCACCTGGGACCTCACCGTCGGCGACGTCGTGGACGCGCCGACCACCCCTCCCGCCGACCGGATCGTCCTGGACCTGGTAGCCCCGTGGGAGTGCCTCACGTGGGCGGCTGGCACGCTCCGGCCCGGTGGTGTGTTGTGTTGCTACGTCGCGACGACGACGCAGCTCGCCCGTGTGGTGGAGACTGCGCGTGCCCATGGCGGCTTCACCGAGCCGTCCGCCAGCGAGACTCTGCTGCGTACCTGGCATGTCGAGGGGCTCTCCGTCCGACCTGACCACCGGATGATCGGGCACACCGGGTTCCTGGTGACCACGCGACGTCTCGCGCCCGGCGTGACCGTTCCGCGCCGGAGGCGGCGTCCCGCGCCAGGGGCGTACGGTGAGGACTACGCCGGACCCCGGCCCACCGGTGAGGATCGAGTCGGTGAGGATCGAGTCGGTGAGGATCGAGTCGGTGAGGATCGACCCGGTGAGGACGCGGGAGGTCCCGACGCCAGCACTGAGGTGGATCCCGGGAGCAAACGGCCATAGGGCATGTGACAGAGGTGTTTCGCCACCCGCTGAACGGCCACAATTCGCCATCGGATCATGACCTAGACCCCGACGGGCATGACCTGTCGGCACCCCGGATATAGGGTCAATGAAGTCGGCGCGGTGGTTCGGCGTTGAACCACCGGCGAGACTTGGACCATGGACGCCCATGGCCACCGGACTGGGGAGGTGAGGGACGTGCCTGCACACGATGACCGACGTGCGGCGCGCTCGCCGGACGAGCTCGCCAGCCAGATTACCTACCTCGAGGAGGAGGTTGCCGCCCTTCGGCGTCGCCTCGCGGAGCAGCCGAGGGAGAGCCGCCAGCTGGAGCAGCGGCTCGCCGAGGCCCAAGCCATGCTCGCCAACGTCACGGCCCAGAACGAACGTCTGGCCGCGACGCTTCGCGAGGCCCGGGAACAGATCGTCACGCTGAAGGAAGAAGTCGACCGGCTCGCCCAGCCGCCCGCGAGCTTCGGGATCTTCATCAGCCCCAACGACGACGACAGTGTCGACGTCTACACCGGTGGCCGGAAGCTCCGCGTCACCGTGAGCCCCAGCATCGACCTCGACAAGCTGCGCCCCGGCCAGGAGGTCATGCTCAACGAGTCGTTCAACGTCGTCCGCGCGCTCAGCTACGAGCAGGTCGGCGAGGTCGTCATGCTCAAGGAGCTGCTCGAGGACGGCGAACGCGCCCTCGTCATCGGTCACACCGACGACGAACGCATCGCCCGGCTCGCCGAGCCGCTGCGCGACACCCCCATCCGGGCCGGCGACTCGCTGTTGTTCGAGCCGCGTTCCGGATACGTCTACGAGCGCATCCCCAAGACCGAGGTCGAGGAGCTGATCCTCGAAGAGGTCCCCGACATCCAGTACGAAGACATCGGCGGACTCCGCGGCCAGATCGAGCAGATCCGCGATGCCGTCGAGCTTCCGTACCTCCATGCCGACCTGTTCAAGGAGCACGAGCTCAAGGCACCCAAGGGCGTGCTGCTCTACGGCCCGCCAGGATGCGGCAAGACCCTCATCGCGAAGGCGGTGGCCAACTCGCTCGCCAAGCAGGTGGCCGTCCGTGACGCCAAGACCGAGGGCAAGAGCTACTTCCTCAACATCAAGGGCCCCGAGCTGCTCAACAAGTACGTCGGTGAGACCGAGCGGCACATCCGCCTCGTGTTCCAACGGGCGCGGGAGAAGGCCAGCGAGGGCACGCCGGTGATCGTGTTCTTCGACGAGATGGACTCGCTGTTCCGCACCCGCGGTTCCGGTGTGAGCTCCGATGTGGAGAACACCATCGTCCCGCAGCTGCTGAGCGAGATCGACGGTGTCGAAGGGCTGGAGAACGTCATCGTCATCGGCGCCTCCAACCGCGAGGACATGATCGACCCGGCGATCCTGCGGCCGGGCCGGCTCGACGTCAAGATCAAGATCGAGCGCCCGGACGCAGAGGCCGCGCGCGACATCTTCGCCAAGTACCTCACGCCAGGGCTGCCGTTGCACCCCGACGACGTGGGGGAGTTCGGTGGCAACCCGGCGGCCTGCACCCAGGGCATGATCCAGCGTGCCGTCGAAAGGATGTATGCAGAACTCGAGGACAACCGGTTCCTCGAGGTCACCTACGCGAACGGCGACAAGGAGGTCCTGTACTTCAAGGACTTCAACTCCGGCGCCATGATCGAGAACATCGTCAACCGGGCCAAGAAGATGGCGATCAAGGACTTCCTCGAGCTGCAGCAGAAGGGGATCCGGATCCAGCACCTCCTGCAGGCCTGCGTCGACGAGTTCAAGGAGAACGAGGACCTGCCCAACACCACCAACCCAGACGACTGGGCGCGGATCTCGGGCAAGAAGGGCGAGCGGATCGTCTTCATCCGTACCCTCATCCAGGGCAAGGAAGGATCCGAGGCCGGTCGTTCGATCGACACGGTCGCCAACACGGGCCAGTATCTGTAGATCGGTCTCTGGCGAACCTTTCGTCGGGCCTGTGCGGACGCGTCACGGCGTTCTCACGGGCCCGACGTGTTTCTGCGGTTCGGTCCGTCACCGACCCCTCGGATTCGGCGAAGTGCCAGCAGTAGTGTCCCGGGCCTGGTAACGACCGGACGCGATCTTCAGTCGGCGTACGGATGCGCCGGTGGTCGCGCACTGTGGCCGGGTAGCCTCGACACATGAGCGTGCACCGGGTTATGGGCATCGAGACCGAATACGGCATCTCGGTCGCTGGCCAGCCCACCGTCAACCCGATGCTCTCGTCGTCACAGGTGGTCAACGCCTACGCCGGCAAGGTCATCCGGTCCCGGCGGGCGCGTTGGGACTTCGAGGAGGAGAACCCGCTCCGCGACGCGCGCGGCTTCGACTTGGCGCGCGAACTGGCCGACGAGGGCTCGCTCACCGACGAGGAGGTCGGCCTCGCCAACGCGATCCTCACCAACGGCGCCCGTCTTTATGTCGACCACGCGCACCCGGAGTATTCCTCGCCTGAGGTGACCAACCCCCGCGATCTCGTTCTGTGGGACAAGGCGGGGGAGCGGGTCATGCTCGAGGCCTCCCGCCGGGCGACCGAGCCGCCGCTGTCGACCACGATCCTGTTGTACAAGAACAACACCGACAACAAGGGCGCGTCCTACGGCTGCCACGAAAACTATCTGATGTCGCGATCCACGGCGTTCGCAGACATCGTGCGCAACCTGACACCGTTCTTCGTCACCCGGCAGGTCGTGTGTGGCGCCGGCCGGGTCGGCCTCGGCCAGGACGGCAGCAGGCACGGCTTCCAGCTGAGCCAGCGCGCCGACTTCTTCGAGGTCGAGGTCGGTCTCGAGACAACCCTCAAGCGGCCGATCATCAACACCCGCGACGAGCCCCATGCCGACGCCGACAAGTACCGCCGGCTCCACGTCATCATCGGCGATGCCAATCTCTCCGAGATCGCCACGTACCTCAAGGCCGGCACGACCGCTCTGGTGCTGTCGATGATCGAGGACGACTTCCTCACCGTCGACCTCACCCTCGAGCACCCGGTCACCTCGCTGCACGAGGTCTCCCACGACCCGAGCCTCAAGCACCTGCTGACCATGAAGAGCGGACGCAAGCTCACCGCGATCCAACTGCAGATGGAGTATCTCGAGAACGCCCGCAAGTACGTCGAGGACCGCACCGGTGCCGACACCGATCCGCAGACCCGCGACGTGCTCGACCGGTGGGAGTCGGTACTCACCCGGCTGGAGACCGACCCGATGACGCTTGACCGGGAGCTCGACTGGGTGGCCAAGCTGTCGGTCCTGCAGCAGTACCGCGAGCGCGACGGCCTGGACTGGAGCCACCCCAAGCTCCAACTGGTCGACCTGCAGTACGCCGACCTCCGCCCCGAGCGCGGCCTCTACCCCCGGTTCGTCGAGCGCGGACGGATGGAACGACTCCTGACCGAGGCCGACATCGTGGCAGCGGTGCAGGACCCTCCGGAGGACACCCGGGCCTATTTCCGCGGACGTTGCCTCGGGCAGTACGCCGAGCACGTAGCGGCCGCATCGTGGGACTCGGTGATCTTCGACCTGCCCGACCACGAGTCACTGCAGCGGGTACCCACCCTGGAGCCGTTGCGTGGCACGAAGGCCCATGTAGGTGACCTGCTCGACCGTTGCCGTACGGCCGAGGATCTGGTCAAGGCGATCACCGGCGGCTAGTACCGGCGGGTCGAAGCCACCCGGCGGCCAGGCTGTTTCCGCTTCCATCGGCGCATCTGCCCGTACGCCTGGCAGGATCCGGGCAAGGGGTATCGATCTGTGTCCACCGGGTACCTGCCTGACGTCGGTATGCGCTTGTAGGGTCCTAGTAGGCAGACGACCGCGGCCCGGTGTGGGAGCGGCTCGGGGAGGGTGTGGTCACCATGGCACCAGACAGTGGCGGACAGCAGCACAGGACGACCCGAAAGTCCTCCGACGAAGAGGACGTCACCGAAGTCCAGCCAGACGAGGCGACCCAGGAGCGCAAGGACCAGATCGACGAGGATGTCGACTCGATCCTCGACGAGATCGACGAGGTGCTCGAGGAGAACGCCGAGGACTTCGTCCGGTCTTTTGTCCAGAAAGGCGGACAATAGGGGGTATTGTCCGGGCTTCCTCCGGGCGTCCACCTGAGGTCGCCTCGACCCGTCATCCAGTCGCGGTGAGGCGAAGCCAGCACCGCCGCGACTGGACACCATCCACAGCACCCGGCACGGATCGGGCCTCCTCGGGGGCACCGGTCGCCGTGCCCTCGGTAAGTTTCATGCTGACCCGGCGATCTTGCGCCGGGCCGCGTTCTATCTGGAAGGAGATGTGTGGGCACCGATCGAGCAGACGCCGGGCGTCTGGCTGCTGCCTTCCTGACCCCAGGGAGTTCGTCGTTCGTCGACTTCCTCAGTTCGTACGCACCTGAGCTCATGCCTGGCCGCGGTGGCACGCCGGAGGTCCATGCCGGAGACGACATCCCGCACGGCACCACCATCGTGGCCTCGTCCTACGCCGGCGGCGTCGTGATGGCCGGCGACCGGCGGGCGACCGCGGGCAACCTGATCGCGGTTCGTGAGGCGGAGAAGGTCTTCCAGGCCGATGAGTACTCCGTCGTCGGCTACGCCGGCAGCGCGGGCATCGGTGCGGAGTTGATCCGACTCTTCCAGGTCGAGCTCGAGCATTACGAAAAGCTCGAGTTGACCGTCCTGTCGATGGAGGGAAAGGCCAACAAGCTCGGCATGCTGTTGCGTTCCAACCTCGGTATGGCGATGCAGGGGCTGGCAGTCGTCCCGTTGTTCGCCGGCTTCGATCTGGAGACGAACAGCGGCCGGATCTTTTCCTACGACGTCACCGGCGGGCGCTACAAGGAGCGGGACTTCCACTCGATCGGCTCCGGTTCGCTGTTCGCGCGTGGGGCGCTGAAGAAGCTCTACCGAGAAGACGCTGATCGCGACTCGGCTGTCCGGGCGTGCCTCGAGGCGCTCTACGACGCGGCCGACGACGACTCGGCGACCGGCGGGCCCGACGTCATGCGCAAGATCTACCCCTTGGTCGCCGCCGTCAGTGACGAGGGCTTCGACTGGATCAGTGACGAGGACGTCGCCGGCCACGTCGACCGGATGCTCGAGGGCCGGTCGCGCCGGCCGGACGGGCCGGTCGCCGGCCGCCAGGTGCAGGAAAGCGGTGACGCATCATGACGATGCCGTTCTACGTCTCGCCCGAACAGCAGATGAAGGACCGGGCGGACTTCGCCCGGAAGAACATCGCCCGCGGTCGTGGTGTCGCTGTCCTGCAGTACGACAACGGGATCGTCCTCGTCGCCGAGAACCGCTCCCGGGCCCTGCACAAGATCAGCGAGATCTACGACCGGATCGCGTTCGCCGCGGTGGGGCGTTACAACGAGTTCGAGAACCTCCGCGTCGCCGGCCTGCGCAGTGCCGACGTCCGCGGCTACACCTACGACCGGCGCGACGTCACCGCGCGGGGGCTCGCGAACTTCTACGCGCAGGTCCTCGGCGGGATCTTCTCCAGCGTCGGCGAGAAGCCCTACGAAGTGGAGCTGTTCGTCGCCGAGGTCGGGGAGTCCGCCGAGGGTGACCAGATCTACCGCCTCACCTACGACGGGTCCGTCGACGACGAGCACGGCTATGCCGTCATGGGCGGTTCGGCCGAGCAGATCGGCGCCCATCTCGAGCAGCACTACCAGCCCGGGGCGTCGCTCGGGGCCGCCCTGGCGGTCGGGGTCGACGCGCTCGGTCACGACGGCGACGGCCCACGCACACTCGACGCCAACCAGCTCGAGGTGGCCGTCCTCGATCGCGCCCGTCCCCAGAAGCGGAAGT
The DNA here is from genome assembly GCF_040195635.1 of Actinopolymorpha sp. B11F2. Lineage (NCBI taxonomy): Bacteria > Bacillati > Actinomycetota > Actinomycetes > Propionibacteriales > Actinopolymorphaceae > Actinopolymorpha > Actinopolymorpha sp. B11F2. The sequence goes on along the minus strand of NZ_JBEFTX010000007.1, from coordinate 275,073 downwards.
TCCGGCGGCTGGTCGGACCCGCGCTCGAGCGCCTTCTCGCGGCCCGTCCAACGACGACCGGGTCCACAGGTAACGGCGCGTCAGACACCGCCTCCGGGCAGGGAACCGAGACCGGCGGCGCCAGCTCCGACCAAGGTGGCGGAACAGTGCCTCCCGCCGACGAGCCACCCACTGGTGGAGGCGGTGGTGGCAACGCCGGCCCGTAGCCGCATCGTGACCGGGCGGACTTCGCGCAGCAGCCGCCCCACGCGCCCCGACGACATAGTGTGGTGACCATGGATCGGCGCATCTTCGGCCTCGAGAACGAGTACGGCGTTACCTGCACGTTTCGAGGCCAGCGCCGGCTTTCGCCCGACGAGGTGGCCCGTTACCTGTTTCGTCGGGTGGTGTCGTGGGGGCGGAGCAGCAACGTCTTTCTCCGCAACGGTGCACGGCTCTATCTCGACGTGGGAAGCCATCCTGAGTACGCCACCCCCGAGTGTGACTCCATCACCGACCTGGTGACGCACGACAAGGCGGGGGAGCGGATCCTCGAAGGGCTCCTGGTCGATGCGGAGCGTCGGTTGCGCGAAGAGGGCATCGCCGGCGATGTCTACCTCTTCAAGAACAACACCGACTCGGCCGGCAATTCCTATGGCTGCCACGAAAACTACCTCGTCAGCAGACACGGCGAGTTCTCCCGTCTTGCCGACGTGTTGATCCCCTTCCTCGTCTCCCGGCAGATCGTCTGCGGCGCCGGCAAGGTGCTGCAGACCCCTCGTGGTGCGGTCTACGCGGTCAGCCAGCGGGCTGAGCACATCTGGGAGGGCGTCTCGTCGGCGACCACGCGGTCCCGCCCGATCATCAACACCCGCGACGAGCCGCACGCCGACGCCGAGCGCTACCGGCGGCTGCACGTGATCGTCGGTGACTCGAACATGTGTGAGGCGACGACGCTGCTGAAGCTCGGCGCCACCGACCTGGTGCTCCGCATGGTGGAGTCCGGGCTGGTCCTTCGCGACCTGACACTGGAGAACCCGATCCGTGCGATCCGCGAGATTTCGCACGACATCACCGGTCGTCGCAAGGTCCGCCTGGCGAACGGCCGTGAGGCGAGCGCCCTGGAGATCCAGGAGGAGTACTTCACCAAGGCGCGCGACTTCGTCGAACGCCGCGAACTCGCCACGCCGACCGTCACCCGCGTGCTCGACCTGTGGGAACGCACGTTGAAGGCGGTCGACTCCGGTGACCTGACGCTGGTCGACCGCGAGATCGACTGGGTGGTGAAATACCGCCTGATCTCCCAGTACCGCGAGAAGCACGGGCTGTCGCTCAACAGCCCGCGGGTCGCTCAACTCGACCTTGCCTACCACGACATCCACCGCGACCGCGGCCTCTACTACCTGCTCGAACGCCGGGGCGCCGTGACGCGGCTGACCAGCGACCTCGAGGTGTTCGAGGCGAAGTCGGTCCCGCCGCAGACGACCCGGGCGCGGCTGCGTGGCGAGTTCATCAAGCGCGCTCAGGAGCGTCGGCGCGACTTCACCGTCGACTGGGTGCATCTGAAACTGAACGATCAGGCGCAACGCACCGTTTTGTGCAAAGACCCGTTCCGCAGTGTTGACGAACGCGTCGAGAAACTTATCCAGAGCATGTAGGTGGGTAGGTATCTGTCAGCGCCTGACCCAGGTCCGCTGCGCGGGTTGTCACCGGCGTAACGGGGTGCCCCGGCTGTTCTCAGTTTCGGGGTCTAGGGTGAGCCGTTGTCCGTCCCTCGTCCCTGTCTCCGTCCACTTGAGGTGTCACTCGTGCGTCATCGTTTCCTTGCCCTTGTGTTGACGTCCTTCCTGGTCGTTGTGGCAGCAGCCTGTGCTTCCTCACCCGAGGCCGCCCCCAAGGGCATCGACCTCGTGAGCGTCGAGGGCGAAGCTGGCAAGAAACCTTCGGTGACGTTCGAGAAACCGTTCAAGACGACCAAGACCCAGTCGAAGGTGCTCAAGGAAGGCAAGGGGAGCAAGGTCACCGAGGGCCAGGAGGTGATCGTCGACTACGTGGGCGTCAACGGTCGTGACAGCAAGGAGTTCGACTCGTCCTGGAAGCAGGGCCAGTCGGTGACCTTCGGCCTGCAGAAGGGCCGGCTGATCAACGGCTTCTTCAACGGTCTGGTCGGCAAGTCGGTCGGCGACCGGGTGCTCGTGACCATGCCGCCCAAGGACGGTTACGGCCAGCAGGGCCAGCCCAACGCCGGCATCAAGGGCACGGACTCGCTCGTGTTCGTCATCGACGTGAAGGACGCCTACACCCCGCTGCCGCTGGCGAAGGGCGAGGCGGTGTCGCCGCCGGAAGGCCTCCCGACGGTCAAGGTGACCGACAAGGGAGTCCCGGAGTCGGTCACTGTGCCCAAGGGCGCCAAGGCCCCGACGAAGCTGACCGCCCAGCCACTCATCACCGGCGACGGGCCGAAGGTCGACGCGAAGACGACCGTCAACTTCCACTACACCGCGGTCAACTGGCGTACCGGCAAGGAGTTCGACTCCTCCTGGAAGCGCGGCCAGTACGAAAACCTTCCGCTCGGCCAGACCACGGTCACCGGTCTCCGCGAGGGTCTTGTCGGCCAGACGGCGGGTAGTCGCGTCCTCCTGGTCGTCCCCCCGGACAAGGGTTTCGGCCGTGACCTGCAGAACACGGACGTGAAGAAGACCGACACCGTGGTCTTCGTTGTCGACATCCTCGGCCCCACGTAGGCCGCAGGCGCCAGGCCTCGTGACGATCGGACAGCGCGAGGATCGGGCCTTCGAGAGTCGGTCCTTGCCGGCGCGGGTGAAAGTCGGCAAGGACACGCGAATTCACCCGCCACTCCCACCACTGTCGATCACCTGGGTGCGGTACCGTCGCCCAGGTGGTCGCTAATGTGTTCGACTGGGCGGTAGTGGGGGCGGGCTTCGACGAGCGGAGCTCGTTGGGGGCCGGACCCCACACCGAACGCCGGCCGGCCGCATCGAAGGGGGGTGAGCGCGCATGACGCCCCGCAAGTCCGAGCGGCTGATGAACCTTGTCATCTGCCTGCTCGTCTCGCGGCACTTCGTGCCCAAGGCAAAGCTCCGCCAGCTCGTGGAGGACTACCGCGAGCAGGCGCCTGAGGCGTTCGAGAAGATGTTCGAGCGCGACAAGGAAGAGCTTCGCGACCTCGGCATCCCGATCGAGATCGGCTCGGTGGCCTCCGGCTTCGACGACGAGGTGGGTTACCGGATCCGGCGAAGCGAGTTCGAGCTTCCGCCGCTGACCTTCACGGCCCAGGAGGCGGCGGTCCTCGGTCTGGCGGCGCGGGTCTGGCAGCACGCCAGCCTCGCGGAGGCCACCTCGAGGGCGGTCCTGAAGCTCGGTGCCGATGGGCTCGACACCGACACGACGCCGCTGGCGGCGCTGGAGCCCCGGCTACCGGCCGGCGAGCCGGCGTTCGAGCCGTTGTGGCGAGCCGTGCAGGCGCGCACCGTGGTGTCGTTCGACTATCGCCGGCCAGGTGCCGCCGGTCCTCAGCACCGGCTGTTCGAACCGTGGGGGATCCTCAACTGGCGAGGGCGCTGGTACGTCGTAGGCCACGACCAGGACCGCGGTGCGACCCGGATGTTCCGGCTCTCCCGGATCGTCGGCAGCGTCCAGGTCATGAGTGGCCCGCGGGCGTTCAGCGTCCCGGAGGGCGTCGACATCCGCGCCGAGGCCGCCCGGCTCTCGTCCCCTGAGGACCATCGCCGTACGGCTCGGGTCAGAGTTCGTTCCGGTGCCGGCAACGGGCTCCGCCGACGGGCGTCGTCGATCACTCCCGACGCTCCGGGATGGGATGTCGCCGAGGTGGCGTTCCACGACCTGGGGGCACTGGCGGACGAGATCGCGGGATATGCCGCCGACGTGGTGGCGTTGGACCCGCCCGACGTCCGCGAGGCCGTGATCCGGCATCTGAAGGGCCTGCTGGTGGAGGTCGTGCGATGAGCGAGACGCAGGTGCACTGCCCGACCCGAGGGAACCAGGTGGTCCGGTGACGTACGCATCCACCCGCTCGTCCGGTGGCGGGGCGAAGGAGCAGGTACGCCGGCTGCTTGCCCTGCTGCCGTATCTCCTCGCCCATCCCGGCGCCCGGGTCGCCGACGTGGCTCGCGTTTTCGGCATCACCGAGAAGCAACTCGTCGCCGACCTCGGCGTGCTGTGGTTCTGTGGGCTCCCGGGCATGATGCCGGGCGACTACATCGAGGTCGACATGGACACGGTGGAAGGAGAGGGCGTCATCCATGTGTCCAACGCCGACTTCCTCGCTCGGCCGCTGCGCCTGTCCACCGACGAGGCGCTGGGGCTGCTGGTCGCGTTGCGGGTGCTCCGCGAGACCGGCCAGGTGACCGAACGCGAGCTCATCGACCGCGTGATCACCCGACTGGAGGAAGCCGCGGGCCAGGCGACCGGAGCGGTCGACAAGGTGGCCGTACGCGTGGACACCTGGGAGGACCCGCAGGTCCGTGCCACCGTACGGCAGGGCCTCGAGCAGCGGCGACGCCTTCACCTGCGTTACTGGGTGCCCACCCGCGACGAGACCACGGAGCGCGACGTCGACCCGATGCGTCTTGTCCTCTCGGACGGGTGGACCTATCTCGAGGGCTGGTGTCACCGGGCGGAGGACGTCCGTCTCTTCCGGCTCGACCGGGTGGCGAGCGTGGACCTGCTCGACGCCGTGGCGGCACCCCCGCCGCAGGCCCGGCCCCGTGACCTGTCCGCCGGGCTGTTCCAACCCTCGCCCGACGATGCGCTCGCCACGATCGAGCTGGACCCGCAGGCCGCCTGGGTCTCGGAGTACTACCCGTGCGAAGAGGTGACCGAGGCCGCGGACGGTTCGCTGCGGGTCCGGTTGCGGGTGGCCGATCCGGGCTGGCTCCGCCGCCTGGCGCTGCGCCTCGGCGGCGCGGCCAGGATCGTGGAGCCGGCTGACCTGGCCGAAGCTGTCCGCGCGGACGCCGTGGAGGCTCTGGCGGCGTACGAGACGACCTGAACGGAGACCTGGTGAGGCGCCGGAGGGGTAGAGCCGGGCGGGTAAGGGACCGGCCACCGGGCGGTGCGTCGCGCCGCACCGCCCGCTAGGGTGCAGCAGGTGAAGTGGGTGTGGCTGTTCGGGGGTATTGCCCTATTCGCTGTGATTTTCTACGCCCTGCTCGGGTTGTGGTTCTGGCGGCGGGCAAAGGCGCTGATCCTCGAGCTCGAGGAGTCCGAGCGTAAGCTGCAGGCTGCCTACCCGGCCGACGGTGAGCTCGAAGCCGACGACGAAGACGGGTCGCCGGCTGCCGCGGGCGAGGTCTCGCGCGAGCCTGCCGGGGACGGTCAGGGCAGGAGACCCGTGCCTGGACCCTCGGCGGGGAACAGGGCGTACCATCGATCGAGAACTGCCGACTGAGAGGCCCGTCATGCCAAACCTTGGACCCACCGAACTCATCATCATCGGAGTCGTCCTCGTGCTGCTCTTCGGTGCGACCCGGCTGCCGCAGACCGCCAAGGGTCTCGGTCAGGCGTTGAAGATCTTCAAGAAGGAGATCCGCGACGAGGACAAGCCGCAGGCCGACGCGCCCCCGCAGCCGATCGACCAGACTGCGAACGCGGCCAGCGCGAACGGTACTGGCCAGGCCGCCGCCCAGCCGGTCGAGGACTCCGAACGCACCACGCGGTGACAGCGTCACCTCCACCGCATCACTCTGAGCTGCGCCGGGCCTACCTGGGGGTGTCGTGAGCCTCTCTCTCGGCCGGCTGCGGGGTTGGCGTACCCCCAAGCCGGAGCCTGACCCCGAAGGGCGGATGACGCTCGTCGAGCACCTTCGCGAGTTGCGTTCGCGCCTCATGAAGGCGGTCGGTGCGATCGTCCTCGGTGCGATCGTGGGCTGGTTCTTCTACGAAGAGCTCTTCCACCTGCTCGCGGATCCGCTCCGAGACGCAATCGACAGGATCAACGAGTCGCGCCCGGCTGGCGAGAAGATCAACGCGAGCCTCACCTTCAACGATGTCGCCGGTCCGCTCATGATGCAGCTCAAGATCTCGCTCATCGCCGGGCTGGTCGCGACGACGCCTGTCTGGCTCTATCAGATCTGGGCGTTCATCGTTCCTGGGCTGCACAGGAACGAACGCAAGTGGACCATGGTGTTCGTGGGCACCGCGGCGCCGTTGTTCATCACCGGTATCGTGGTCGGTTATCTCGCCATGCCCAAAGGGCTGAACGTCCTGATCGATTTCACGCCTGTCGACGTGCTGAACCTGCCGACCGTGGATCGGTACCTGTCGTTCGTTATCAGGCTGTTGCTCGTCTTCGGGCTGGCGTTCGAGATCCCGATCTTCGTCGTGATGCTGAACCTCGTCGGCGTCCTCACCGTTGCCCGGCTCAGCAAGGCTCGCGCGTGGATCATCTTCGGGATCTTCGTGTTCGCCGCGGTCGCGACGCCCTCGACGGACCCGATCACCATGCTTCTACTCGCCACCCCGATGACGATCCTCTTCCTGGCCTCGGAGCTGATCGCACGCTTCATCGAGCGACGGCGAAGGGCGAGGCTCATCGCGCAGGGCATCGACATCGACGCGATCGAACGCGCCGGCCGGCTCGACGACGACTGACCGCGCCAGCCAGGCCTGAACGTCGGAACGTCGGGATTGTCGTAGGTCGACGACAACCATCGGGTGACGCTTGTCCGGACTGCATCACCAGCACCCAGCCGATCACGCTACGCTCGCCGCGTGGATCGTGAGATCGTCGTTCTCGTCAACCCCACCTCCGGTCGTGGGCGAGGTGCCCGACTGGCTGATCCGGTCACCGAGCGGCTGCGTGAGGCAGGGCTCAACGCGCGGTGGGAGGCCGGCCGCGACGCCGCCGAGTCGGTTGACCTCGCCCGGCGCGCTGTCGCCCGCGGAGTCGACGGCCTGGTGATCATCGGCGGTGACGGGATGATCCATCTCGCCCTCGACGCGGTGGCCGAGACCGACACACCACTCGCGGTGATCCCCGCCGGCACCGGCAACGACCTGGCCCGGAGCCTCGGCATTCCCGTCCGTGACCCGCTGGCAGCGGCCGACATCGTGGTGGCCGGCCACACCCGGTCCCAGGACCTCGGCCGAGTAGTGAGAGTGGATGCGGAACCGGCAGACGATGCCAGCCACCCCGCTGCCAGGCACAGTGCGTCCGGCTGGTTCGCGACGGTCCTCTGCGCGGGCTTCGACTCGCGGGTCGCCGAACGCGTCAACCGGATGACCTGGCCGCATGGGCGGCTCCGCTACGACCTCGCGACGATTGCCGAGTTGGGCGCGTTCAGGCCGCAGCACTTCGGGCTCGAGTTCGACGGCGAGGCCGAGAACATCGACGCGCTGCTTGTCGCGGCGGGAGTCACCAACTCCTACGGCGGCGGGCTCCGCATCTGTGAAGGTGCCGATCCCACCGACGGTCTCCTCGACATCACCGTTGTGGGTGCGGTGCCCCGCCGCGATCTGGTGCGCGTCTTTCCCAAGCTCGCCAAGGGCACCCACGTCGGCCACCCTGCGGTGACGGTGTACCGCGCCAAGCGGTTGAGCCTGGCCTCGGCGGACCTGGTGTCGTTCGCCGACGGTGAACGGATGGGGCCGCTCCCCGTGACCGTCGAGTGCGTTCCCGGTGCACTGACGGTCTTCGCCCCACCGCCCCGCTGACGCGCACCGCAGCCCTCGGGTGGCCGCGCGGCGTTTCGGGGACGCCCTGGGCCCGTCGGCGAAGGGGGCCGTAGCCTTTAGGGCATGAGCTCCCCGGCGGAGCGGTATGCCCGATTCCGCGCCGACAGCCCGCAAGTCCGGTCGTTTCGACAGCTCTACACCTTCACATTCGACCCGTTCCAGGTCACCGCATGTCAGGCGCTCGAGGCCGGCAAGGGCGTCCTCGTGGCCGCCCCTACCGGCTCGGGCAAGACGGTGGTGGGCGAGTTCGCCATTCACCTCGCCCTGGAATCCGGTCGCAAGTGCTTCTACACGACGCCGATCAAGGCGCTGTCGAACCAGAAGTACACCGAGCTGGTCAACCGGTACGGACCCGAGCGGGTGGGTCTGCTCACCGGCGACAACACGATCAACGGTGAGGCACCGGTGGTCGTCATGACGACCGAAGTGTTGCGCAACATGCTCTACGCCGGGTCGTCCACGCTCACCGGACTGTCCTACGTCGTCATGGACGAGGTGCACTACCTCGCCGATCCCTTCCGTGGAGCCACCTGGGAAGAGGTGATCATCCACCTGCCGGAGTCGGTACAGGTCGTGTCGTTGTCCGCGACGGTCTCGAACGCCGAGGAGTTCGGCGAGTGGCTCGCCACCGTACGCGGCGACACCGAGATCGTCGTCGAGGAACGCCGACCGGTGCCGCTGTTCCAGCACGTCATGGTCGGCCGCCGGATGTACGACCTGTTCGCCGACACCGGCAAGCCCGATGCCCGGCCGCAGGTCAATCCGCAGCTGGCCAGGGTCATCCGTGACCACTGGCGGTTCTCCCGCCGCGACGATCGCGGCCCGCGGGGAAGGGGTGGTGGGCGGGGAACGCGAGGGGGCAGCCGGATCGCGTTCACCCCGACGCGCCACCAGGTCGCCGAGAACCTCGAGGCGGAGGGGCTCCTCCCGGCGATCATGTTCATCTTCAGCCGGCAGGGTTGCGACGCCGCGGTTCTCCAGTGCCTCTACGCCGGCATCCGGCTCACCACACCTGACGAGGCCGACGAGATCAGGAGCTACGTCGAAGCGCGATGCGCCGACCTTCCCCAGGAGGACCTCGCGGTTCTCGGCTACGCCGAGTGGCTCGACGGCCTCGCCCGTGGCCTCGCAGCACACCACGCCGGAATGCTGCCGACGTTCAAGGAATGTGTGGAGGTGCTGTTCGCCCGAGGGCTGGTGAAACTCGTCTTCGCCACCGAGACCCTCGCCCTCGGCATCAACATGCCCGCCAGGTCGGTCGTACTCGAACGCCTGGTGAAGTGGAACGGCCAGAGCCACGCCGACATCACTCCGGGGGAGTACACCCAGCTGACCGGGCGGGCAGGCCGTCGCGGCATCGATGTCGAAGGGCACGCCGTCGTGCTCTGGCAGCCCGACCTCGAGCCCGCGAGCGTCGCCGGACTCGCGTCGACCCGTACCTATCCGCTGCGGTCGAGCTTCCGGCCGTCGTACAACATGGCGGTCAACCTCGTCCGGCAGGTCGGCCGGGAGCGTGCCCGGGAGCTGCTCGAGTCGTCGTTCGCACAGTTCCAGGCCGACCGTGCAGTCGTCGGGCTCGCCCGCCAGGTACGCCGCAACGAGGAGGCGCTCGACGGCTATCGCGAGGCGATGCAGTGCGATCAGGGCGACTTCTTGGAGTACGCCGCGATCCGCAGGGCGATCAAGGACCGGGAGAACTCGCTGGCCCGCCGGCGCAAGGCCGACCAGCGTGCGGAGGTCGTGGACTCGCTCGGCCGACTTCGCCCCGGCGACATCATCTCGGTCCCGGCCGGCCGACGCGCTGGGGTGGCCGTCGTCCTCGATCCCGGGCACGCCGCCGGTGGTGACGGTCCACGGCCCACCGTTCTGACCGCAGATCGGAGGGTTCGGCGGCTCTCACTCGTCGACTTCCCACTGCCGGTGGAGTCGCTCACCCGGATGCGGGTGCCCCGTTCGTTCAATCCTCGCAGCGCCCAGCACCGGCGTGACCTGGCCTCCACGTTGCGGCAAAAGGCTCCAGACGAGGTGGGCGTCGCTCGCCGTACCGGGTCTCCGGCCGACGATGACTCAACGCTGCATCAGCTGCGAAGGTCGATGAGGGCCCACCCCTGCCACGGCTGCGCCGACCGCGAAGACCACGCCCGCTGGGCGGAGCGGTTCATCCGCCTCGAACGCGAGACCGAGGGTCTGAAGCGCCGGGTGGAACAGCGGTCCAACACGATCGCGCGCCAGTTCGACCGGGTCTGCGAGGTCCTGGACGAGCTGTCCTACCTCGAAGACGACCGCACCACGCCGGCCGGCGACCGGTTGGCCCGGATCTACAGCGAGCTCGACCTCGTGGCCGCCGAGTGCCTACGCCAGGGAACCTGGGACGATCTGAACCCCGCCGAGCTGGCGGCGTGCCTCTCGGCCCTGGTCTACGAATCGCGGTCCCCGGACGACGTCGGCCCGCCCAAGCTGCCCGGTGGTACGGCTCGGGAGGCGCTGGGCACCCTCGTTCGTATCTGGGGCGACCTCGATGCCCTCGAGTCCGACTTCCGGCTGGACTTCCTGCGCGAACCCGACCTGGGCTTCGCCTGGGCGGCCTACCGGTGGGCCTCCGGTGCGTCGCTCACCGACGTCCTGGACGAGTCCGGCCTGGCAGCTGGCGACTTCGTCCGCTGGGTCAAGCAGATCCTCGACCTCGCCGACCAGATCGCCGACGCGGCGGGGGAGGGTCCGCTGCGTCCGACCGCCCGCGCCAGCGTCGGCGCACTCCGCAGGGGGGTTGTGGCGTACGCGTCGGTCGGCTCCGACTCACCCTAAGTTCGCATTCGCCCTGGGAGTGGCCGAGCTGTTGACGTGCGGAGCTACGGACAGACCTCCGTGGCTTGCCCGCCGGTCAGCCGTAGGAGCTCGTCGAAGCTGGTGGGGAACATGCTCAGGTGGTCGCCGGCGCCCGCCCAGACGACGTCGTACTTCCCGAGCCAGACGTCGACCAACGTGCGGATGGGGGCGGGGTGGCCCACCGGTGCCACGCCGCCCACGCGCTGTCCTGTCGCCGCGAGGACGAACTCGGGCGTCGCCCGGCTGATCTTCGGGACGTCGAGCGACCGGGCCAGCCACTTCGTGTCCACGCGATGAGCGCCACTGGTCAACACCAGCAGGGGTTCGTCACCAGCCGCGAATACCAGGCTGTTGGCGATCGCGCCGACCTCGCAGCCGAGCAGGGCGGCAGCGGCGGCGGCGGTGGGGACCTCCTGGGAGAACGTGTGTACGCGACCCGCCGCACCCAGCTCTTGCAGGGCGATGGCGACGCGGTCGGATTCTGCACTCATGTCCGCAACCTAGCGCCAGCAGGTGCCGTCCGGCACGCCAGTTTCAGGGGGCCCACCGGGCCACCCGGATGCTGCTCGTTCAACTGGCCGACTGGGCGAGCGCGGTCACCACCCGCTCCGCTGACGAGCCAAGCCCCCATCGCTCGCGGAGGTCGGCCCACGCGGCCGGGTCGACCGGCTCGGAGGGGAGCACCGGGTCGGGGAAGTCCGGCATGGCGGCGTCGGGAGCGACCACGACCACCTTCCGAGCAGCCTCGAGATAGCCAGCCGCCTCCCGGATCTTCAGGCGTACACCTGGCGCCATCGGACCTGAGTCGTCAGCCGCCGCGGCGATGATCGCGTCGAGGTCGCCGTAGCCCTTGACCAGGGACGCCGCGGTCTTGTCGCCCACGCCGGGAAGTCCCGGCAGCCCGTCGGACGGGTCGCCGCGCAGGACCGCGAAGTCGGCGTACAACCGGCCTGGAATGCCGTACTTCTTCTCCACCCACGCCTCGTCGACGAGCTCCAGTCTGCTCATGCCGCGTGCGGTGTAGAGGACGCGCACCCCACGCGCATCGTCGACGAGTTGGAACAGGTCGCGGTCGCCGGTCACGACGTCGACCGGCATCCTCGCCCGGGCGACCAGCGTTCCGATCACGTCGTCGGCCTCGCACTCGGGCGCACCGACGACGGCGATCCCGAGCGCCGCGAGGACCTCGCGGATGATCGGCACCTGTGTCTCCAGGGCGTCGGGTGCCTCCTCGACGTCAGGCCCGCCGGGCACGATCTCCGCGACCCGGTGGGACTTGTACGTCGGCACCAGATCGACCCGCCAGGCTGGGCGCCAGTCGTCGTCCCAGCAGGCGACGAGGTGGGTCGGACGGTGGTCGCCGACCAGCCGGGTGATGAAGTCGAGCAGGCCGCGGACGGCGTTGACCGGTGTGCCGTCGGGTGCCCGCACCGAGTCGGGTACGCCGAAGAACGCGCGGAAATACAGCGCAGCCGTGTCGAGCAACATCAGGCGCGCCGAGCCGGAACCGGAGGTACGGGAGTTCGTCACGTGTCAGATCGTGGCATGACCTGCCGACGTTCTACAGTGACGGGGTGACTGTGACTCCACCTGCAGCCGACCTCGAAGCCCGGCTCTCCCGCGCCCGCGGCGCGGCCGCGTCGGCCGGCGTCGACGCGCTCCTCATCTCACCGGGCCCGGATCTGCGCTACCTGACCGGCTACGACGCGAAGGCTCTCGAGCGGCTCACCTGCCTTGTCCTGCCCGTCGAAGGCACGCCCACGCTCGTCGTCCCTGCCCTCGAACACCCGGCGGCAGAGGCCTCGAGCGCCTCTGATCTCGGCCTCGACCTCGTGCCCTGGCAGGAGACCGAGGATGCCTACGCCCTGGTGGCCAAGCTGCTGCCGGGCGTCAACCGGGTCGCCGTGGATGACCACATGTGGGCGGAGAAGGTACTCGCGTTCCGCGTCGCGCTCCCTGGAGTCGAACAGTCGCTCGCCGGCGAGATTCTGCGCGAGCTGCGGATGCGCAAATCGGCTGCAGAGGTCGAGGCGCTGCGAGCGGCAGGTGCCGCGATCGACCGGGTTCACGCCCGGATCGCGGAGTGGCTGCGCCCGGGACGTACCGAACGCCAGGTCGGCCGCGACATCTATGATGCGATCCTCGCCGAGGGCCACGTCCAGGTCGACTTCGTCATCGTCGGCAGTGGGCCCAACAGCGCATCACCACACCACGAGCTCTCCGACCGGGTGATCGAGCGCGGCGACCCCGTGGTGGTCGACATCGGTGGGACCACGCAGGCCGGTTACTGCTCTGACGAGACGCGCACCTACATCGCCGGAGGAGAGGCGCCCGAGGAGTTCCGGGACTACTACGACGTCCTGCAACGTGCCCAGGCGGCTGCGTGCGCCCACGTCCGGCCCGGCGTCACCGCCGAGTCTGTCGACGTCGTGGCGCGCGACATCATCACAGCGGCCGGCTACGGTTCTGCGTTCATCCATCGGACGGGGCATGGCATCGGGATGCAGGGCCACGAGGACCCCTACATCGTTGCCGGCAACACGGTCGTCCTGGAGCCGGGGATGGCGTTTTCGGTGGAGCCGGGGATCTACCTCGAGCGGCGGCACGGTGCGCGGATCGAGGACATCGTGGTGGTGACGGACGACGGGTACGACTCGCTCAACCTGCGTCCCCGCGAGCTCGAGGTCATCGACGCCTGAACGTACCCGCCGGACCGTGTGTGTGCCTCTTCGGTGGTGAATACCCGCGACGCCACAGGGGCCGACGTGCCGCCGAGCGCCTCGCCTTCTGATCATGAAGGAAAGCGGTGGATACGCTGACAAATCCTCCATGATCACGATCATGATCACGGGCAGGCTGCAGGGTGGGGGTTCCTGGCGCGGTACGGTGTGCGGCGTGGAGCAGATCGATCAGCAGATCGTCCGGCTGCTCGCCTCCCATGGCCGGATGTCTTACACCGACCTGGGCAAGGTGACGGGCCTGTCCACCTCCGCCGTCCACCAGCGCGTACGCCGGCTGGAGCAGCGGGGCGTCATCAAGGGATACGCCGCTGTCGTCGACTACGAAGCCCTGGGTCTGCCGCTCACGGCGTTCATCTCGATCCGGCCGATCGACCCGAGCCAGCCCGACGATTCACCGGACCTACTGATCGACGTGCCAGAGATCGAAGACTGCCATTCGGTCGCTGGCGACGAGAACTACATGCTCAAGGTGCGCGTCGCGAGCCCAAGCGCGCTCGAAGAGCTCCTCGCGAGGATTCGCGCCAAGGCCAACGTCTCCACCCGGTCGATCGTCGTCCTGTCGACGCCGTACGAACAGCGACCGCCTGCCGTCTGAGGCTGATCCGGGACCCACACGCCGGTACACCTGCACGCCCGCGCGGCCGGTGCACGGAAGTCCTCTAGGCTGGCGACGCTATGGCGCATCGACCGGCACCCCCAGCCAACCGGGCCGAGCGGGCGGGCCGGGTTCCCCGCAGGACGGCCGACTCGACGCGGCGGATGTTCGTACTCGCGGTTCCCGGCCTCGCGCCACTCGTCAGGCGCGAACTCGCCGGGCTGACCGGCGTACGCGTCACCGACGTCGGCAACGACGGGCGCTCCGATGTCCTGCTCTGCGAGGTCGCCTCCGGCGCCGAACGGCGCCTGCTTCGCCTCGCGAGCGTGGAGGACGTGTTCGCCGAGTTCGGGCGGACGTTGCGTTCGGAGGGGGATCGACCGCCCTGGATCGCGCGGCGGCTACTTCATACATCCCGGCTCGACAACGGTGTCCAGCTCTGGCGTAGCCAGGGGGAGGCACGTTCGACGCGGGGGAAGGGCAAACGCGGCCCGCTGACCTATCGGGTCGTGGTCCGTGTCCTCGAGGAGCGCACGTGGCAGCGCACCCAGCTGCGCCGTGCACTCAGCGATGCAGTGGCCGCGGCCGAACCCCGATGGCGCACCGCCGATCCGGCCCAGGTGGAGCTGTGGACCGTGGAGTACACCCGCGGACGCTTCGTCGCCGGTGTACGCCTCACGACCGCCCAGCTTCGCCAGCACGGCGGACGGGCCACCGAGCGGACGGGTGCCCTGCGTCCCACGGTCGCCGCGGCGATGGTCGGGCTCGCCGGCACGCCACCGGAAACCGCCGGACAGGGCACGTTGCTCGACCCGTGCTGTGGCTCCGGCACGATCCTCGCCGAGGCGAAGGCGGCCGGATGGAGCGTGCAGGGCCGCGACATCGACCCCAGCGCCGCCTCGGCCACCCGCCGCAACGTCCGTGACGACCGCGACGGGCGGGCGGTGGTCGTGGCTGACGGAGACGCCCGGGAGCTGGACCTCGACGACACGTCGGTCGACGGGTGCGTGTCGAACCTTCCGTTCGGGCGGCAGTACACCGTGCAGGGCGAGCCACGGGCATGGCTGCGCGACGTCCTCACCGAGATGGCCCGGGTCACCCGTGCCGGCGGGCGGATCGTCCTGCTGGCGCCGGACATCCCGAAGGCGAGCGTGCCGTCCGCGCTGCGGTTCCGCGACCGGTACGACCTCAGGCTGCTCGGTGCGCGGACGGCCATCTGGGTCTACGACCGGCGGTGACCTCAGTGACTGCCGCCGAGGTGCTGGGGTTGCCCTACATCGCCCCCATGCTGGCCACACCGGGCACGATGCCACCGCCGGCCGACCAGGAGCGTTGGGCGTTCGAGATGAAATGGGACGGCGTACGCACGGTTGCCTACGCCGCCCGTGACCAGGTGGTCCTGCTCGGGCGCTCGGGGCGCGACTTCACCTCCACCTACCCCGAACTCTCCGGGGCCACCATGGACGAGGTAGCGGGCGCGGAGGGCCTGGTCGTCGACGGTGAGGTCGTCGCGTTCGACGACCAGGGCAGGCCGAGCTTCGAACGACTGCAGTCGCGCATGCACGGCCCGCCGCGCGGGCGGTCACGACAGGCCGGCCCGACGAGACAGGCCGGGACCGCGCCGGTCTGCTACCTCGTCTTCGACCTGCTCTACCTCCGAGGGCGTTCGCTCGTCGGCGAGCCGTACCACGTGCGCAGGGCACTCCTGCGCGACCTCGCCCTTCCCGCACCTGCCTGGCAGGTGCCGCCGGCGTTCGAGGGGATGGGTGCGGCAGCACTGGAGACGAGTCACCGGCAGCAGTTGGAGGGGATCGTCGCGAAACGCCTGGACTGGGCGTACGAACCGGGACGTCGCAGCCCCGCGTGGATCAAGATCAAGCACGTACGCACCCAGGACGTCGTGATCGGCGGCTGGCGGATCGGAGCGGGCTCTCGGGCCGGCACCTTCGGGTCCCTGCTGTGCGGGGTCTACGAGGGCGACCGCCTGGTCTATGCCGGCAGGGTGGGTACCGGGTTCACGCAGGCACGCCTGAAGGCGCTCACGGAACGCCTTGCCCCGCTGGCGCGCGACGCTTCACCGTTCGACGAGTCCGTGCCGGCCGCCGATGCCAGGGACGCGCGGTGGGTCGAGCCGGTGCTGGTCGGCGAGGTGGCGTTCGCACAGTGGACCCGCGACGGCCGGCTCTGGCATCCCTCCTGGCGTGGGCTCCGCGACGACCGGGATCCCCGGGACGTCGTGCGGGAGTCCTGACCTCTCGGTCGCCCCGGCACTGGTCGCACAACGTGCCAAGGCCTGGCACCCGTTCTCGCCGGAGTCGTAACTTTTGCCCTAACCCTGGCAATCGTCACGTCCCTGACATCTGGGGCAGATACTTTCGTTTGGCACGGGGCACCCGAAGATCCCGACGGTTCATGCCAGAAGCGAGGCCCATCATGCGACTTCGTCGATCTCGATCAACGATCGTCCTCAGTCTCACCAGCCTGCTCGCGGCGGCGCTCGTCGGCGTGGGCCTGTTGGTGCCAGCGGCAGCCGCCTCAGGCGTCGCCTCGCAGCAGTTCCAGGCGACGGACTCCGACCAGGTGGCGGTCCACCGGGTCGACGCCTCGGCGCGGCAGGACGCCCAGGCGTCCTGGAGCGAACAGCGGATGCGCTCGGCGACACCCATGCACCGACTGCTCGACCGCACCACGGCGCTCGCGTCACCGGCGAGCACTGTCAAGCGCGGGTTGCCCGCACTCATCCAGCCCACCAGGCAAGCAGTGTCCGACCTGATCCCGTTGGCGCTTCCGGAGACCGGTGGCGCGTGGTCGGGGGGCGGCGCTGTCACCAAGACCGCGGGCCGGGTGTTCTTCAACTTCAACGGCGCTGACGCCTCGTGCTCCGGCGACGCAGTCACGAGCGGGAACAGGAGCGTTGTCATCACTGCCGGCCACTGCGTGAAGTACGAAGGGACCTGGCACACCTCCTGGGTCTTCGTACCCGGCTACGACGACGGCGACCGCCCGCACGGGACGTGGACGGCCAACACGACGCTGACCACATCGCAGTGGGAGGCGAGTGAGGACCTGAGCTATGACGTGGGTGCCGCTGTCGTCGACCCGTTGAACGGTCGACGTCTCACCGATGCCGTGGGCGGCCAGGGCATCGCGTTCAACCAGGACCGCGGCCAGACGATGTACAGCTTCGGCTACCCGGCCGCCGATCCGTACGACGGCGAGAGCCTCATCTACTGCAGCGGCACGACGTTCGACGACCCGCTCTTCAGTACCGACCACGGTCTCAACTGCGACATGACCGGGGGCTCGAGCGGAGGACCGTGGTTCCTGCAGTTCGACGAGGCATCCGGTGCCGGGGTACAGAACTCCGTCAACAGTTTCGGCTACGTCTTCCTGCCGGACGTGATGTTCGGGCCCTACTTCGGTAGCGAGGCGCAGGCGCTCTACAACGCGGCCGCCGCCCGGTGAGGGTGGGGCTCGCAGCGATCTGAGGGTGTCGTGGTCTGCGGACCACGACACCCTTCGACGCTCCCGGCGGTGCTGGCCGCCTCAGTCGGTAACGGCTGGCGATGCGGGACCGGTCAGCCGTCGAGCGGGTCCGGGTTGTCGGCCAGCGCGCTCAACCGCGCCCTCGGATCGGGGACCAACCGCCGCTCCGCCAGGTCGAGCAGGCCGCACACCGCCGTCAGCTCGGCCGCCAGCGTGCCATCGCTCAGGACGAACCGCTGAACGAGCCGGAACGACTTTCCCGCTCCCCACTCGAACGCACACGTCACGTCCACCAGGTCTCCACCACGCAACTCGCGCAGGAAGCGGATCGTGGTCTCCATCGTGACCGGACCGACTCCGGTTGCCAGCAGCTTGTCCTGCTGAATCCCCATCGAACGCAGGAACTCCCAGCGGGCGTGCTCGGCGTAGTGGAGATACTCGGCCTGGTTCAGATGTCCCTGCGTGTCCAGCTCGTACCCTCGGACGGTGATGGGCACCGCAAACGCCTCCGTCATGCCCTTCATCATGCCGCTCGCCCGCTGGCGAACACCTCTCAGCCCTGGACTCTGTGCTCCACTGACGGCCCGCCGTTGGTGTCCTCGCTCATCGCCCGATGTTCTGCAGGTACTCCTTGCGGTTGAGCGGATTGTGGTCGGTCCGAGGGCGGGCCGGCACAGGCCCGCGGACGGGTTCGTACCGGTCGAAGGCGCACTCGAGGACACCCTCACCACGGGTGAGAGCTGGCAGCCGCTGCTGCAGCTCATGTACCTGGGCCGCCGGGATCTCACCCTCCAGCACTGATGCGGAGCCCCGCGTCGAGGGCGAGTGCGGCGCGGCACGCATCCTCGCGAGGTTGGGCAGGATCGATCCGAGCGCGTCGGCGGGAAACTCGAGGCGAAAGTGGTGCATCGGTTCGAACACCTGCGTTCCAGCCTGCTGCAGCGCGCTCATCAGAACCAGTGGGGTCAGCCGGCGGAAGTCGCCGGCAGAACTCGACGCCTTGCTCCAGCCGTACGGCGGCGGTGGCGTGTAGCCGGAGTGCGTGATGGTGACCGTGCAGTCCGTGACCTGCCAACCGTGGATTCCTTGCAGCAGCGTCTCGCGCACGGTCTCCTCGACCGCGCGCAGGAAGGAGAACGGCAGGGAACCGAGCTCGATCCCCAGCCGGAACTCCACGCCGGTCCCGACCGGCGCCGGCTCGACCCGCAACCCGACCGTGGCGCGGAACGGGTTGGTCTCCTGGCCCATGAACTCAGCGGCGGCGCCGGTGCCGACGGGGCGTTCGATGCAGATCGTGGTGGTCTCACGGAAGGTGACGTCGACACCGTAGTCACCCGCCAGTGTGGCCTGGATGACCTCCTTCTGCACCTCGCCGTAGAGCGAGACATGGATCTCCTGGCGGATGTCGTCCTGTCGCAGGTTGATCAACGGATCCTGCTCGGCCAGTTCGGTGAGTGCGGCATGCAAGACGCCCTTGTCAGCAGGTCGGGATGCCGACACCACCGATTCCAGCGTGGGCGGCGAGAAGTAGCCCCCGCCGTTCGCGGAACGACGGCCGACGGCGGTCTCGGTCGCCTCCGGGGTCGGTTCCGAGGTGGCTTTCGAGGTCGGGTCCGAGGCTGCGGACGAGGAGCCGACGTCGTCACCGATCCGGACCTCGGCAAGGCCCCAGAGCTTGGCGATCTGCCCGGCGGCCACCGAACTCCGCGAGGTGGCCGCGCCGTGCTCGAAAACGCTGATTCGGGTGACCTTTCCCTTGCGATCATCGCCGAAGTGCAGGCGATCGCGGGTACGCAGCGTTCCTGCGAACATGCGTACGTAGGCGATCTTCTCCCCGGCGGGACCGCGTTCGACCTTGAACACCGTGCCGGAAGCAGGGCCGTCAGCCCCACCGTCGGACGCGGGCAGCAACTCGGTCAGGCCCGAGATCAGCGGGTCCATACCGGCACCGGTGATCGCCGAGCCGAAGTAGACCGGATGCACCACGCATCGGCTCGTCTGCGCCGCAAGCTCCCGACGAAGGTGGGAGTACGACACGGCCGACTCGTCGGCCACGTAGGCGGCCAGGAAGGCGTCGTCGTGGTCGGCGAGCAGCTCGACCAACCCCGCGGTGAAGACCGGATCCGTCGACCCGTACGCCGTGAAACGGCCGGAACGTGTGCCGAGGTCGTCGGCCGAACCCATCGCGATGATCGACGGCGTGAGCTTTGCCGCGATGTCCTTCAGCACCCCTTCGTACCTGGCGCCGTCGCGGTCGATCTTGTTGACGAAGATGAGGGTCGGGATCCGCAGCCGCTGAAGAGTCCGCATCAACACGCGGGTCTGCGCCTGCACCCCCTCGACGGCAGAGATCACCAGCACGGCGCCGTCGAGCGCGCACAGGACCCGTTCCACCTCGGCGATGAAGTCCGGGTGTCCGGGCGTGTCGATCAGGTTGACCGTGACATCGTCGAGAACGAACGACACCACCGCGGACTTGATGGTGATGCCGCGCTGGCGTTCCAGTGCAAGGGAGTCGGTTTGCGTACTGCCGTCGTCGACTCGACCGACCTCGTCGATGACACCGGCGGCGAAGAGCAACCGCTCTGTCAGGCTGGTCTTACCGGCGTCAACATGCGCCAGGATCCCCAAGTTCAACGTGCTCACGACGCGTCATGTCCTCGAGATAGGTGACAGAACCCTTCTGGATGGACACAGACGAACGACGCATTTCACGCTCCTTGGAGAGTCAACTCTTGCCGGGAGTGAAGCAGACCGCCGTCAGGGCAGGCAACCGGTTTGTCAGGGGCTCAGGCAGCCGCCGGCTGCGCGGTGCTGTTGCGGATGACCAGATCCGTCGCGAGCTCGATCCGCGGGTTCTCTATCTGCTCACCCCTCGCAAGACGGAGGACGGTGCGTGCCGCGAGGGTGCCCATCTCGGACAGCGGCTGGCGTACGGTCGTCAGCGGTGGCGAGGACCAGCGGGCCTCGGGCAGGTCGTCGAAGCCGACGACACTGATGTCGTCGGGAACCCGGAGGCCGCGTTGCCGGATCGCTTCGTAGAGCCCGAAGGCCATCTGGTCGTTGGAGGCGAAGATGGCCGACGGCCGCGCCTTGTGATCAAGTAGAGCGTTGCCGGCCTCGAAGCCGGACTGTGGATAGAAGTCGCCCTGCCAGACCAACTCGTCATCCGCCGAAAGCTCGGCCGCAGCGAGTCCGGCGCGGTAACCGTCCAACCGTGCGCGGCTGCACCGCAGCCGGGGCGGTCCGGCGATGAAGCCGATCCGTTCGTGACCGAGCGCGAGGAGGTGCTCGGTGGCGGCGAGCCCGCCCGCCCAGTTGGTGGCACCGATGGTCGGTACCTCCAGAGGCGGTACCCCCGCCGTGTCGACCATGACGGTCGGGACGTCGAGCCGGTCCAGCTCCGCCTGCAGCGGCGCCTCCAGGCCGGAACCGACGAGGATCACGCCGTCGGTGGCCCGGGTCCGGACGTTCTGCATCCACTGACGCGCCGATGCGGCCTTGCCGTGGATCGCCGAGATCACGGTCCCGATGTGTGACGTGTGCGCGACATCCTCGATGCCGCGGATGATCTCGACGGCCCACGGGCTGTCGAGGTCGTCGAAGACCAGGTCGATCAGGCTCGCGTGATCGCGCGGTCGGGGTTGGCGGCGGCGGTACCCGCGCCGGCGGAGGAGTTCCTCGACTCGTTCGCGTGTCTGTGGGGACACGTCAGAACGTCCGTTGACGACTCGGGAAACGGTGGGCACCGAGACACCGGCCTCGCGGGCGATCGCGGTGATGGTGACGCGGGATCCGGTGTCAGCGGCCACGAGCTTCTCCTTCGTTCGGAGGTCGGCGATCGGGACTGCGGACGGGAGACGACTGAAAGTTTGCGGGACCGCCCCGACTAGACGTTCCCTCGGCAGCTGCCGTCATCCTGCCTGATCCACAGGCTTGACGTTACTTCTGGGCGTCTTTACCGTTCACGGCATCTTACGGAAGCTTTCCGGAAATACATCACTGTGACGGGAGATCTCCTGATGAAGGTGACCCGAACAGCTGTAGCGGGCATTGTCGCCGCAGCGGTCCTCATCACGATCGGCACGTCGACCGCGTCGGCTGAGGATGAACCAACCAGCGAGAACACGTCGACGGATCAGCCGTTGCGCGTCCTGGCAGCCAAAGCCGGGATCGCGTTCGGTACCGCGGTCAACATGGACGCGTACAACAACGACACGACCTACCGTGAGCTCATCGGCCAGGAGTTCTCGAGCGTCACGGCCGAGAACGTCATGAAGTGGCAGCTCCTCGAGCCGCAACGAGGGGTCTACAACTGGGGTCCGGCCGATCAGCTCGTGCGCGTAGCCAACGAGAACGGCCAGAAGGTGCGCGGGCACACGCTCATCTGGCACAACCAGCTGCCCACCTGGCTTACCAACGGAGTCGCCTCCGGTGAGATCACACCGGACGAGCTTCGGCAGCTCCTGAAGAACCACATCTTCACGGTGATGCGCCACTTCAAGGGCAAGATCCACCAGTGGGATGTCGCCAACGAGGTCATCGACGACAGCGGCAACCTGCGCAACACGATCTGGCTGCAGAACCTGGGTCCGAGCTACATCGCGGACGCGTTCCGGTGGGCTCGCAAGGCCGACCCGGACGCCGCCCTCTACCTGAACGACTACAACGTCGAGGGTCCGAACGCCAAGGCCGATGCGTACTACGCCCTGGTCAAGCAGCTACTCGCCGATGACGTGCCGGTGCACGGCTTCGGAATCCAGGGCCACCTCGGTGTGCAGTTCGGCTTCTGGCCCGCGAGTGCGGTGGCCGACAACATGAAGCGCTTCGAGGCACTCGGCCTGGAGACGGCGGTCACCGAGGCAGATGTCCGGATGATCATGCCGCCCGATGAGGACAAGCTGGCCGCGCAGGCACGTGGCTACAGCACGTTGGTCCAGGGCTGCCTGATGGCCAAGCGTTGCAGGTCGTTCACCGTCTGGGGATTCACCGACAAGTACTCCTGGGTTCCGGGCACTTTCACCGGCCAGGGCGCGGCGAACCTCCTGGCCGAGGACTTCCAGCCCAAGCCGGCGTACTACGCCGTCCAGGATGACCTCGCGCGAGCCGGACGGTAGCGACGGCCGCTGCCGGACAGTGACGAGCCTGAGAACGAAATTTTCGGGCTCGACAACCTGCTCTCGGCCCAGGCGGGAGGTGCTGGTGTGAGTGGTGACACCAGCACCTCCCGCTGACGGCCAGGTGGTGGCCACTCGACACGAGTGCGAGCCTTCCGGAAGGATGCCTGCAATATCGTCGATCGTTGCGGTGGAGTGCGGTGAGAGCCGCGAGCCACCACTGGAGCAAGGCCGACACCTGCACGTGGTCGACACGACGGAGGACGAAGACCGATGCCGATCGACGACCCGCCAGCCCAGGACGTCGCCGGCCGCGACGGCCGGCCACCCGGTACGGACGTGCCGACGTGGCAGGATCCTGCCCGGCCGGTACCTGCGCGGGTGGCTGACCTGCTGGCCCGGATGACACTCGAGGAGAAGGTCGCCCAGCTCTACGGAGTCTGGGTCGGTGCCGACGCTTCGGGCGGCGGGGTAGCTCCCCACCAGCACGACCTCGCCGATCCGGACCTCGACCTACGGGAGTTGATCGCCGCCGGCCTCGGCCAGCTCACGCGCCCGTTCGGCACCGCTCCCATCGCACCCGCCATCGGCGCTCGGTCGCTGGCCGCCACGCAACACGAGATCATGGCGGCAGGTCGGTTCCGGATCCCGGCGGTCGCCCACGAGGAGTGCCTCGCCGGCTTCATGACCTGGGGCGCGACCGTCTACCCGACAGCTCTGGCCTGGGGAGCGAGTTTCGACCCTGCCTTGGTCGAGAGGATGGCGACCGAGATCGGTGCAGCCATGCGCAGCGTCGGAGTGCACCAGGGGCTCGCACCCGTTCTCGACGTGACGCGGGACCCGCGCTGGGGTCGGACGGAGGAGACCATCGGCGAGGATCCCTACCTCGTCGGCACCATCGGCACCGCCTATGTCCGGGGCCTGCAGTCCACCGGCATCATCGCGACGTTGAAGCACTTCGTCGGCTACTCGGCATCGAAGGCCGGCCGCAACTTCGGCCCCGTCGCGGCCGGCCCCCGCGAGTTGGCCGACGACCTGCTCGTGCCGTTCGAGATGGCCGTACGCGACGGCGGAGTCAGGTCGGTCATGCACTCCTACACCGAGATCGACGGTGTGCCGTCGGCGGCCGACGCGAGCCTGCTCACCGACTTGCTCCGCACGACATGGGGTTTCGACGGCACTGTCGTGGCGGACTACTTCGGTGTCTCGTTCCTGGAACTCCTCCACGGCGTCGCGAGGTCCCCGGCCGAGGCGGCGGGCCTTGCGCTCGCGGCGGGTGTGGACGTGGAGCTGCCGACCGTCCGCTGCTACCGCGAGCCGCTGCTCGATGCGGTCCGCTCCGGCGAGGTCCGCGAGGAGCTCGTCGACCTCGCCGCGGCCCGCGTCCTGCGGCAGAAGTGTGAACTCGGTCTGCTCGACGCGGACTGGGATCCCGTCCCGCCGGCAAACCCCGACGACATCGATCTCGATCCTCCCGAAGCGCGGGCGACAGCGCGGACCCTCGCCGAGGAGTCGGTGGTGCTGCTCGCGAACTCAGGTACGTTGCCGCTCCCACCCGAGCCGAGGCTCGCACTGGTCGGCCCACTCGCGGCCGATCCGATGGCGATGGTCGGTTGCTACTCGTTCCCCTCGCACGTGGGGTCCAAGCACCCGGACCTGTCGCTGGGCGTCGAGATCCCGTCCGTCCTCGACGCGATCCGGAAGGAGCTGCCGCGGGCCACGGTGGATCACATGGCCGGATGCACTGTCTCCGACCCCGACGTGAGTGGGATCGCCGCGGCGGTGGAAGTGGCCAGCCGTGCCGACGTGTGCGTCGCGGTCGTCGGCGACCGGGCAGGACTGTTCGGGCGTGGCACCTCAGGGGAAGGCTGCGACGCCGAGGATCTCCGGCTGCCAGGCGTCCAGGCGGAGCTGCTGGAGGCTCTGCTCGCCACGGCGACTCCGGTGGTCGTCGTGGTCCTGGCCGGCCGTCCGTACGCACTCGGTGCCTTCGCCGACCGGGCCGCCGCCGTCGTCCAGGCGTTCTTCCCCGGTGCCGAAGGCGGGGCTGCCGTCGCCGGCGTCCTGTCCGGTCGGGTGTGTCCGTCCGGGCGCCTGCCGGTGAGCGTTCCACGGACGCAGGGCGGCCAGCCCACGACCTATCTCGCGCCGAAGCTCGGCCGTCGGACCAAGGTGAGCAACCTCGATCCCACGCCGCTCTATCCGTTCGGGCACGGCCTCTCCTACACCCGGTTCCGATGGAGCGACCTGCGGGTCGGCGAGGCGAGCGTCGCCGCCGATGGGCGCCTACGCATGCCAACCGACGGGTGCGTGTCGGTGTCGCTCGTCGTCGAGAACACCGGAGACCGCGAGGGTACGGATGTCGTCCAGCTGTACCTCCACGATCCCGTCGCGCAGGTGACCCGCCCGGTCGTACGCCTGGTGGGCTATGCCCGGGTACCGCTCGAGCCGGGGGGTGCCCGGCGGGTGGTGTTCGGGGTCCATGCGGACCTGAGTGCGTTCACCGGGCGGGACCTGCGGCGCGTGGTGGAGCCGGGGGACCTCGAACTCCGCCTCAGCCGGTCGAGCTCGGTGCCTGAGCTGGTCGTCCCGGTCACTCTCACCGGCGACGAGCGGATCGTCGATCATCACCGGCACCTCTGCGCAGAGGTCTCCTTCAGCGAGGTCTCCCTCACCGCTCCGGTCGACGCTACTTGACGGCGCCCGTCAGCTCCGGGTGGTTGCCGGACGCCGGAGGTCCGAACTCGTTCCGGTAGGACGAAATCAGACTCTGCCGCCGCCCGTCGAGGGGTTCGTGCCTCGTGGAACGATGCGAAAGCACCGGCACCTGACGGGAGGGACACGCATCGTGAAGTTGGCCATTCTCGGCGGCGGGGGATTCCGCGTACCGCTCGTCTACGGTGCCCTGCTGCGTGACACCGGCACACCCCGGGTCGACGAGGTGGCGCTCTATGACCCTTCCGCGCAGCGCCTGTCCGTCATCGGCGCGGTCCTTGCCCGGCTCGGCGCCTCGCACGCGGACCCACCGCGGGTGAAGCTGACCACCGATCTCGACCCCGCCCTCGAAGGTGCGGCGTTCGTCTTCTCCGCGATCCGGGTCGGTGGCCTGGCCGGGCGAATCCGGGACGAACGCATCGCCCTGGACCTCGGTGTGCTCGGCCAGGAGACGACCGGTCCCGGTGGCGTCGCCTACGGGCTGCGGACGATTCCTGAGGCGGTACGCATCGCCGAGCGGGTCCGGGCGGTGGCACCGCTGGCGTACGTCATCAACTTCACCAACCCGGCCGGCATGATCACCGAGGCGATGCAGGCCGTCCTGGGGGAGCGGGTCGTCGGGATCTGCGACACGCCCGGCAACCTCGTGTACCGCTGCGCTGCCTCTCTGGGGCTCGACACGTCGAACGTCCACGCCGACTACGTGGGGCTCAACCACCTGGGCTGGCTGCGCGGGCTGCGCGACGGCGACGGCCGGGACCGGTTGCCGGACCTGCTTGGCGACGAACGGGCACTGTCGGCGCTCGAGGAGGGTGCCCTCTTCGGGCCGGACTGGCTGCGCACACTTGGTGCCATCCCGAACGAGTACCTCTACTACTACTCGTTCACCCGCGAAGCAATCCGGTCGATCGTGGACCAGCCGTCGACGCGGGGGGAGTTTCTCGCCCGGCAGCAGGCGGAGTTCTACACCGAGGCGGGGCGAGAGCCGGATCGGGCACTGGACCTGTGGCGGCGGACGATCGCCGAACGCGAAGCCCTCTACATGGCCGAGGCCAAGCACGGAACCCGCGAAGCACCGACGCCCGCGCCAGGAGACGTTGAGACCCGACCGCCCTCCGGCTACGAAGGCGTGGCTCTCGCCGTGATGGCCGCACTCGCCCGGGACGAGCCGTCGACCATGATCCTCGACGTACGCAACGGATCGACGCTCGCCGGTCTCGACGATGATGCCGTCATCGAAGTTCCTGCGCGGGTCGACGCGAGCGGCGCACATCCGCTGCCAGCATCCCCGCCCGACATGCACCAGTGTGGACTCATCCAGCAGGTCAAGGCGGTCGAACGGCTCACCATCGAAGCCGCGACGACCGGCTCACCAGATGCCGCGTGGAAGGCGTTCGCCCTGCATCCACTCGTGGACTCGGTCACCGTCGCCCGTGATCTGCTCCGCGGCTACGCCAAGGCGTTCCCCGAGATCGCCCGCCTCCTCGGCCAGGCCTGAGCTCGGGCTCCTCGGCCCGGCTGCGCGGCCGGGGGCAGGGTGGCGCGGATGTCAGGGGGCGTCAAGGAGGAGTTGACGTGTGGAAGCGGCGCGTGAGTCGGCGGCTCGCTGCTCCGCCGCGGCCAGATGGTCGCCCGCGTGCTCGTGCCACCAGGCCTGACCCTCTGCCGGCAGGGTGTCGATCGGGTCGTAGTACTCATAGGTCCGCTGGAGCGCGTCGTCGCCGGCGTGTTCGATGCCGGTGCGATAGTTCTTGCGCCAGTAGCTGATCCCGAGCCTCTCGTCGTACGCCGCGACCTGGTGGACCCACCGCTTGCCGACGTACGGCACGTCGCACACGATCCGCGGTGTCGCGAATCCGGGCAGGTAGCCGAGGATCCCGTGCTGCAACGCCTGCGCCTCGCGCACCGACACCCGCCAGTGCTCGCTGAACGGGATCATGTCGCACATGTAGAAGTAGTACGGCGTGATCGTCGCACCGTCGAGCAGTGCGAAGCACAGGTCGAGCAGCTGCTCCTGCGAGTCGTTGACACCACGCATGAGCACACCCTGGTTGCGGACGTCGCGGATGCCGGTGGCGAGCATCGCCTTCGCCGCCCGGGCGACCAGCGGGGTCACCGACTGCGCGGCGTTCACGTGGGTGTGGATCGCGATCATCACCCCGCGCGCGTTCGCGATCGCCGCCAGCCGCTCCATGCCCGCACGGATGTCGTCCTGCAGCCAGTGCTGGGGCAGCCCCATCAACGCCTTGGTGGCGAGCCGGATGTCGCGGATGTTCTCGATCTCGAGCAGCGCCGCGACGAACGCCTCCAGCCGGGGCCAGGGCATGTTGGCGACATCTCCGCCGGAGACGACGACGTCCCGGACGCCCGGATGTGTCCGGAGGTAGTCGAGCATCGCGTCGAGCCGGTTCTGCGGCTTGAGGCCGAACTTCAGCTTGTCCACCTGTGCCGTGGAGTTGCCCACGAGATCCATCCGGGTGCAGTGGCCGCAGTACTGCGGACAGGTCGGCAGGATCTCGGCCAGCACCTTGGTCGGGTAGCGGTGGGTCAGCCCTTCGGCCACCCACATCTCGTGCTCGTGCAGCGAGTCGCGCGTCGCACGGGGATGCGACGGCCAGTCGGTACGCCGGTCGGAGAAGACGGGCAGCATGTACCGCCGGAGCGGGTCCGCGTAGAACGCCCCGGTTGAGGGCACTTCGTCCGGGACCATCGTGTTGAGCATCTGCGGCGGCAGCAGCATCGACATCGTGGCCCGCTCGGCTTGGTCGCGCTCGAGGTCGGCGTAGAACGCGTCGTCGAGGCGATCACCCATGACGGCGCGGAGCTGCTTGAGGTTCTTGACGCAGTGTGCCCGCTGCCACTGGGCGGACTCCCACTCCGCGACATCGACGTCCCGCCATCCGGGGAGACGGTGCCAGTCGGGCTCGCACAGAGGGCGGAAGCGGTAGTCGTACGGCTGACCCTGGGGTATCTCCGCCACAGGAACACCTCCGACCTGGACCGCCAGATCATGAATGTCGTACCGTCAGATCTACACGTTACAGAAAGATTTTCTGTGGTTGCCACCATAGTCCAAAGGATCTCCGGGAGGTCACGGTGCCCGTGCTGACACCTTCCCGCCGCGCCGGATCCCCGGTCGGGCTCCACCGGGTGCTTGAACCGTCCGGAGTCCTCCCGCAGGCGGCCACACGCCTGGACACGCAGGCCGAGCTCTGGCCCGACGAGGTGCGCGTGCGGGTCGACCGGCTCAATCTCGATGCGGCCTCCTTCCGCCAGCTCCGGGAGGCCCACGGCGGAGACGGCGACGCCGTGCGTCGTGCAGTGCTGGAGATCGTCCGGGAGCGCGGGAAGATGCAGAACCCGGTCACCGGCTCCGGCGGAATGCTGGTCGGCACGGTCGAGGAGGTGGGATCGGACTCCCCGCTGGGACTCCGACCCGGTGACAGGATCGCGACGCTGGTCTCACTGACCCTCACACCGCTGGTCATCTCCGACGACCTCGCGCGGTGGGACGGCGGCAGCGAGCAGGTGCCGTGCGAGGGGTACGCGATCCTGTTCGGGCGTTCGATCGCGGCGAAGCTGCCTGACGACCTGCCGGCCCAGTTGGCACTTGCCGTCATGGACGTCTGCGGCGCTCCCGCACTCACCGCGCGGGTGGTCGCGGGCTACGCCTCGCCCACGGTGAGCGTCATCGGTGCGGCCGGCAAGTCGGGCTCACTGGCGCTCGCGGCGGCTCGGCGGGCCGGCGCGGCCCGCACGATCGGTGTCGTACCGATCGATGCCGAGGCATACGCCCTCGAAGATGCCGGTCTCGCCGACACGGTCGTCCTCGCCGACGCCCGCGACCCGGTGGCCCTGTCCGACGCCGTCGCGAAGGCCGGTGGGCCCGCCGACGTCACGGTCGTCTGCGTCGACGTCCCCGGGTGCGAAGGCGGTGCGATCCTCGCCACGGCCGCCGGTGGGACCGTGGTCTTCTTCTCGATGGCGACGTCGTTCAGTGCCGCGGCCCTGGGCGCCGAAGGGCTGGCGGCGGACGTCACCATGCTGATCGGCAACGGTTACGTGCCCGGCCACGCGGAGTATGCGCTCAGCCTGGTCCGTGCCGAATCCGGCGTACGGACGCTCTTCGAGGCGAGGATGGGCGCATGACTGCCACGAACCCCGAGGCTGCTGGGCGAAAAATCATCTTCCGCCGCGGCCCGGTCCTGTCCCCGGTCAAGGGAGCGACCGCGCTGTGCGTCGAGCACGGCCGGATCGTCTACGCCGGCCCGGACATTGGGCTCGCGCCCTATCTCGACGGCGCCGACGAGATCGTCGACCTGGCCGGTCGGCTGGTCACACCGGCCTTCGTCGACGCGCACGTCCACCTGTCGCAAACCGGACTCAGGCTGGACGGGCTCGACCTGTCCTGCGTGACCGGACGGAACGACCTGCTCGACGCGCTGTCGGCTCATGCCAGGAAGGACTCCAGCCCGGTCGTCCTCGGTTTCGGGTGGGACGAGACGTCGTGGGCCGATCCGCGCCTACCGTCGGGGGAGGAGCTGGACCGGTCGGCCCCAGGGCGTGCGGTCTATCTCGCGCGGGTCGACGTCCACTCCGGACTGGTCTCCGGCGCGCTCGCCGCCCGGGATCCGGCGATGACCCGCGCGGCCGGGTGGGATGGAACGGGCCGGGTCGAGAGGGACGCCCATCACCGGGCCCGGGACGCCGCCCAGTCCCTTGTCACGAGGGCACGACGCCGCGAGGCGATCGAGGCCGCACTCGCCGCTGCCGCGGCGGCCGGCATCGGCTGCGTCCACGAGATGGCGGCTCCGCACGTCAATGCGGCCGACGATCTCCTGCTCATCGAGGAGCTGGCGACGTTGCGTCCCGGCGTGGAGGTCGTGCGGTACTGGGGCGAGCACGAGTCCGCCGGGGGTGTCGAACGCGCGCGAGCCCTGGGTTGTGCGGGTGCCGCGGGCGACCTGTGCGCCGACGGTGCGTTCGGATCACGCACGGCCGCACTGGATGCGGCGTACGACGACAAGGCGGGCCATGCGGGCCACCGCTATCTCGACGCCGAAGACATTGCCGACCATCTGGTCGCCTGCACGCGTGCCGGCCTGCAGGGCGGGTTCCACTGCATCGGTGACGCCGCCACCGCAGCGGTCGTCGAGGGGCTTCAGTTGGCCGAGAAGGCCGTCGGCACGGAGGAACTCATCCGATCGCGGCACCGGCTCGAACACGTGGAACTGATCGACCCCGCGCTGGTCGGCCTGCTCGCGGCGTACGGCGTCGTGGTGAGCGGCCAGCCGGCGTTCGACGCGGAGTGGGGTGGGAGGAGCGGTATGTACGCCACCCGCCTGGGTCCCACGCGGGCGCTGACGACCAACCCGTGGTCGACCTTCCGGCGGGCCGGCGTGACGCTGGCGTTCGGATCCGACTCGCCGGTCACGCCGTTCGACCCATGGGGCGGTGTGCGTGCGGCCGCGTCCCACCACAACGAAGCCGCCCGCCTGTCGGTCGGCGAGGCGTTCGCCGCCCACACCCGTGGTGGGTGGTACGCCGCAGGTCGGGCCGAGAGCGGTGAGCTGCGGGCCGGTGCGCCCGCCACCTTCGCGGTCTGGGACGTCGAGGGACCCGGGCTTCCCGACCTCGGTCCAGGCGGTCCCACCCCTCGCTGCCTGCGTACCGTCGTCACCGGCCGGACCGTCCACGACACCGCCGACCTCCCTGGCCCTGCCACCCAAGCGCATCGCGGTGAAGACACCCATGCAGCTCGCGGGAGGGACTCCCGATGAGCACGACTGCGTTCCGGCGCCACCTCGACCTCGATCCCGCGACGGTCCGCAAGGCGCGCACACTCGCCCGCCGGGCCGGGCGGCCGATCGTCACCCTGGCGAAGGCCCACACGACCGTCTCCGTCGAACGCGCGGTGCTGCGCCTCGCGGGACTGCAGGGTGCCGACCCCGACGGGACGCCCTGGGTCAACCGCCTCGTCGACGCCGTACGCAACGACGTAGGCCTCGAGCACGGCGCCGCCCTGCCGGTGTGGGACGCAATGGCCCGCGGCGCCGCCGACGATCTCCCGGGCCTCGCCCAGAAGGCCGCTGCCGGCTCCGTGAGCTTCCGGATCCCCGAAGGTGCGGCCGCACGCAAGGCAGCGCGCTCCGCGCGTCGGGCTACCGCTGCCGGCGTCCGGAAGATCGACACCCGCCGCAGGGAACGCGACCGGCTCATCACCCGCCTCGGCGACCCGCCCCAGCGTCCGTGGATCTACCTCATCGTCGCGACCGGCGACATCTACGAGGACATCCCGCAGGCCCAGGCGGCGGCCCGCGAGGGCGCCGACATCGTGGCGGTGATCCGATCCACCGGGCAGTCGTTGCTCGACTACGTGCCCGAGGGGGCCACCCGGGAAGGCTTCGCCGGAACGTACGCCACGCAGGAGAACTTCCGGCTGATGCGTACGGCCCTCGACGAGGTGAGCAGGGAACTGCGCCGATACGTCCGGCTGACCAACTACGCGAGCGGCCTCTGCATGCCCGAGATCGCCACCCTCGCGGGACTCGAACGCCTCGACATGATGCTGAACGACTCGATGTACGGCATCCTCTTCCGCGACATCAACCCGATCCGGACCTTCGTCGACCAGCGCTTCAGCCGTCAGGTCCACGCGCGAGCGGGCATCGTCATCAACACCGGCGAGGACAACTACCTCACGAATGCCGACGCGGTCGAGCACGCGCACACCGTCACGGTGTCGCAGCTGCTGAACGAGTACTTCGCGAAGGAGGCCGGTCTCGTCGACGGTCAACTCGGGTTGGGTCATGCGTTCGAGATCGATCCGGCGCGGCCCGAGTCGTTCCGGCTCGAGCTGGCGCATGCGTTGCTGGCGAGGGAGCTGTTCCCGAAGGCGCCGCTGAAGTGGATGCCGCCGACCCGGCACATGAACGGCGACGTGTTCCGGGGCTATCTGCTGGACGCGTTCTTCAACCTCGCCGGTGTGCTGACCGGGCAGCAGATCCTCCTTGTCGGCATGATGACCGAGGCCGTCGTGACGCCGTGGCTGTCCGACCGCGATCTCGCGCTGCAGAACGTCCGCTACGTACTCAACGCGTGCGGCAACCTGCACGAGGACTTCCGTCCGGCGCCCGACGGGTTCCTCGCGCAACGGGCCCGGCAGGTGCTCGCCGAGGCGATCGACCTGCTCGAACGGATCTGTGCCCACGGGTCGGGCGGCCTGCTCGACGCCATCGCCGACGGCACGTTCGGCCTGATGCGCCGGCCGGCCGACGGTGGCAGGGGCCTCGACGGGGTGGCCGCGAAGGCGCCGGACTACTACAACCCGGCCGCGGAGATCCTCGAGGAGGACCAGTGATCCGGGACGAAGTGGGCCCCCTCACCGGGGGCAGTGAGGTCATGAACCACCACAGCGCCGGGACGATCGTCCGGCCCTACGGTGACACCACCGGCGACGGGATGGTGCAGGTGTCGTTCACGCTGCCGATCCCGCACGACCGACGGGCCGAGGGAGCGGCCCTGCAGCTGGCGGCGAAGATGGGCCTCGACCCCGCCATGGTCGTCCACGCGAAGGCCATCGGCGCAGGCGACGGCCCTTCCTTCACGTTCTTCATCGTCTACGGTCGGGTCGGGCATCTCGTCGACCTCTCGCAGGTCGAGGTGATCGAGCGTGAGTACCCACTCCTCACGCCCAAGGAGGTCAACCTCGCGATCCGGCGCGGGCTGCGCCGCCGGCTCGTCGTCGTCGGGGCCTGCATCGGCACGGACGCGCACACCGTCGGCATCGACGCCATCCTCAGCATCAAGGGATTCGCGGGCGAAAAGGGCCTCGAGTACTACCGCGAGCTCAAGGTGATCAACCTGGGCGCGCAGGTCGCGGTACCGGACCTCGTCGCCCGGGCGCGCGCCGAACACGCCGACGCGATTCTCGTCTCACAGGTCGTGACGCAGCGGGACGCCCACATTCGTGGCACCCAGGAGCTCGCGGCCGCACTTCGGGAGGCCTGCGACGCAAAGATCGAACGCCCGCTGCTCGTCGTCGGCGGTCCCCGCTTCCACGAGTCGATGGCGGCCGACCTCGGCGTCGACCGGGTGTTCGGCCGCGGGACCACACCGGGCGAGGTGGCGAGCTACCTGGTGCACGCCCTCGTGACCGCCACAGCGCCCCAGGACCGAACCCAGCAGCACCGAACCCAGCAGCACCGAACCCAGCAGCACCGAACCCAGGACCGAACCCAGCAGCGGGAAAGGACCGCATGAACGACCACCGCCTCGGTCTCACCGTCTCGCACCGCAGGTACGTGTCGTACGCCGATGCGCACTACGCCGGCAGCCTGGTCGCGGGCGGCTATGTCCTCGGCCTGTTCGGCGACGTGGCCACGGAGGTGTGCATTCGAACTGACGGCGACGAGGGCCTGCTCGCGTCGTACGCCGACGTGCAGTTCCTCGCGCCGGTCCGGGCTGGTGACGTCCTGGAGGTCACGGCCACCGTCACCCGCGTCGGCACCCGTAGCCGCGACCTCGCGCTGGAGGCGAAGGTGCTCGCCCGGGGCCGACCGGAGCGGAGCGAGTCGGCTGCTCAGCTGCTCGACGAACCCCTGGTCGCGACCACCGCCCGCGCGACCGTGGTGATCCCGACGGTTCCATGATCGGAAGGTCTGCGATACGCTCCGCAAGGTCGACCTTCCGGAGGGTTGAGCAAGCCCGGAGCCCTTACCCACAAGGGCGTACGCACCTCGACACGCCGGACCACGACACGCCGTCGATTGCACAAAATCTCGGCATCGTGTGGGTGGCCAGAAGATGGCCGTGACCTGCACATATTCGCTATTTGTGCAGGTCAGTCCCCAGTTGACACCAAGGCGCGGGTCTCGCCATCGTCATGGTGTCCACCGCAGGTCAACTCGGCTCGGGGCGTCGCCTTGGCTCTCGCGTGAGGAGTCCGTAGCCAGTTCTCGTACCACGTGAATGCTCGGGGCCTCCGTCTCGTGCGGTGGGGTGGCCACGGAACGGTCCGCTGCCCAGTAGACAACGGCTCATGGCGCGCAGCCTACGCGTCGCGGGTCGGTCCGAAGGGTGAGCGGGCCGTTCCGTCTTTTGTGGACTTTTCGTCCTGGAACCCTCCACCGCTCCGGAGTCTGACCAGAGCGTGTGTGGAGCCAAGGTGGGCGCCACCGCCGCCCTCAGTTGATCGAGGTTTCCCGGGTTGGTGCGATCATTGGACGCCGAGCCCGGGCAAGACGACCGTAGAAGTCACGGCGGACCGTCACCAGAGCGGGCACCAGCGTGTGCACCCGTGCGTTGTACGGACCGCGGGCACACCTCACGAAAGGGACGGTGGCGTTGAGGGTCGAGGACGGACTCGTCGAGCCTTCGGCGAGCGGTGGCGCCGCACCTCCGGTCGCTGCCGCGAGCACTCCACAAAGTGACACGGCCACCGTGGTGCCGACCTGGCTCCGCTTCCTGCTCGCCACCGGATCCGGTGTCGCTCTCGCTGTCGCGTTCCCGCCGCTCGGCTGGGCGTGGATCACCCCCCTCGCCGTGGGCGCACTCACGCTGGCCTGCAAGGGGCTCCGGTTGCGGCCGGCCGCGCTGGTGGGTCTCGGGTTCGGTGTGGGATTCTTCGCCGTCCTGCTCCAGTGGATCCGGGTGATCGGCCTCGACGGATGGGTTGCTCTCAGCCTGATCGAGGCGGTTTTCGTCGCCGCGCTCGGTGCCGGCATCGCCCTGGTGACCCGGCTGCGCGGCTGGCCCGTGTGGGTTGCTGCCCTGTGGGTGGCGGTCGAGCTGGCCCGGGGGTCCATTCCCCTGGGTGGCTTCCCCTGGGGACGTCTGGCGTTCGCCCTGGACAGCACTCCGATGGCGGCCTATGCGAGTCTCGGCGGCGTCGCCTTCGTGTCGTTCGTCGTGGCATTGGCCGGAAACCTGCTGGCCTGGGCGGTCCTGGCGCGCTCGAGCCGGGTTCTCACCCGGGCCGGAGCGGGCCTCGCTGTGGTGGCGTTGGCGCTGGGCGGCCTTCTCGCACCCCTTCCGACTTCCGGCCAGGGCACGGCCACCGTCGCGGTCGTTCAGGGCAATGTGCCGGCGCGTGGGATGGAGTTCCTCGGCCGGGCTCGCACGGTCACCCGAAATCACCTCGCGGCCACCGAAGAGCTCATGCGCGACGTGGCGGCCGGAAAGGTACCGAAGCCGGAGTTTGTCGTGTGGCCGGAGAACTCCACCGACATCGACCCCTTCGCCGACCCGACCACCGGCGCGATCGTGGAGCAGGCCGTCGCGGCCGCGGGCGTACCGGTCCTCGTCGGCGCGATCCTCAATGGACCGGGCGATGACTACCGACGGACGACCGGCGTGGTGTGGGATCCAGACACCGGCCCGGGGGAGACCTACGTCAAGCAGCATCCGGTGCCGTTCGGGGAGTACATCCCCTTCCGTCAGCTCCTCCTGCCCTACATCGACCGCCTCCAGATGGTCGGCCGCGACACCTTCGCCGGCAGCGATCCAGGTCTGATGACGATCGCCGGCTACGACATCGCCGAGGTGATCTGCTTCGAGATCGCGTACGACGGAATCGTGGGCGAGGTCGCGCGGGCCGACTCCCAGCTGCTGGTCGTCCAGACCAACAACTCCACCTACCTCGGGACGGGGCAGCCACAGCAGCAGTTCGCGATCACCCGGCTGCGATCGATCGAATACGGCAAAGCGACTCTGGTCGCCTCGCCGAGCGGCATCAGCGGGGTGATCTCGCCCGACGGCACGGTGGTCGCGAAGTCGCGGGAGGCGACCCGGCAGACCTACGTCGAGCGGGTCCCGCTGCGGACCAGCCCGACCCTTGCTGCGCGCTTGGGCCCTGCACCCGAGCGCCTGGCCGCTATCGTCGGCCTTGGGGCCGTGGTGGTCGCCGTTGCCCGCAGTCGCAGGACGCGGCGGGTGGAAACGGCAGCCGGCGGTGCCGGCTCAGAGGGCGACGCCGAGGGGGGCCGATGAGCGACGCGGGGGACAAGCCGTACACCGATCTCGGTCGGATCCTGGTCGTCCTGCCGACCTACAACGAGATCGACAATCTCGAACGGATGGTGAAGCGCCTCCGCGCGGCCGCGCCCGAGGTGGAAGTGCTGATCGCCGACGACGCCTCGCCCGACGGCACCGGTCAACTCGCCGACCGCCTCGCCGAGACCGATGATCACCTACGGGTGCTGCACCGTGCCCGTAAGGAGGGCCTTGGCATCGCCTACCTGGAGAGCTTTCGCTGGGGACTCGACCACGGCTACGACGTGCTCTGTGAGATGGACTCCGACGGCTCCCATCACCCCGAGGCGCTTCCGAACCTGCTACGGGCACTGCACGAGGCCGATCTGGTGATCGGGTCCCGGTGGGTGCCGGGCGGCCGGATCGAGAACTGGTCGCGAGGCCGCCAGCTGCTGTCGCGGTCCGGCAACGTCTACGCACGGATGGCGCTGGGACTGCGGCTCCGCGACGCGACGTCGGGATTCCGGGTCTTCCGCCGAGCTACGCTGCAGGGAATCGATCTCGACAAGGTCGCGTCACAGGGCTACTGCTTCCAGATCGATCTGGCCTGGCGGGCCTACCTGGCCGGCTTCCGGGTGAGCGAGGTGCCGATCGTGTTCAGCGAGCGTGAGTACGGAACGAGCAAGATGGACCGCAATGTCTTGGTCGAGTCGTTCCGCCGGGTCACTGTGTGGGGTGTCCGGCACCGCGTGCGTCAGGTCCGAGAGCTGGTCTCGGGCAAGCGGAAGGCGGGCATCTGATGCGACTCCGCCTGCTGCTGCTCGCGGCGTTCATCGCCGTGCCGCTGTTGGAGATCTACATCCTCATCCAGGTCGGCCAGGTCATCGGCGCCTGGTGGACGATCGCGCTGCTGATCGCCGTCAGCGTGCTCGGTTCCTGGCTGATCCGCAGGGAAGGTCGGCGAGTGTGGCGGGCCTTGACGGCCGCGACGGCGGCCGGCCGGCTTCCCGACCGTGAGCTGCTCGACGGCGGACTGGTGCTCGTGGGCGGTGTCCTGATGGTGACTCCCGGGTTCGTCTCCGACATCGCCGGCCTCTTCCTGATCATGCCGCCCACCCGCCCACTCGCCCGACGAGCGGCCACCTGGCTCCTGGGTCGCCAGCTCGCCCGTCAGGTGCAACGCGGTGGCCATCTCGGTGGGATGCCCGGAATGCACAATCCACCCGGGCAGCCGAGGCCGAGGGACCGGGGAGTGACCATCCCGGGCGAGGTCGTCGACCGCGACGATCGGAGCTGACACCGACGGGCCAAGCTCCACGCGTGGCCGGACATGGCCGAGCCGCGTCACCCGGAGGCGACGCGGCTCGTACCAGGGGATCAAGTCAGGCGGTGCGACGGCGTTGACGCGGCGCCTTGGGCTTCGAGGACTTGTCGGCTTCTTCCCGGTGCAGGTGGTCGGGCCCGATCTGGCCCGAGCGTAGGAGTTCGAGCCGCTCGGACAGAAGAACCTCGAGCTCGTCGATGCTGCGGCGTTCGAGCAGCATGTCCCAGTGCGTCCGGGGTGGCTTCACGTGCTTGGGTTCGGGTCGATCACCGTCGACCCGGATGGCCTCGCCCCCGCAGCGTGGGCACTCCCACACCGGAGGGACCTCGGCGTCAGCGGCGAGTGGCAACTCGAAGTGGTGGGAATGTGGGCAGTCATACGCGACCAGCTGGCGTGGCGCTGGGGCAATCTCCCGATCATCCTCATAGCTCGCCGCACCGAGCCGGGAGCCTCGTAGTGCACGCTCCGACATAAGCTCTCCATCCCCCTCCATCGTTGTTCGGGCCGAGCGCCGCAGCCAGGGCACGGCAATTCCATCGCTCTGCGGGCTCAGTGGGCATAACGTCTGGGCCCCCGGCCAGGATTCCCCGCTCCTGTTCCGGCGAACCGCAGCGTCTCCCGTGCCTCACTGCTAGTAGCGTCTATGACCGTAGCGTGACTAGCCCAAGACGCCCACATCGGCACGCAGAGTTCTCCTCAGATGACCTTCGGGAGTTCGTTGCCGGCGTCCCTGATCGCCCGCCGTGGATCGACCCGGAGCAGCAGGACGAAACCGACGACGAAGAAGAACACCAGCGCGATGATCGCCGGCCGGTACGAATGGGTGAGCTGGTGGACGAGCCCGAAGACCAGGGTGCCGAACCAGCTGGTCCCGCGTTCTGCGGCTTGGTACAGGCTGAAGTACTCCGCCTCCCTGCCCTTCGGGACGAACTGGCTGTAGAGCGAGCGGGACAGGGCCTGGGTGCCGCCGAGCACGATGCCGATGAACACGCCCAGAACCAGTACGGGGGCGACCTGTCGCACCGGCAGGAAGTACGCGGCGACCACGACACCGACCCACACCCACAGGGCCGCGAGGATGCAACGACGGCTGCCCCAGCGGGCGGCCAGGCGCCCGAACAGCAGCGCCCCACCGAATGCCACGAACTGCACGAGCAGGATCGTGGCGATGAGCACGCTCTGCCCGAGGCCGAGCTGGCTGGCGCTGTAGATGGACGACGCGTAGATGACGGTCTGGACGCCGTCGTTGAAGAAGAGGTACGCCACGAGGAACAGCAGCGTCATGGGATAGGCCCGCGCCTCGCGCAGGGTGGTGAAGAGCTGCCCCAGGCTCTGCCGGGCGACACCACCGGGTTCGGGAACGACCGCGATCGGCGGCCGGTCCCGCAACCGGAGGAAGGGTACGAAGGTGAAACCCGCCCACCACAGCCCGGCCGACAACAAGCTGAGGCGGACGGCCGACGTGGTGGAGAGCCCGAGAAGCGTGTGTCCTTGTACCAGGGCCAGGTTGATCACGAGGAGCAGACCGCCCCCGAGGTAGCCGAGCGCCCATCCGCGCGAGGACACCCGGTCGCGTTCGTCGGGGGTGGCGATGTCGCACAGGATCGCGTCGTACACGACGATCGACGAGGCGAGACAGAGGTTGCCGACGAAGAGCAGGAGAACGCCGAGCTGCCAGTTCGTACCGGCGACGAACACCATCGACGCCGCTGCACCCGCGCCGAGCCAGGCGAAGGCGCCGAGGATCCGCTTCTTGTGGTGTGACCGGTCAGTGATGGCACCGACGATCGGGAGCGCCAGGGCGGACAACAGCGTGGTGGCCGTGATGACGTACAGCGGTAACGACCCGGGCGAAATCGGGATGCCGAGGAGGCGGAGGTCCACCGTGCACGGGCGCTCGGGTGTGCCGGCGGCGCCACAGGCGGCGGTCTCCGCGACGGATGCGAGGTACGGGCTGAACAGCACCGTCAGCACCGTCGTGACGTAGGCGGAGTTGGCCCAGTCGTAGAAGTACCACGCCCGCTGCTCGCGGCGCCGCTCCACCTCGTCCGGGTAGGACACCGGTGTGGTCGTCATGGGATCGCTCATCCCGCCCATTGCCCGCGACTGGTGAGAACCTCACGCAAGGTGTCGATCCGGTCGGTGATGAGCCCGTCGACGCCGATGTCGAGGAGGGCGTTCATCTGGTCGGCGTTGTCGATCGTCCAGACGTGGACCTGCTTGCCGAGGGCGTGTGCGCGCTCGACGAAGGCAGGTGTCACGAGGCGGATGCCGGCGTAGCCGACCGGGACCTGGACGCAGGGAGCACGCGAGATCAGCATCCGGCCGAGGGGGTGCGGGAGCGGCAAAGCGAGCAGTGCCACGCCGATCGGGGTCATCCCGGTCACGACGCGGGGGCCCAGCAGGCGGTGTACGGCGTTGACGCGGTGACCGGAGAAGGACGAGACACACACCCGGTCGTGGGCGACCGTCTTGACGACCGCCTCGGCCAGGGGCCGGATCGCGTTCTCCTCCTTGACGTCGACGTTGACGCGGATCTCGGGCCAGGTGCCGAGGACCTCCTCGAGGGTGGGGATGGGTTCGCGGCCCCCGATCCGCGCCTTCGCCACCTCTGCGTACGGAAGGTCGGCGATCTTTCCGGCGCGGTCCGTGACGCGGTCGAGAGTGTCGTCGTGGAAGGCGACGAGGACTCCGTCGGCGGTCGCGTGGACGTCGGTCTCGAGGTACCGGTAGCCGAGTTCGATGGCGTTGGCGAACGCGGCCATGGAGTTCTCGATACCGACATTGGGGGCATAGCGCGCGCCGCCACGGTGAGCGAACGCAAGCGGGCCCGGATGGTCGAGAAACGGGTAGTGGCGGCGGGGGGGCGTCACTGGCACGGGCGGAAGTATGCCGGTTCGTCGCCGCCCTGTCCCTCCTTTCAAGATCGGGTTGTGTTTCGCGGTTGTTTCCCTTTGCGCGGAGCGTTTCACGATCACTCAATCATCAACCTAAGGTTGACGCCCGGAGTGAGTCAACCTAGGGTTGACCCTATGGCGCCTGCACCCAGCCTCCACGAACTCATCGAGACCGTACGCACGGACGCCGCCAGCGACGACGTGCTCGACCAACTCGCCGCCGCCCGTGGGGTGGTGGCCGAACTCAGCGAGACAGGAGACGCGGTCCTCGGCCACTTCGTCGACCGGGCGCGGGGCAGCGGCCGGTCGTGGACCGAGATCAGCAACGTCCTCGGCGTCACCAAACAAGCCGTCCACAAGCGCTTCGCCGGCGCGAACCTCTTCATCGGCGAGGGCGCTCCGACGTTCGAGCGGTTCACGGTCAGGGCTCGACGGACAGTCGACGCCACACGGCCGGCCGCAGTGGCGCTCGGTCATTCCTATATCGGCACCGAACACCTGCTCCTGGCGTTCTACGCCGAGCCGGAGGGCATCGCGGGCAAGCTCCTCCTCGACGCGGGAATCAGCCGCGACGACGTGGAGGCGGAGATCATCGCTCGCACCGGCCGCGGACAGGGTTCGACCGACATGGATCCGCCGTGGACGCCCCGGGCCAAAGGCGCCCTGGCGGCCTCACTCGCCGAAGCTCTGAAGCTGGGCCACAACTACATCGGCACGGAGCACCTGCTGCTCGCGATGTACGACCAGCCCGATGCCATCGCCCAGCAGATCCTGCTCGCCCGCGGACTCGACGCCGAGGCTGCGCGCAACAAGGTCGTCGAGGCGCTGACCGACTTCCAGAAGAAGTAGGGCTGAAGGGCAGTCCCGACTGATGTCCCTCACCAAGCTCGCGAGCGGCTACCACCTGGCGGGCGGGCCAGGCGACACCACGGGCACGCTCCGGCGGGTGATGCGCTTCGTCCGACCGTACCGGTGGCGCCTCGGGACGTACGCACTCCTGCTCGCCGCCTCGGCGGCCGCGGGCATGATCCCACCGCTGATCTTCAGGGAACTTCTCGACGCGGCCATCCCACGGCGCGACGTGCCGTTGGTCAACCTGCTGGTCGGCCTCGCAATCCTCGCGTATCTCGCCTCCGCGGGAATGCTCCTCCTTGGTGGCTACCTGGGCACCCTCATCGGCACAGACATCATCCGTGACCTCCGCCAGGTGCTCTTCGACCATCTCCAGCGACTGCCGTTGTCGTTCTTCGTGCACGCGAAGACCGGGGCGGTGCAGAGCCGGCTCAACACCGATGTCCTGAACGCCCAACAGATGTTCACCGGACACCTCTACACGGGCAGCGTCGGATCGATCGCCGCGGACGTGCTCATCATCGCATTCACGCTTGGCGCGATGGTGGTGCTGAGCTGGCAAGTCACGCTGGCCGCGCTGGTCCTCATGCCGTTGTTCCTCGTGGCGTCGAGGCGGATCGGGCCTCGGATGCGATCGCTGGTGCGCGAGCAGATGGACCTGTTCGGCGGTATGAACGCCTTCGCGGCGGAGCGCCTGAACGTGGGTGGTGCCCTACTCATAAAGCTGTTCGGGGGGTACGACCGGGAGTCGGCGCGCTTCGCGGCGCGGACGGCGGCGCTTCGGCGCAACAACATCCGCGTCAACATGCTGGCGCTCCTCGTCGGCACCGGAGTCGCACTCGTCGGGTTCCTCGGTGTCGCGGCTGTCTACTGGTCAGGCTCGCTGCTGGCGGTGTCCGGCCCGCTGACGATCGGGACGGTCGTAGCGCTTGCGGCCTATGCCCAACGTGCGTATGCACCATTGATGGATCTTGCGTCGGCCCGCATGAACCTCCAGAGCGCCCTGGTGTCCTTCGAGCGGGTTTTCGAGGTGGTCGACGCACCGCTCGAGATCACCGAGCGTCCGCACGTAGGGAACGGGCCTGACGTGGTCCAAGGCGCGGTGGAGATCGACGGCCTGTGGTTCCGGCACGCGGGACGGCGCGCCATCCTTGTCCAGTCACTGGTCTCGGAGGAGCCCGAGGCTCCGGCGAGCGGTGCCCGCGCGGTCGAGCCCGAGTCCTGGGCGCTCCGGGACGTCAGTATCGGCCTATCTGCCGGGACCATGACGGCACTCGTTGGCCCTTCCGACCCAGGTGCTCACGTCAGGGGATGTTCGGGCGCTCTAAGGCTCCGTCCAAAGCGTGATCAGATGCTCCGCTTACGTCGACAAGCCAGCGATGCAGTGCGACAGCGAGGTGCACCGGAGCGTCGTACTGGATGAGATGCCCTGCTCCCTCGATGATCTCCAGATCCGAGTCTGGGATCAGCTGGGCCAGTCGCCGCGCCCGGTCGACCGGTATCCAGGCGTCCTCGCGTCCCCAGATGATCTTGACCGGAAAGTCGATCTCGGAGTAGCGGTCCTGGATCTCGTCGGTGAAGCGCTCATCAGCCTGGGCGATCTGCCCGTAGAACGCACGCTTGCCGTCGGCCGACAACCAGGGTGAGGTCAGGGTGTCCAGCTGCTCCGCGGTCAGCCCCCGGTGGCTGGCGCCGGAGATGTACGCCTCCAGCGCACCCTGGTGGACGGCGTCCGGCTGGGCGGCGAAGATCTCCGCGTTCTGCGCGACGAGCTGGAAGAACTCCGATCCCCATGGTCGCAGCGCGACGACATCGACCAGAGCCAGCGAGGCCAACGCGGCAGCATGGACGAGGTGCGCCCGCAACGACACCGCGCCGCCGTAGTCGTGAGCGACCAGGTGAGGCGCCTGGAGTTCCCAGTGCCGCAGAAGATCGGACAACAATGCGGCTTGGGTTCCGAGGTCAACGTCATGCTCCAGCCGCATCGACGATTGCCCGTAGCCGGGCATGTCCCAGAGGTAGACCGTGAACTCCCGGCTGAGGGCGTGGGCGAAGGGGGCCCAGAGTTTCGACGACCACGGAGTTCCATGGCACATCACGACCGCCGGGCCCGAACCGAGGCAGTCCCAGGCGATGGTGCGTCCCCGCCAGCAAAACGTGCGTGAGAGATCCATACCGACAGGCTGACAGGTACGCGGAACTCACAGGTAGGCGACGGTGCGCTCGACCCATTCTTCGAAGCGGGCGTACTTCATCCGGGTCTCGGGGTTCGTGGGCTCGGGCAGGTTGAGGATCCCGTCGGCGGCGTCGAGGAGGTCCCAGTACGGATGGTGCCCGTCGACTCCGCCGGCCGCGTGGTAGGTCGAAAGGAAGTGGTCGGCCACCTCCGCGCCGTAGCGACCGGCGAGGTTCAGTCGCATCCGGGCCAGGTCGATGCCACGCGGGCCGAGGCAGCCGGTCGTCCAGTCGACCACGCCCACCAGCCGCTCACCATCCCACAGGGTCTGCCCAGGGTGGTAGTCGCGATGGATGAAGCCCATCGTCGCCGGCGGAGGTCCACTGGCCAGCACGCCGAACACCCGGTCCCACAGCTGGAAATTCCGCGACCAGACCGGCGGTCGGCGGTGCCCGTCCAGCTGCGGGTCGTAGTACGGCCGGTACGGCGGCAGTGCCTTCACGACCGGCAGGTCGACGCGGTGGATGGCGGTAAGGGTCTC
Source organism: Actinopolymorpha sp. B11F2 (assembly GCF_040195635.1). Taxonomy (NCBI): domain Bacteria; kingdom Bacillati; phylum Actinomycetota; class Actinomycetes; order Propionibacteriales; family Actinopolymorphaceae; genus Actinopolymorpha; species Actinopolymorpha sp. B11F2. The sequence continues at coordinate 231,137 of NZ_JBEFTX010000007.1, read as the reverse complement.
CGCGAGGCCGGCGAGCACCGCGGGATCCTTCGAGCTCTGGGGAGGTACGCCCGGCAGCCGGGTGGTCAGCAGGGTGGGCACGTCGCACATGGTCGGCCCGGTGTCCGCGCCGAGCAGGCGAGGTGCCGGGACGTCGGTGCTGCCCAGAAGTCCCAGAACGGTGGCTTCGTTCGGAGGGAGATACCACGGGTCGCTGCGGAGGCGGTCGAGGTGATGGAATCGCCGGAGCGTCAGGTGATGCAGGACGCCGGTCGCGCTCATCACATCCAGGGCATGGAGGGTCGTCGAATCGACGCTCATCAGGCGTACGGACGCGACGATGCTTCCCGGTCCCACGACCTCCCGCACCCACTGGAGCGTCGCCTCGGACGGTGGGGCGGCGCCGTCCTGCCGCTGGTCAGCACTCATTCTGTCCGGCAAGACTACCGACGGACCGGTTCGGAATATCGCCCCGGCCGGGGCGGCTACACCGTACGCATCGGGACGCATCGGCCACGCGATGGTAAGGAGCCCCGGTCATGCCTGCTGTCACCGCTGACACCCTGACCCTTCCGCGACTGGCCCTGCCGCCGGCCGGGGCGCGGATCCGGGCGGTCCGCAAGATCATCACCGCGCACCGCCAGACCGAGGGCGAGGGGTTCGTCGTACGCCGGCCGTTCCCGGGTATGGACCTGTCTCTGGCGGATCCGTTCCTGCTCCTCGACCATATGGGAGCGGTGGAGTACGGGCCGGGGGAGGCCAAGGGGGCGCCGTGGCACCCACACCGTGGCTTCGACTCCGCGTGATCGCCGGCGAGTTCGGTGACCACAAGGGCCCGGGCGTGACCTGGACGCCGATCAGCTACGTCCACGCCACCCTGGCGCCCGGCTCCGAGGTGACCACGTCGTGGCCGGCCGACTTCAACGCCCTGGCGTACGTCCTGGCTGGTCGCGGCACCGTCGGCCCGGAGAGCCGCCCGGTTGACGAGGGGCAGCTCGCCGTCTTCGGCCCAGGCGACGCACTGACCCTCCGGGCGGCGCACCGTCAGGACTACCACGGTCGTACGGGCTGGGAGGTGCTCCTCATCGGCGGACTGCCGATCCGCGAGCCGATCGCCCGGTACGGGCCGTTCGTCATGAACACCAAGGCCGAGATCCTTCAGGCGTTCGAGGACTACCAGGCCGGTCGGCTCGGTGTCGTCGAACCGGATCAGGTGCCCCACCAGACTGCCGCTGACGACGCCCTGGACCAGTGAGACCATTCGTCCGCTAGCCTCCGACGAGGTCCGCCGTGGTCAGGTCCGGGTCAGGCGAGGTGGAAGGGGACGGATGCGTCGGTTCGAGGATCGCGTCGCCTTCATCACCGGCGCGGCGCACGGCATCGGTCGGGCCACCGCCCAGCGGCTCGCCAGCGAGGGAGCGTCGGTCGTCGTCAGCGACATCGAGGCCGACGCCGCCGACAAGGTCGCCTCGGCTCTGGCCGGCGACGGATCAAGGGCCCTCGCACTTTGCTGCGACGTCGCCCGGCCGGACCAGGTGGAGGCGGCCATCGCCGCCGCCGTCGACCGATTCGGCCGGCTGGACGTCCTCGTCAACAACGTCGGTGTCGCCACGGACACGGCGTTCGAGGATCTCGGCGAGGAAGAGTGGCAACGCCAGGTCGACCCCACCCTGGGCGGCGCGGTCCGCTGCATCCAGGCGGCCCTACCGCACCTGCTGGCCGCACCGGGCGGCGGTGCCGTCGTCTCGGTCGGATCGATCAACGCGCTTGCCGCCTTCGGCAACGAGGCCTACTCCGCGGCGAAGGCCGGGCTGGTCAGCCTCACACAGAACCTCGCGATGCGCTACGCCCGACGGGGAGTGCGGTTCAACCTCGTGGCCCCCGGGACCGTCCGCACCAGGATCTGGGAACGCCGACTCGCCAAGGACCCGAGCGTCCTGGAACGGATGACCTCGCTCTATCCGCTCGGCCGGATCGGCGAGCCGGAGGACATCGCGGCCGCGATCGCGTTCCTCGCCTCCGCCGATGCGGCCTGGGTCACCGGCACGGTGCTCCGCGTCGATGGCGGCGTCCTCGCCGGCCATACCGGCTTCCTGCGTGAGGTGTTCGAGTGAGCGAGCGAACCCGCGTGCGCGACTACGACATCCTGCTGACCGGCGGCACGATCGTCGACGGCACGGGCGGGTCGCCCTATGCCGCCGACCTCGGCGTGCGGGACGGCACCGTCGCTGCGATCGGCGACCTTGCCGGTGCGAGTGCCGCGAGCGTGATCGACGCCCACGCGAGGTTCCTCATGCCCGGGTTCGTCGACACCCACGTCCACGCCGACGCCGTCCTTGGCCGGGCAGACGTCCAGGAGGCCATGCTCCGCCAGGGCGTGACGTCGGTGGTCCTCGGCCAGGACGGGCTCTCGTTCGCGCCGGCGTCGAGCGGCACGGTCGACTACGTTGCCCGCTACTTCGCCGCCGTGGACGGCACGCCACCGGTGGAGCTCGCGGGCGGGTGCACCGTCGCCGGGCTGCTGGACTTCTATGACCGGCGTACGCCGCTGAACGTCGCCTACCTCGTGCCCCTCGGCACCGTCCGCCACGAGGTTCTGGGTGCGGAGGACCGCCCGGCGGGGGAGAAGCTCGCGGACCTGCTCCGCCTCGTGGAGCAGGGACTCGACGAGGGTGCCGTCGGTGTCTCGACGGGCCTGGAGTACGTACCCGGTGTCTTCGCCGACCTCGACGAGCTGACCGCGCTGTGCCGGCCGGCGGCCGCGGTCGACGCCCCCTACGTCAGCCACCTCCGCAGCTACGACGGCGGCCGCGCCCCCGGCATGGTGGAGGCACGAGCCCTCGGCCAGGCGACCGGCGTACCCGTCCACGTGTCGCACTACCGCGGCCTTGCCGAACCCCTCCTCGACCACCTGGAGGAGGCGGCCACGGCCGGAGTCGACGTGACGTTCGACGCCTACCCGCACCTCTACGGCAACACCATCCTCGCCATGAAGGCGCTCCCGCCCCAGGTGCAGGCCGGTGGGGTCGAGGAGACGCTGCGGCGACTCGCGGACCCGGCCGTGCGCGCGGAGCTCGAGGCCAGGTGGTTCCCCGCGGCCGAGGCGGCGCTGGGTCCGGCGATCTTCGGCTACATCGCGGGCACCGACTACCGGTGGGCGGAAGGGCTCACCCTCGCCGCCGCCGGCGCGCGGGCGGGACTTTCGTTCGGTGAGCTCGTCTGTGAGGTCCTGCTCGCCAGCGACCTCGCGGTGGGAGCGATCGTCCCGAGCCCAGGTGGCGACGACGCCGACCTGCGGGCGATGATCCGCGACGACCGGCACATGGGCTGCTCGGACGCCATCTATCTCGGCGGGCATCCGCACCCGCGCGGTTGGGGTGCCTTCGCGCGGTTCCTCGGCCACCACACCCGTGAGCTGGGCGACTGGACCTGGGCGCAGGCGGCGTGGCACCTGGCCGGCCATCCGGCACGGCGGTTCCAGCTCGCGGGGCGTGGGACCCTCTGCGAGGGGGCGGCGGCCGACGTCGTGGTCGTCGATCCCACGTTGGTCACCGACCTCGCGACGTACGACCACCCATGCCAACTGGCCGTCGGCGTCCGCGACGTCCTGGTCGCGGGCGAACCGGTCCTCACCGACGGAAAGCTCACCGGGGCGACACCCGGCCGGGCGTTACGACGAGGAGAACCCGCATGACCGAACGAAGTGAGGTCATGAATCAACACCGCATGACCCATGCCTACGATCCGGTGGCGCTCAGCACGGCGCTGAACGCGTGGCGAGAGCGTCCGATCGAACCGTTCGAGACCGGCTTCACCGGCACCGGTGCCACGACGGCCGCCGAACTGGTCGACCGCAAGATCCGGCTGCGTGGCGGTGAGCTGACTTTCCCGCTCATGGTGATCCGGGAGAGCGCGCTCTCCTCGAACATCGCGACCATGGCAGCCTGGTGCGCCGACCAGCGGGTCGAGCTGGCGCCGCACGGCAAGACCACGATGTCGCCCGAACTCATCGCCCGCCAGCTCGAGGCAGGCGCGTGGGGCATGACGGCCGCGACGATCGGTCAGGTGCGTGCGTACGTCGACTTCGGCGTACGCCGGGTGGTGCTCGCCAACCAACTGGTCGACCCCGCCGGCATCAGCTGGCTCGCCCGGGCGACGACCGAGGATCCGGATCTGACGGTGATCGGGTACGTCGACTCGAGAGAGGGCGTCGCCCTGCTTGACCGGGAGTTGACGCGGCACGGCGCGACCCGGCGGCTACCGGTCCTGGTGGAGCTCGGCCTCACCGGTCGCCGGACCGGCGCCAGGAGCATGGAGGCGGCAATGGCGGTGGCCCAGGCTGTCGCGAACACCTCCACGCTGGCCGTGGCGGGCGCGACCGGGTACGAAGGCGTCGTCGGCCACGGTCGTACTCCCGAACAGCTCGACGCGGTGGCCGCGTTCTGCCGCGACATCCGGACGCTGGGGCTCCGGCTGCGGGACGAGGGTCTGGTCGACCCGGCGGGGGAGCTCCTGCTCTCCGCGGGAGGTAGCACGTACTTCGACGTGGTGGCGCGCGAGCTGGTCGGCGAACCGGCGACGGTGGTGCTCCGCAGCGGTGGCTACGTCACCCACGACGAGGGCCTGTATGGGCCGTCGACGCCGCTGCCGACGGGCGGCTCCCCGTACGAACTCCGCGCCGCCTTGGAGGTCTGGGCGTACGTCCTCTCGCGGCCGGAACCCGGCCGGGCGCTGGTGGGCGCCGGGCGACGCGACCTGCCGTTCGACGTCGAGCTTCCGGTGGTCTACCGGGTCGTGTCCCCCGAGGGATCAGAGCGGCACGCCGTCGGGGCCGTCGTCAGCGCCCTCAACGACCAGCACGCGTTCATCGACCTGCCGCGCGACGCCGAGGTTGCTGTCGGCGACCTGGTGGCGTTCGGGATCTCGCACCCGTGCACGGCGTTCGACAAGTGGCGGGTCATCCCCGTCCTCGATGACGACGACCGGATCGTGGAGATCGCCCACACCCTGTTCTGACTGGTCCGGAACCCGGTGTGGGCGAGCGGGTCAGTCGGTGTGCTTCCAGGCCGTCCGAAGGTGCAAGCTTCTCAAGGGAGCAGCATGGAGTTCCACCCCATCGAGCGCGCGCCGGCTGCCTTTCAACACACGGTGACCGCTGCCGAGGTGCGAGCGATGTGCCACCGCGCGTTCGGCGGTGAGGTCCGGGTCTCCTCGGCCGTCGAACTCGGCTGGGGGACCTACAACAGCACCTATCGCGTCGACATCGGAGCGGATCATCCGGTGATTCTGCGCGTGGCACCCGAACCAGGGAAGCAGTTCCGCATCGAGCGGGAACTCATGCGCAACGAGTACGCCAGCACGCCGTACCTCGCCCCGCTCGGGCCACTGCTGCCACGCACCCTCGCCGTCGACTTCACCCACGAGATCGTCGGGCGGGACTACGTCTTCCAGACGATGCTCGACGGGATCCCCGCGCCGGAAGGCCTCGGCGCCTATCCTCGCACGGAGTGGGCGTCGTTCTTCGGACAGATGGGCGAGATCGCGCGCCGGATCCACGACGTACGCGGCACGCGCTTCGGGCCGGTGCACGGCCCGGCGTACGCCACCTGGAGCGAGACGGTGATCGCATACCTGGACGACACCGCGGCCGACCTCGACGACGTGGGTCTCGACGCGGCGGACGTCCGCGAGGTCGCCGCGCTGGCCGCCCACCAACGCGGGGTCCTCGACGAGGTCACGTCGCCGCGGCTGCTGCACGGCGATCTCTGGACGGTCAACGTGATGATCGACCCCGCGGCGTCGAGGCCCACGATCACCGGCGTCATCGACGGCGACCGAGCCATGTGGGGTGATCCGGCGGCGGACTGGACGATCTACCGGGCCGGCAGACGCCCGGGCACGGAGCGCGATGCGTTCTGGGAGGCCTACGGACCGCCGACGAGCACACCCGCCGCGGTAACGCGCGCACTGTTCTACCGGGCCCGCCACGTCGGCGCCGCACGGCTCGAGCGCCATCGGCTCGGGAACCTCAGGGACCTCCCCGAGACGTACGACGACCTGCGCGAGGTCCTCACCTGCCTCACCCGGTGAGGTGAGCCCACGGACAACCCCATCCTGACGGGGGCGTAGGCGCCGGACGGATCAGGGCTGGCGACCGAGGAAGGCGACCAACCGGTCACTCGGGCTGGCGGGCTCCGGCGGGGTGACGGGCGGAGCGAAGAGCCCCTGGCGGTCGGCGGTCGCGACGAACAGCGGCGAGAGCGCGAGCATCTCCTCGGCCAGGGATGCAGGAATCGGCCGCTCCCATCCGCAACCGCGGGCGACGTCCCAGCCGTGGACCGCGACCTCGATCGCGCCGGCCCCGGTGACGATGCCGGTGCTGAGTGGCAGGCCGGCGACCGAGACCTCGTGGCGACCGGCGATGGTGCAGGCACCGACCAGGTCCCGGGCCCGGGCCCGGACATCGTTCACGAAGTCGGCCGGGCCACGGTCGCTGTGCATGCGCCCGGCCCGTCGCCCGACAGGAGGTGAGGTCCTGCCGGGCGCCATCTGTCCACCGTCGACCGCCTCGAACAGCGCGACGAGCGAGTCGTCCAAGTGCGCCAACAGGGACCCGAGGTCCCAGTCGTCGCAGGGAGTCGGCCGGGACAACTCGCCAGCCCCGACCAGGTGCAGGCTGCCGAGCGTGTAGTTGATCGCCCGCTCCAGCAGAACGATTCCCCCTGCGGCGGCCGCCCTCTCACAGACGTCCGTCATCGTCATATGCCCGGTCAGCCGGCCACGGGCCGCGGCTCTGCCGGTAGAGACTCCGGGAGCCCGAACGTGGCGAAGAGCCGGAGATCGAAGAAGCAGGAGACGTGGGTGACACCGGTCGGGCCGAGGGTGAGCACCGGCAGGTTGAAGGGTCGGTAGGTGCCGTCCTCGGCACGCAGGTAGAGCCCGAACGCCGGCTGGCCGTTGGCCTCGGTGGGGACGAGCCGCATGCCGCCTGGGCCGTCGCAGGGGCAGTGCCTCGCGATGAGCTCGCCAATGTCCTCGGGGCCCTGGTACCAGCCAGCGAAGGGTGGCATCTCCCAGACCGCGTCGGAGGTGAACAGCTCCACGATCGCGGCGATGTCCATGTTCTCGAACGCGCTGACGTAGCGGTCGAGCAGCTCGCGTTGGTCGGCGTCGACGGGTTCGACGATGTCGTCCTCGCGCGGTGTCAGCTGGTCGAGCTGTGCCCGGGCCCGTTGCAGGATGCTGTTGACGGCGGTGGTGGTGGTGTCGAGCACCTCGGCGACCTCGGCGGCGCGCCACTGCAGGACATCACGCAGGATCAGTACGGCACGCTGCCGGGGCGGCAGGTGCTGCAGAGCCGCGATGAGGGCGAGCCGGACGCTGGCCCGGTTGGTGACGATCGCGGCGGGGTCGGCATGGTCGGCGCCGATCATGGCGTCCGGAATGGGTTCGAGCCACGGCACCTCCGGCTGCTCGACCAAGGAGTCGCGCGGACTGGAGCTGGGCGCCCCCAGTCCGGTCGGCATGGGCCGCCTGCCGCGGCTCTCCAGGGCGGTCAGGCACGCGCGGGTGGCGATCCGGTGCAGCCAGGTGCGAAGAGACGACCTGCCTTCGAAACCGTGGTAGGACCGCCACGCGCGCAGATAGGTCTCCTGCACGAGGTCCTCGGCGTCGTGGACCGAGCCGAGCATGCGGTAACAGTGCGCCAGCAGCTCCCGGCGGTAGGGGTCGGCCTGTCGGAGGAAGTCCTCTTCGTCCAGTTTGTCCGTCGTCGTCGTCACAACACTCTCCCTCTCCCGGGCCGGCCAGGTGGCTCACCCACACGTGTTCTGCGGACCGGTCACATGAGTACAGACCGCGCCGCGGAGAAAACTCATCGCTACGCCGATGAGATTTCGCCAGCGGCCTGGTCCATACCGGCAACCACTCACGGTCCATATCGGAAAGGTAGACCACCATGACCGCTTCCCACGCTGAGAGCCCGACACCGGCGAGCCGCCCCCGGGCCGTCACCATTGCCCTGTGGGCAGGACAGATCCTGCTGGGGGTGTTCTTCGTGGCCGCCGCGGCAGTGCCCAAACTCGTCGGAGACCAGATCGCGGTGGAGATGTTCGACCACATCGGGCTCGGCCAGTGGTTCCGATATCTGGTCGGGATCCTTGAACTGGCCGGCGGGATCGGCCTCCTGATCCCGCGACTCGCCGGACTCGCTGCCCTCGGACTGGTCGGCGTGATGGTGGGAGCCACCTTCACATCCGTGTTCGTTCTCGACGCCGGCATCACCTCGATCACGCCAGCCATCCTGGGCGTCCTGGTCGGGCTGATCGCGTGGGCACGGTGGTCGGAAGTCAAGGCGCTGCTCGCCCTCGTCCGCGCCCGCTGAATCCCCTGTGCGGGCGCGGCTTCGTACGACCAAGGCCCTGCGGGACCCCGCGTCGTTCCGCTGAGTCATCCAGCACACTGACACCAGGAGAGAGCCATGCGCATGATCTTCGTGAACCTGCCGGTCACCGACCTGAAGGCCTCGACCGACTTCTTCACCACGCTCGGTTTCGAGTTCAACCCGCAGTTCTCCGACGACAAGTGCGCCTGCATGATCGTCGACCAGAACATCTTCGTCATGCTCCTGGTCGAGGAGCGCTTCAAGGACTTCATCAACGGCGAGATCTGCGATCCCCCGCGGACCGAGGTCATCACCTGTCTGTCGGCGGAGAGCCGGCAGCAGGTCGACGACACCCTGGCGGCCGCTCTCGCCGCCGGCGGCAAGCCGTGGAAGCCGATGATCGAGGACGGTCCGATGTATGGAGCCAGCTTCTGCGACCTCGACGGCCACGTGTGGGAGCTCATGCACATGGACCTCGGATCCGTCTAGCACGGGGCGGCTCAGCGCAGCGACGCGGGTACGGGCATCCGCCCGTACCCGCGTTCTGTCACATCCATCGGTTAGGTTGCCGACATGACCCAACTCAGCTGCCCGAAATGTCACGGCGTCATGCGGCAGTACGAACGCAGCGGCGTCCACATCGACCAGTGCACCGACTGCCGCGGCATCTTCCTCGACCGCGGCGAGCTCGAACGCCTCAGCGACGCGGAGACCCGCTGGCACAGTGAGCAAAGATCCGTCCCCTCGGAGCACCGCGGCCCGTCGGGATACACCCAGCACCGCGACGACCACCGGTACGGCTCCGACGACCGCCACGGCTACGGCAGACGCTACGGTTCAGACGACCGGCACGGCTACGGCGGACCGTACGGACACGGAAAGAAGCGGAAGCGGTCGTTCCTCGACGACCTGTTCGACTGATCTCCGACGATGGCCACAGCTGGTGCCCAGGGTCGCGCCTGGGAGACCCCGAGTGGCGCGGTCGCGTCCTTGCATGGATCACCGAACGGCTCGAGGAGCTCGGCCTGCAGGTCACCGGTCCGCTCGCGCCGCCGCGCGTGCGGCCGTGGGGGACGGTCTGCAGCGTCCCGACCTCTGACGGGCCAGCCTGGTTCAAGGCCAACGGCCCGGGCACGGCGTACGAGCACCGGATGGTCTGTCGTACGACGACCTGGCGAGGCTTCAGACTCTCCTCCCACGAGTCGCCCGCTGCGCCGAGCGGCTCGTCGCGACGGGAATCCCTCCGAGCCTGCAGCACGACGACTTCCACGACGGCAACATCTTCGTGCGACGCTCCGACGACGATGCTACGTATGTGTTCCTGGACTGGGGTGACGCGGCGGTCGCCCACCCGTTCGGGACCCCTCTCGTCAGCCTGCGCACAGCATCGCCGCGCGTTGGCCTGGCAGCGTGCCCTGATGGGTGCCGGCGCCACCGAGCGCACGACCTACGCCGATTGCGTACCGGGATGGCTCGGTGAGCTGCTCACCACCGACGATTGGTGAGCACCGCGGCCAGAACCAGCGACACCACGCCCACCGACGTGCTGACAGGCGAGGAATGTCACTTGTTGGCCTGGCGGTGGCGCGTCAGACGCGCTTCTTGCGGGTCCGCTTCGCAGGTCGCTCACGGGCAAGCCGTGCCTGGTTCGCCGCCTCCCTGCGGAGTGCGGGATAGCTGAGCCCGGCCTCGGCGAGCACGCGGCCCGCAGGTCGCTGCTCGTCACTGGCAAGGGCGAGCAGCAGGTGCTCGGTTCCGACGTCGTCGGAACCGAGCCGGAGAGCTTCGCGGGTGGCGACCTCGAGGGCGCGTGCCGCCGCGCGCCCCAGGTCGGGACTTTTCGCCGACGCCCTGGTCCCTTCGGCGGCGAGCGTGGCTCGCGCAAGCTTGCGGACGTCCGCGGCTCGACGGTCGAGTCCTCGAAGCAGCACGATCGCGCCGCCGGACCGGTTGTCCAACAGGGCGAGCAGCAGGTGCAGGTCGGTGACGGTCTGGTGCTGCTCACGAGCCAGGTCGCGGGCGGCCTCGAGCGCGGTGGCGGCCCTTGAGGAGTACGGAACGGCTGCCCGGTTCGCGGCACCGACACTGCCTTCGGCGGGAACGAATCGTTGCTGTGCGGCCTGGCGGGTCACGCTGAGCGCGGCGCCGATGTCGGTCCATGAGGCGCCTGCCTGACGCGCCTCGTCGACGTAGTGCGCAACGACATGGTGCGCGAACGCCTCCAGTCGGGCCGCGACCTCGCGCGCGGCGGTCACCCGGTCGAGGGGTCTGCCTGCTGCCTGCGCCGTGTCGATCGCGGCGATGATCTGGTCGAGGTCCAAGTCATTGACAGCCATGGTGCAAGATTCGTTCGGAGATCACCCGTTGTCAAGCAATCATTGACGGCGAGCGATCAACGCCAGGACGGTGTGAGCGTGACGTCATCGGCCATCACGTACGCCACCCGGTGACCGAACTGGATCTGGTAATAGACCAGCGAGCCGCGGATCACCTTGTGGTTGGTCGGGTCGAACGTCACGGCACGGTAGTACTCCGTGTCGGCCTTCATGCCGACGACGTACTCCTGCCCGGCTGGCAACGCGTACTGCAGCGGCACGATTGCCTGCACGGGCACGTCGGGCGGATAGGCGGCGGCTTCCGGATACGCCCTTCCGTAGACCGGGATGGACGCCTTGCCCGCCTTGGGTGTGGCGACCATCGCCTTCGTCCACACCGCTGTCGGAGACCTGCGCGGGTTGTGAAACCAGCCCTTCTGGCCGAGGTACCAGACCGCGGTCCAGTCGCCGCGCGTCTCGGCGACGGCGAACTGCTGGCCGGCACCCGCCCGGCTGCCGATGTCGGCGACGTCCATCGTGCTCGTCCCGTCGGGCGGGTTGCTGCCGACGTCGAGAAGCAGCGGAGCATCCGAACGCGGCTCGGTGCGGAGCACGAGGGCAGACGATCCCCATGTCCCGCACTGCGGGGGAATCCCTTCGCCCGGTGGACCGGGGGAGTTCTCGCAACCGGTGAAGCCCGGGTTGTTCGTCGCGAAGTCGGGGTTGATCGTGACGGCGCCTGACGTCGGACCGCCGGAGTTCTCGAACGGTGCGTCGAGGAGGTCGAAGTAGTGGGACCAGTCCCAGTACGGACCGGGGTCCCAGTGCATGCCTTGTACAAAGGGCGGCGTGATGCCCTGGACGGTGTCGTGGCCGAGGATGTGTTGGCGGTCGAGCGGGATGTCGTACTTCTTCGCCAGGTAGGCAACAAGCTTCGCCGACGTGCGGTACATCGCCTCGGTGTACCACGTGCCGCGGGCCGCATAGCCCTCGTGCTCGAGGCCGATCGACTTCGCGTTGACGTACCAGTTGCCGGCATGCCAGGCGGCATCCTTCGCCTTCACGTGCTGGGCGATGTGCCCGTCGCTCGCGCGCAACGTGTAGTGCCAGCTGACGTACGTCGGGTCCTGGACGAGGTTGAGTGTCGTCTCGTACGTCGTCTCGGTGTCGTGGATGACGATGTAGCGGATCTGCTGGCTGTTCGGCCGGTCGGCGAGGTCGTGGTTGCCGTAGTCGCCGTCGCCGAGGTCTTCGTACGGCGCGGGAATCCACTCACAGCCGATGCTGCGCGGGCACTCGACGTCGCCGTCCTCGGCCTTCTGCAGGCCGAGCTTTCCGAGCCAGGTCCGATCCGGTTGGACGGCGTCTGCCGCCAGCGCGACCACCTGGCCGTCGTCGGTCGTACGCCGGGCGCCTTCGGCGAGGACGGAGTACGCCTCGTCGGCGAAGGCCCGCGCGGAGGCATGGTCCCTCGCCCCGCTGTAGCGAGCGGTCGCGCCGTACCATTCACCGGCGTCGTCGGTGCTCGGAGCGCCGATCTGGCGCTGGTACTCGGCGAGCACGGCCGCGCCGCCGCGGATGTTGGCCGTGGGGTCTGTACGTAGGCGGGCTTCGTCGATGCCGGTCAACCGGGCCGCGAGCTCGACGGTGCGCAGCGCGGGACTCGTGACGGGCGGGCGCGCCTGCCGGGAGGAATCGCCTCGGGATTCCGCGACCTCACCAGCGGCCGCGGCACCACCGGGCTCCGACATCGCGGCCTCGAGGTCGGTGAGGTGCATCGGCCCGTACCCGCCTGCCCGGGAGGGTTGTCCGGCGTGGACGTCCCAGCGGGTCTCGAGGTAGGACACCGCGAGCAGGAGGGACTCCGGTACCCCGAACTCGTGAGCCGCCTGGGTGTAGGCATCCTGACGGGAGTCCGCGACGGTTGCGGCCTCTGGCGACGGCGCGGCGTTCGCTCCGACGACGGGCGCGCAGACGCCCACGGCGAGTGCCAGCGTCACGGCCGCGACGGCACCGCGGCGGAGAAGCCGAAGCATCGAAGGGGTACGGGGCATCGCCGACCTCCTGCCCGCGGTTCCGTCTCCATGGGGGAGCGGTAACCGAGCACCGTGTCCTGTGGACGGGACAAGAGTGGGCCGCCACCCGTGGTTCGTCAATCCCTTACGCCTGTCCAGATTCGCGCGCAGGTAATTACCTCGCCGGCCACTCAGGTGTGCGCGTCCGGGTTCTCCCAGTAGTAGGCCTCCGGGTCGTAGACCGCGGGTGTGGGATGGGCCCAGGTGTTGACCATCCCTCCGAGCGCCAGCTGGTCCCGCGCCGGAACGTTACGCAGCTCCTTCTTGCGCATGGTCACCTGCGGGTAGTTGGCGACGGTCCCCATGAAGAACGGCCCGTCCTCGATGTGGATCCTCACCATGTCCCAGACGATCCGGTGCCGTGCGAGCGCGTCGGTCTCCGACTTCGCCCGGTCATACATCTCCCACAGCCGGGCGATCGGGCTGCCTGGTTCGGGATCCACGCGTGGCGGTGTGCGCTTCCACGGATAGACGTCGGTCTCCTTGTTCTCCTCGGGTGTTCCACGCAGCGACCACATCCGCCCGTGCAACGGCGCCCAGCGCGCGGGCTCGATCGGAACGAACCACCACGGGCCGGTGATGTGGTCCGGGCCGTCACCGACCTCCCAGGAGCTCTGTGCCATCAGCTGGCCGTTCTGCCACTGGTCGCCGAACGCCTCGGGCGCGATCGGGTTGATCTCGACGGCGATGTCGAGCTTCTCCCAGTCGGCCTTGAGGAGGTTGTTCTTGCTGGAGTGTTCAGCGCTCACGTCGGCGGGAACGTCGATGCGGATCCGCAGCTTGCCGCCGCCCGGAAGTTCCCTGACCCCGTCACCGTCACTGTCGACGACGCCGAGCTCGTCCAGCATCTGTGCCGCCTTGTCGGGGTCGAAGTCGACGTAGGCGTCCCGCCAGGTCCGGTAGACCTGCTTGCCCTCGTCGTTCACCTGGTACTCGATCGACTTCGGGCTGTAGGTCCCGGTCGTCTTCTCGCCGGTGTTGTAGTAGATGGCCTTCTGTGCCTCGGCCCGGTTGAAGCCGTACGACAATGCCTGGCGGAACTTCGGGTTCCGGATCAATCTGCGTAGGCCTGGCTCCGGGTAGTCGTAGTTGAAGAAGAAGACCGATCCCGTGCCGGATCCGCTGTCCCACAACAACACGTCCATGTCGTGCTGGTTCTGGGTGCTCTTCATGCCGGAGATGTCTCCGAGCCCGATCGGGATGAACGCGCCGTGGACGTAGTCCACCGAGCCTTCCTGGATCTGCAGCTTCCTCACCTCGGGTTCGGTGACGACCGAGAAGACGACTTCGTCGACGTAGGGAAGCTGGTTGCCGTTGGCGTCGACGCACCAGTAGTAGGGGTTGCGTTCCATCACGATCTGGCGACCCTCGCGGTAGGACGTCGTGTGCCATCCGGTGAGGGTGGGGCAGTCCGGATCGACGACCCAGTTGGCGTGCTGGTCGTGGTCCTCGAACCAGTTCTTGTCCTCGATCTCCTTGTTGTACTTCGGATGGAACCGGCCGAGGTAGTGCTTCGGCACGAACCAGTCGAGGGTGTTCACGCCGTTGGCCAACAGCGCGGGAGTGAGCGGCGTGGGGCTGTCGAACGTCAGGAGCAGCGTCGTGTCGTCGGGTGCGCTGAGCGTCATCGGTTTGCCCGAGCCCGACCGGCCGGAGTCGGGTGGGATGGCGGTGTGCACCTCGTCGAGGACCATGTCCTCCCACCAGTACAACGCGTCCGCCGCCGTCACCGGCTCACCGTCGGACCACTTCAGGCCCTCGCGCAGGTGGAGCGTCCACTCCGACGCGTCGTCGTTGGACTCCCACGACTCCACCACTCCGGGCCCGATGTCGAGGCCGTCGTTGAGCCAGCGCAGGGGCGAGCGGCCGTACATGTACTCGTTGATGGCCCCGCTGTCGGACTTGTCGACGAGGTTGAGCATGCGCCCGCCGTACTTTCCATCCGTACACCAGCGGTGTGGAACGACGTACGGCCGGGAGGGAAGGCGCTCTGCCACCGGTGGCAGCTCTCCTGCCTTGACCTGTGCGGCCAGCGCGGGTGCCTCACCGAACTTCGCGGGCGGCTCCACGGGCTTGGTCCGCGAACCCTTTCCGCCCCGCGTCGACGGATCAGGGTCGCCCCGGTCCGCTGTCGGTCCGTCGGTGGTCGAGCAGGCACCGAGCACCACTGTCGTCGCCGCAACAGCGGAACCGTGCAGCAACCTACGACGGCTGAACTCCTGCGCGTACGGTTGGTCGCTGACCATGCCGGCCTCCCTCGTCAGGCGTTCGAAACTTTCGTCCATCCAGCCTCACGGGCATGTCGGGCATGCACAACCGCCACGGCGACCGGACCCGGTCATGTCCCGAGTCGGTCAGTTCACCCGGCGCTCAGTTCACCCGGCGCTCAGTTCACCCGGCGCTCAGTTCACCCGGCGCTCAGTTCACCCGGCGCTCAGTTCACCCGGAGGATCGGTCGAGGGCGGATCACTGCACCCTCCGGGCGATCTCGGGGTAGTCGAGGACCAGACCGTCGGCGTCGAAGACGATGTCGGCGGTGAAGTCGTCATCGTCGAAGCGCACCACAGACGACTCCGCGGCCTGGCTGACCGGCGTGTAGCGCTGCCGGCTCGCAGTGACGGCGAGGTCGGGCACGGAGACCCAGGGCATGACCAACTCGACGGGATCGCCGCCGGTGAGGAGACCATGCCTGAGTACCGGCATCGTGTTGGTCAAGGGGCACAGCCCGAGATCGCAGTCGTACGCGCCGTGGAAGGCCGCGGGGTCTCCACCAGGCTGGGGTGCGTCGAGAGTGCCCTCCGCGTCGGCAACGATCCGCCAGCTGCCGTCGCCGTTGCGGTGCAGCTCGAGCGAGCGACGCCATCCCACCGCGGATGTGTGGACACGCAACGACGAGGTGACGTACGAGTCCGTCGTCGTGAGGACGTACTCCAACCGGTACGGCAGCGGATCGCCACCGATCGCCGCTCCGACCGCCGACAGCCGACCTCGTGCCAGCTTGACCTCGGCCAACTCGGCACCACATTCCTTCAACCACACAAGCGATCGATGGACCTCTGCGTTCATCGGTCGTCCTCTCTGCGGGCTTCGACGCGAAGGCTACCCTCACGCGCGCCCGGTCGCATGGCCCGACACGGTTACGCTGAACGTCTCGGTGGAGGTGTCCGGTGCGACCTCCTTCGCGGGGTGTGACGGGGAGGAGGCTGTCGTGCCGACGAAGCTGTCCTACCGCGTTCTCGGCCCGCTCGAGGTGTCTCGAGGTGGACGCGTCCTCACGATCAGAGCTGGCAAGCATCGATCGCTTCTCGCCGCGCTCCTGGTGTCGGCCAACCGGCTCGTGCCCGTCGACGAACTCGTCGAACGACTGTGGGGACAGAATCCGCCGGCGACCGCACGGGCGACCCTCGCGACCTACGTCATGCGGCTTCGTCGGATCCTCCGCACCGGTGCCGGCGACGAGGAACCTCGCCGAGACCCGATCCGCACGCGTCCAGAGGGCTACCTCATCGACGCCGCTCCCGAGCAGGTCGACCTCGGCCGCTTCGACCAGCTGCTCGCCGAAGCCGACCGGCATCCGCACGACCCCGAAGCGGTCCTGGGACTTCTCGCCGACGCGCTCAGGTTGTGGCGTGGTCCCGCGCTCGTCGACATCCCGTCGGAGTCCCTGCAACGCGACGTCGCACCACGACTGGAAGAGCAACGTCTGCACACGATCGAACGCCGGATCGACACCGAACTCGCTCTCGGCCGGCATGCCGAGCTGGTCGGCGAGCTCACCGCTCTCACCACCGAACACCGGCTGCGGGAGCGCTTCTGGCATCAGCTGATGCTGGCGCTGTTCCGGTCCCGGCGGCAGCCGGACGCCCTCGATGCGTACGGCCGGTTGCGTGCCCTGCTGATCGACGAGATGGGCCTCGAGCCGAGTACCGAGATCCGCGCGCTGCATCTGCGCATCCTCGCGGAGGATCCCACGTTGCACGAAGCCGACGGTCACGTCCGCCAGCCGGCAGCGGTGACCGTGCCCGCGACCTGGCTGACCCTCTGCCAACTCCCGCCGGACCTTTCCGATTTCGTGGGGAGGTCCGAGCTGATCGCGCAGGCGACGTCGGCGCTGCAACCGGACCATGACCGGACCGGTGTCCCCGTCGTCGCCATCACCGGCGCTCCAGGCACCGGCAAGAGCGCGGTCGCCGTCCGCATCGCCCACCGCCTGCGGCCACGCTTTCCCGACGGACAACTGTTCGTCCGTCTCACGGGGGCGAGCGGGGCGAGCCGAGACCCGGCCGAGGTGCTCGGCGAGCTTCTCACCGCGAGTGGGCTGGGCCGCGACGCGCTTCCGGAAGGTCAGGAAGCCAGGGCGGCCGCGTTCCGTGCCCGGCTCGCCGACCGCAAGGTCCTTCTCGTGCTCGACGATGCGGCGAGGTCCAGCCAGGTCGTGGCACTTCTGCCCGGGACGGCGAGCTGCGCGGTCCTCGTCACCGGGCGCAGGATGCTCAGCGACATCCCCGGCGCGGTCGGCCTCCGGCTGGATTCGTTCGTACCCGCCGACGCCCTTGACCTGCTGGCCCGCTTGGCCGGGTCGGACCGGGTGACCGAGGAACCCGCCGCCGCACGCGCGATCGTCGACGCGTGCGGCGGGCTACCCCTTGCCGTACGCATCGTGGGCGCGCGGCTGGCAGCGCGCCCCCTCGCCGGTCTGGCCGGCCTCGCCGAACGACTCGCCGACGAGCAACGCCGCCTCGACGAGTTGCGCACGGGGGACCTGGAGGTGCGGGCCGGTCTTGCCCTCAGCTACTCCGGCCTGTCCGCAGCTGCCCGTACGGCGTTTCGCCGGCTGGGGCTGCTCGGAGCGGTCGACGTCGCCACGTGGACAGTAGGCGTCCTGGCCGCCCGCACCGACGGGAATCCGTCCGAGGATGGCTGGGCGGACGGGGAACGGTTGGTGGAGGAACTCGTCGAGGCGAACCTCCTCACCGAGACCGGCCGCGACCCGACCGGTGAGGCCCGCTACCGCCCACATGACCTGATCGCGTTGTACGCGGGCGAACTCGCACGCACCGACGACGACGCGACCAACACCTCGGCCCTTCGCTGTCTCATGGACGCCCTGCTGGGGTTGGCTGATGCGGCACACCAGAAGCTGTCCACCGTCACGATCGACGAGGCCCCCGTCGAGCCGGCCGACCCGCCGCCCATCCTGCCGGCGCGCATGGTCGACCGGCTCACTGCCGACGGCGAGGCCTGGCTGCTCGCCGAGCAACCGCTGCTCGACTGGGCGATCCGGCGCTGCGTCGGCCTCGGCTGGTACGCCCGCGCGGCTCTGCTCTGCGAACGTGCACTCGCCAGACTCGACATCCAACTCCCGCACGCCCACGTCGTGGAACTCCTCGACCTCGTGGCCGGCGCGGCTCGCGAGGCCGGCGACGAACGCGTCGCGTGGCGCGCCACCTGGCAGCGCTCGATGCAGATGGCGACCCGGCAGCTCACCGACGACGTCCTCGAATCTCTCGCCGAAGCCGCCGACGTCTTCAAGCGGCTCGATGCCGCCGTCGACCTGGCGTACGCCCTGGCGTCTCTCGCCTACTTCCACAGTGAGCGGCAGGACCGGACGGCCGCCCTTTCGCTGGCCGAAGAGGCGGTGGCGGCAGCCCGAAGGAGTGGCCACCGGCCGGCGTACGCGACCTCGGTCCGAGAGTTCGCCTCCCTGTTGGCGGAGTACGACCGGTACGACGAGGCGATGCCGCTCTTCGACGAGGTCCTCGCGATCGCCCGTGACATCGGTGGGCCGGTCGACGAGGCACTGGTGCTCCATCGCATCACCAGGTACGCACTGGAGCACGGCGATCTCGACCGCGCCGCCGAGGCCTCGCAGGCCAGTCTCGACGCGGTCGCCGGGGTGACTGAGTTCAGGGCGCGCGCCTATGTCGCCGCGATGGCGGCCCGGGTCGCGTCAGCACGCGGCGAGGGCCGGCAGGCGGTCGTTCTCGCCGAACGCGCGCGGGAGGAGTTCGGCAAGCTCGGCGACCGGTTCGGCGAGATCGCCGCGATTGCCAGCCTGGCCGAGGCGTACCTCCAGGTGGGGCGCGCGGCCGACGTCATCCCGCTCGTCGACGAGACCCTTCCGGCGTTCGCCGACGTGGGCGCGACCCGGCACGAGGAACGCCTGAAGGACGCATGCGCTGCCGCCCGTCGCGCACTCGGCGGCCAGTCGTAACGGGTGAGCGCGTGATCGGGCGCGCCGCGGCTGGGCGGCTACCCCTGCCGGGTGCCCGTCAGGAAATCGAGTTCCGCAGCCGGGTGCGGGGGAACGAAATGACCGATGCCGGGAAGCAGGCGCACGGTCGCGTGTGGTGCGGCGGCTTCGAGCCGCCGCTTGGTCTCGGCGGAGTCCATCATGACGTCCAACTCCCCGACAAGTACGTGCAGAGGCATGGTCAGCCTGTGCAACGCCCGGTCGTCGAAGACGGGAAGCTCGTCCGTGCGGAATCTGTAGTGCTTCGACACGGCCAGAACCTGCTCGACGATCGATGTTGCCACCGCTGGTTCCAACGTCGACAGCCCTGGACCGAGCACCCCCGTCACCGACTTGCGCCGCCCCCACCGACCGAGCGGGCTCAGCAACATCGCCTTGAGTAGGAAGCCCTTCTTCTGTCGGCCGACGCCGGCCGGGCACGACAGCGACAGGCGTTCCACCCGGCCGGGCCGCCGCGTGGCGTAGTCCAACGCCAGCCAGCCGCCGAGGGAGTACCCCATGACCGACACCCGATCAAGCCCGAGGAAGTCCAGGACGGCATCCAGCCACACGGCGTATCCGTCCGACCTCAGAGGCGGACGAGACGGCGGGCTGAAGCCCGGCTCGCCGATCATGTCGATGGCGTACACCCGGAAGCGCGCGGCGAGGTCGGAGATCCAGCCGATCCACTGCGCCGAGTTGCTTCCGGAGCCGTGGAACAGCACCAGTGGGGGAGCGGTGGCGGGACCGGACGCGATGACGAACGTCTCGCCCTCAGGAGTCGGTACGCGTAGCTGTTGGTGGTCGACCGGCCAGGCCTCCAGCGCCTTGCGATACTGCTCATGCAGCAGGCGGCGCCCGGCCTCGGATCGGTAGATGTCGCTCACGCGTCCGCCTCCTCGATGACGGCGCTGATCAGGCCGAAGATGTACGCACTGGTGGTGAGGCTGCCCAGCACGACGATCTTCAGGTGGGCCCGCCGTTCGTCGTAGATGGTCTCCAGGCGCAACTGCTCATCGCCCTCGCGGCGATGGGCGGTCGCACCGGTCAGCAAGGTGCTCACCCGGCTTGCCGTCTCAGGGCTGATCGCATCGATGTCCACGATGCTCGACACTGCGACATGGCGATGGCGGGAGACCGACTCCCGCACGGCAGGCTCGACGGGTTGGCCGGTGAACGCCTCGAGGTCCGCGCGCGCGATCCGGTACTGCTTGCCGATCCGGACAGCCTTCAGCCGCCCGTCCCTGACGTAGTTGCGCACCGTCCGCACGTGCAGGCCAAGCCGCTCGGCAACCTCGTCTGCCGTGAACAACTCTTGCTGCATGTGTCCTACCGTAACATACCTCAGGCTTCCCTATAGAGCCTCTTCAAGAGGTAGTTTACGGAACCATCGCCCGGCTCAAGCGATTCTGCCGAGGTCGTCGATGCGGGGATGCTGCTACCAGGCGCTCAGCGGGTCCGCCGGAGGAAGGACTTTGGCCGCGTCAGCGATATGTCATCGGCGTGCTAGCGGTGCCGTGCATCCTGTCGTACGCCTCATCGGCGGCTGGGCCCAGTACCAGCCTGGCCGGCCCACGTCGGGAGGGAGGGGCCGGACGTGTAGCGCAAGGCACGCTGCTCTCTCGGGGGAGCAGCGTGCCTTGGGCTCTACCTCCCGTGACCCTCCGGGCTGGCGGCCAGGATGGGCTTCTCAGCCGGCGTCGCTACCGGTGTCGGCCGCGGGGACCCCGGCCCCGGCGCTCACGCCGTTCACCGCCTTCACCGTGTCGAGAACGAACGCATGCACGCCCGCCTCGTCCTTCCAGGCGTCGTAGCGCCCGGACGGACCGCCGTGGCCGGCGCCGAGTTCGGTCTTCAACACCACCGGTCCGCCGCCGGTCATCCGGTCCCGCAGCCGCGCCACCCACTTGGCGGGCTCCCAGTAGCTCACCCTCGGGTCGTTGAGGCCGGCCGTGGCGTAGATAGCGGGGTAGTCGCGCTCGGCGACGTTGTCGAAGGGGGCGTACGACTTCATGACGGCGTACACCTCGGGGTCCTCGACCGGGTTGCCCCACTCGTCCCACTCCCGCACCGTGAGCGGCAGGGAGGGGTCGAGGATGGTCGTCAGCGCGTCGACGAACGGCACCTCGGCGACCGCCGCCGCGCACAGGTCGGGGCGCAGGTTGAGGACCGCGCCGATCAGCAGCCCACCAGCCGATCCACCACGGATCGCGAGCCCGTCCCGACTCGTCCACCCGGTCTCGACGAGATAGTCGGCGCAGGCGACGAAGTCGGTGAAGGTGTTGGGCTTCTCCAGCCGCTTGCCGTGTTCGTACCACGCGCGTCCCAGCTCACCACCGCCACGCACGTGTGCGATCGCGAACGCCAGGCCGCGGTCGAGCAGCGACAGCCGCAGGGTCGAGAACCACGGGTCCATCGAATGTTCGTACGACCCGTAGCCGTAGAGCAGCAGCGGCCCACCGGCGGGCCGGTCGTCGCGCCATACCAACGAGATCGGGATCTTGGTGCCGTCGGCTGCCGTCGCCCACTCTCGCGCGGACCTGTACCTGCCGAGGTCGACGTTCAGGACAGGTTGCTGTTTGCGCAGCTCTCGGCTGTCGGTGTCGAGGTCGATGTCGATGACCGAGCTCGGGGTGGTGAGCGACGCGTAGTCGATGCGGAGCGTGCTCGTGTCGAACTCCCGGTTGACGCCGACGTCCACGGTGTAGATCGGCTCGTCGAAGTCGAGCCGGCGCCGGCTTCCCGCCGCGAGAGGCGCGCCGTCGCGCGGGTCACCCGCGAACGCGTCGGCGGCGATGATGTCGAGCTCGGTACGGCCGTCCTCTCGCAGGGACACCACGACGTGACGCGCGAACGCGTCGACCGACACGATGCGTACGCCCTGCTGGTGGGGGATGACGTCCACCCAGTGGTCAGGTCCGGGATCGTCAACCGGGGCCTGCGCGAGCCGGAAGTCCGGCCCCGCGTCGTTGGTGACGATCAGGAACCGGTCGCCGTGGTGGTCGACGGAGTACTCGACGCCAGGTCGCCGGCCCGCCACCACCCGCCAGTCGCCCTCCGGGTCGTCCGCGCGCAGGATCCGTACCTCGCTGGACTCGGTCGCGTGCAGACCCATGACGAGCCACTCGCGCGAACGGGTACGCCCGATGCCGAGATAGAACGCCTCGTCGGACTCTGTGTGGACGCACACGTCCTCGCTCGGGTCGGTGCCCAGCCGGTGTCGCCACAGCTTCCAGGGCCGGTGTGCGGCGTCGAGCGTGGTGTAGAAGAGGTACTGCTCGTCGGCCGACCACGCCGCGCCATAGCCGGTCGGCGTGATGACATCGGGCAGAAGCTCGCCGGTCTGCAGGTCCTTGGCCCGCAGTTCGAACTCCTCGCTGCCGTTGGTGTCGGCGGAGTACGCAAGGAGCCGTCCGGCGGCGGAGACGGCGAACGCGCCAAGGGCGAAGTACTCCGTGCCTTCGGCGGCCTGGTTGCAGTCGAGGAGCACCTGCTCCTTGGCGCCGCCAGGCTTTCCTGAGCGCAGGGGCTGTCGGGCGAAGATCGGATACTGCAGGCCCTCCACGGTGCGGGTGTAGTACTCCCACGCGCCGTCACGGGCAGGCACATCCTCGTCGGTCTCCTGGATGCGGGAGCGGAACTCCTCGAACAGTTCGCCGCGAAGCCCTTCGAGGTGGGACAGCGTCTGCTCGGTGTAGGCGTTCTCGGCCTCGAGGTGGGCCAGGGTCGCGGGGTTGTCCCGCTCGCGCAGCCAGGCGTACTCGTCGGTCCGCTCGTCGCCGTGGTGACGGTGGACCACCGGGCGCTGGGCGGGTCGGGGTGGTGTCGGCATGGCGACGACCCTACCCGTGGGAGCGCTGCCCCTGCGGGGATTGGGCGGCCATCAGGGCGCGCCACGCCTGGCCCAGCTCCTGGGCGGAGGGCGTGCGTTCGGGATCGATCAGCCACTGCACCATCAACCCGTCGATCAGCGCCATGTGGAACGATCCGACCGCCCGGGTCGCGAGGTCCACCCCGGCCGCCTGTCCGGCACCCGGCTGCCCGGCACCCTCCTCGTCGGACAGGTCGAGGTCAGCGGCGGTGGAGACGTACTCCGACCGGGACCTCTCGTAGTAGTCGGCAAGCTGTTGGCGAAGGGCGGGGATGTGCTGGGCCTGCGCGACCGCCTCGAGATGGGCGACCATCAGCGGCCGCAGCCGGTCGAACGAATCAACCACCCAGGTCCAGATCGTCTCCCACTGTTCGACCAGGCTCCCGCCTCGCTGCGCGGTGGTGCGGGCGAAGCCGACGAACTCCTCGTCCCACTCGCCGAACGCCTCGATCAGGGCGGCCAGGAGCAGCGCCTCCTTGGAGCCGAAGTGGTAGCCGATCGAGGCGAGGTTCGTCCCGGACGCGGCAACGATGTCCCTCGCCGTGGTCCGCGCATAACCACGCTGCTTGAGGCACTGCTTCGCTCCGGCCAGAAGCTGCTCCCGATGACCCATGACAGCGATCCTAGCCTGCCGTCTATACGTACGTCCTATACAAATGTATAAGACGAGCGTACAGTCGTGCGTCATGAGCGATGGACAGCTGGGGACGGCCGCGGGGCGCGGGCGGAGCGGCCAGGCGGGCCATACGGCCCCGGACGAAACGGACAGCGCACACGGGGCTCCGCGAGCCGGGCGGGGGGAGTGGGTCGGGCTGGCCGTCCTCGTCCTGCCCTGTCTGCTGGTGTCGATGGACATGTCGGTGCTGTCGTTCGCGCTGCCGTTCCTGAGCGCGGATCTCGAGCCGGACAGCTCCCAGCTGTTGTGGATCATGGACGTCTACGGGTTCCTGCTGGCGGGACTGCTGATCACGATGGGCACGCTCGGCGATCGGATCGGGCGGCGGCGGTTGCTCCTGATCGGCGCGGCGGCGTTCGGGCTCTCGTCGATCCTCGCGGCGTACTCCACCAGCGCCACCATGCTCATCCTGAGCCGCGCCGTCATGGGCGTGGCGGGGGCGACGCTGGCACCATCCACGCTCTCGCTGATCCGGAACATATTCCACGATCCCGCGCAGCGGCGTAGGGCCATCGCCATCTGGACCGCGGGCTTCTCCGGTGGCGCGCTCGTGGGGCCACTGGTCGGCGGGCTGCTGCTGGAGGCGTTCTGGTGGGGCTCGGTCTTCCTGATCAACGTGCCGTTCATGGTGCTGCTGCTGGCTCTCGGTCGGTTCCTGCTGCCGGAGTTCCGCCCGGCGCGGTCAGGTCCCTTCGACCTCGCGAGTGCCGCGCTGTCCACGATGGCCGTCCTGATGGTGATCTACGGTGTGAAGGAGTACGCCGAGGGCGGCCTCGGACCGGTGGCGGCCCTGTACATCGTCTCCGGCCTCGCGATGGGCGCAGCCTTCGTCATGCGGCAACGCCGGTTGGTCGAACCGCTGATCGACCTGGGCCTGTTCGCCCATCGGGCGTTCGGGACGGCGATCGCGGTGAGCACGGTGACCATGTTCGCGATGGTGGGGTTCCTGTTCTTCACGTCGCAGTACCTCCAGCTGGTCCTTGGGATGCGGCCGTTCACTGCCGCGCTGTGGAACCTGCCGGTGGTCGCGGTCATGCCGGTGGGCGCGCTGGCAGCGGCTTCGCTGGTACGCCGGACCGGCGCCGGCACGGTTGTCGCTGCCGGACTGGCGATGATCGCAGCGGGATTCGCCGTCGTGACGCAGGTCCGGCCAGGTTCAGGTCTCGCGGTGCTGCTGCTCGGACTCGGCGTGATGGTGATCGGCATCAGTGCCGTCATGGCACTGGCGTCCGATCTCGTCGTCGGTGCCGCTCCGCCTGATCGGGCCGGTGCCGCGTCCGCGATCTCCGAGACCGGCGCCGAGCTTGGCGGCGCCCTCGGGATCGCCCTGCTCGGAAGTGTCGGCACCGCCGTCTACCGGGCGGAGCTGGGAGAGTCGGCACGTTCGGCGGGCCTGCCATCTGGGGTGATCGACATGGCGCGGGAGACGCTGCCCGCGGCCGTCAAGGTGGCCGACAAGCTGGCCGCACCCCTGGCGGAGGCGCTGCGCGATTCCGCGTTCGCGGCGTTCGCTCAGGGAATGCAGGTCGCGGCGATTGTCTCGGCCCTGCTCATGGCGGGCATGGCCGTTTTCGCCGGCGCACTGCTCCGGCGGTAACGCCGGCGACCCCCGACCAAGCACGCTTTCCCAAGCGGACAAGACTCCGCGATCCTCACGCAAAACCACGGTGAAGTGGGAGCGCTCAGCCGGTACGGTCGCCACCATGGCCCGCCTGAGCCGTGGTCGGTGATGTGCCTCAGGTTGCGTCACTTCCACCGACGATGCGAAAGGATCACATGAGCACAGACATGCGACGCGATCTGGGAGACGGCCTGGTCCTTCGTTGGACCACAGCGGCCGACACCGAGGCTGTCGCCGCACTCGTCGGGGCGGTCTTTCGGGGTCGCGAGGACGAGGAACCGAACCACGGGCTGATGGACACGGTGCGCCGCTACATGCGGGTCGACTATCCGTTCATGGGCCCCGACGACTTCGTCGTGGTGGAGGACACGAGCAAGGACGGGAGTCCGATTGTCGCCTGCACCTGCTACCTGCGCGAAGAGTGGTTGTTCGACGGCATACCGATTGCTGTCGGCCGGCCGGAAATCGTGGCGACAGAGCCGGGATATCGAAACAAGGGCCTGATCCGAGCCATCTTCTCCGCGGTCCACGAACGCGCCGCGAAAGACGGGACCCTGATCCAGGGCATCACCGGAATTCGGTACTTCTATCGGCAGTTCGACTACGAGTATGCGATCGACCTTGGCGGCAGCGTCACCCTTCCGGCCGCGCTCCTTCCAGAGCTTAGAGACGGGGGAGAGGAGCCCTATCGCCTCCGTCAGGCCACTCGCGCTGACATTCCCTTCATCGCTGCCTGTTATCGACACCAGCAAAGGGACAGCTTGGTGACCTGCGGCCTTCCTGAAGAATTCTGGCGCTACCACATCGACGCCGAGCATGCGGAAGATGCACTCGAGGCTCATTCCCGGATCCGCGTCATCGAGGCCGCTGGCGGGACACCCTGCGGTTTCCTGCTTTCGCCGTACGGCCGGCACGGCGACAGCTTCGGGCCCAGGCTGCTTGGCTTTCAGGCCGGGAGCAATCTCCATGCCATGGCGCCTTCGCTGCTGCGTGGACTGAAAGACATGGGGGAGAAGGTGCCGTCGACGCGCGATAAGCCCGTGGCGAGAATAGTGCTGGATCTCGGCGCCACCCATCCCATTTATCAGGTGCTTTCGGCAGACTGGGCGCCGCGCAACGATGGACCGTACGCGTGGTATATCCGGGTGCCGGACCTGCCTGCTTTCGTGCGTACGATCGCGCCGGTCCTCGAACGACGCATTGCCGCATCATCGCTCGTCGGCTACAGCGGAGACGTGGCCTTCGACTTCTATTGGGGCGGCCTGCGGCTCAAGTTCGATGCCGGCATTCTGCAGGACGTCGAGAGCGCCGACTTCGGGCCGTATGACACGTCCTCGAACGGCGGATTCCCGCCGCTGGTCTTCCTGCGACTTCTGTTCGGCCACAGATCACTGGACGAGTTACGATCCGCCTATCCCGATGTCTGGGTCGCATCCGAGATCAGGCCGCTGATCGATGTGCTGTTTCCCAGAGCCAGCTCCCGCCTCTTCGCCCTGTGACGTGCCGCGTGGACGCCCAGCAGCATCTGCCGACTGTGAAGAAGGTATCCGCGTTCATCACTCACGGAGACCAGTTGCTGGTGTTTCGCAAGCCTCACCATCCAGGAACCGGAACCCAGGTCCCCGCTGGCACCATCGAGCCTGGCGAGACGCCGGAAGACGCCGTTCTCCGCGAGGCGTGGGAGGAGTCCGGCCTGACGGGCTTCCACCTGTGCGGCCTGCTGGATCACCAAGTCGTCGACATGCGGGCCTACGGCTGCGACGAACTACACGACCGCTGGTACTTTCACCTCCTCTCGCCTTCCACGGTGCAGCGGGCCTGGCGTCATGGCGAGTCATGTCCGTCATCGGGGGCGGAGGAGTTCATTGCGTTCGACTTCTTCTGGATCGACGTCGATCGCGCCGCACACGAACTCAGGGCAGAGAACCACACAGCTCTTCAAGTCTTGAGTCATCGGCTCGTGTCAGGGTATGACTAAAGTGATCAACTCTCAGGCTGGATGTCCGCGAGCCAGATCTGTCGTGGCGCGTGGCCGGAGCGGCGGAGCCAGTGCTCGGTGTAGACGATCTTCGTGGCTGTGATGATCGTCAGCGGGTCAGCTGGCGAATCGTCGAGTGTGCGACCGCGTTCGACGTGGTCTGATTGCCATCGAAATGCCTCCCAGTAGGGATCGGCGTGCGGGTTGTCCCGCTCCAACGTGCGGGCGGTCCCGAACAACTGGGCGCCCCGGCTGCTGGCCTGGCCAACGAGTGGAGCGACAATCCCGGCGGAAACTCGTGGGTCACGGCGTAGATTGCGCGACTTCGGCGAGCCGTTCCAGCTGGTGTAGAAGATCTCGAAGCCCAGGCTGTAGTAGCGCACGGGAGTCGCGGCGGGCGAGCCGTCCGCGTTTACCGTGGCGATGACGGCGACGTTGTGAGTTGAGAGAAGGTTCAGAATCCGCTCTTCGAGTTCCAGGCGCGACAGTCTTCCGTCAGGTGCGGGACCTGCGAGCCAGGGGTTCGTCAGAGGCATGACCGAAGCTTCTCACGGGTCATCGCCGGCACAAGCGCGCCTTACGCCGACATCTGCGTTCGCGTCCTCAGAAGGAGGCGGGCGGATATCCGTTCTCCAGATAGGCGACGATGCCGGTGTTCCTGGCCTCCATGCCAGCACTGATCCTGCGGGCATGGAGCGCAGGATGCATTTCGCGGACCTGCTCAATCGTCCAGAAGTCGAACGCGCCGAGCTCACTTTCCTGAAGTCGGATCGACGAGATCTCTTGTGGAGTAAGAACTCCGCCATCGAACACGGTCATCAGCCCTTCGATGGGGATGGTCTCGGTGCGAGGTTCCCAATCCACAACCAACAGCCTGCCAAGCGACCGAGCCAGGCCGAGTTCCTCTTTCACCTCGCGGACGGCGGCCGCATGTGGAGGCTCATTGACCTCGACCACACCGCCGGGGTAGGCCCACCCGTCGCGGTAGGTCGGCTTGACCACGAGGACGCGGCCGGCCGAGTCGAAGAACAACGCACCCGACGCTTCGCGCTTGCGTGGCAGGCTCAGGCTCCAATGGCCGTCAGGCGGCTCGATCGTTGCCATCCGGCAGAACATACCAGGATCGGTCCGGCGAGGTCGCCCGGTCTGATGTGAGTTGACTGGCAGGAGCGGGAGTTCATGAGACGGGAGTAGCACGGGTGCGGCCACGGACCGGCGGCAGCGCAGCGCCCTGGCTACGAGTCAGATGAGCCGCGCTGGGCCGACATGCTCTACAGCGGTCACGATCCGTTCTAGAAGGCTGGGCCTCATCGTGGGCAGGTCGGTGAGGAGGAACCAGCGGACCTCGAGCGACTCGTCGTCTGCCACGTACGGGGTGCCGGCGACGTATCGGCATCGGAAGGTGTGGTCCAGGTATTGAGCGTGGTCGCCGTTGACGTGAACAGTCGGATCGCTGACGTTGACCCAGACAAGTTCCTCGACAACGCAGCGGATCCCGGTCTCCTCGAGCACCTCTCGCACCGCTGCCTTCGCTGGGTGCTCGCCGGGATCGACTATGCCGGTCACAGGAGCCCAAGAACCGTTGTCGGAACGCCGAACCAACAGGACTGCGCCGTCGTTGAGGACGACAGACGTCACGCCAGGCAGCCACAGAAGGTCATGACCGATCCGCTCACGCAGGCGAAGGATGAACTCGGGAACTGGCACGCCTTCACGGTAATCGCTCAAATCGCCGGACTCGGACACCTGCGGTTGTGAGTCTCCATTGCTGATCGAGCCTGGGAACGACCCTCGGGAACGTAGCGCCGATAAGCGACATTATGTCAAGTACTAGTCTGCGTATTGCATCAGATGAATCAATGCCGCTAGGTCCGCTCCACTACCCCGACCCGTGGAGCTGAGCCGTGGGCCCGCTACGCCGGCAGGCGCATCCGTAGCCCGTAGCGACGCGGCTACTGACCGGAATGGGTCCGGAGCTTGAAGATCAGGATGCCGAGGTACTTGTTCATCCACGCCTGCTTATGCGGGTAACGGCGTCGGGCGTCCTCGGATAGTTGAGGCTCTAACGCGGTCTCGATCCACAGCCCTGCGGCACTGAAAACGTTGATCAGGTCAGAGATGGTGTAGGGACGCTTGGTGAGGGTGATCTGGTCGTTCCAGCCGCTGAGGTAGGAGAACCGCGCGGTGGAGAAATACTCCTCGCCCATGGAGGTCTCATTCTGTTCGGCCCGCTCGACGGCTTGAGATCACCTCGGATGAGCTCCAAGCCAGGCGGCGGCGCACTGAGGAAGTTGCCACTGACGTCGACACCTACGGCGGCGGTCGCGCCGTCTCCAACCAGCTCAGCCAGCTTGCCTCCGTTGCCGCAACCGACATCGAGCACCGACCGTCCGGTGACATCGCCCAGAAGGTCTCGCTGCGCAGGCCACTCGACAAGCCGATCGAGCGAGTCCTCCCTGCTTCGGGCCCGCTCGTAGTCTGGAGCGAGTTCTGGCCACGGCTGGCTCGGATCCCCATGACTGTCCATGTGAGAGCTCGTCGCCTTCTGTGAGTCGCCTGACACCGCCACGAGACACAACCTAGCCGTCCTCTTCGAGACCCCGCCTGTCCTCAGGGACATCGCGGCTCTGGGGCCCCTTTACCGCTGAGCCCGACGAATCCGCCCAGTCTTCGTACGCAGGGTGTCCAGTAGTGGTCTGGCGCGCTTCAGCCCGCAAGTCACCGTCCTCCCTCCGGTCGACCAGCTGGCAGACTCTCACCTCGTGAGGATCAGCCAGGCGAATGCGGACGACGTCGCAGATTTGGCCCGG
Source organism: Actinopolymorpha sp. B11F2 (assembly GCF_040195635.1). Lineage (NCBI taxonomy): Bacteria > Bacillati > Actinomycetota > Actinomycetes > Propionibacteriales > Actinopolymorphaceae > Actinopolymorpha > Actinopolymorpha sp. B11F2. The sequence continues at coordinate 201,197 of NZ_JBEFTX010000007.1, read as the reverse complement.
CTGTTGTGGCTGGACACCCATGATGAGGAACCAGCACCGCGGTCCGTTGACGCATTCGCGGTGGAGCTCGCGAAGTGGTGGGCCGCCCACCAGGACTCGCACCTGGCGTTCGTCGCCCGACTCCTCCGACCGGAGATCGTCGGCATGGCCTGGGTCGCGCTCGTCCCCCGCGTCCCGAGACCTGGAGCGACGAGTCGGCTATCCGCAGACATCCAGAGCGTCTTCGTCAAGCCCAACCAGCGAGGCCACGGGATCGGCTCGGCGCTCGTGGAGGCTGCTTCGAAGCATGCGACACACCTCGGGGCCTTCCGCGTGACGGTCCACTCTGGTCGCAAGGCAGTGCCGGTGTACGAACGGCTGGGCTTCGAGTCGTCCCGACAGATCCTCCAGCGACCACCGGCCTAGCAAGTCGCACCTCGCGCAGTCACCTTCGTTTCGACTGTCATGGGTCACATCTCGAAACACGGCACAGGCACACGTGCAGCGTCCACAACGAGGATCTCGAGGTCACAGTGAAGAACATCTATGTGGTCACGCATCCGGAGGCAACCCACCACGTAGACGGACTCGTCGGCGGGTGGTTCGACTCCAACCTGACCGAGCGAGGCATGCGTCAGGCTGAGTCGATCGCCGAAGCGCTGTCTGAGCGCCTCGGCGACGCTGACGTCGAGACGATCACATCCGACCTGCGCCGCGCGCAGCGGACCGCAGAGGTCATCGTCAAGCGGATCGGCGGCGCCCTGAAGTTGGACCCAGACCTGCGGGAGAAGTCGTACGGTGAGGCGGGTGGCCGACCCAAGGCTTGGCTCGAAGAACGCCGAATCCCGATTCCGGAGTTCGGCGAGCGGCTACGGCACGACGAAGGTGTGGACGGTGCTGAGACACGGATGGACCTCGCCGTCAGGGCCTATGCGGCGATGGGTCGGATTCAACAATCCACGATGGAGAACCAGGTAGTCGTGACACATGGAGGTACTGCCACCCTCCTCCTGGCAGCGTGGATTGGCATGCCCTTGGAGGCATCGGGCCGTGTCCAATTCCGTGTCTCTTCAGGCGGCATCACCCACTTGCGCAAGGACGACCGAAGCTACAGCCACCAGATCGCCCAATTGAACGAGACAAGCCACCTGAACTAAGTCCGGCGGTGAGCCCGGGCGCCGTGTGCTATTGCCAATAGAGGTTCTCCCAGGCGTCGCTCCCCCTCTCCAGCTGCGGGCCCGCCGGCGCGCCGACAACCGCTGTCGGGTCCGTCACGTCAGGGGCGCGGATCAAGAGGGGCGTTGCTCGTTACTGCCCCAGCCTCCCGTCGATCCGCTCCCGCAGCAGGTCGGCGTGCCCGTTGTGTCGTGCGTACTCCTCCACCATGTGCACCAGGACCCACCGCAGCGTCCTCGGCCCGCCGTGAGCGGTCCCGGCGACATCGAGGTCGGGCGCCTCGGCAATGAACCGGTCCGCGAACTCGATCTCGGTCCGCCACGCGTTCCATGCCTCGGTGACGGCCTCGGCCGTGGCAACTGCGCCGTCGAACTCCCCGTCGCGATCGGTATCGGAGTAGAAGTACGGCGGAGCGTCCTGACCTGCCATCACCGTCCGGAACCAGATGCGCTCAACCTCGGCCATGTGGCGTACCAACCCGAGCAGCGACAGCGTCGACGGCTCCACCGATCGACGGGCAAGGTCCTCGACTCCCAAGCCGCTGCATTTGAGTTCCAGGGTGTCGCGCTGCCAGCGCAGGAAGCCGACAAGGGTCGCGCGTTCCTCGCTCGTGGTCGGCGGGTGGACGCGTGGGTCGGTGTCGCGATCGATGAACATGGTTGCTCTGGGGCTGCTCCTCATGCCCGCAATCATGGGCCGTCCGCGCATGATCCACCACAGCTGCCCGGCGCGACCTCCGCTTGCGGGCGGTGCGACCAGCTGCGGGTGGCCTCTCCCCCATGCGTCCGCGGGAATCTCGCCGTGCAACCGCTCGTGTAGGCTACGATACGTGAAGCACCGACATAGTGAAGGGGCTTCACGATATGTCTGTTGAGAGTTCTCGCCGCCAGAAGCAGCAGGCTGCGCTCGGGCAGCTGCTTCAGCTCGCGATGCTCATCAACGAGGACATGGAGCACGGTCTCGGCCGTGTCGGGCTCACCCCTTCGCGGGCGACCCTCGTCTGGGAGCTGCTCCACCTCGGGCCCAGCACGCAGCGGGTGCTCGCGGAGGCAATCGGCGTGAGCCCGCGAAATGTCACCGGCCTCGTCGATGCCCTGGTGGACACCGGCTTCGTCGTTCGAGAGCCGCACCCTACGGACCGTCGGGCCGCCCTCGTGTCGTTCACCGAACACGGCGCGCGCATCGCCGAGCAACTGAAGCGCGACGGCGAGCAGCTGGCGGACGACCTCTTCGCCGACATGCCCGACGGGCAGTTCAGCGCCTTGGTGAAGGGCTTCGACGTGCTGATGGCGCGGCTGTGTGAGCTGATCGCCCAAGCGAAGGAAAAGGAGGCACAGCGGTGAACGTCACAGGCCCGCCGGTGGCACTAGCCCGGCACGCCATCCAGTTCGAGCTCGGTGTCTGGCGCAGTCTGTACTTCCTGGTGCGACGGCGAGACCCCGGCGCCGGTCCGGGTGCCGAGAGGTTCAGCTATGTGAAGGCGGTCGAGCTCCTCTTCTGGGTCTTCATCATCGTCTCGGCGATCGAGATCCCGATCGCCCACATGCTGGTGCCATGGGAGCCGGTGAAGATCGCCCTGCTGGCCGTCGGTTTCTGGGGATTGATGTGGATGGTGGGGATGCTCGCCGCGTACAAGGTCCACCCGCACCTGGTCGAGCCGGCGGGCCTACGCCTCCGCAATGGCTTCACTCTCGACATCGCCATCCCCTGGGAGGCCATCAGCGCGGTCTCGGTACGGGAGCGGAGCCGTGAGAGATCACGTGCGGTCCAACTCGACGAGACCGACGCCGGAACGACCCTGAACGTCGTGGCCGCCAGCCGGACAAACATCGACCTGGTCCTGCAGCGTCCCTTCACGGTGACGCTCCCCCATGGCGTCCAGACCGTGACGGCGGTGCGGTTCTTCGCCGATGAGCCCCGCACGCTCGTCAAGCGGATGCGTACGAACCTCGCGGATCAGGTGCAACGCTGAGCGGTGACGGGCGCGTCACTCCCCCGGATGTCTGAGATGCGTACGCAGCTTGTCGGCGTACGGCCGGCGACGTTCGGCGGAGACGAAGCCCGGGTACGGGTGCGACCCGTAGAGGTCATCGCCTCGATAGCGGGGAAACACGTGCACGTGGTAGTGCCACGTGTCCTGACAACCGGCGGGCTCGTTGTGTTGCCGGGTGGAGATTCCCTCGCACCCGTAGGTGTCCCGGATCGCGCGGGCGATTGCCCGGACACCGTCGTGCACAGCGTGACCCTACTCCGCCGGGAGGTCGTAGATGTTCTCGTGGTGGGCGTTCGGCACGACCAGCACATGACCGTGGTTGTTCGGCCACCATCGGGCGCAGATGAATGCCGTCGCCCGTTCCGACTGCCACACGATGTCCTGCTGGCCGCTGACGTCGGTGGTCCCACCGGCGACCAACGCGCAGATCGGGCAGACGTAGCCGGGCGGTGCGTGGCTGATCATGTGCGAATCCTCCGTTCGATCAGAGCCCAGCCAGGTTCTCCGCGAGCCTCGCACTGACGGTGGGACCTGACCCCGCGCTCATGCCGGGTGGGAGTCGTCCGGCGGTGCGTTGGCGAGGTCGGCGGTCGCGATCTGCCCCGCCTCGTTCGTACGCCGCAGAAAATCGGCGATGAGGGCGAGCTCGGACTCGTCGTAGCCGGCGCAGATCGTGCCCATCGACGCATCCATCCCCGCGTACAGGCGGAAGAGTTCGGCGTTGCGGTCCCGCAGAGCACGAACGACGACGGCGCGCCGGTCGGACTGGTCACGTTCGCGGACCACCCATCCGCCGCGTTCGAGCCGATCGAGGATGCCGGTGATCGTGGCGGGGTGCAGCCCGGCCCGACGCGCGAGTGTGGTCGGGCCGAGCGGCCCTTCCCGGTTGATGAGGTCGAGGCAGTGGAGATCAACGTCCTTGAGCGCGAGGTTGGCGGTCACCTGGTGGTTGAGCAGGGACAACTGGATGGCCAGCCCGCGCAGCGACTCCTTGATCGTGACGGTCAACCGACGACGGCGCCGGGCGGCCTCCCTTGCTGGTTCCGCACTCATCTGAACGGTCTCTCGTACCCCATGGTGAGGAAACCCTATCCGCCGGGCGCTTCGCCACCGAGGAACCGTCCCGCACGGCTTTCCGCTGCCCAACCTCGGCGACCGCCGAGCCGGGGCCCTGGCTCGGAGATCGCCTCACATCCGAGCCAGGGCCCCGACGTCGGGCGAGCCGATCAGTTTCCGGTGTCTGGGTTCAGGCCGCGCAACCGTGGCCGGAACTTCTCCCAGGTGGCCCTGCGGTCCGATACATCCGCGACCCGAAGCGCCGTTGCGGTGTCGCCGCTCACGACCGCCGCCACGTGCACCTCATCGCCCTCGTCGACCGAGCCGATGCCCTCGCGGTGGGCGTTGACCAGCGTCTCGTCATCGACGACGTAGGACCTCGAGTAGCCATCCTCACTCTTCACCGTGATCGAGGTGTCGCTCACTGCCTGCACCTCGCCATATTGGACGGCCACGGTCTGGTAGCCGCCGTCCTTCTTGGCCGTGACGAACTCACCATGCAGAGCCCATCCCATGAGCCCCGGAGCCCGGTGGCCCCGCATTACCGGCCGGTCCTTCGCGTCCGGACGTGGCTGGTCGCTCGTGGCAGTGGTCGCGTCGTTGCCGGACTCCGCCACGTTGTCGGCGAGGGCGATCCCGCCCACCGCCAGTGCCGTGATCGTGGCGGTCGACACCGCCACCGCGAGCACCGTGGACCGGTCCGACCACCGCCGGTTGGCCCATCGCCCTCTGACCCACTGCCCGTAAGGGCGCATCGCGGTCTCCCTCCAGTCGTGGATGTACGAAAGCAGTCTCCACCATCGCTCTCCTGGCTGGGACCGCCCTGAACGCCACCTGGAGATTCGCTGGGAATCCTCCGGCTCCCGGTGGCTCACTGTTCGCGGACGACCTCCGAGGCGTCCTTGTCCGTACGCAGCCCGACGAAGCGTGGATGACGGAGCTTGCCGTCGCTGGTCCACTCGGTGAAGCCGATCTGGGCGACCAACTCGGGGCCTACCCAGTGGGCGGAGCGCTCGCGCACCGGATCGGCGAACGGCGACGACGACTGGGCGATCTTGTCCATCCGGGCCCGCAGATCCCGCAGCATCAGTGCGTTGTAACCCGTGCCCACCTTGCCCGCGTAGCGCAGCCGGTTCCCTTCGTAGTAGCCGACGAGCAACGCGCCGAACCCCTGTCGCGATCCCTCCGGATCGGTGAACCCGCCGATGACGAACTCCTGGTCGCGTACGCACTTGAACTTCAGCCAGTCCCGAGACCTGCGACCGGTCTGGTACGGCGCGTCCGCGCGCTTGGCGATCAGGCCCTCCCACCCTCGCGCGCACGCGTCGGCGTGGAACCTCTCCCCCTCGGTGTTGCGGTGGGTGGAAAACCGGACGCGGTCGCCGAACTCGAACGTCGTGCGCAGCACCCGCTTGCGGGCCCGCAGCGGCAGTCGGGTGAGGTCGGCGTCACCGACGACGAGCAGGTCGAAGAGGTAGAGGTAGACGGTGACGCCGGTCGCGGGTATCCGCCGGGGATCGGCGAGATTGATCCGTGCCTGCAGTTTGGCGAAGCTCGTCTGCCTGCCGTCGAAGGCCACGATCTCGCCGTCGGCCACGAAGTCCTGGGCCTGTTGTGGCGCGAATGCCTGGACGATCTCGGGATAGGTGCTCGTCATGTCCTTGTGGTTGCGGGACCACAGGGTCGTCTGGCCGCGGCTCCTGACGGCGATCACGCGTACGCCGTCCAGCTTGCGTTCGTAGATCCACCGCTCGTCGGAGAACGGCTTCTTGGTCAGGGTGGCGAGCATGGGTGCCTGCCAGCCGGGGCGTGGCGCCCGACGCAGGAGCCTGCGTTCGTCGTCACCCAGCACATCCAGCGGGTCGGGCATTTCGTCCGCCACAGTTCCTCCACTCGGGCGGAAGGGGCCTCCTCGTCACACATCCCCGCTTAGGGTTGCCTGGAACCAGCACGCGGGGAGTGCCTGCGGCGGGACGTGGCAGTACGGGGGAAGTCACCATGGGTCCGGCGTCGTCGGCTCCTACGCCGGATGGCGCCGAGAGCCGCCGGTTGCGCGGAGTGCTCGCCGCGGCAGCGCTGGCGATGTTCTGCGTCCAGCTGGACTTCTTCGCACTCACCCTCGCTCTGCCGCGGATGGCCAGCGACCTGCGGGTGACGACAACCGACCTGCAGTGGGCGCTCAGCGGCTACATGCTCGCGCTCGGTGCCTTCCTCGTCCTCGGTGGGCGGCTCGGTGACATCTTCGGGCGGCGCCTCGTCCTCGTTGTCGGCATCGGCATCTTCGGCGCGGCGGCCGTACTCTGCGCGCTGGCACCGACGGCCGGGCTCCTGATCGCGTTCCGCATCCTGCAGGGCATCGGGGCCGCTCTCATCTTCCCGATGACCGTCTCGGTGTTGTCGAGCAGCTTTCCGGAAAAGTCCCGTGGCCGGGCAATCGGCCAGGTGTTCGGGCTCGCCGCCGTCGGGACCGCGCTGGGCCCGTTCGTCGGCGGCCTCCTGACCGCCGGACCCGGATGGCGATGGATCTTCTGGTTCCTGGTGCCGTTCGTCGTGGCGGCCGCTGTCGTCACTCTCATAGCGACCCGCGAGTCACGGGACGAGTCGATGCCGCGCCGTCTCGACCTCGCGGGCGCGATCCTTCTCAGCGCCGGGGTCGGGCTGGTCACCTATGCCGTCGACCGGATCCCGACCTCCGGGCTTGCCTCACCCCTCGTCTGGGCGACTGGTCTCGCCGGGCTGGCGCTGCTCGTGTCCTTCCCACTGGTGGAGGGGCACGTCCGCCTGCCACTGATAGACATGGGCCTGTTCCGCAACATCGCCTTCGTTCTCGTCACCGCCGTCGGGACGATGGCGAACGTCGCCTACGCCGGAACCGTCTTCCTCGCCACCCTGTACCTGCAGGACGTCCGGGGCCTCGGCCCGCTCACGGCCGGCCTCGTCTTCCTCGGCCTGTCGGTCGCCACGGGTTTCGCGGGGCCGCTCGCCGGCTGGCTCGGCGCACGCTACTCGGCCCGGGTCGTCATGACGATCGCCAACAGCATCGGCGGGCTTAGCCTGCTCGCCCTGACCTTCAGCCGGGCCTGGGGTGCGTACGTTCCGGTCTTCTGCCTGTGTGGGCTGGGCTTCGGGCTCGGCTGGTCGTTCGCGAACATCGGCACCCAGCGGGTGGTACGACCCGAACGCAGCGGCGAAGCCGCAGGCGTCACGCAGACCGTCCTCATCGTCATCGCCGGCATCGGGCTGGCCGCGACAGCGACCACGCTGGAGGCACTCCAGTCGGCTGGTCACGCGCCCTCGGCATCGATCGAGGTCATCCTCCGCGTCCTCGCAGGCGGGTTGCTGCTCTCGGCCGCCCTCCTCGGGGCGTTCGGCCGCCACGCGCGCTGACGCCCTCGCGAGGGTGTGGTCGCGGTCGTTGGCATGCTGAGGGCGTGCACGCCTTCCGCCTTCCTGCATACGCCTGTTGGATCCGCTATCTCGACCTGCCGGGCGGCCCGGACGAGCCGACGCCCGAACCGGTGTGCGTCTACCTCGCCGGGCTGGGTTCGGCTTCGACTGTGGACTTCCCGGAGATCGTCGCCCGGCCCCCGCTACGCGGGCGGCGGTCGTTGCTGGTGGACCTCGCCGGCACGGGATGGAGCGACCCCGCCCCGGCGTCCTTCGGCTACACGATCGAGGAGCACGCGGATGTGGTCGCCGCGCTGCTGGACGCAGCGCACCTGCGTGGGTGCCACATCATCGGGCACAGCCTCGGTGGCTCGGTGGCGATCGCACTGGCCGATCGCCGGCCGGACCTGGTCGCCCGGCTCGTGGTCGCCGAACCCAACCTCGACCCGGGCGTCGGCACGTTGAGCAGGCACGTCGCCGACCAGTCCGAGGGCGCGTTCGTCACGCGCGGATACAGCGCTCTTCGTGCCGTCCTCGCGAGGGAGGAGGATGCCGTCGCCACCTCGGTGTTCCATGCGACGACGGGTCGCTGGTCACCGGCCGCGATGTACCGGACCGCGGTCTCACTGTTGGCCGAGCGCACACCGACGTTCCGCGGCATGCTCGCGTCCGCCTCGATGCCGCGCGCGATCCTCGTCGGCGAGCGTTCCGAGGACGTCGACCTGGAAGGCCTCGCGGACTCAGGCGCGGCGGTTCACGTCGTGCAGGGTTCGGGACATGTCATGACCTACGACAACCCGGATGTATTCGCCCGGACCATCGCAGCGGCACTTGGCGGGCCTACTGGCCGCCCTTGAAACAGCCGGATCTCGAACGCGTCAGAGGGCGCCACCAGCCGCCGCCGGAGCGGCACTGGGCGTACCACTGTCGCCCACCGTCTCGCGGGCCAGGAACTCCTCGACGTGGAACAACGTGTCGCCGGCCCGGTCCATCACCGTCAGCAGCGTGGACATGGACGAGACCTCCTCGACCTGCTCGTGCAGGAACCACTGCAGGAACTGCTCGCCGATGTAGTCACCTTCCTCACGCGCCGCCTTCGCGAGCGCGACGAACTGGTCGGTGACTTCCTTTTCCTGGGCGAGTGCGAGGGCCACCAGGTCGCGTGCGCTGGTGAAGTCGTTGCGTACGGGATCAACGCCTGGTATGGCGACTTTGACGCCTTGGTCGAGGAGGTACCGCACAATCATCATTGCGTGGTTTCGCTCCTCCAACGCCTGCCGATAGAAGTACGCGGCGAGCCGAGGAAGATCTTCGGCGTCGAACCACACCGCCACGGCGATGTATTGCTGGTGGGCGTTGAACTCGTGGCGGATCTGTGCCTGCAGCAGCTCGAGGAACCGGGAGTCGCGTGCTGAGTTCTGCTGGGAATTCTGCTGGAGGACGGACATACCCGCATGCTAGCGCCGCCCACGGACGCGGCCACGCCGGCGAAGTTCGCCGCCTCGTCAGCCGAGCCCGCGCCAGATCTCGCTGAGGCTTGATGCGGCTGCGACAAAGCGACCGTACGCGTCATTCAACACCGCCGTACGCGCTGCGACCGGGTGATAGCGGCGTGCAATCCTGCCAGTGTTCGCCGCCTCGTCCAGGTCGGAATACACACCGATTCCGAGACCGGCGAGAAGGGCGGCACCAAGGGCACCGGTCTCGGCGCAGTCGGGCACCTCGATCTCGACGTCGAGGGCATCGGCGAACATCTGCGACCAGACGCCACTGCGGGCTGCGCCACCGGTGAGCCGAGCCGGTCCGGACAGGGCGAACCTCTCGCGCAGGGCGTCGACATGCACCCGATGCCCGAGCACGACTCCTTCCAGCACTGCGCGTACGACGTCGGCACGGCGATGCCACCCCCGCAGACCGAGCAGGCCGGCGCTCGCCGTCTCGCCGTACGGAGAGCCGTACAGGAACGGGTGGTACAGCAGCGTGCTCGGACCATCGAGCGCCCCCGCGGCCTCGCGTTCGAGCAGGGAATATGCCGACTCGTCCGCAGGCAGTCCGAAACTCGCTCGCCACCAGTCGAGGTTCGTCGCCGACGACGCGGACGTCGACATGTTGAGCCAGCGCCCAGGTTGGACGAAGCTGCGCGCCTGCCAGCGTTCGTCGAGGGCGACGTCGGCACTTACGACCTGGTTGATGCTGAACGTGCCGGCGGCCAGGCTGAGCATGCCCGGCCGGACCGCGCCCGTGCCGACCGCACTGCCGTCGACGTCATGGGCACCGGTGACGACCGGCGTGCCGGTGGCCAGGCCGGTCGCTGTCGCGGCGTCGGCGCTGACCTCCCCGGCGATCGCCTGGCTCGGACGAAGCGGCGGCAGCTTGCCCGCCACCATCGTCAGGCCGTAGAGGATGAGTGCCTCGTCGGCATAGTCCTGCGTCCGCACGGAGGTGAAGGCCGCGCTGGCCTCACTCGGGTCGGTCGCGATCGCGCTGGTGAGCCGGAACCGCAACCAGTCCTTGCAGAACAGCACCCACCGGGTGCGGTCGAGGGTCTCCGGGTCGTGCCGTGCGAACCACGCCAACAGGGTCGAGGGCGAACCCGCGAACGGCACCTGGCCGGTCACGTCGAGGACCCGTGCCCACATGGGCGTCGTACGCCATGTGTCGAGCACGTCGTGCGCACGGGTGTCCATCGCGGTGACCGCGGCACGCACGGGGTGGCCGGCATCGTCGACGAGGTAGAGACCGTCGTTGTGGCCGACGATGCCCACCGCGGAGATGCGGTCACCCGGTGTGCGTGCGTCGTCGAGCGCGGAACGGATCGCCGCGGCGGTCGCCTGCCAGACCTCGTCCATGTCGCGTTCGACCCAGTGCGGGTGTGGACTGGCGACCTCGACGCGGGCGCTGCCCGAACCCCGCTCCTGACCCTCGCGATCGAAGACGCACGCCTTGGTGACGGTCTGGCCGGCGTCGACACCGAGCAGGAGGGTCTCGTCCGGTCGGGCGGAATCAGTCACCGCTCACACCCTCCACCCGAGCCTGGCGGCGTTCACCGCCGTGGTGATCCGCCCGGTGCGGTCCAGCTCGGCGACCGCTTCCGCCACGAGGTGGGCGGACCGTGTGATCGTGGTGGTCGTGTCGCCGCCGAAGTGCGTGGTGATCGTCACGTTGTCGAGGCGTCGCCACGGGCTGTCGGCCGGCAGCGGTTCGGTGTCGAAGACGTCCAGGGCCGCGCCGGCGATCCGATTCTCCTTGCAGGCGAGGAGAAGAGCGGCGTAGTCGACGAGCCGGCTGCGCGAGGTGTTGACGAAGTAGGCCGTGGGCTTCATCAACGCGAAGTGCTCGGCGGTGATGAACCGCTCGGTCTGCGAGGTGAGCCGGGCCAGGACGTGGACGAAGTCGGACTCGCGGAACACCGTGTCAAGGCCGGCTTGACTCGCGTCATGGGCGCGGAGGACGCCGTCGTCGACGAACGGGTCGTGGACCAGCAGGCGTACGTCGAAGCCACGAAGCTTCCGGGCGAGCTCGCGCCCGACGTGGCCGAAGCCCACCATTCCGACGGTGCTGCCGCCGAGCTCGCTGCCGGGACCACCGAAGTCCTTGCGCCAGCCCCCGGATTTCACCGACGCGTCAGCACGGGCGATGTCACGTGCTTCGCTCAGCATCAGGCCGATCGCGAGTTCGGCGACGGCGGAGGCGTTGCGGCCATGGACGGGAACGACCGCGATTCCCCGAGCCGTCGCCGCATCGATGTCGACGTTCTCCAGCCCTGTGCGGGCGACGACGACAGCTCGCAGGTTCTGGCCGGCGTCCAGCACCGACGCCGGAACGGGCGCGAAGTGCAGGGCGAGCACCTGCGCGTCGCCCACGGCATCGCGCACCTCCGCCGGCGCCGGAACCGCGTCCGGTCCCTTGTGTTCCATCTGCTGCTGCGCTGCGTGCTGGTCGGCCTTGCTGCCGGCCCAGACGACGGTACGAACGCCCGAGGAGTCGATGCCGACGTCGCTCAGGGCATCGACGTAGCGCTCGGCCGGGATGAAGTGGTCACCGACCACCAGGACCCGCGTGGTCACGAGACCTCCTTCGTCGGTCCCATGACGGGGGTGCGGTGCCTGATCATGACCTCAGGTCGTTCGGTCATGACAGCCTCCGGTCTGGATCGGGGGCGGTGTGCATGCGTACGCTCCTCCGGTCGGCGTCACCCACCCGCCGCCCGAGGCTGCCCTCGGACCGGACGGCGACCGAACCCCACGCCACTGCCTCGCGAAGTGCACCCGCTCGGCCAGCGCTGTCCCTCCTGTCAACCCGGGCTTGCGCCGCGGTACTGAGGTACCCAGCCAGGAAGTTGTCACCCGCACCCACCGAGCTTCGGACGGTCCCCACCGCCAGCTCGGCATGCAGGACAGGCCCGTCACCGTCGACCAGGACGCCACCATCCGTTCCCAGGCTCACCAGCACGACTCCCCCGGCCCGTTCTCGTACCGTCTCCGCCGCCGCGATCACCTCGCCGAGCGTCCGCAACGGCGTACCGACCAGTTCGGCGAGTTCGTCGCGGTTGGGCTTCACCAGGTCGGGCCAGGCCTCGAGACCCCGACGTAGCGCCTCGCCGCTGGAGTCGAGCGCGAACCTAGCGCCTGCCTGCCGGACTCTGGTGACGAGCTCGGCGTAGAAATCGGCCGCCACACCGCCAGGCAGCGCTCCGGACCCGACCACCCAGTCGCCGCGTCCGACCACTCCGAGGACGCCGTCGGCGAGTGTCTCGGCGTCGGCCCACGTCAGTGTGGGACCGGGTTCGTTGATCTTCGTGACGATTCCGCCGGGACTCCGAACCGAGATGTTGACTCGCACCGGGCCGGTGATCGGCAAGGCGACGTATGGCACGTCCTCGTCGTCGAGCAGGCCGGCGAGCTGGCTACCCTCCGGACCGCCGAGCGGAAGTACGGCCGTCGACCGGATCCCGTTACGCAGGAGGGCCCTGGTGACGTTGACACCCTTGCCGCTCGGCTCCACCTGCCGGCTCGCGGACCGGTTGACCTCGCCCAGCCTGAGTGCCGAGACCTCGAGGGTGCGGTCGATCGCGGGGTTGGGCGTGACCGTGATGATCACGCGCGGACCACCTTCGGCCCGCACGACTCCAGCTCCGCCGCGGCGTCGTCGTCGACCTCGGTGCCGGTCACGATGACGTCGAGGTCCTCCACGCCGGCGAACTTGCAGAAGCTGTCCCGCGCCACCTTCGAGTGGTCGGCCAGCAGGATCCGGCGCTTGCCGGCCTGCACCATCGCCGACTTGACGGCCGCCTCGGTGGGCAACGGAGTCGTGAGCCCGCGGGCCACGCTGAGCCCGTTGGTGCCGAGGAACGCCACCTCGACGGAGATCTCGGCGAGCTGGCGGCGGGCCCAGTCGTCGACGGCGCTGTGCGTACGTCCGCGAACGAGACCGCCGAGGCACCAGACGGCGAGGTGGGACCGGTCGGCGAGGAGGGTCGCGATGGGCAGGGAGTTGGTGACGACGGTGAGTTCGCGGTCACGTGGGATCAGCCGCGCGAGTGCTTCGGGTGTCGAGCCGCTGTCGAAGAGCACCGCACCTTCCTCGGGCAGTTCCTCCAGTGCGGCCCGGGCGATGCGCAGCTTCTCCTCGGCGTACTGCTCCCGGCGGGTGGCGAGCTTGGGTTCGTAGTCCAGGCGTTCGACCGGGATCGCACCGCCGTGCACCCGCTTCAGCAGGCCGCGACGCACAAGCACGCTGAGGTCTCGCCGGACGGTCTCCTGGGTCACGTCCAGCGCTCCGGCCAGCCCGGCCACGTCGACCCGGCCGACCGCGCGTGCGCGGGACAGGATCTCGAGCTGCCGCTCTTCGGCGTACATGAGGTTGTGCCCGTTCGTCTGTGGCTCTGCCCGGTCGTGGCGTTTGCGTTGAGCATGACAGCGAAGTGAACTCAGACGCAAGCGGAACCTCACGGCAATCCAATGTCTGTTCCCACCCGAATCTGCCCGAATCTCTTGACTTCGGTTTGAGTGCAGGTCCAGGCTGGAACTCTCCCACACGGAGGGTGCCTCCCCCATGACTCACTCGACCGTGACCCCCTCGAACCAGACCGCCATGCGCCCGCTGACCCGCCGCAGCGTGCTTGCCGGCTCCGTCGGCGCGGGCGCGGCGCTGCTGCTCGGTGGCTGCGGCAGCCGGCGCGACGTGACCAGGCGTACGACCGACGATCCGTGGCGGCAGTTCGCCGGCACCACGCTCAACTTCATCTCCGAGAACACCGCACCGACCGCCGCGATCGCCGCGGACCTCACGCCGTTCACCGAGCTCACCGGCATCCGGGTCAACATCGTCACCCTCGAGCTCAGCGCGCTGGTGCAGAAGGTCGCCCTCGACCTCGCGTCCGGCCAGGCGCAGTACCAGATCGTCTACGCCGACCCCTACCAGGTGCTCGCACCGTATTCGAAGGGGCTCGTCGACCTGCGGGAGCTCGCCGACGACCCGTCCCTGCCCCGGCAGGAGGGCGGCTTCCGCGACTTCATCCCGACCCAGCTCGATGCCGCGGGCCGATTCGTCAACCAGGACAAGGTGTTCGCGCTCCCCTACGACTGCCCCACGATGATCTGGCAGTACCGCGCCGACCTGTTCGACAAGTACGGCGAACGTATGGCCGACGACCTCGGCTTCGACCCCACGCCGAGCAACGACAGCACCTGGGCGCAGTACGCCGCGACCGCCCGATGGTTCAACGACAACGCCGACGAGGTGCTCTTCGGCACCGGGCACCAGGCGAAGCAGCACGACTCGTTGATGTGCGACTTCTCCAACGTGTTGTGGGCGTACGGCGGTGACTACTTCGACGACGGCGACGCGGTGGGGCGGCTAGGCCGGGTCGATCCCGGACCGTGCCGGCTCGGCAGCGAGGAGGCGGTCGCGGCCGCGGGGTTCTACGCGGACCTGCTCGCGGTCGCCGACCCGGCGTCCCGCACGTGGGACTGGGACGGTGTGGGTGCGGCGTTCAGGGCCGGCCGGATCGCGATGTGCCCCAACTGGCACGAGTTCGCGGCGAGTAACGAGCAGGCCCTTCCCGGCAAGGTTGGCTATGCGCGTCTGCCCAAGGGCCCGGCACGCTCTGCCAACCACTACGGCGGCACGGGGATCGGCATCAGCGCCAACACCCTGCCCAACGAACGCAAGGCCGCCTGGCTGTTCCTGCTCTGGTCCACCGCACCGGACAGCCAGCTCGCCAACCTGAAGAGCACAGCGGGTGGCGGCACTCCGACCCGCACGTCGGTCTATGAGCTGCCGGAGGTGGTGCGAGCCGAACGCCGGCCGTCGGCCATGCCCAACATGCTGACCGCGCGTGCCGTCCAGCAGGCATGGAGACCTGCCAACATCGGCCTGCGGCCGAAGATCCCGATGTGGAACGAATGTGACACCGCCATCTACACGCAGCTGTCCCGCATGCTCGTCGGCGACACGACACCGGCCGAGGCGATGCGCGAGACGGCCAGCCGGTTCGACCGGATCGTCGCGCGAGGGTGGGTGGGCTAGATGAACGCGACTGTTGCCAAGACATCGCAGCCAGCGCCGACACGGCGGCGGGCTGCTGCACGACGCAGGCTCGCCTTCGAGGGTCGCATGATGGTTCCCGGCGTGATCATGCTGGCGGCCCTCTCGATCATCCCGTTCCTCGCCATCGTCTGGATGAGCTTCTCCCGCGTACGCCTGCTCGGCGGTGTCGCCGCGGACTGGGTGGGCTTCGCGAACTGGGGGCGCTTCTTCACCGACGCCGACCTGGCCTGGGCCTGGATCCGTACCGCCGTCTTCTTCGTCCTTACCGTCGGCCTGGAGATGGTCGGCGGCGTCGTCCTCGCGCTGTGCCTGTGGCGGGTGTTCCGCGGGCGCAACGTGCTGCTGAGCCTGCTCCTGCTGCCGATGTTCGTGGCGCCGGTCATCGTCGGGCTGCTCGGGCGCTTCCTCACCGACTCGACGTTCGGTCTGTACGCATGGATCCTGCGCCAGCTCGGCTACCAGGGCGACATTCTCGGCAGCACATTCTCGGCGTTCACCGCCGTCGTCCTCATGGACGTATGGGAATGGACGCCGCTCATCGCGCTCATCACGCTTGCCGGCCTGTCGTCGGTGCCGCTGGCCGTCCGCGAGGCGGCCGCGATCGACGGTGCCGGCGGGTGGAAGGAGTTGCGATACATCGTCCTGCCGTCGATCTCGAGCATCCTCCTCGTGGCACTGCTGATCCGGTCGATGGACGCGATCCGCTACTTCGACATCATCTGGGTGACCACGAACGGTGGCCCGGCCGACGCCACGAAGACTGTGCCGGTGCGGCTCTACGAGACCGCGTTCCGGTTCTTCGACCTCGGCTACGCCGCCTCGATCGGGTTGGCGATGCTCGTCGTCACGATCCTCATCGCCCGGGTCTTCGTCCGTCTCCTCGACCAGAAGGGACTCGCCCGATGAGCGCAGTGCCCTCGCCAACCCCCGGCGACCGTGCTGATTCAGGCGGCTCCGCCGCGCGGCGCCCGTCTACGCCCGTCCCCACCGCCAACGCGTCGATGAGCCCGCTGGAGCGCGGCACCAGGCGGACGCGCATCCTCGCCTGGGCACTGCTCGGGGTCGGCCTGGTCTGGACCCTCGTGCCGCTGGTCTGGATGCTGGCGTCGTCGTTCAAGTCCGACGCCGATGTCACGGCCGCGACGCCGCAGGTGTTCTTCGCGCCGACGCTCGACAACTATCGGGGCCTGTTCACCGGCGCGAACGATTTCACGCCGTATCTCTGGCACAGCATCCTCGCGGCAGGTCTCTCCGCGGTGCTGGCCGTCGCACTGGGCGCGCTCGCCGGCTACGGCCTCGCGCGGACGGCGATGCGCGGCAAGAAGCACATGTCGTTCTGGATCATCTCGACCAGGATGGCCCCGATCGCCGCCGTGGTGCTGCCGCTGTTCCTGATCTTCCGGCAACTGGGGCTGATCGACTCGATCCCGGGCCTGGTGCTGGCGTATCTCACGTTCGACCTGCCGTTCGCGATCTGGTTGATGAGCGCGTTCTTCGCCGACATCCCGCCGTCGCTGGAGGAGTCGGCACTCGTGGCGGGATGCTCGCGCTGGCAGGCGTTCTGGCAGGTCGTGCTGCCGCTCACCAAGGCGGGTCTGGTCACGACGTTCGTGCTGTGCCTGGTCTTCGCGTGGAACGACTACGCGTTCGCGTTGGTCTTCTCCGGGCCCAGCTCCCAGACGCTGCCGATCGCCGCGAGCCAGCTGGTGACCCAGACCGGCATCGACTGGGGACAGTTGTGCGCGATCGGTACCTTCGTGGTGGTCCCGATGATGCTCGCGGGGCTCGCCGTACGCCGGTGGCTCGTCACCGGCCTGACCCTCGGAGCAGTGACAGGTGAGTAAACCGGACACGATGCGGGCTGCCGTCCTGCGGGACGTGAAGGATCTCGTGCTCGAGGAGCGGCCGGTGCCGGAGCCGGGACCGCGGGAGGTGCTCATCCAGGTCACGTCCGTCGGCACCTGCGGGTCCGACATCCACTACTACGAGCACGGCCGGATCGGGGACTTCGTCGTCCGTTCTCCCCTGGTGCTCGGGCATGAGGCGGGCGGCGTGGTGGTCGCCCGCGGGTCCGAGGCGCGGCGGCACGAGATCGGGCAGCGGGTGTCGATGGAGCCGGGCGTGCCCTGCTTCACCTGCGCGCAGTGCCGCGCCGGGCGCTACAACCTGTGCCCGGACATGCGGTTCTTCGCGACGCCGCCGATCGACGGCGCCTTCTGCGAGTACGTCGTGCTGCACGAGGAGTTCGCCTACGGCGTCCCCGACTCGCTCTCCGACGACGCCGCGGCCCTGCTCGAACCCCTGTCGGTCGGTGTCTGGAGCGCCCGCAAGGCCCGGATCGCCCCCGGTACCAGGGTGCTGATCACCGGCGCCGGACCGATCGGGCTGGTCGCGTTGCAGGCCGCGCGGGTGTTCGGTGCCAGCGAGGTGGTCATCACCGACGTACGCCCGCAACGGCTGGAGATGGCCCGCACCCTCGGCGGCACGCCGCTTGACGTGAGCACGACGTCGCTCGCCGAGGCAGGTGTGGAGGCGGAGGTGCTGATCGAGTGCTCGGGTTTCCCGCCGGCGATCGGTGAGGCGATCCGGCGGGTGGGCCGCGCCGGACGGGTGGTGCTGGTCGGCATGGGCGGTGACGAGATCCCGCTCCCGCTGGCGCACGTCCAGGGGTACGAGATCGAAGTGACGGGCACCTTCCGGTACGCCAACACCTGGCCGACCGCGCTGGCCCTCGCGACGTCCGGCGAAGTGGACCTCGACCGGCTGGCCACGCACCACTTCGGGCTCGCCGACACCGAGGCCGCGCTCACCGTCACCGCGAACGACCCGACCACCATCAAGCCCATGGTCCATCCTCAGCAGTGATGCCTCAGCAAGGGAGTTCAGCGTGAAGGCTGCCGTCATCAGCGAACCCGGCAAGGTCAGCGTCGAGTCAGTGCCCGACCCGTCGCCAGGTCCGCGGGACGTCGTCGTCGCTGTCGCCGGCTGCGGTATCTGTGGAACCGACCTGCACATCCTCGAAGGCGAGTTCGCACCCACGCTGCCGGTCGTGCCAGGGCACGAGTTCGCCGGCGAGGTCGTCGCGGTCGGCCACGACGTCACCGAGGTCGCGACGGGTGACCAGGTAGCTGTCAACCCGTCCTTGCACTGCGGCGAGTGCCACTACTGCCGCCGCGCCCGCGGCAACCTGTGCGAGAACTGGGCCGCGATCGGCGTGACGACAGCGGGCGGCGCCGCGGACTATGCCGTCGCACCGGTGAAGAACTGCTACCAGCTCCCCGAGGGGGTGGCGACCGCGGACGCCGCACTCATCGAACCGCTGTCGTGTGCCGTCCGCGGTTTCGACGTACTCCCCCGCGTTCTCGCCGACCACTACCTCATCTACGGCGCCGGCACGATGGGGCTGATGATGATGGAGCTGGCGAAGCGTGCGGGTGCCGGCAGCGTCAGCGTCGTCGACATCAACCCGGCCCGCCTCGAAACCGCGCGGGAGCTGGGCTGCACCGCCACCGCGACAAGCGCCGACGAGCTGGCTCCGAGCCATCCCCGCGGCTGGGAGGTCGTCATCGACTGCACCGGTGTGGTTGCGGCGATCAAGGACGGGTTGGTGCGTGTCGACCGTGGCGGGACGTTCCTGCAGTTCGGTGTCTCGTCCTACGACGCGCGGGTCGAGATCGAGCCGTACAAGATCTACAACCAGGAGATCACGATCACCGGGTCGATGGCGGTGCTGCACAGCTTCGAACGTGCGGGCGACCTGTTCGCGAGCGGAGTGCTGCGGCCAGACGTCATGATCAGCGACCGTCTCCCCCTCGCCGACTACGCCACCGCACTGGAGCAGTTCAAGGCCGGCGTGGGCCGCAAGATCCAGGTCGTTCCCACCGTGGAGCCGTGACCGCCGCTGGCCCGCGGGGCGCTACTCGTCCTCGGTGGTTGGACGGTGGTCGGCGTCATCCGCCGGCCGGGTTCCGGCCTCCCGCGCGACCTGGTGGCGGAGCCGCCGGCGGAACCGCCTGTCGGCCACGATCACCGGGTCGTCGCGCAGGTCACGGGCGAGGGCGACGCACAACCCGACCATGATCACGGCGAACGGTGCGCCCGCCAGGATCGTCAGTGTCTCCAGCCCGCTGAGAGCCTTCTCGCCTCCCAACAGCAACATCACGAAGGCGACCGCGCCGACCAGGACACCCCAGAACACCACCGCCCACCGCTGGGGCCGGTGGGTGCCGCGCTGGGAGAGCGTGCCGAGGACGAGGGAGGCGGCGTCGGCCCCGGAGACGAAGAAGATCGCCACCAGGATCACGACCAACGTGCTCGTCACGCCAGCCAGCGGGAACGTCCCCAGCAGCGCGAAGAGCTGGCCTTCCGGGTCCGCGACACCGGCAATGTCGCGACCGCCGCGTTGGGCGTCGATAGCCGCGCCGCCGAAGATCGCGAACCACGCCACGCTCACCAGACTGGGGACCGCGAGCACTCCGAGGACGAACTGGCGGATGCTCCGACCGCGGCTGATCCGCGCGATGAACGTCCCGACGAAGGGCGCCCACGAGATCCACCACGCCCAGTAGAAGATCGTCCATGTGGTCAACCATCGGGTCACGTCGTCTCCGCCGGCCGGTGTGCGGGCGGACATCGCCGCGAAGTCGCGGAAGTAGTCGCCGACGGCGGCGGGTACCAGGTTGAGGACGAAGGCGACCGGACCGACGACGAACACGAAGACGGCGAGCAGGATCGCCAGCACCATGTTGGTGTTGGACAGCCACTGGATTCCTTTGGCGACCCCGGAGACCGCCGACGCCACGAAGGCCACCGTCAGGACCGCGATCAGAGAGCCGAGGACGAGCGATCCCGCCGTGCCCAGCCAGCCCAGCTCGACCAGGCCGGCACCGATCTGGAGAGCGCCGAGGCCGAGCGAGGCGGCCGAGCCGAACAGCGTCGCGAAGATCGCCAGGATGTCGATCACCCGTCCCGCCGGCCCCGTCGCGCGGCGCTCGCCCAAGAGCGGCGCGAACGCCGCACTGATGAGTTGCGGCCGCCCTTTCCGGAACGTGCCGTAGGCCAGGGCGAGACCGACCACGGCGTAGATCGCCCACGGGTGCAGGGTCCAGTGGAACAGCGTGGTCGCCATCGCGGTCCCGGCGCCGGGACGGGCATCTGGTGGAGTCTCGACGAAGTGGGTCAGCGGCTCACTGACCCCGAAGAACATCAGGCCGATGCCCATGCCCGCACTGAACATCATGGCGACCCAGGAGATCGTCCGAAACTCCGGCTTCTCCCCGTCCTGGCCGAGGGGAATCCGCCCGTATCGGCTGACTGCGAGCCAGACGGAGAAGACCACAAACCCCGTCGCCGTCACGACGAAGAACCACGCGAGGTTGTCGACGAGCCAGGTCAGCGATGCGTTCGCGGCTCTTGCGAGTGAGCCGGTGCCCCGCACACCCCAGGCGACGACGGCGACCGACACCGCGGCGGAGATTCCGAACACGACCCAGTCGGTAATGGGCGGTGGGCTCGTGACTGTCGGTGGTGGGCCGTCACCCTCGGGCTGGTGAGTCCGTTCCGGCTCAGGCTCCGCGTTGCTCTCCTGCTGATCGGACACGGGATCGCGACCCCTTTCCAACCTCGGCGCGGCTGGCCTCATCGGAAGCCAGGTGCAGACTGTCGGAACTCACGTGCCCCGCCGGTCGGATTACAACCTTTCAGTGCATCTTCCGGACGTACGACGCATTCAGGGTGCCTGTGCGGCCGGAACCTGTCCGTCGCCCGCGCTGCGGAGAACGGGAGCACCGGCGACTTCCTCACGAGTCACCGGGCGGGTCAGACCTTCGATCAGGAACGTGTGCGTCTCCCCTGGCAGCAACGTGACCAGCATGTCGTCCACGCTGGCGCCCGGATCGAGCCGGTCGGCGAACAGGGCCAGGTCGCGTACGAAGCTCCGCGCCGCCACACGCACCTGCGTGCCGCTGGGGTTCGGGAACATTTCCACGTCGAGCTCCGGCTGCGGGTAGGCGAGGTCCTTGTCCTCGGCGAAGTACCAGGTCGTACGCCGGTCTCCGGCCGTGACGACCAGCACCTCACTCGCCGCGTCCACCGGTGTCGCGACGTCGGCAGGTATGCGGACCGCCGTCGTGTCTCGTGGACCGACCTCGAGCTTCGCCGTCCACTGCGCGTACACCTCGCCACCGAACGCGCGACGCTCGACGACGACCTCGGCGTTCCATGCCTCCGCTCCGTCGTTGATCCCGATGATGTCGAGTCCGCCGTCGCGGGGCTGGACGGTCACCAGGCGAGGGTCATAGACCTTCCGCAAGGCGTACCACAACGGCTTGCGCCGGGCGTCACCGTCGACCGCGGCCCACGACGTCACTGGCCAGCAGTCGTTGAGCTGCCAGATGACGGTTCCCATGCAGCGGCCCCGGTGCGAGCGGAAGTGCTCGATGCCGTACGTCAGCGCCCTGGCCTGGTTGAGCTGCGTGACCCAGTGCCAGTCGGCTACCGTCGTCGGCTCGTCGAAGTGTGGCGCCAGCCCGCGGGCGAGCTTGCCGTTACCGTCGGTCGCCTTCTGGTGGCTCAACACCCCTGGCGAGTCGGACGCGAGCGGCTCGTCGTGCACGGCCCTTGTCAGCGTCGCCCAGGTCGGCGGGCCCTGCCAGCCGAACTCCGCCAGGAACCTCGGCACGTAGTCGCGGTAGACCGCGTAGTCTTTCTGGTTCCAGGCGTCCCAGATGTGTCTGCAGCCGTGGTCGTCGGCGTTCGGATGGATGTCGAACGAGCCGGAATAGGGGCTGCCGGGCCAGTACGGCCGGGTCGGGTCGGTCTCGGCGACCACCCGGGCGAGCACGTCGAGGTAGTAGCCCTTGCCCCAGGTCCGGCCGTCGAGCCTCGCCTGCCAACCCCAGTCGAAGTAACCCCAGATGTTCTCGTTGTTGCCGTTCCACAGGACGAGACTGGGGTGCGGCATCAGCCGGGCGACGTTCTCGCGGGCTTCGGCCTCGACCTCTTCCGCGATCGGCGACTCCTCCGGGTAGGCCGCGCAGGCGAAGAGGAAGTCCTGCCAGACAAGGATGCCGAGCTCGTCGGCCGCGTCGTAGAACGCCTCCTGTTCGTAGATCCCGCCGCCCCAGACCCGCAGCAGGTCGATGTGGGCGTCCTTCGCCTGCTGCAGCCGCGCGCGGTAGCGCTCCGGACCGATTCGGCTGGGGAAGCAGTCGTCGGGGATCCAGTTGGCGCCGCGGGCGAAGATCGGCACCCCGTTGACGACGATGGTGAACGCCGAACCGGTCTCGTCCGGCGTGGTGTCAAGGCGTACGTGACGAAAGCCGATCCGGCGCGACCAGCTGTCCAACGCCGTACCGTCGCCCGCGGCCAGGCCGACGTCGAGGTCATAGAGCGGCTGGTCGCCGTGGCCGTGCGGCCACCAGAGGCGGGGATCGGGGACTTCGAGCGCGACTGTTGCCGACGTCTCCCCGGGCGCGACGTCAACCCGCCCCCGCACCCCGGCCACCTCAGCCGTCAGCGTCAACGATGCGTTGACATCGGCCCGGTCCACCTGAACGACCGCCCGCACCTTGCCGACGCCGCCCTCGACCGTCACCAGCGGGCGTACCTCGGCCAGTCGTGCCGTCTGCCAGGAGTGCAGCCGGATCGGCTTCCAGATTCCGGCGGTGACGAGGATGGGCCCCCAGTCCCAACCGAAGTTGCAGGCCATCTTGCGGATGAAGTTGAACGGCTCGGGGGTGGCGGAGTTGGGTCCGGGCAGGTCGCCGAGCTGGTCCCTGAGGTTCTCGGCGTACGCCTGGGCGGAGGTGAACGTCACCACCAACTCGTTCGCGCCCCGGCGGAGGTGCTGCCCGACCTCGAACCGGTAGGGCCGGTGCATGTTCTGCGTCGTGGCGACCGGCGACCCGTTGAGCTCGATCCTGGCCACAGTGTCGAGGCCGTCGCAGACCAGGTCCACCCGGTCGGTGCCGTCCGGCTGCCAGTCGAAGGTCGTTGCATAGCGCCAGTCGGTCCGACCGATCCAGCGCAACTCGTGCTCGTTCCGGTCGAGGTACGGATCAGGGATGAGGCCGGCCGCCAGCAGGTCCGTGTGCACACAACCGGGCACGCTGGCGGGAACCGTCGCCGACGCCGGGGCCGCCGGGATCTTCGGTTCACCCCCGGTGCCGTCGGAAGCGACCGCGTTGAGCACCCAGTCCTGGTGCAGATCCCGCCACTCACCCATGTACGCCTCCTGTCGCAATGCCAGCTTGCTCCTCTACCCTCTCCCACGACCGACGGCCGGCCGCCTGCGCGGTGACCCGCACGCCGATTTCCGCCAACCGAAACTTTCGCCGCATCCGATCTCATGGGGGTTGCATGGCAAGGATCGCTGTCGACAGCGCAAGCCGAACTCCGCCCTGGCGGCAGGTACGCGACCAGATCCTCGCGCAGATCGACGAGGGGCACCTGGCGGTAGGCACCCGGCTCCCGCCGATCCGCCAGCTCGCCGCCGACCTGGGAGTGGCGCCTGGCACGGTCGCACGTGCGTACAAGGAGCTCGAGGCCGAAGGGGTCCTGCACACCGCGCGCCGGCACGGCACGGTCGTCGCCGCGGCCCTACCGGGTCGGGACGATCCGCTCCGTACCGCCGCCGAGACCTACGCCGCGACCGCCCGCGCACTCGGCGTCGACGTGCGTACCGCCCTCGCCACTGTGCAGTGGGCGTTCGACCTCACCGCCGGGACACCTCCCGAGCGGCCGGCGCCGTGAGCCTGAATCCTTCGCGGGTGCCTCATCTCTGCGCCCTCGGCGCCGAACTCGCCGCGGTGCCGGGTACGGTTTCGGTCTGGTGCGGTCACCCTGGCGCGGGTCCGGCGTACTCCCTGAACGCCGATCACACCCACTACGCCGCCAGCACGATGAAGGTCGCGGTCATGATCGCGGCGTACCAGCTGGCGGAGACAGGTGAGCTCGACCTCGACGCGGAGGTGGCCGTTCACGACGAGTTCGTCTCAGCGGCAGGGCGCGGGGCGACGTACCGGTCGACCGCCGACTACGACAGCGACCCTGAGCCGTGGCGGTTCCTCGGCAGGACCGCGCCGCTGCGCTGGCTTGTCCGCCGGATGATCGTCAGGTCGAGCAACCTCGCCACCAACCTCGCACTCGAGCGTGTCGGCCCCGAGCCGGTCGCGGCGGCCTGGCGAGCCGCAGATGCACGGCACGCGGTGGTCACCCGTGGCATTCAGGACGAGCCGGCCCAACAGGCGGGCCTCGCCAATCTCGTCACCGCCAGCGACCTCGCCGGCCTGATGGGAGCGCTGGCCCTCGGTGCGGAGGCACGGACGCGTTGGGGACACGTGTCCCCTGCCGGATGCCGGGAGATGCTCGACGTGCTGCGCGCCCAGGAGATCACCGAAGACGTCGTACGCGGACTTCCTCCCGGCACGCCGGTCGCGCACAAGAACGGCTGGGTCGACGGGATCCGGCACAGCGTGGCCCTCGTCCATCCTCCCGACGCGCCGGCGTACCTCCTGGTGAGCTGCACGACCGCGCCGCTCTCCCACGACGATGGTTGTGCGCTGGCCGCACGCGTGGCGGCCGCGAGTTGGGCCGACAGGTTCAGCCTCTGACCCTGGAGGCCCGGCGGGGCTGGCGGGCCGGCGGGCCGGCGGGCCCGTGATCGAATCGAGTTGGGATTCTGCCTCGTTTCGGTTGCGGAGATCATGCACTCTTGGTAGTCGTATGACCACCTAAAGTGCAAGATCGAGAGGGCGTGGGGTCAGTGCCACCGGTCAGACTCCGCGGAGACAACCTGACGAACCTGGTCTCGGAGCTGATCGTTCGCGTCTCAGGACGCGTCTGGCAGATCCGGGCCGGTCACCCGTTGCACTCCGCGCTGCCTGCCGACCGGCCGAGCGACCACCTGTTCGACCGCCCAACCGACCACTCCAGTGACCTGGTCGGTCCGCAGGACGGTGGCGGGGCCGCGGGTGGGACGCTGTACGTGTCAGCGACGCCTGAGTCGGTGCGGACCGTCTTCACGCGGGCCATCACCATCCTCGCCCGCCGGCGGGTGCCCTTCTCGTTCGCGTCGACGGTCGAACGGGTGCGCTGGCTCGGACAACCCGACTGTCCCAAGGACGACTTCGGGCGATGTCTTGCCGTCCACCCCCGCGACGACGCGGAGTTCGCCGACCTTGCAGAAGACCTGCACCTCACGACCGCAGGGCTCGCGGGACCGCGGATTCCGGGGGCTCGGCCCGTCCGGCCACGCAGCCTGGTGGCCGTCTCGGTCACTGCCGATGGCACAGGCGCCCGCGGTGGTTCGGGCGAGTCCACCGATTCCCGCCACCACGGCATCGACGGCGGCATCGACGGCGGCATCGGCATCGGGCAACGCCTCGGCGCCCGGTACGTCGTGCACCGGACCCTTCGGTTCGATCCGACGGGTGGTGCGTACCTCGCGACGGACGAACGCCCGACAGCCGGCAGGTCCACCGTCGTGCTCACACATGCCCGCGCCCACGCCGACGTCGACGTCCACGGGCGCGACGCCCGCGCCCGACTCCTCCATGAGGCACGGCTCGCCGCTCGCGTCCACGGCAGCGTCCCGGTGTCGCTCCCCCTCGACCTCTTCGCGGTGGCGGGCGACCTGGTGAGTGTCCAGGAGCGCATGGCCGGCGTGCCCCTGCGTCAGTGGGTACGCCAGCACACAGGTGCCGGCGCGGGCCTGCCGGCCGAGCTGGCCCTCACCATGGCCCGCCGACTCCGCCTCCTCCTCGCCTCGGTGCACGAGGCCGGACTCGTACTGCGTGACCTCAATCCCGACCGGCTCCTTGTCAGCCCCGGCGGGGAGCCGATGCTCCGCGATCTCGCCGGAGCGACCGACCGGGGATCGGTGCTGTTGCACCGAGGAACACCGGGCTACACCGCGCCCGAGTCGGGTACCCGCCGTCTGCCCCTTCCCGCGGCACCGGCGGAGGATCTCTACAGTCTGGGCGGGCTGCTGTTCCACCTGGCAACCGGAAACGATCCGGTGCTTGCGGCCGACGCACCGGCGCAGCGACCGGTCCGCGAACGACTGGCCAACTGGCTGGCTCTCGTCTCGCGCTACAACGACGCGGCCAGGGTTCTGCGGCCGGCGATCATGGCCCTGCTGTGCCCGCAGCCGAGCGAACGCGGTGACCTGGCTCAGCTCGACCGACTCCTCGCCGACAGGTTGCCTGGTGGCGAGCGCGGGTCCAGAGACCGGGTCCTGCCTCGCGGTCAGGCACTGCCACCCGCCGAGGAGCTGCTCGCCGATGGGCTCGACCACCTGACCGCAGCGATGTGTCCCGACGAAGAGACACTGTGGCCGCCCGGTCCGCACGGCGCACGCACGGATTCGGCGAGCATCCAACACGGGGCGGCGGGCGTCCTCGCGGTCCTGCTGCGTGCGCACAGCCAGGACGCGACCGACGACATCGCTCCGCTCGCGGTCGAGGCGGCCGCCCGCAAGGCCGCGTCCTGGCTGTCCGCCCGGTGCACACCCGCCGACACCCAACCTCCTGGTCTCCTCCACGGCCCCGCGGGTGTCGCATGGGTTCTCACGGACGCTTCAGCGGTCCTCGGCGAACCTCACCTGCACGCGCAGGCCGAACACATCGCGCTCACCCTGCCGACGAGTTGGCCCGACCCGGGACTTGCCGACGGGCTGGCAGGCGCTGCGCTGCTCCAGCTCCGCCTCGCCCGTCTCACCGGCCAGCGGCGTTGGCGGCGGCCAGGTACCCATCCAGCCGGTCGAATGCGTCAGGACGGCGACAGCCGCTTCTGCGACCGCGCGGCCACTTATGCCGCGGCCCTCCGCGACACCGCCGTGCCGGGACCTGGTGGACCGACCTGGCCCGTCGGGCCAGGCACCCCACCCAACGCCAACGGCGCGCCGACCTCGCACACCCCGAGCGGACGCCTCGGACTCACTCACGGCATCGCGGGCATCGGCTATGCCCTGCTCGCCGTCGGTACTGCGCTCGGCGACTCCAGCTACGTCACATTGGCCGGTGAGGCCGGCTACACGCTCTGCCGCTCAGCGCGGATGGACGACGACGGTTCGGCATGGTGGTGCGAAGACCTCGATGGCACCACGTCGGATCGGCCACACCGGTGTGACGGTCCCGCGGGGATCGGAACCTTCCTGCTCAGGCTCGCCATGGTGACGGGCGAGCAGAGATTCGGTGAGTACGCGAGAGCCGCCGCCGGCGCCGTCCACCGGGCCCGCTGGACGTCACGGCCAGGAACCTGCCACGGCCTTGCCGGAGACGGGGAGTTCCTCCTCGATGCCGCGGACTTCCTCGCCGACGGCACCTACCGGGTCTGGGCCGAGGACATGGTCCCACTGCTCGCCGTACGACACTGCCGCCGCGAGGGAAGGGTCCTGCTCCCGGACGACTCGCTCCGGGACGTCTCCGCCGGCTACGGCGGCGGTCTGGCAGGGACGCTGGCGTTCCTCCTGCGGCTCCGGCACGGCGGATCGCGACTCTTCCTCGTCGACGAGCTACTGACGGAGGACACCGCTCCCCCACCCGACCTCAACCGTTGTGGATGGCCCGGCTACCTCGGCGGCGTGCCCACCATCTATCCCACCTGATCTCCCTCGTCAGCTGTTGACCGGCCCGGGCCCCGCTCACCTGGTCGCGACGGTGCGGAATCGCGAAGCCGAGGCTGGGAACCACGCCAGCGGCGGTGTCTCCGGTACCGTGACGCCATGTCAGCGCCTGACCTCTCCGTCGCGACAAGCACAGCGATCTGCGTTCCGGCCACCACCCTGTGGATCGACCCGGGCGCGGTACGAGAGATCGACGCGCACATCGTCGCCCCTCTGGCCGACCCTCGACGGTGGGCCGAGAGCCTCGACGTGCCCGCCCGGCGTGACCTGCACGACCGGGTCCTCACCCAACTCCTGCTCGGCGAGCCGGTCGAGGTCATCGAGGAGCGAGGCGACTGGCTGAAGGTCGTCGCGCTCTGGCAACCCTCTGGCCTGGACCCGCGGGGTTACCCCGGCTGGGTTCCACGCGCCCACGTCGCGGCCGCGGCTGCGCCGTCGGACCGCGAGGCGGTCGTGGCGGTCGAGGCCGCGCCGGTGCGTGACGCACCCGAAGGCACGGCCACCCTCACCGAGGCTTCGTACGCCACCATCCTCGCGGTGACCGAAGAGGCCAGCGCCGGCGTCCGGGTCCGCCTCCCTGGGAACCGAGAGGGCTGGCTGGACACCTCGGCCTGCGTCGTACGTCCGTCCGGTGCGGGTCGATCGGTCGCCGGCCAGGGCGCGCCGGCCCCAGGACAGGCCGTCCTCACCGCGGCGCGCCGATTCATCGGGCTCGACTACCTCTGGGGTGGCACGTCCGCATTCGGGCTGGATTGTTCGGGGCTGGTCCACCTCACGTTCCGCGCCCTCGGGTTGATCGTTCCCCGCGACGCCCACGACCAGGCCGCTGCCGCCAAGCGAGTCCCGGCGGAGCGGGCGGTCGCTGGCGATCTCTACTTCTTCGTACGACCTGACAAGCCGGTCCACCATGTCGGGTTCGCCATCGGTGAGGACCGGGTCATGCTGCACGCGCCTGCCACCGGCCAGCAGGTGGTCGAGGAGCCGCTCACAGCAGACCGTCGCCGCACGCTGGTCTGCGATGCCGGCCGGGTCATCTAGGGCACGCCCCTGGGATCAGCTCGACGCCCCGGTGGCTGACGTCGCGCGTAAGGTCGAGGCATGTGCCGGAACATCACCGTCCTGCGAGGACTCGAACCGCCCGCGACCAACGAAGAGATCCACGCTGCGGCTCTGCAGTACGTACGCAAGGTCACAGGCGTCGGGAGTCTGAGCAACGCCACTCGTGGCCCGATCGAGAAGGCCGCCGCCGAGGTCGCCAAGATCACCGAAGCTCTGCTCGAGGAGATGCCTCCGCGTCGGGTGCCACCCCAGAAGGCCCCTCCGTTGCGTCGACTGAGGGCCGCGCGCGACTCAGGCTGACACCCCGGGGAACACCGCTCTGGCCGCACTCGGCGGACTACCCGCGATCAGCCGACTGTGACCAACCTGTTGGCCGGGTACATCTAGCGCTGGTCGCTCTTGCTGAGACTTCGACTTCTGACGAGGCTCGCCACCGTCGTGACCGCAAGCGTGCCGATGATGACGGTCAGGGACCATCCGATGCCGATGTCGGGAACGCCCTCGAGCGGCTTTCCGCCATTGATGAACGGCAGGGTGTTGTCGTGCACGGCATGCAGGATGAGCTTGACGCCGATGAAGCCGAGGATGACCGCGAGGCCGTAGGAAAGGTAGACCAACCGGTTGATCAGCCCGCCCAGGAGAAAGTACAGCTGCCGCAACCCCATCAGCGCGAAGACATTGGCCGTGAAGACGAGATAGGGCTCTTTGGTCAGGCCGTAGATCGCGGGAATGGAGTCGAGGGCGAAGAGCAGGTCGGTCGTACCCAACGCGATCATCACGATCAGCATCGGCGTCGCCAGGCGCTTGCCGCCTTCGATGAGGGTGAGCCGGACGCCGTTGTACTGGTCGGTGATGGGGAGGTTCTGCTTCGCCCAGCGGATGACCACGTTCTCCTTGTAGTCCGACTCGTCCTGCTCGCCCTGGCGTACGAACTGGACCGCCGTATAGACCAGGAACGCGCCGAAGAGGTAGAAGACCCACGAGAACGCGCTGATGGCCGCGGCACCCACGGCGATGAAAAACCCTCGCATCACGAGGGCCAGGATGATGCCGATCAGCAGTGCCGTCTGTTGGTACGCGCGAGGGACCCCGAACCTCGTCAGGATCACCAGGAAGACGAAGAGATTGTCCACCGACAGGCTGTACTCGGTGATCCAACCGGCGAAGAACTCTGCGGCATACTGGCCGCCGGAAACAACGAACACGCCCAAGCCGAAGAGCATGGCGAGCGCCACGTACATCGAGATCCACATCGTGCACTCGCGCATCGACGGCTCATGAGGTCGCCGGCCGATCACGAACACGTCGACGGCAAGGATCACGCCGAGAACACCGACTGTGGCGATCCAGACCCAGGGATGAATGCTCACGCGTCAACCTCCGAAGAAGAAAAATGTCGCTCCCTCGGAGGTCTCTTCCGCCTGAGGCGCTGAGGCCGCCGGCACCGGGTGCCGGACAACCTGCCCGGGAAACCGTGATGACGATGCCGCCGCGAAGGAATACTCCCCTCCTGCTGCCCGGACATTCTGTCCTACGTCCAGCCCACGGCCCCAACCGGGTGTCCGGGGCCACCGTAAAGTGGGCCCATGGTGGCCACGCTGCTCGAACTCGACCTCACCCAGCCGCTCCTGGAGGCTCCGCCCCAGGATCCGATCTCCGCCGCGCTGGCCCGACGCCGGCCGTTGCTGCGGGATCTGGTCGACGGTCTCCGCCTCGCCACCCGGGACCCTGACGTGGCCGGCCTCGTCGCGCATGTCGGCGGCCACCCCGTGGCGCTCGCGCAGGTGCAGGAGCTGCGGTCGGCGGTCCGAGCGTTCGCGGCGACCGGCAAGCCCACCGTGGCATGGGCGGAGTCCTTCGGCGAGTTCGGACCGGGAACCGTCCCCTACTATCTCGCGACGGCCTTCGACGACATCTGGGTCCAGCCGTCCGGTGACGTCGGCCTCACCGGGTTGATCGCCGAAGCGGTCTTCGTCAAGGACGCCTTGGCGAAACTGGGCGTTCTGCCACAGATGTCCCAGCGCTACGAATACAAGAACGCCGCCGACACCTTCCTCGCCAGCGAGATGACCGACGCCCACCGCGAGGCCGCCGGCCGGTTGGCCGCCTCCGCCATGGAGCAGATCGTCGCCGGTATCGCCGACGGGCGAGGACTGGAGAGCGGCCAGGTCCGCGAGCTCGTCGACCGCGCTCCGCTGTCGGCATCGCAAGCCAAGGACGCCGGACTGGTGGACGAGTTGGGCTACCGGGACGAGGTGTACGCGCAGCTGCGCCGCCGGTTGGGTGGGGTACGCCTGAGGTTCGTCCACCGCTACCGCCGCGCCCGTCAGCTGGAGCCCCGGCACGCGCTGAGCCGACTGTCCAAGGGTCCGGCCGTCACCGTCGTCCATGGCACCGGCGACATCCATCTCGGGCGGTCGACCCGGCGCGGCCTTGGCGGAACCTCGATCGGCTCGGACACGATGGGCGCCGCGCTTCGGGCCGCCGCGAGCGACTCCGATGTCCGTGCCGTGGTGCTGCGCGTGGACAGCCCTGGTGGTTCCTACGTCGCCTCCGACGCCATCCGGCGGGAGGTACGCAGGGTCCGCGACGCCGGCAAGCCGGTGATCGTGTCGATGGGGAGCGCGGCCGCGTCCGGCGGCTACTTCATCGCGATGGCGTCGGACACGATCGTCGCCCAGCCCAGCACCCTGACCGGCTCCATCGGCGTCCTCGGCGGCAAGGCCGTCGTCCGGGATCTGCTCGACCGGCTCGGCATCGCCCGCGACGGGGTCGCGGAAGGGCGGAACGCCTGGATGTTCTCGGCGTACCGGCAGTTCTCCGACGACGAGTGGCAGCGCCTCGAGAGCTGGCTCGACCAGGTCTACGACGACTTCACCGCGAAGGTCGCCTCCGACCGCGGGCTCTCCCGCGAGCATGTCGAGGGTGCCGCCCGCGGGCGGGTCTGGAGCGGCGCCGACGCGCAGGCCCGCGGTCTCGTCGATGAGCTGGGCGGTTTCGAGCGCGCGCTCGAGATCGCCTGTGCACACGTCGGCATCAGCCGGGACGAGGCCGATGTCCGCATCGCTCCCCGGCTCGGCATTCTCGAACGCATGCGGAGCCCGGAGTCGAGCGAGGACCTGGCCGCGGCGGCGACGACGTTGGTTGGTCCCGGCGCGCTGCGTGGGCCGGTCGATCTCTTGACGGCCGCGTTCGGTGTACCGAGGATCGGTGTCCTCACCACGCCGGTGCTCTGGCGGCTCCGCTGAGACGAACCCCTGCCCCCTTCAGTGCCCCCGCACCCGTCCCCGACGATGACCGTCCCGACCTGGGGTGGAGAGAGAGCGCCCCGCTCGGCGGTGGCCACAAGGGGTCGGGAAGGATGACAGGCATGGCCACCCGCAACGATCTCCGCAATGTCGCGATCATCGCTCACGTCGACCACGGCAAGACCACGCTGGTCGACGCGATGCTGTGGCAGTCCGGGGTTTTTCGGGAGAACCAGGACGTCAACGAACGGGTCATGGACTCGATGGACCTCGAGCGCGAGAAGGGCATCACGATTCTCGCCAAGAACACCGCGGTCCGGTGGGAGACCCCCGACGACGGTCCGGTGACGCTCAACATCGTCGACACCCCCGGCCACGCGGACTTCGGCGGCGAGGTCGAGCGGGCCCTGGAGATGGTCGACGGCGTACTCCTGCTCGTCGACGCCTCCGAGGGACCGCTTCCCCAGACGAGATTCGTCCTTCGCAAGGCGCTCCGCAAGAAGCTCCCCGTCGTCCTCGTGGTCAACAAGGTCGACCGCCCCGACGCGCGGATCGCCGAGATCGTCGACCAGACCTACGAACTGTTCCTCGACCTGCTCGACGACCCGTCGACCGACACCTCCGCGCTGGACTTCCCCATCGTCTACGCCTCGGCGCGGGCTGGCCGGGCCACGCTCGAGCAGCCCGAGGACGGCACAATTCCCGCGAGCCCGGACCTGCGACCGCTGTTCGAGACGATCCTCGCGACCGTGCCGGCTCCTTCCTACGACGAGGGCGCACCACTGCAGGCACACGTCACGAACCTCGACGCGTCGCCGTATCTCGGCAGGCTGGCGCTCTGCCGCGTCCATCAGGGCGAGCTGACCCGGGGCGCCACGGTGGCCTGGTGCCGGGCAAACGGCACCGTCGAACGGGTCAAGATCACCGATCTGTTGATGACGCAGGCCCTCGACCGCGTACCCGCGGACAAGGCCGGACCAGGTGACATCGCCGCGATTGCCGGCATTCCTGACATCACCATCGGTGAGACACTCGCCGATCTCCACGACCCGCGTCCGTTGCCGGTGATCCGCGTCGACGAGCCGTCGATCTCGGTCACGGTCGGCATCAACACGAGTCCGCTGTCGGGCAAGAGCGGCGGCAAGTTGACTGCCCGACTTGTCAAGAACCGCCTCGACGCGGAGATCGTCGGCAACGTGTCGATCAGGGTCAAGAACACCGAACGTCCCGACACCTGGGAGGTCCAGGGCCGTGGCGAACTGCAGCTGGCCGTCCTCGTCGAGCTGATGCGTCGCGAAGGCTTCGAGCTCACGGTCGGCAAGCCCCAGGTCGTCACCCAGGTGGTCGACGGCAAGGTCCACGAGCCGGTCGAACGCGTCACCATCGACGTACCCGAGGACTACGTCGGCGTCGTCACCCAGATGCTCGGCCTGCGTCGCGGTCGGCTGGAACAGATGGTCAACCACGGGACCGGATGGGTACGCCTCGACTACCTCGTGCCGGCACGTGGGCTCATCGGCTTCCGTACCGAGTTCCTCACCGAGACTCGCGGCACCGGGCTCATCCACCACGTGTTCGAGGGGTACGAACCGTGGGCGGGAGACCTGAGGACCCGGCCCCGCGGTTCGCTCGTCGCGGACCGGCGCGGGAGCGTCACGGCGTATGCCTGCTTCAACATGCAGGAGCGCGGGACGCTGTTCGTGAAGCCCGGCACCGAGGTGTACGAAGGCATGATCGTCGGCGAGAACTCCCGGCCGGAGGACATGGACGTCAACGCCTGCAGGGAGAAGAAGCTCACCAACGTCCGGTCGTCGACGGCCGAGGAGCTCGAGCGCCTGGTTCCGCCGAAGGAGATGGCCCTCGAACAGGGGCTGGAGTTCTGCCGCGAGGACGAATGCGTCGAGGTCACGCCAGCAGCGATCCGGCTGCGCAAGTCGGTGCTGGCGCAGACCGACCGGGAGAAGCTCCGCGCCCGTGCCCGGAAGGCCTGACGCACCGACCTGCGGCTCTGCCGCGCACATGAATGACCACGCTGCCCATGCTTGTGGTAACCGGAACAGGTACCGACACCTGTCCGGACGCCACAAGCATGGGCAGCGTGGTCATCTGCGGCTCGGCGAGCCGGTCAGGGCTCGGTCGACGGAAGGCCCTCATAGCGCGCCGACACGACCATGACCGGGCTGTGCGCGTGTTGCAGGAGCGTCTGGCTGACGGAGCCGAGCAGCATGCCGGTGAAACCTCCCCGCCCACGGGCGCCGACGACCACGAGCACGGCTCGCTGCGACAGGTCGACGAGGGACCCGGCGGCATGACCGGACAGAACCCGCTCCTCGATGGGAAGGTCCGGGTGCTTCTCCCGCCATCCGGCGAGCACGCCGTTGAGCAGCCGGAGTCCGGCGGACGTGTCGGGCGCTCCGGACCGTGCCGAAAGACCATGACGTACAACGTGGACGGCGAGCAGCCGACCGCCTCTGCGGGCGGCCTCCTCGACGCCGAGCCCGATCGCGGCAGCTCCTAGCTGGGAACCGTCGACACCCACCACGACGAGGTCCTCCTCACGTGGGGAGAGATCGCCACGGACGACCACGACCGGGCAGTGTGACCGGCCGACGAGCTGGATGGTGGTCGAGCCGACGATCGCCCTGGCGACGGCGCCGGCTTCTCTGGTGCCGACGACGACCCAGGTCGCGTTCCTGCTCTCGTCCTCCAGCATCGGCAGGGCGAAGTCGGTACGGACCGCGGTCGTGATCTCCACACCCGGGGCGGTGACCTGTGCGGCCTCGGCGGCGTCGGCGAGCAGTTGTTCCGCGTGCGCACGCAGTCCACCCTCCGGTCCCATGCGCCACATGCCAGCGGGCACGTGCATGAGCGGCCACGCGAACGCGTGGACGAGCCGCAACGGGAGGTTCCGCCGTTGCGCCTCGGCGGCGGCCCACCGTGCGGCGTCGACCGATCCCGTGGACTCGTCGATCCCCACGACGAACGGGAGTGCGGAGGTCGCGTCGTTTGCCGGCATGGTCCTCACCGTCCTTGCCTGGGGACGGACGGAAGGTCATCCCCGGCGCATCCGTCGTCGCCAGGTCCATCGTCTCTGGTCGCGCTGCTGCCTGCCACCTCGCCGGACGGCCGCTGCTCGTCGTCGAGGATGAACTCCTCGACTGGTCGCCTCGGCGTCGGTGCGACCTCGGGACCGTAGCCGAACCGGATCACCACCTGAGGTTCGATCCAGCCGGAGGAGGGATCCCGGACGAGCCAGCGAAGTTCGGCGTGTTCGATCGGCTGGTTCACCAGCGAGGCGGCAAGCCCGTGGGTCGTCCCCACCACCAGGACACGTTGCAACGCCTGTCCCGCGCACACCCAGGTCTGCGGGTCGTCCCGCTCAGTCCACAGGACGGCGAGGGCCGGACGTGCCTCGAAGTGGGCGGACCCGCGCAGCTGATCGTGCGGCTCGACCGCCAGGTCGCGCACCGCTGACGGTTCCGCCGGCCGTGGCCCAAGGGCACTCGAGGGCACGCCGTCCCGGTCCCGATCCCCGCCCACCCACCGCTGCCGCTCCGCCAACCGGCGCGGGTCGTCGGCTTCGGCAATCTCGGCGTCTCTGGCGAGCTCGAGCAGCCAGCGGACCCGGTGGTCGTCCTCGACCCATTCGAGCCTGGCGCCCTCGCGTTCGGCGGCGTCGGACAGCTGCTGGCGAGTCTCCGCAGGGATGGGCCGGTCGGCGAACGGCCATCTGTTGGTGTGGCGCCGGGAGAGGTAGGCGAACAGTTCGGCGGGGTCGGTCAGATCGCTGGTCGGTGGCTCGATCGTCACCTCGGCCGCGAGGGTGTCGCGCTCGGGATCAGGTGCCAGCCGGATCGTGGTCTTGTGTCCGAGCGATGCGGCCGCGACCCGGATGTTGAAGACGGCGGCACCCACGCCGATCATCGTCATCCGGCCCTCGGGGTCCTCGGCACGCAGTTCCCGGTCGGGGTCGCGGTGCACTTCGACGGTGCGGTGCCGGAAGCGGAACCGCCATGGCTGGGTGTTGTGCATGGACGGCGCGAGGATCGC
Organism: Actinopolymorpha sp. B11F2; assembly: GCF_040195635.1. Lineage (NCBI taxonomy): Bacteria > Bacillati > Actinomycetota > Actinomycetes > Propionibacteriales > Actinopolymorphaceae > Actinopolymorpha > Actinopolymorpha sp. B11F2. The sequence goes on along the minus strand of NZ_JBEFTX010000007.1, from coordinate 165,073 downwards.
CGCCGTGACGAGGATCTCGCGCTCGAGCGGCTCGAGTTCCTGGACGAGCACGATGACACCTCCACCGGGACCGAGACCACCGAGACCACCGAGCACGAAACTCCGGGACGGCCAAGCACGACTACCAGGGTGGCCGGCCTACTTCTGCAGGGTACGACGGTGAGGACCGACCTGACCCCCGAACGGACACGGCGTCGGAGCCGCCGTTGCGACGTTTTGCCCGATCCGGCCGAATCCGTTCACTTCCGTCCGGACGGGGTCACCCGCTCCGTGCCTTCCCGTCGCCCGTGTCATCGGCGATGGTGGACGCCTCTCAGCGTCGTTCGGCGTGACTTCCTCGTTCAGCAGGCGAAGGTCCCACCCCGCCATGACCGAAGCCTCTGCGGTCCCGTCCCAGGACCCCACCACGCTAAGAAGGTGCGAAACGAGTCCCGGGCGATGACCGCTGCCCTGACCGCGCGGCGCTGAGGTCTGCACCTATGAGTAACAACTCTCCGACCCTTCACCTGGACCGCATCGACGCCGTACTGGTCGACGCCGACGACGTGGTGGTGGATACCGCACGTCTGCACGGTGCTGCGTGGCAGAAGGTCTTCGACGGTTTCTTGCACCGTTACAACCAGCGGTCGGGCCTGGAGATACCCGGTTTCGAGATGTCAGCGGACTATTGGCGTTACGCCGACGGCCGTACCGGCACCGAAGCGGTCCGCAACTTCCTGACCGCCCGCGGCATCGCCCTGCGCGAGACCTCGACCGATCGCAATGCCGACACCGTGCAGTCACTGGCCGCCCGCAAGAACGCCAGGTTCCTCGAGGAACTCCGTGAGTGGGGCGTGCGTACGTACGCCTCCGCGGTCGCACTGCTGCGCGACTTCAAGGATCGCGGGGTACGCACGGCGGCCATCTCCTCCAGCCGCAACTGCGCACAGGTTCTCGCCTGCGCTCACGCCACCGGGTTGTTCGACATCCGTGTGGACGGGATCGACGCCGCTCTTGCCGGTCTGCCGGCCGCTCCCGACCCGGCGACGCTGCTCGAAGCGACGCATCGTCTCGGTGTCTCGCCGCGACGCAGCGCGGTGGTCACCACGACTCCGCTCATGGTCGAGGCGGCTTGGAACGGCTGCTTCGAACCGATCATCGGGGTCGACCGGAGGGACGAACGCAGCGAGCTCTACCGGCTGGGTGCTCACGTCGTGGTGAACGATCTCGACGAACTCACCGTCTCCGGTCGGCGTCAGCACCAGGTGCTCGCCCACCGGTAGTTCCGTCGCCGGCGGCCCGGAGCTCCCGCCACCTGCGACTTTCCCGTCATTGACTCGGCGTGCCGGGTCGCCCTCGGGTAAGGAGCAGCCGATGACAGCTGAGCAGCCTGCCATTCCGCTCGACCGGATCAGTGCGGTGGTTTTCGACACCGACGGCGTGGTCATCGACTCGGCGCGGGTCCATGCGGCGGCCTGGAAGCGAAGCTTCGACGAGTTCCTGCGCCGGCGGAACCGTGAGGCGGGCGCACAGCTGCGGCCGTTCGACATCCGTACCGACTATCTCCACCACCTCCATGGCCAGCCCCACATGGACGGGGTCCGCGCCTTCCTGGCCTCACGCGGCATCACCCTGCCCGACGGGACCGCGCGGGCAATCGCCGCGCGCGCGACACGGTATTTCCTGCAGGAGATCGACCGGTACGGCGTCGCCGCGTTCCGGAGCGCGGTCACACTCGTCCGTGAGGTGCGTGGCCGAGGCGCCCCCACCGCCGCCTTCTCTCCCAGCCCACACTGCGCCCGCGTCCTCGCGGCCGCCAAGGTGCAGAAGCTGTTCGATCTCCGGGTCGACGCCAGCATCACCGTCGGTCTCGACCCGACCGCCCGGCCGGAGGCTGTGCTGCTGCTCGAAACGGCCCGCCGGCTCGACCTCCCGCCACGCCAACTGGCCGTGGTCGCGGACTCCCTCGCCGGTGTGGAAGCGGCGCGGCGCGCAGAGTACGGCTTGGTCATCGCCGTCGCCCGCGACCCCGATCCCCCGCGTCGCGACTGGGCGGCCACCCTCCGGGCGCGCGGTGCGCAGATCGTCGTACGTGATCTCGCCGAGCTCGCGGTCGTCGGCAGGAGACGTGACGTAGTGGTCCTTGACCCGTGACGGCGCTGGGCGGTCGCACACAGGTCACGCACACCGGTCACGGGGCGCAGGTCACGCACACAGGTCACGGGCGCAGGACGTCGCACACCGGTCGGCGGGGAGTCGGAACCGGCCAACCTCCGACCGGACGACCGAACCGAAGAATGAGCTGCGGGAACCCCGGCAGGCCGAGCTCGTCCCTGACACGTGAGCGGAGGTCGGGCAGCTCGAGCGGTTGGTTGAAGTACGACGCCCCGAGGCCGTCCGCGGTCGCGGTCAGGAGTACGCGCAGCAACGCCTGACCCGCCCGCAACCAGTCCGCCGGCCGGTCGCCGCCGGTGGTGAGGACCGCCACCGTCGGTTCCGGCTCTGTCGGGTCGATCGCGGGCGTGGGGTGCGGTCGACCGCCGTGGTCCCATCCGCCGCGGACGTCCTGGCCAGCGGCCGTCATGTCGCCTCCGGCCGAAGCGTCCGGTCCGGGTGCTTCCGCCGGTATGCCCGAGCCGTACCTCGGCGCCTCGCCGCCCACCCAGCGGTCGAGTTCGGCACGGATCCGGGGGTCGGCCTGCTCGCGGCGATCGGCGAGGGCGACCAGATGGGCAAGATGTCGCCGCGCCTCAGGGTCACCGACCCAGCTGAGTGTCGCCGCCTCGAGCCTGGCGGCCGCGGTGAGGCCCTCGCGTACCGGTGCCGGAACCTGAGGAGTCATGCGTTCCCGGATCGTCCGGCGGGACGACACCTGCTCGGCGAGTAGCGTCTCCGCTTCGGTCGGCCGGTGCTCCGGTCCGACCGTCACCAGCGCGGCGAGATCACCGTGTTCGGCGCCGGGGAGCAAGGCGAGGCTTGGCTCTGCGCCGAGCACGCTGATGCCGAGCCGGATCGCGAAGACCGCGGCACCGACGCCGACCAGGAGCTGGCGGTCGTCGGGGTCGAGGACCGGAATGGCGCGCGAGCGGTCCGCATAGATCTCCACCGCGTTCGACCTGACCCGGAACGTCCAGGGTTGGGCGTTGTGGAGAGACGGAGCCATCCGCGCCTTGTCCACCAGGTCCTCCGCATGCTTGCGGAGGTCGAGGCTGACGAACATGCGTTCACCATGTTCGCGGCTCGCCGCAACCCGCCAGTGCCGAAGGTCCCTCAGGGTGAGTCCGCCACGGGCGTCCTCAGGTCCTGCCGGAGCAGACTGCCGTTCCGGTTCCGCGGCAGACGTGGCACGAACTCCACGTCCGCCGGTGCCAGCGTGCTCAGTCGTTTCGCCGCGAACTCCAGCACCTCACTGCGCATGTCGTCATCTGGCGAGCGGTCCGGGTGGAGCGTGACGTAGGCCTTGACGGCCTCGCCGCCGGCTGGATCGGGCTTCGCGACCACGGCGGCCTCGGCGACTGCCGGATGTTCGAGCAGGATGCGTTCGATGTCGTACGCACCGATCGGCGGCCCGCCGTCCCCGCCGGTGGCAATGGCGTCAGCCACCCGGCCGGCGTACCAGAAGTAGCCGTCGTTGTCCCGGCGGGCCAGGTCACCGGTGAGGTGCCATCCCGCTGTGAGGCAGGAGTCGATGCCCTCCGGTTCGTTGTCGCCGAGATAGCCGCGGAACAGCGACGGGCAACCCGGACGTACGGCGATCTCCCCCACCTCGTACGGGTCGTTGATCTCGCGTAGCTCACCGTCGACCAGCTCCGGGCGGCCGTCACTTCCGCGGCCCAGCAAGGCGACCTTGACACCGGGCATCGGCCTGCCCATCGACCCCGGCCGGATGTCCATGCTGGCGAAGTTGCTGATGGTGATCGTGCCGGTCTCCGTCTGGCACCAGGTGTCGTGCACGGGACGGCCGAACGCGTCCTGTCCCCACAACACCAACTCCGGATCCAGCGGTTCGCCCACGCTGGCGATGAAACGTAGCGCCGACAGGTCGTAGGACCGTGCGAGGTCGCTGCCCTCGTGCCGCATCGCACGCAGCGCCCCAGGTGTGGTGTACCAGACACTCACCCGCGCCTGCTGCAACAGTTCGTACGTCCCGCGGATGTCGAACGCGGTGGCGTCGGTCACTGCCGTCGCGCCGTGGGTCAGCGGGGCGACGATGCCGTAGGACACGCTGGCCGCCTCGACGCAGTCGGCGGCGCACCACACCACGTCACCCGCGTGCAGGTCCAGGGCGTACGCAGCCGTCGCATGCTGGGCGACGACGGCCTCGTGCGGGAAGAGCGTCGCCTTCGGGGGACCGGTCGTCCCGCCGGTGAAACAGACCAGGGCCGGATCGCTCTCGTCAGTGGGGGGAATCACGAACGACTCGTCCATGTCCGCGAGTGCCGCGTGCAGGTCGATCGTCTCGACACCCTCAGACTCGCCCACGACCAGTACGTGGGTCAGCTCCGGCAGACTGTCACGCATCGGCGCGATCCTGCGCTTGTACAGCTCTGCCGTCGTCACGAGCACCCGGACACCGGCGAGCTCCATCCGTGCACGGATCGCGTCGGAGTCGGAGTCAACGGGCAACGAACCGTAGACTCCACCGACCTTGAGGGCGCCGAGCGCGGTGAGATAGGTCTCCGGAACCTTTCCCAGCAACGAGAAGACCCGATGCCCCGCTTCGACCCCGAGAGTTTCCAGCAGACCGGCGAACCGGTTGGTCGACGTCCGCAGCTCCTCGTAGGTCAGCTCGGTCAGCTGGCCATGCGCGTCCCGGCAGCGCAGCGCCGCCTGCCGGGCGCGTTGCCCGGTGGCGTGCCGATCCACCGCCTCGTAGGCGATGTTGAGTCCGCGGCCCTCGGGGAGACCTGTCAGCCAGGTACGGGCGGCATCCCAGGAGAAGTCGCGCCGAACTCGTACATAGTCGCCCAGGTTGGGTTGCAGGCGCGCGCTTGCGGCCTTCGGCGCCCGCGGTCTCGGTATGCCCTGTCGCGGGACCGCTCTCAAGGCCATCCGTCACCTCCGGCGCCCTGCCTGCGTGGCAGGCGTGTGTGGAATGTCGGCGCAGCCTGCCTGCGTGGCACTGTGGCGGACGCCAACGCCAGGGTCCGTGCTGGGAGCGGGTGTCGGTAGAGACGAAGGTCCCCACGGGCCGGGAAGAGCCCCTGGCAGCTTCTCATCGGAGCTTCCTGGTCCAGCGCGGAGCGACCCGCTGCCATTCGGCCTCCCAGGAGGCGAGCCTGCGCCGGTCGAGCAGCCAGCGCAGCAGCAGGAAGCTCACCACCACGCCCAGCTCCATCGCCATCCAGCTGGTCAGTCCGGTCGCGACGGCCTTGTCCGACACCTGGTCCGTACGGGGAGGGGGCCGGACGGCCTGGCCGGACTCGTTCACCCAGACGGGCACCTTCGTCCCGGCCGCCGTACCCGCCTTCGCCGGCACCTTCGCCTCCCGGAGTGACCCGTCGGGTGCCTTCCACCGCGCGCGCGCCAAGGTGGTGAGCGTGGTCGGCGCGTCCGGTTGGGACACCGCCGTCTCCGGGACGGTCTCCACCAGCGTCGCGCGAATCCAGTGCCCCGCCGCGGTCAGCTGCGCCGACTGCCGCAGGCCGTCGTCGTACGCCGTCCGTCCGACGCCGATCGCGAGCGGGATCGCCACGAGCGCGGCGACGAGCACGGCCAACAGGAGTAACCCCTCTACCCGGTCCGACGTGCGGTACATCGGGTTGCGCGTCCATGCGAGCCGCCGGGCGAAGGCCACCGCCCACCGGCCGCTCCGTCGACGAACCCGGCGTCGGACCATGACGACCTCCCCCGTCGCGCGCCTGTCGGCACACGCCCCCGAATCCAGCATTTCCCGACCGCCCGGGGCTCGAATGGGCCCAAGGTCTGCTCTGGGGCCGCCGAGGGACCCACGGACTCGCAACCCGCTCATATGGCCGGAGGCGGGTTGCGAGGCTGGGACCGACGGCGACTGACCTTGGTGAGAGGAACACCCACATGCCGCGTCCGGACAGCAAACCGGCGATCGTGGTCGGGGTGGACGGTTCGGACAACGGCCTCCGGGCCCTCGACTGGGCCGTCGACGAAGCCGCCCGACGCGGCGTCCGGGTGCGGATGGTGCATGCGTACCAGCGCACCGGAGTCCGCCACCACCTCAGCCCGCAGGCGAACATGAGCCAGATGTACGACGAAGGCAGGGAAGTCTTCACGGCGGCCCGGGCGCATCTCGCAGGAGGGCGGAATGCTGGTCGGGTCGTGGGAACGGCGCTGTACGAAGGGCCAGCGAGCGAGGTCCTGATCGACGCCTCCAACCGATCGCCGCTCTGTGTCGTGGGGCGGCGTGGCCGCGGGCGGCTCGCGTCACGTGTCCTCGGCTCGACGTCGACGACGCTCGTGGCAGAGAGCGCGATCCCGCTGGTCGTCGTCCCGCCCGAGTGGGTTCCGGGCCAGGACCAGGGACGGCATGTGCTCGTCGGCGTCGACATCCCGCCTCACGACATCGGGCCGCTGGACTTCGCGTTCGCGGCGGCCCGGCAGGCCTCCGCGCCACTCGTCGTCCTGTGTGCGTGGGACCTGGGTGCTTCCGCGAGCCGCGAGGTGCGCAGTGCACTCGGCGATGTCCTCGGCGAGATCCTCGCGCCATGGCGCGCCAGGTTCGCCGACGTGGACGTGACGGTCGTCGTCGAGCACACCCATCCCGCGCCCGCGTTGGTCGCCCACGCCGAGCATGCGCGCCTGCTGGTGCTGGGCACCTCCACCCGCCCACCCCGTCCGAGGTCGAGCCTCACCGGCCGGCCCGCGAGCCATTTCGGCGACCGGCAGGGCGGCGCGGTGGCCCGAGCCGTCCTGTGCGACGCGGCCGTACCTGTCGCGGTCGTGCCGGCTCCATGCGCAGTCGCTCCAGGTGCCCTGGGACAGGATGGCGTGACTCAGGAAGGCTTCCGCCGAACCGACCCGCTGGCTCAGAGGGCCGGGTACTTCGCGAGGATCTCCTTGAGCCGGTCCACGAACGCGAGCGAGTCGTCGTAGGAGCGCTGCCAGATGTTCCGGCCGAAAATCAGGCCGACCGCGCCGGCCTCCATGGCGTGACGGGCCTTCTCCAGCATCGCTTCGTCGCCGGACTTCTCGCCGCCGGAGACGAGGACATAGGTGCGGTTCGCCGACCGGACAACAGCGTCGATCGCCTCCTGGGTGGAGAAGTCGCGGGCGTACTCCTGACGGACGGCCGTGTGCAGTTCGGGTCTCGGGAAGTTCACCTTCACGATGTCAGCGCCCAACTCGCTCGCCGTTCGCGCGGCGTAGTCGACCGCGTAGAAGGAGTCCTTGCCACCCTTGGAGTCGATCGCCGACCCGCGCGGATATGCCCACACGATCAGCGGAAGCCCGTAGTGGTGGGCGTCCTCACGGACCTGGTGGTACTGCGCGAAGTCCTGTTCCTGTGCGGGAGTGCCGACGTACATCGTGTATCCCACCGCGTCCGCGCCGAGCCGGACGGCGTCCGCCACGCTCGCGTGCAACGGTGAGAGGGCCTCGGCGTCGGACGGAATCTCGGTCTTGCCGTTGAGTTTCAGGATCAGCGGCACCTCGCCCGCGTAGTCCCAGTAGAACTTCTCGGCGAGACCGATCTGAAGAGCGATTCCGTTGAACCCGCCCTTCACCGCCAGCTTCGTGATGTAGGCGGGATCACCCGCTGCCGGATTGACGAAGAAGTCGCGTGGGCCGTGTTCCAGACCCTGGTCGTAGGGCAGAAAGATGGCCGTCCCGTTGCCGAGACCGTGCCGGAAAAGGATCCGGTGCAGACGCGCCTTCTTGCCGGTGCTCAGACCGAGCTGGCGCAGTGGTGGACGGGTTGGCATCGCGTGGGCCTCCGGGTGCGGACTCGTGGTGCGGGTGTCCCCAGGTTCGTTGTCAGACAGGACTTCCCGCCAGGGGCGAAGGTCAGTGGTTCCCGGTCGTGTGTCCGGGCCGTTCGGCCCCTTGGCCTGGATCCGCGCCGCCGAGGTCGATTCGGAACGGTGGGTACTCGTCCCGCATCAGGAGTGCGTAGCCGCTGACGCGGTAGATCCAGCGCTGCATGCCCATCTGGAAGTCGAAGAGACCGTCCGGATACCGCGCCCGGAACAACAGGACGACGCCGGCGAACAGCGCCAGCAGTCCGGTCAGGCCGATGTGCGCCGGCTGCCAGGGGGCGGACCACACCTGACCGTCCTCTGCGTACATTCCGCTGCCGGACCAGCCCGAGCTCACACCGTTGGTGAAGACACCGACCACCAGGTAGTGCGGTATCGCGAGCAGCCACCACTTCACCAGGACGAGCCCACGGGAAAGGCGCTCAGGATAGTCGACCGACAGGTCGGCCGGATAGTTCGGGTCACTGCCCACCCGGAAAGGCGGATAACGGTCCGTGCCCAGCACAAAGGCGTAGAAGGTGACCCGCCAACTCCACCGGAGAACACCTTCGTTGAAATGAAAGATCTGCCACGGATAGCGGCCAGTCACAAGAATTGCGAACCACGCAACGATGGTCAGGACCAAGAACACGAACCACAGGACGAGCAGCACGATGTAGTGCGGCAGCGCGAGCAACCACTTCACGATCCACAGCCAGCGGCTCAGATCCACGTCACGCCGGCCCGCGAGGTGCACGGGATAATTCTGCATCTCATCGTTCCTTCCAGTCACGAGTCACCTCACTATTGCGACCGGCCGGATTCGACATTACTTCTCATCCCACATGGAGACATCCCTGGTGCTGCATCAAGCTACCGGGGTAATCGTCGCGATGTGCAACTGTCTGCCTGACTCGGACTTTCGTTTGCGGACACAAGTGCATCGGGCAGCGTTGAAACGTCAGCTGGAGCTGAGAAGAAGCTGAAAGAAAAAGGAGCGACAGAGCCTATGTCCAAGAAGTTCCTCGGCAGGATGGTCGCTGGCGCCGCACTGGCCGGTGCATGTCTGCTGAGCACTGCTCCGGGTGCCGCCGCCGCAACGGCCGACGGCGGCGGAGGCGATCACCCCGAGAAGGGCATCATCAAGACCTTCCCGCAATGGGCGAAGCCGGGTCACGAGGTCAAGGTCCTGCAGATCTGCAGCAAGCCGCAGCCCAAGGCCTGGGCGTGGTCGGAGGCCGCCGGCAAGGTCAAGCTGTGGCCGTGGAAGGGCCCTCTCCGACCCGAGATGGTGGAAGAGTATGCCGCGCCGCCGAACGGCGATGCGACGTCTGAGCCCCGCAACGCCGTCCCCAACGGTGAGAAGAAGTGGGACAAGAAGAAGGCTGAGGCTAAGGGCCTGAAGGACGGCGTCGGTGGCGACGAGGTCGACGGGCAGAAGGACGGCGTGAAGCGCAAGCACTTCGTCTACTGGGGAAGCGGGGAGATTCCCTCCTCCGCTGACCCGGGCAAGTACAAGCTCAAGGGCTCCTGTGCATACGGTCACCTCTACGTCGTTCCCAACGGCGGGGTCGACGGTGGCGACGGTGGCACGAGCGACACCAACACCAGCCTCGCCGTGAGTGGAGCGGGCGCGCTCGCAGCGGCAGGCATTGGCGGCATCGTGATGATGCGGCGGCGTAGGACAGATGGCAGCATCGCCTAGCAAGGCGGCGCACAAGGCCGGCGCCGGTCATGGGTTCCCATGGCCGGCTGCCGGCGTCGCCGTCATCATCGCCCTCGCCATGGCCGGCACCGGTCTGCTGCTGGCGGCGTTCAACGCGCCCGTCCGCCAGCCACCCCAGCCCGTATCCGCAGCCGCGCCCACCGCATCCGCTGTCGCCGACGTCAACCGAGCGAAGGCAAAGCCCGCTACTGGACTGGCCCGATCGGTGCCCATAGAGGTCACCATCCCGTCGATCGGCCTCGAGACGAGAATCATGACCCTCGGATTGAACGACGACGGCTCCGTGCAGGTCCCGCCCAGGAGCAAGGCCAACTTCGCCGGGTGGTACCAACGAGGAGCGAGCCCGGGCGAGATCGGTAACGCGGTCCTCGTCGGTCACGTCGACACGGCCAAGATGGGTCCGGCCGCGTTCTACAACCTCGGACTGTTGGGGCCTGGCGACACAGTTGAGATCACCCGCAAGGACGGCAAGGTCGTCGAGTTCACAGTCGACGGCACTCAGTCCTACCCCAAGGACGAGTTCCCGTCCGGACTCGTCTACGGTCCGGCCGACCGGGCCCAGCTCCGATTGGTCACCTGCGGTGGCACCTGGTCAGAAGAAACCGCGTACCCGAACAATATCGTCGTTTTCGCCACCCAGACCGACGTGACGTCGTAGCAGCGCGTCGAGGTGTCACGGTGCGTGCAAGGCCCACCTGCTCAGTAGTGCAGGTGGGCCGGTTCGGCCGTGACACTCTCGATGTCGTCGGCGGCGGCGTGGAGTAGTTGGTGCGACAGCTCCGACAGTGCCCTCGCGGCTGCCAGTTCGTCACCGATCATGGGCACGTTCCGGTCGCTCGGGTTGAGTCGGGCGGTGCCCTTCCCGGTGCGTGCGGTCCCGTTCGTCACCAGCCGCGCCACCGCACGGGTGCGGTTCTCGTGTTCGTCGATGGAGATCTCGACAGTCCAGGTCTTTGTGGCCGTCATGGTGATCGCCTCGTCCCTTCCTGGTCGACCGTCACGTGACGGGAGCGGGATGGGCCGGATCGACGGTACGCCGATCCCGGAAAGGGAAGCGGGTGCGGCTCCGGTGTCGAAGCCGCACCCGCTGGCGCTGGTCGCCCCCCAGTGACCGGCGCGCTCCCTGGCACGGTGCCCATGTCCCATGCCACCGGATATCTGTCCCCGTCACCCGGTGCCATGTCCCCCCATCACCAGTGCCCTCCTCATGCCACCGGGCATCTGTCCCCGTCACCCGGTGCCATGCCCCGTTCCCCCGCTTCAGCTCCCGTCGCGAACCCTGCTGGTCAGTGCCCAGCTGGGAAGTGCCGTCCGTTCAGGTTGTTCCCTGCACGGGGTCGGCACGCGGCTCCGCTCGCTCCTCCTGGACGGGAACCGACATCTCGTGAAGGGCTGCAGATACGTCGTAGTGCGGAACTTCCGGGCATCGACCCCCGAGAAGGACATTCGGGAGGCCAGACAGGTTGCGCCTGCCCGGACGTCGCATCGTCGCCATCTGTCATCCCTCCTCGTTCACGTGCCAGCCGACCACGGATGCGCTGCCGCCCTTCAGGGGCGACAGGCCCGTCATGGTGGGCCTTTTGCCAGTCGGGCAGCCGCGACCGCTGCCTGCCCGAAGCTGATTCCTCCGTCGTTCGTGGGGATCCGTTCGTTGAGGAAGACGTCGAAGCCCTCAGCCCGAAGCGCGCCGACCACCGACGACGCGAGAAGGCCGTTGGTGAGGCACTCCCCCGAAACGCATACCGTGTCCAGGCCGGACTCCCGTCGAGCGTCGACGCACAATGCCGCCGTCACGGTGGCGAACGTCGCGTGCAGTCCGGCGGCCATCATGCTCGTGGGCGCACCGTCGGCGACTCCGGCAAGAACGGCGGCGAGGGTCGGTACCGGGTCGTACACCCGAAGCCCCGCCGCTGACACGATCCGCCACGGGAGTTCGGGCGCTCCGCCGCGCGCAGACAGCCCCCGCGCCGCAGCCTCGACGGCCACTGAGGGTTCATCGTGATACGTCGCGTCGTCGCGCAGTCCGAGCAGACTGGCCACCGCGGCGATGAGTTGGGCAGCGCTGGACCCTACAGGGCTGGAGCCGCCGGCGTGCAGCATCCTGCGTACCGTGTCGAGCTCTCGGACCGACAGCCGTTTCGTGAAGGTGTGGACGAGCTCGGGCGCGACCTGGGCACCACCCAACTGCTCGCCGGCGAGGAGGTAACCGAGCGCAAGACGAGCCGGACGCCGTACCGCTGCCTCCCCTCCTGGCAACGGTGCGGCGCCGAACCTCCCCACCCGCCGGTAACCGGAGAGATCGGCGATCAGCACCTCGCCGCCCCAGAACGTGCCGTCGTCACCCAGCCCGAGGCCGTCGTACGCCACGCCGATGAACGGACCGTCCAGCTCGTGCTCGGCCGCACACGAGGCGACATGCGCGTGATGGTGCTGGACCGTGACCCGTCGGCCGTCGGGCCACCGAGCCGCGTACTGGCTGGACAGGTAACCGGGGTGGAGGTCGTGCGCGACGATCGTCCCAGTCCCAGTCCCAGTCCCAGTCCCGGTCACGTCACCCGGTTCGGGTAGAGCTCGCCCGGGTCCGCCGGGGAGCCCGATCTGCGCGAGCGCGTCCTCGAAGACCTGCATCGTCGAAGCGTGGGACAGGTCGCCCTGCCGGCCGCCGATCATCACCTCGTCATCGATCGCGACGGCGAAGGTGTGCTCGCGCTGGGAGCCGACGGCGAGGACAGGTTGTCCGACACCGTGACGCAGCCTGAACCGGCCGGGGACCTGGCCGCGACCACGACGAACGACGACCGGTCGGCCACCCACGACCGCGCCGACGCTCTCCTCGTGCGGCACCAGGACCGGCAGATCGTGTAGGAGGAACCCGTCCACGAACGCCGCCAGCCGGGCGAGCGCGTCGGCATCGTCGATCGCACGCGGCTCGTCCGTCCGGTTGCCGCTCGTGATCACCAGCGGGCGGTCGACGTCATGCACCAGCAGGTGCTGCAACGGCGAGAACGGAAGCATCAGCCCAAGCCGGTCCGTCCCGGGGTTGGTCCCGGCGGCGAGCGGGACGTTTCCAGGCCGCGCCCTCACCAGCACGGTGGGGCGACCACTGGAGACCAGCAGCCGTTCCTCGGCAGAGCTCAACCAGGCAAGGGATCTCGCACTCGCCAGGTCGCCAGCTAGCACCGCCAGCGGTCTCGTCCAGCTCCCCTTGCCCGCACGCAGGCGCGCCACCGCCCGGGGCACTGTCGCCGCGCATACCAGCTGGTAGCCCCCCGGCCCCTTCACCGCCACCACACCGCCGGCTTCGATCCGCTCGACCGCAGTCGCGACGGCTTCGTGGCCCCGGCGTTGGTCCGCACCCTCGGCGCCCTCGCGCCAGGTCGGCAGCGGTCCGCACGCGGGGCAGGCGACGAAGCTGGCCTGGAAGCGTCTGCCCGTGGCCTCGTCGTGGTCGGCCTGGCAGTCACGACACATCTGACCCTGGGTGTGGGCGGACCCGGGCAGCGACGCGGGTCCGCACCTGGCGCAGGAGACGAAGGGGTAGCGGTACCTCCGGTCGCGCGGATCGAGCATCTCGCGTACGCAGTCGGCACAGACCGGCCGCTCCGGTGCCCCCGCCGGTGGTGCTCCGCTCTGTCGGCGAGGAGCGGGGACGCGTGGGACACCGGTCTGCCGGGACGCGGCGAGACGCAGAGACTCGTCACGGCCGGTGTCCGCTCCGGCCGACAGCACCGGACTCACCACACTCCGAAAACCTGTGCCGGGCTGCGGTCCGTCACCGTTCAGCTCCGCGACCCCGATGGTCGACACCCGCGCCGGCGCGGGCGCGTCGGTCACCAGTCGCCGGTGCAGGTCGGACAGTGCACCCGCCGGTCCGGCCGCGTCGATCAGCACCTGGTCCCCGACCGTACGGACAGTCCCGTCGAGACCAAGCTCTCGAGCCAGCCGGCAGGTGAACGGGTGAAATCCCACGCCGTGCACGATCCCGCCGACCTCCAGCCGGGCATGCCGGCGAGGTTCGCCGCCGTTGGATGCCGCCCTGGATGCCTCCTCGCAGGTCCCGCCCGCCTCGCCCGCCGTACGCGCCTCGTCTGCCGGAGCCCCTCGGTGGCGCGGAGATGGATGCACCGTGAAACCGCTCATCGAGACGGCACCGCCCCTGCCGGGTTGTGGGCGGCCTCGCGGACGAGGACGACCGGTCCAGCCGACTGGCCGAGCACCTCGTGCCCCACCTGTCCCAACCGTCCGAGGCGCCAGCCGGCCGTCCAGCCATCACCTGGTCCCAGCACCAGGAGGCTCGCCGTCACCGACTCCTTGACGAGGATCTCGGCCGGCTCCCCGTCGACGATCTCGGCAGTCATCGCCACAGACGGGAATGCCGCACGATAGGGCGTGAGGGCGTCGACCATCGCCCGCCAGCGCTCTCCTGTTGCCGCGCCCGGACCGTGACAGTGCAGGAACCGCAACGGAGCACCACGCACCAGAGCTTCGGCGAACACGAAGCCGAGGGTCTCCGAAGCGGGCCCTTCCGCATCCACCCCGACGACGATCGGTGCTCCCGGCGCCGCGTGCCCGCCCTCGCGCGCCGGAACGGCGACCACCGGGCTCGACGGCTCCCGGAAACACCCGGCCGCCACCGAGCCGAGGACAGCCTGGGCGACTCGGCCGTGGGAGTGTCGACCCACGACGAGGAGCGCCGCGTCGCCGGCGATGTCGCTCAGCACCGCCACCGTCGCGCCGCACCGCGCGAACATGGCCACGGACAGCTCCGGGTACTCAGCCGCCAGCTGGGACGCCACCTGCTCCAGGCAACGCACCGCGCGATGCGCCGCCGCCCCCAACTCGTCGCCGTCAGCCCGGATCGAGCCCGAGGTGCCGGTCCAGCCCGTTCCTCCGGTCGACAACGGACTCCCGTACGACGGCAGGAACGCATGGACCAACCACAACGGAACGCTGCGGATGAGCGCCTCCCTCGCCGCCCAACGCACCGGGGCGTCCAGCGTGGTCGGGCGCGACGCTCCGCCCGGAACGCCCACCACGATCGGCGTCCGGGCCCGTTCTCCGATCATCGACCAGGCCTCCCTGTCGCCGCGGCCTGTGCGGTCGTCCGTCGAGGCGCCCGGGCGATGTCATGACGTGGGTAGCCGAGCCGCAGGACGATCTGCGGATGGTCGACGCCCATCGGCGTGCCGTGTACCCGTGCCCGCTCGCACAGTGGTTCGGCGGCGGAATCGAGGAAGACTCCGACGACTCCGTACAACAGTGCGGTGAGGAGTACGTGCTCGAGCGCCATGCCGGCGCGTACCCAGTCCGTGCGCGAATTGCCGGGAGTGGTGAGGACGGCCAGCGTGAGCTGCTGTTCGGCGCCCAGATCGGCGAGCCGGGTTCCCGGCTGGGCGGGAATGAGGTGGTCACGCCCGGAGCGCGCGGTTTCGCCGGCCGACGCTGCTCCCGCAGCCTGTACCTCACCACCGACAGATACGTCACCACCGGCAGATACGTCAACACCGCCCTTCGCGACCAGCTGGCGGACCCGCTCGAGCTCGGTCGAGGTGAGCACGCGGAAGTAGCCACCTTCGGCCTCTGCCGCGTCCTCGAGCCGAGTGATCAGCGAGAACGGCAGTCGCCAGTCGCGGTACGGCCCGGGATCGATCGGACGTTCCCGGATCGCGTCGTACAACGTGAGGTCCTCCGGCGCGGGCGGACGCCGGACACCGATGTGGACGACAGCGGCAAGATCGGCGACGGCCGGGGACGGCTGGACCTGGACCCACGCCTCGTGCCCGGCTGCCCGGATCGCGAGCGTCGCGTCGTATGTCGCGGCTCCGCACGAGATCGACCGGACGCGGCCGCTGGGATCGTCGCCTTTCGCGGGACCCTCCTGCCCCCATACCTCGAGGCGGTCATCGGCGAAGGCGAACCGCCACGGCTGGGGCGACTGGATCGGGGGTGTTCGGGAGGCGGCGTCAGTCGCCAGCTGTTCTTCCTGCGCGGTCAGGACATGGCGCCGAGGCATGTCTAGAAGCGTCCTCGGCGGACACGTCGAGCCCCCAGAGTCCCGAGGCTCTTGCCACCGGGGCGAAAGGCCCTCCTCAAGCCACTGCGACAGAACCCTCCAAGACGTACCTTCCGCCAGTGGTGATCAGGCTTCGTACGCCGGCGACAACGTCGCGTTGTGTGCCACCGCCCGGATCGCCGCTTCGAGCTCCTCCGCATCGCGTCCGTCGAGGTCAGCCTCCAACAGGGGCAGCACAATCTCGTCCTCGACCATGAAGTGCAGGCGAGCGACGGCATAGAGGCCATAGAGGATGCGCCGCAGGTTGGTCCACGTGCCGTCGTTGTCACCGAGGGGCAACGCGCGTCGTGCCTCGTCCAGCTCCGCCGTCATCCGCGCCAAGCTGACATGCTCGGCCCGGAGGACGTCGACCGGTGTCGATGCCTCGGCCGCAACCTCCAAGGCGGGATACAGGATCTCGTCCTCGACCGCAGTGAAGGGCAACAGCTCATGGGTGAGAAATCCGACGGCACACGTAAGTCGATCCCAGAGCTCCAGGACGGACCCGCTCTCCATCTGGTCGGCAGTATGGCGCAAGGCGTCCAAAGAGGCCGCGAACTCCGCATGCTTGCGGCGTAGCTCCATCAGCTGCACCATGGGTTCCTCCTTCGGGACCGGCCTTCGATCACTCTCAGCATCCGCCGTCACCGCACAGGCTTGCCGTGGTCGATGGTCCTGGTACGCCGGGCGATGGTCCTCCCCGAGGCGCCGATGGTCCCGTGTCAGGGCCGGATTGCCGGGTTCGCCAGATACCCCCCGGTCCCGTCCCGGGCTACGCTCCGCGACCGCGGCCGGAGCTGGCTGGGCCCGAGAGAGCCGTCAGGGACGTACAACGGCGACCGGGGAGGTGGCGTGATGCAGCACACCCTGGCTCACCGAGCCGAGCAGGAATCCGGGATGACCAAGACCGCCTCGGGCGCCCACGACGATCAGGCTCGCCTGCAGCCCTTCCTCGAGGAGACCGTCCACGGCATGGGACGGGCGGATGACCCGCTCGACCGGAACGTCGGGATACTTGTCCTGCCAGCTGGCCACGGCATCGAGCATCGACGTCGTGGCCCGGTCACGGCAGTCGCCGGCGGGGACCGGCTCGCGCAACCGGCCGGGCGGCGGCCGACGACACCACACCGCCCGCAGCGGCAGCCCGTACCGGCTCGCATGGTCGAACGCGTACTCGAGCACGCGGTCGGACTCCTCGCCACCGTCGATCCCCACCACCACGTGGCCTTCTGGATAGCCCGCCCTGCCGCGGACGACAATCACCGGACAGCACGCCGCGGCGGCGACCGCCGAACTGACCGAGCCCAGGACGGCACCCGTCAGCCGGCCGAGGCCGCGGGTACCCACCACCATGAGATCGGCGCGTGCGGACTCCATGAGCAGTGTGGGGACGCGCTCACCCTCGATCGTCGCGCCGCTGACGGACAGGTCTTCGGCGCGTCCGGCGGTCCGCGCGAGCGCGTCGGCCAGGACCTCGCCCGCCGCTGCCGCCAGCGCGTAGGGGCCGTAGGCCACGGGGACGTCCCACCCGTCCATCGCCGCGGGCCGGCCATAGACGTGAACGAGGCGCAGCGGCGCCCGCCGTGTCCGTGCCTCAGCGACTCCCCAGCGAATCGCGGCCGCCGTTGCCGGCCCTCCGTCGACGCCCACCGTCACCGGCCGTTGCTGGCCCCCCATGGTGACTCCCCCCGTCCGGACAGCGCTTCAGTCCGAATGCCTGTGAACGCTACGAACGACAGGCGAGGGGACGGCAGGGGCGAAGGATGCCCGGGCGAGGGCCGGACGACCCGGCGCGCCGACGGGAGGGCCCGACGCGCCGATGCGGAGCAGTGGCCGTGCCTACTCAGGCGGGCCGAGCGCGCGGTCCTTCCGGCTGCGTTCCACAGCGAACACGGCCGCCTCGGTACGGCGTTCCATGCCAAGCTTGCGCAGCATCCCCGACACGTAGTTCTTCACCGTCTTCTCGGCCAGGAACATCGACTGGGCGATCTGTCGGTTGGTCATGCCGGCCGCGATCAGGTCGAGGATGCGGCGCTCCTGATCGGTGAGCGCGGCATAACGTGGGTCCTCCTGTTCCGGCCCCCTGCGCAGCCGCTCGAGCACGGCGGCGGTCAGTGCCGGATCGACCATCGACTCACCCGTGGCCAACCGGCGTACGGCACCCACCAGGTCGTTGCTGCTCACCTGCTTCAGCAGATAGCCCGCGGCCCCCGCCATGATCGCGTCGAAGAGCGCCTCGTCGTCAGAGAACGACGTGAGCATGAGACATGCCGGCGGCGGGTCCATGGACGACCGGATGTCCCGGCACACCGTCACGCCGTCACCATCTGGCAGGCGCACGTCGAGCACGGCGACGTCGGGACGCAGAGCCGGGACCCGGGCGCGCGCCTGTGACGCGGTCGACGCCTCGCCGACCACCTCGATGTCGTGCTCCTCTTCCAGGAGTTGGCGCAGCCCGACCCGAACCACCTCATGGTCGTCCAAGAGGAAGACCTTGATGGTCATCCGGTACCTCTTTTCTCCGTGTCCACGTCGTACCTCCGCTGCGACCGTCCCGCCGACCGCGTCGTCACCATGGCGCCACCGGGCTGATGGCCGGCAGGTCGTCACCGGGACGACGTGCCTGCGGCAGCCGTGGAGCGCCTTCGGCCGCCGGGTCGGCGGGTCGGACGCCGGTCCTGCGGACGGCGCCCGGCGCTCCCGCGGGCACCATCGTCGCCGGTCTTGGGGCGGCGGGTACGACGGCGATCGGCGCAGTGAGCCGTCGCATCGCACCGTACCCCAATGCCGCACCAAGACTCGCGATCGGCGGAGATTCCACCTGTTCTCCACCACCGCGCGCGATCTTCGGCTGGCGCAGCGGCGGCGAGCTGATCGGCATGCCCACGACGAGCAGCTCGGCATCCCGGGCGAGTGCCGTCAACGGTTCACCGACGTCGAGACCGGCCCCCGCCGTCGTAGCCGTGCCCACCCCCGGCCGACGTCTGTTTCGCTCGTCCATCACCGGTGGGGGAACGGTGCCCTCCCACACGTCCGCGCCCGACCGGGCAGCCTCGGACGTGGCGAACCGCCTCACGTCGGTGGCCGTCTCGCCGGTCACAGTGGCAACGACGACTCGGCCTTCCCTTCGCCCCTGGTCACGGCGGCGGCCATTCCCCACACAACGGCGGAACCCCCCGGTCCGGGACGGAACAGCCACGACCGGGCAGATCGGCATCGCGTCGGCGCGTGCCCACAGGCTCGCCAGCAGATCGCCGGCCAGCCGCCCATGCGCACGGAATCCGACCACGATGAGCTCGGGTTCGGCGACGGCGTCGGCAAGGACCAGTGCTGGTGCTCCGGAGGCCACCCACGCCGTCGCCGCGACACCAGGCACCTCAGCTTGGGCGGTCCGGACCCAGTCCTGCGCCGTACGCCAGGCGCGGTTGCGTTCCGCGCACTCCAGCTCCCGCCCGGTGTGAGCCCTCCCGGGCTGGTAGGCGTGGCAGACGACGAGAGGACACCTGCGGTCCCGGGCCGCGCGTGCCGCCCAGATCACCGCTCCTCGTGCAGACGAACCGTCGTGGGCACCGACGACGATCGCTCCCGGAGGCGGAAGCCCGCGACTGCCCATCGACTGCACCTCCTCCGACCGACACGTAGTCCTGGTGCCGTCGGCTCCTCGTTCGCTCCTCGAGCGGGCTCGTTCCTCGCCGACCACCCCGCTCACTCGGTCGCCGACCGACACAACGGCCCAGCCGAAAGGCTTTCGTGAGAGAGTTCCCACCAATAGAGACCAAAGTCCCGCCGGCCGAGGCCATTGCGCGGTACCACGCGCGGGACCAGCGCGGCGAGCGTTGGTCGCCAGACCTGGCGGGCGGCGGGAGCGTCGCTCGGCACCCGGTCACCGACTCACCTGGCTCCGCCAGGCGCGGGACGCGGTAGTTGGACCTTTTTCTCCCGCCTGGTGACCTTGGTCCCTGCGTTGCCAGGACATCGGGGCGCACCGTGGAGAGCGAGATCGCCCGACATTTCTGGCGGTGACGAAGGAGCCGAATGTTCGAAAGCGCAGGGCTCGAGGTCCTCGAGCCCGCAGAGAGTCTCCGGCTGCTGGGTGACGTACCCATCGGCCGGATCGTCTTCACCGACCAGGCGATGCCTGCCGTCCAGCCGGTGAACTTCATCATCGACGGCGACGCCGTGCTCATTCGGACCGCTCCGGGCTCCAAGCTCGATGCCGCCGCCCGCAACGCCATCGTCGCGTTCGAGGTCGACGACATCGACCAGGACAACGAGCGTGGATGGAGTGTCACGGTGATCGGTCACGCTGAAATGGTGACCGACGAGGCGGAACTCGCACGGGTGTCGGGTCTGCCCCTGCGCAGCTGGTCGCCTGATGAACGGAACCACCTGATCCGGATCCGGATGGAGATCATCCAGGGCCGCCGGATCGTGACCATGCCCGCGCGGCTGGTGCGATAAGCCGCCGATCGCCCAGGGGCGTTGGGCTTGCGGGTACGGACTCAGACCAGCCAGCGCCGACCGCGGACGAATGGCTGCGCGGTCCACAGTCTGCCGACACCCCAGATCTCGCCGGCACCTGTGCTGGCCAGCACGACCAGCGCCAGCGGGTACACGAAGGGGAAGCCGCCGAACGGGCTGTCCCAGCCGGTCGCCCAGGCGTACATCGTGAAGGTCACGACGAGGAACGTCCCGACAGCCGCCGAGATCCGTAGCCCGATGCCGAGGGCAATGGCGATGCCCAGCGTCAGGACCAGCCCGACCGCGACCACGGCAAGCAGGCCCCACGCCACCGTGACCAGCCGGCTGTCATCGGCGAATGCGTTGGCCGCCTGGAACCCGGCCCAGGCGAATGCCCCACCTGTCGCCAGCCGAAGACCGGCGAGACCATGAGCCGCCGCGCCGCCGGGCCTGGTCAGCCATCCGATCGACGCACGACGCGACGCCGGAACGAAGACGCGGGTCGCCGAACGCTGCGCCGGTATGTGCGGCGTCGTCGGCATTTCCGCCGGCCGGTCGCGAAGCGACATGTGCCCTCTCCTTGCGAGAGACTCCTTTTCGTACCAGACCACTCTGGGGACCTCGACGTCACCGGCACCGCTGCCAGAGGTCACACGGGATCTGCCGATGGTCCATGAGGACAAGGACCGGCGCCCCAGGACGAACTTGGCATCCGTGCCGGACCCGACGAGATCAACAGGGAGGTATTTGTTCCTAAATGGCGTGTTCGGCGAAGTCGTCAGGCCAGACAAGGGCGGGCGAGACGCTTTTCATCTTCGCCATTGCCGCACCTGGTACCGATACCAGAATTAGCACGATGGTGTCCTGAACTGCGCGAATACGTTCATGGGACAGCAGCGGGAACCTTTCTGTGCAATGGAAACCTGGGGTGCCCCAATTGGGCGTAGGTTTACGCACCGCGATCCTGCGGCGTGGTCTAGCCTGATGGTTGATTTAAGTCGTAGGAGGCTCCCATGGACTCCGACTCCTCGCCGGGTCCTGACCCCAGGGAGGCCCGGACCCTGCACGACCTGGTGCTGCCCGACCTGAGCCGGCTCCGCCTCGAGACGTTGTTGCGCGAGCTGGTCGATCGGGCTGACCAGTTGGTCGAGAATGAACGGCGCGTGCACCGGCTGCTCGACGCCGTGGTCTCGGTGTCGAGCAACCTCGCCTTGCCTGAGGTGCTCCACCGCATCGTGCGGTCCTCCTGCGATCTGGTCGGCGCCCAGTACGGAGCAATCGGGGTCATCGGCCCGGACCGGACGCTCATCGAGTTCACCACCACGGGAATCAGCGAGCAGAAGCGCGAGGAGATCGGCCATCTGCCGACCGGCAAGGGAATACTCGGCCTGCTGATCAACGAGCCGCATCCCTTGCGGCTGCACGACCTCACCCACCATCCCCATTCGTCGGGGTTCCCCGCGAACCATCCGCCGATGCGCTCGTTTCTCGGCGTACCAGTCCTCGTCCGCGGCGAGGCGTTCGGCAACCTCTACCTGACAGAGAAGCAGGGTGGCGGCGACTTCACCGACGAGGATGAGGAAGTCGTCATCGCTCTCGCCGCCGCGGCCGGGATCGCGATCGAGAACGCGCGGCTCTACGACGTGTCCCGGCGCCGCGAGAGCTGGCTTCTCGCCTCGACCGAGATCACCGCCCAGCTGTTGAGCGGCGCCTCACCCGGCGAGACGCTCGACCTGATCGTCGAGCGTGCCCGGGCGGTCGCGGGCGCGGAGTTGGCCATGCTCGCGCTCGTCGACGAGCAGGGCGGCGACCTCGTCCTGGAAGCCGTTGCCGGACCACAGGCGGAGCGCCTCCGCAAAGAACGGGTGCAGACGGTAGGGACCCCGATCGGCGACGTCATGCGCACCAGCCGGCCCTACGTCTTCGACGGAGATGCCGCCGCCTTCGGCTGGGACCATGACGGCGGCCGGGCATCCCAGCTCAAGGGCGGCTCCATGCTGCTCGTCCCACTCGCCTCAGGGCCGCACATGCTGGGCGTCCTGATCGTGACCCGGCCCGACATCCAGGGCGCGTTCGACCCGTCCGACATGCACATGGTCACGACGTTCGCCGGCCACGCCGCCCTTGCACTCGAGTTCGCCCGCGCGCAGGAGGACCGGGGCAGGCTCGCCGTCTTCGAAGACCGCGACCGGATCGCCCGCGACCTGCACGACCACGTGATCCAGCGACTCTTCGCCGTCGGGCTCGGCCTGCAGGGCATCTCCCGCCAGGTCGTACGCGTCGACCTGGCCGACCGGGTGAGCGGCTACGTGCGTGACCTCGACACGACCATCCAGGAGATCCGGCGGACCATCTTCTCGCTCCAGGAACGGGCCGGTGACCGCCGCAGTCTCCGCGGGCAGGTGCTGGAGATCGCCCAGGACGCCGCGACGTCGCTGGGCTTCGAGCCGCGGGTTGCCCTCGAGGGCCCGCTCGACTCTGCGGTTCCCGACCCGATGCGCCCGGAAGTGCTGGCGACCCTGCGCGAGGCGCTCACCAACGTCGTTCGGCATGCGCACGCCAGCCACGCTGACGTGCTGATCCGAGCGGACGTCCTGCACCGGGTCTTCCAACTGCATGTGACCGACAACGGTGTCGGCGTGCCCGCCGACCCGCCGCGCCGGAGCGGCCTCACGAACATGACAGAGCGTGCGACCCGACTCGGTGGCTATCTCACCATCGAGCCTCGCCCGCAGGGAGGCACCGTCCTCGTGTGGCAGGTTCCGCTGGAACCGTGAACACGGCCAACGGGCTTGTCCGCGGATACGACTGGAGCCGTGAGTAGCCCGGCCCGACCTACGCCGGTCGCCGGCGGGGCGGCGGGATGAGCACGACCGGGCAGTTCGCGCTCCGTGCACATTCCTGTGCCACGTCGCCGAGCAGCAGACCTCGGTGGCGGCCGGTCCCCTCCGCCCCGAGCACGAGCAGGTCCGCCCCCCGTGACACCTCGATCAACACCTGGTCGGGGCTTCCGTCATCCACCCGGCCGACCACGTCGATCTTCTGTTCCTTCAGGGCCGTCACCTGCTGCCAGAGCAGGCCCACCGTGTCCCTCAACGCCAGCGCGCCGTAGCGGCGGGAGTCGACGGTCATCACCGAGCCTTCAGGCTGTCGTACGTGCAGCAGGATCAGCTGGGCGCCGCGCCGGCGCGCCTCATCGGCCGCCCACTGGACCGCGGCATCTGAGGACTCCGATCCGTCGATCCCGACGACGATCGTCGCGCGTCGCGCTTCAGTGCCCCTGGATGACTCGCGAGTCATGGTCGCCTCAGACATGTCGTCAGGTCCTCCCACGAGGGACCATCGTTGGTGATACGTCTCTAATCTCCCGCACGCCCCGCTCCACCGCGAGTGACGAAGTACCTGCACGCCGAAGCCGATGGTCGTCCGTCCCACGGAGTTCGTCCGGTCCGCCGGCAAGGGCGGACTCCGACCAGAATGTGCCAAGAATGCCGGGGCAGAACGGCGAATTCCGGCCGACAGGATCGCAGGTCCGAATTTCCTCTTCAGCGGTTTGAGCGCCGGGCGATGGCGTGGGTATAACCAGGATCGCGGGTGTGCGCGTAATGCGTTGACGGAGGTGACCTGGCCCATGCTGTCGTCGGAAAGACTCTCAGATCCAACAGGCCGGGGCGATCAGGGATTTCACTGGTGCCGAAGAGTGCTGGCGGGACTCTGCGTTCTGTTTCTGCTCGCCGCGTGCACCCGAGGGACAACACCGTCGGTCAACGGCAACAGACCCGGCCAACCCGAGCGGGGCGGCACCCTGAACATGCTGGGGTCGGGGGATGTCGACTACATGGACCCCAACGTCAGCTACTACTCGATCGGCTATCTCGGTCTACGGATGTGGAGCCGACAGTTCTTCACCTATCCGGCGAAGGAAGGCCGGTCCACGTCGGCGGTTCCGGACCTTGCCACAACCCTGCCGAGCAAGGCGAACGGCGGCATCAGCGGCGACGGGAAGACCTACACCATCACCATCCGCGACGGCGCCAAGTGGAACACCGACCCGCAGCGGCAGGTGACCGCCGCCGATGCCGTACGCGGACTGAAGCGCACCTGCAACCCGATTCAGCCGTTCGGAGGAATACCGAACTTCAGGGACCTGATCGTCGGTTACGCGGCATTCTGCGATGGATTTGCCCGGGTACCGCAGAATGCCAAAGCCATTTCCGACTACATCAACAAGAATGACATATCCGGCGTCACAGCAAAGACCGAGCGCACCATTGTCTTCACGCTCACCCATCCAGCGACCTATTTCGTCGACATGCTCACACTTCCCGCCTTCTCGCCAGCTCCGGTCGAATTCCTGCGGTATGCACCGGCCAGCCGGCAGTTGGCCCAGAACACCATCTCCAACGGGCCGTACCAGATCACGTCCTACACCCCGACCAAGCGGATCGAGTTCGAACGCAATCCGGCGTGGGATCCAGCCTCCGACCCCGTCCGCAAGGCCTATGTCGACCAGATAGTGGTCGACCAGACCGTGAGTCAGGAGTCCACCCAGCAACAACTGCAGACCGCCAGCGCCGGCGCGGACATGGAGTGGGACAACTACCCGCCGCCGTCAGCCCTGCCGGGACTCATCGCGAGGCAGGACCCCAACCTGCACCTGGGACCCACCGGCTCGACAAATCCGTACCTCGTCTTCAACACCCTCTCCCCCAACAACGGCAAGGCCCTCACCAAGCCCGTGGTTCGCCAGGCGATCGCGTACGCCATCCATCGGGGCAACCTCATCCAGGCCCTCGGCGGACCGAAGGTCAACAGGCCACTCACGCACGTCCTACCGTCGACCATCCTGGGGAGTACGAACTTCAACCTCTATCCGTACAACCCGGGCAACACCAGAAAGCTGTTCGAGAAGGCCAAGGTCCCACCGGGGATCACCCTGAAGATGCTGTACCGCAACGAGTCCGAGGGAGGCCGCAAGGTCTTCGCGACCCTCCAGCAGAATCTTCAGGAGGTCGGGATCCGCCTCGTCGGCGTTGCCGTGCCCAATGCCGACTTCTACACGAAGTACGTTCAGGTGCCGACGGTCGCACGGCGCGGCGTGTGGGACATCGCGCTCGCCAGCTGGGGACCGGACTGGTACGGCAACGCCGCACTGTCGTTCTTCGGGCCGCTGTTCGCCGGCGCCACGTCGTACCCGCCGACGGGCAGCAACTTCGGCTTCTACACCAGCAAGGCGACCAACCGGTTGGTCCAGCTGGCGGCCACCGCCACGACACCTGAGGAGGCCGCGACTCTGTGGGCGCAGGCGGATCGTCAGGTGATGAAGGAGGCTCCGGTCTATCCGATCACCAATCCACTGCAGCCGAACTATCACGCGTCCCAGGTGCGCAACGCGGTCTACATCCCGGCCCTGCAGAACTTCGACCCGACGAACGTCTGGCTGGAGCCGGGCAGGCGAGGTGGCTGACCCCGCTTCGCGCCGCGAGGGTGTCGGTCTGCTCCTGGAGGTGACGGACCTGCGGGTGTCGTTCCGTACCTCCGACGGGGTGCTCCACGCCGTGCGCGGGATCTCCTTCGACGTCGCCGCCGGACAGACGCTCGCGATCGTGGGCGAGTCGGGCTCGGGGAAGAGCGTCGCGACCCAGGCACTCGTCGGCCTCACTCGTGGCGCCGAGGTCAGTGGGCGGGCACTGTTCGCGGGAAGAGACATGGCGACGCGCGAGGATCGGTTGACAGCGGGCGACGGCGATCAGGGGGCCGGCAGGGACCTTCTGGCGATGGGCGAGGACGAGCTGCGGGATGTCCGGGGAGCCGAGATCGGCATGGTCTTCCAGGACTCGCAGTCCAGCCTGCATCCGTACTACCGGGTCGGCTGGCAGATCGCGGAGATGGTCCGCGCGCACGACCGGTCGGTGTCGCGGGCAGCCGCACGCCAGCGCGCGATCCGTCTGCTCGCCCGCGTCGGCATCCCCCAGCCCGAACGACGGGTGGACGACTTCCCGCACCAGTTCTCCGGCGGCATGCGGCAGCGGGTCATGATCGCGATGGCGATGGCACTCGGTCCCGTCCTGCTCATCGCCGACGAACCCACCACCGCCCTGGACGTCACCGTGCAGGCACAGGTGCTGGAAGTGATCGGTGGGCTACGGCGCGAGTCCGGCATGGCCGTGCTCCTCATCACCCACGACCTCGGTGTCGTGGCGGAGGTCGCCGACGAGATCGTCGTGATGTACGCCGGTGCGGTCATGGAGCGCGCGGGTCGCAGGGAACTTTTCTACCGGTTCCACCACCCCTACACCGAAGGGCTGTTGAACTCCCTCCCCTCCGACCAGGCCGAGCGCCGGCGGCTGCGGCCCATCCCAGGCACCCCGCCGAGCCTGATCGAGGTCCCTGGAGGGTGCCCGTTCCATCCCCGTTGCCCGTACGTCTTCGACCGGTGTCGTACGGACGTCCCTCCGCTGCGCCCGGTCTACGGCGACGACGCCCACCGGTCCGCGTGCTGGCTGCCTGTCGACGAGGCCGCCAGGATTGCCGCGCGCTCAGACCTGGGGGGCAGCGGCCATGGCACCTGACGGCCAACCCCCGCTCATGGACACCCCGGAGCAAGCGAGCGATGCCGACGCCCTGCTGCGGGTGGAGAACGTGGTGAAGTGGTTTCCCTTGCGTTCGGAGCGGCTCCTGCGCCGGAGCACCGACCATGTGCGGGCGGTCGACGGCGTGAGTCTGTCGGTCAGACCCGGCGAGACCCTCGGCCTGGTCGGAGAGACCGGGTGCGGCAAGTCCACGCTCGCCCGCTGCATGTCCCGGTTGTACGACGTCACGTCGGGACGCGTCGTCTTCGACGGCGACGAGATCACCACGTTGCCGCGTCGAGAGGTCCGCCGGCTGCGCCGGGAGATGCAACTGGTCTTCCAGGATCCCTACGGCTCGCTCAACCCGAGGCGCCGGGTCGGCTCCATCATCGGCGACCCGTTCGCGATCCACCGGGTGGCGCGAGGGGCCGAACGCCGGCGCCGGGTCAGGGAGCTGATGGGGCTCGTGGGGCTGAATCCCGAGCACTAC
The DNA here is from genome assembly GCF_040195635.1 of Actinopolymorpha sp. B11F2. Classification (NCBI taxonomy): domain Bacteria; kingdom Bacillati; phylum Actinomycetota; class Actinomycetes; order Propionibacteriales; family Actinopolymorphaceae; genus Actinopolymorpha; species Actinopolymorpha sp. B11F2. Next base: position 137,865 of record NZ_JBEFTX010000007.1, on the reverse strand, counting down.
AACAGGTTCCCGGCGGACTTCTCCGGTGGGCAGCGGCAGCGGATCGGGGTGGCCCGCGCCCTCGCACTGCGACCGAAGCTGCTCATCTGCGACGAACCCGTCTCGGCGCTCGACGTCTCGATCCAGGCGCAGATCATCAACCTACTCGCCGACCTGCAGGCCGAACTCGCCCTCACGTACGTCTTCATCGCCCACGATCTCGCCGTCGTACGCCATGTCAGCGACCGGATCGCGGTGATGTATCTGGGCAGGATCGTCGAGATCGCCGACACCGACGGCTTGCACGCGCGACCCCGGCATCCGTACACCGCGGCCTTGCTGTCGGCGGTGCCGGTGCCGGACCCTGACCTGTCCGATCGGCGGGAGCGGGTGATCCTACGGGGCGACGTGCCCTCGCCGATCAACCCGCCGATCGGCTGCAGGTTCCACCCGCGTTGCCCCAAGGCGCGGGACCGGTGCGTGACCGAGGAGCCGCCGCTCATCAGTCGGGGCGAGGACCCGCCCAGCCACCTCACCGCCTGTCACTATCCGGTCGAACCTGGAGAGCGGCTCGCGGCCGAGCGACCCCGACTCGCGGCCGAGCACACCGAATGGCGTGGCGGCCCGAACGGTGGAGGTCGACCGTGACCGTCCCGGGTCAGCTCGACTTCGAGCTCGACGCGAACGAGCCCGCGGGCACGATCCAGGCCCGCAACCCGTGGCGGCTCGCGTGGGAGCGGCTGCGCCGGGACCGGGTGGCGATCGGGTCCGCCGTGGTCATCGTGCTCATCGTGGCGGTCGCGGCCGGAGCCCCCGTGTTCGCCCTGCTCACCGGGCACGGCGTCGACACGCAGTACCGGACGACCGGGCTCACGCCCGACGGACTGCCCACGCCGCCGAGCCGCGAGTTCTGGCTGGGAACCGACGACCTCGGGCGTGACCTCGTGGTCCGGATCGCGTACGGCGCCCGCATCTCGCTGCTCGTCGGTGTGGTCGCCACCCTGCTCACCGTGGCGACCGGCGTCGTGGTCGGGCTGGCCGCCGGCTACTTCGGCGGGATCGTCGACACCGTGCTCGCCCGGCTGGTCGACGTGGTGCTGTCGTTCCCGTTCCTGCTCTTCGCGATCTCCCTGGTGTCGCTCACCGGGCCGAGCCTCGCCGTCGCTGTCCTGGCGATCAGCGCGTTCAGCTGGGCCGCGGTCGCGCGCATCGTGAGGGGCCAGGTGCTGTCCGTCCGCGAGCGGGAGTTCGTCGAGGCGGCGCGTTCGCTGGGGGCGAGCGACTGGCGGATCATCTTCGTCGACGTCCTGCCGAACGTCCTCGCGCCGATCATCGTCTACACCACCCTGCTCGTCCCGACCGTCATCGTGGTCGAGGCCACGCTGTCGTTCCTCGGTCTCGGCGTACCACCCCCGACCCCGACCTGGGGCGGCATGCTCAGCGACGCCGTGAACTACTACCAGGTGGCGTGGTGGTACGTCGTCTTCCCAGGTGCCGCGCTCGTCCTCACCACTTTGGCGTTCAACCTGCTGGGCGACGGTGTCCGTGACGCCTTCGGGGGGACGGACCGCTGATGACGCGGTTCCTGGTGCGGCGAATCTCCCACGGCGTACTCGTCCTGGTGCTCATCACCATGATGGTCTTCGCCCTCTTCTACGTCGCGCCCAACAACGTCGCGCGGACACTGGCTGGTCGGCAGGCGACTCCTGAGACCATCGCCCTGATCGAGCGGCGTCTCGGCCTCGACCAGCCCGTGTGGCGGCAGTACCTCGACTTCTGCTGGAACGCCCTGCACGGCGACCTCGGCTTCGACTACTACCACCAGGTCCCGGTCACCACGATCATCGCGCAGGCCCTACCTGCCACCCTGTCCCTGGCGCTCGGTGCGGCCGTCATCTGGATCCTGCTCGGCGTGGTCGGCGGTGTCCTGGCGGCCGTGCGCGCGCGATCCTGGGTCGACCGGGCGATCACCGGGTCGGCGCTCTTCTTCTACTCGATGCCGACGTTCCTGCTCGGGCTCCTGTTGCTCTTCGTCTGCTACTACGAGCTGACACTCGCGGGTCTCACGATCTTTCCGCCAGGCGGCTACTTTCCGTTCACCGAGAACCCGCTGGAATGGATGCGGCATCTGGTCCTGCCCTGGCTCACACTCGCGCTTGTCCTCGCCGCCACCTACACCCGGCTCACCCGCGGCTCGATGCTCGACGTCATGGACGAGGACTACATCAGAACCGCGCGGTCCAAGGGACTTCGCGAGCGTCGGGTCATCTACCGACACGGGCTGCGCAGCGCGCTCACGCCGGTCGTCACGCAGTTCGGGATCGATCTCGGCCAGCTTGTCGGCGGCGTCATCGTCACCGAGACGGTGTTCAGCATCGACGGCCTCGGCAAGACCGCCATCGACGCGATCACCCAACAGGATCGACCGGTCATCATCGGGATCGTGATGTTCGCGGCGGTGGCTGTGGTCGTCGCCAACGTTCTGGTCGACCTCGCCTACGCCGTCCTCGACCCGCGGGTACGCCTGCACTGACCTCGACACCTGTTGTGCTCCGCGCTCACGCGTGCCCCGACCATCCCGTGATCCTGATCGTGATCATGAAGGATAAGGGGGCTCTACCACCGCAAGACCTTCATGACCACGATCATGACCACCAGGATTTGGTCAGGCGTCGAGGGCGGGACGGATCTTCTGCTCGTACCAGGCGCGGAAGACGCCGTCGTAGAACTCCGGCGCGTTCTGCTGCCAGAACGCATCGTGTGCCTCGTAGTACTTGCGCGCACCGGCCGTGAACTCCTCGTCCGCGATACTCGAGGTGAAGCTCTTGGCCTGGGTGTTGCGGACGTTCTCCGTACGCAACAGGTCGGCAGCGATGTCGACGTCGCCTCGTTCGTACCACCACTTCGAGAAGGCGTCGTCGACGGCTTCCGACGTCGGCCCGACCTGTTCCTCGACGGGGATGTACCACGCCGTGTTCGGCATCAGCTCGTGGTCGCCGGCCGCCCGGACCGCCTCCATGAACTCCGTGCCCCACGCCTCCTCCGGCGAGCCTGGCATCCCGTCGAGTGTGTCCTTCAACACCGGCGTGATCTTGTCGAAGTTGTAGACCTGCTTGAGATCATTGGTCTCTTCGTACAGCATGTTCTTCTGCTTGACGAAGCCTTCGCCGATCATGTACACGTGCAGGTCGAAGATGGCCGACAGCTCGTCGTCGTCGAGGTCTGGGCTGAACGACACCGCGTCGATCTGGCCCTGGGACAGGTCCGGGCGGTACCCGTTGCGGCCCGTCGGTGGCGGTGCCCAGCCGACGACGTCCTCCAGTGGCTTGTCGAGCTTCTTCGCCAACGCCATGTGGGTCGTGTCGGCGGTCGGTTCGGCCGTGTAGAAGACGACGGTGTTCATGTGCATGCAGGCGTCACCACGGACGAAAGCGTTCCAGATCTCGCCGTCGCCGAAGGTGACGTCGGCCATCACCGACTCGTCCTCGAACCGCATGTCGCGCATTTCGCCGATGATCCGCGCCCAGTGGTCGACGTTCGACGAATAGTCCCAGGTCCAGTTCCAGGGCGTCTCTGGCGCGGGAATCTCCGACAGCAGGCCAAGCCCCTCCGCGGAGACACCACCCTGCAGCCCCCAGCTCTGCAGCGCGATGCCCTTACGCTTGCCCTCGGTCATGCCCTTGGCCAGCTCGCGGACGTCGGCCCAGGTCCATCCCGGCTCGGGCATCTTCAGACCCAGCTCGTTGACCAGGTCCTTGCGATAGTGGATGCCGACGCCGACGTTGTACGACGAAGGGGCTGCGTAGTAGCTGCCGTTGACGGTCCAGATCTTCTCCCAGATCGGCCGGGCGTAGTCGGCGAGCCGCGGCAACAGCTTGCTCTCGTCGACGTGCTCGGTGACGTCGGCGGCAAGGCCCTGCAGGAAGGCAGACCGGATACCCGCCGCGTCCCAGCTCCCGATCACGTTGCTGACGAAAGCCGCCGGCGCCGTCCCACCGGTCAGGGCAGTGGTGATGGCTTCCTGGTCCCAGACGTTGACGCTCACCTTCTTGAACTGCACGCCAGGGTTCTTCTTGAGCCACGCCTGCAGTGATTCGGCGTACGCACGACTGCCGATCGAGGCCTTCTGCTCCTTCTTCGTCGGCATCGGGCCGTAGGGCCCGTCCGCACTGACGTTCAGGGTCACGTCGCTCGATGACCCGCCGGGCCCATCGCTGTTGCAGGCGCTGAGCACCGCGCCGCCGCCGAGCAACGCGCCCGCGGCACCGACGGCCTTGAGAAAGTTGCGCCGTGACGTGAATCCCGACCAGCTCATCGCCGCACTCTCTGGCCCTGACTCGCCCATGGACTCACTCCTTCGCAGGAAACCTCACCGAAGGTGAGGAATCGTCCTCAGCTGTCCGGGATGGACACGACCACGCCGAAGGGGAAAGGTCCCCGATTGTCTTGGAGGTCACGCCTGTCACCGATGCACCCGGACGGTACCAGTTGGACCAGGCTCGTTCCATACCACGCATGACCAGTGCCGGTCGTCGCATCCGAAGCCGTACGAAGCGAATCCGCGGTCATCGTCGGGCGTCGACCGAGAAGGTCCGACCGGCATCGCATCGGAGCTGATCCGGCCTGCCCCGGTTCCGGTCGATTCCCCCCATCTGCGCAGGCCCGTTCCTGCTCCCCGAGGCCAGTTCTTGACTACGGTCGTGAGTGGGGCACGCCCGCAGAGCAGGTGAGCTATGGATGCGTGGATCGTCTGGTTGGTCATCGCGCTGCTGCTCGGAGTCGCCGAGCTTCGCAGCCTCACCCTCTATCCCGCCATGGGCGCTGGCGCCGCCCTCACGACCATGATGGTGGCGGCGTTCGGCGCCTCGGCACCGTTCCAATTGGTCGCATTCACGGTGAGTGCGCTGCTGCTTGTCGTATTCGTACGCCCGCTCGGACAGCACGCACTCCGCAAGGCTCCCCTCATCCGCTCCGGGGCGGCCGCACTGGTCGGCAAGGAGGCCCTGGTTCTGCACGAGATCACCCGGCACGCCGGACGGGTGCGAATCGGCGGTGAGGAGTGGACCGCCCGTCCGTACGACTCGTCCCTCGTCATCCCGGAGGGGACCACCGTCGAGATCTTTGCGATCGAGGGGGCCACCGCCCTCGTCCACCCGAACGAAGAGACCGTTCTCGACCAGTGACCATTTTGCCTCTGACCCTGCTCGACGCAGGACGCTCCAGCCGTGGGCCCCCCACCCCGTCGGCGACAAACCTGTCCGGGCGACCGGCCAACGATGCGGTGAGGTCCAGGCGGCAGGAGCGGCCCGCGTCAACGTTGTGGGCAGATCGAGTTCAGGCTTTCCCTCAGGTTCGCCGCGTTCGTCTCCACCTCGTCCACGGCGGACCTGACCTGCGGCCAGATCTCGGTCGGGCTCTCCCCATCCCGCACGCGCCGCACCGCGCTCCCGAGGTCGGCAACGCTGGCGGACAGGGCGGCGGCCTGCTGCCTGACCTCCCCGGAAGCCGACGCGCGCAGGCGGCGAAGGTCGGCCTGGAGGCGTTTGACCGCCGCCTCAGCGCCATTGATCCCGGTGAAGTCCCGACTCAGCAGGGAGTTCAGAGACTTCCAGACCGCCTCGGCATTCGCGCAGACGGCCTGCGTTCCGCTCGGCCTGGCCGTCGGCGTCACCATGGCACTCGCCGGACTCGCGGGACTCAAACGCTCGGTCGGCTCGGGGCGTTCGCATGCCATCATCCCCGACCCCAACAAGGTCACCGCGGCAACTCCGGCGACCAGCCGTCGTCCGACACTCCGCGTGTCGTTCGTACCGCCGGCCGTACGACGCACCTCGTAGCCCATGCCACGCTCTCCCTCCACGAGACAGCGCCAGCGTCGAGGCCATCGACGCCGAAGTCGCCCTCCGCAGCGGGTGAGATGGGTCAGGACGTCGCGGCTACCACCGGTCGTGCACCTGTGGGCGGATCAGGTCGTCGTAGACAGCACGGACCGCCTCGTGCGTCGCCGTTGGCAGGGGGGCGAGTCCGGCCGCCCGCGCATTCGACCCGACCTGGGCAGGGTTGCGAGCCCCGGGGATGACGACGCTCACACCGGGCTGGTCGAGAATCCAGCGGAGTGCGAACTCCGCCATCGTGGTCTCGGGCGGCACCAGCGGCAGCAGCCGCGCCACGGCGGCGAGCCCCACCTCGAAGTCGACGCCGGAGAACGTCTCGCCGACATCGAACGCCGCGCCCTGCCGGTTGTAGGTACGGTGATCATCGGCGCCGAACCGGGTCGTTGTGTCATACCTCCCCGACAGCAGTCCGCTGGCGAGTGGTACCCGGGCGATGATGCCGACGCCCGCTTCCCGCGCCGCCGGCAGCACCGCGTCGAGCGGTTTGAGGCGGAAGGCGTTGAGGATGATCTGGACGCTCGCGACTCCCGGCCGCGCGATCGCGGCGAGTGCTTCCGCACACGTCTCCACGCTGACGCCGTACGCCGCGATCCGGCGTTCGGCGACCAGGGTGTCGAGGTCGTCGTAGACCTGCTGGGTGGAGAACACCGGCGTGGGCGGGCAGTGCAGCTGGACGAGGTCCAGCGTGTCCATGCGGAGGTTCTCCCGGGACCGGTCCGTCCAGTCCCGGAAGTTCGCCAACGTGTAGTGCGCCGGATCCTGGGCGACGCGGCGGCCCATCTTCGTCGCCACCGTGACGCCAGCATCAGGACGTTCCGCGAGAAACTGACCGATCAGTCGCTCGCTTCGCCCATCGCCATAGACATCGGCCGTGTCGACGAAGGTGATGCCCGCGTCAACCGCCGCCGCCAGCGTCGCCTGCGCGTCGGCGGTGCTGACGTCGCCCCAGCCACCACCGAGCTGCCACGCGCCCATGCCGACGACGCCGACCTTGCGACCGGTACGCCCGAGAATGCGTTCGTCCATGGTCGGAGCCTAAAGGACCCGGCGATACCGGCCCGCGGCACGGGTCAGGCTGCCGCGAGACGCCTCCGGCACGCCGTGTAGAGCTCCTTGACCAGAACGTCCACCAGAGCGGCCAACGCCGCGCCGGCCAGTGCGTACAAGACGGTTTCCACTGCGTGGCCTCCCTCGGCTTCTTCGGCCGTCGACACAGTGCTCGACGACAACGCCTGACGCTAAGGAGTGTGGGCGGCGAGCAAGGAGCCTTCAGGTGAACGGCAGGAGAATCCGGGTCGAACACAACTCGCCATCTCGGCTTCGAGGACCTTCGGCTCTACAGCATCGCGACCCGACCGTTGAGACTCGTGACGCGAAGGGGGCGGTCATGGCAGATACAACCACGCGTACGGCCAAGCGCTCGGCGAAGCGTCCGACCAAGAAGAGCGCGGACGGACGCACGGCACGGCGTACACCCGCGAAGCGGACCACAGCGAAGCGCGCCGGAGGTCAGCGTGTGGGAGCGAAGCGGGTAGGTGCCAAGCGCACCACCGCGAAGCGCACGACCGCGAAGCGACAGCCCGCCAAACGGGCCACGACCGGTAGAACGGCGAAGACCACGGCCAAAAAGGCCAGTGGGCGGCGCGGCGCCGCGAAACGAGCACAGCGGTTGTCCCCGAAGACAACGGGCAGACAGCCTTCCACAACGGTCGACGTGCCGGTTCCCCATCCGACGATGCCGCATCTGGACTTCTGGCACCTTCCGCTACCACGCTCCCTCGCAGGCTCGCTCGCCCGACTGCCACGTCCCTCGATGCCACAGATGCCACGGATGCCACGGATGCAGCTTCCGCGGATGCCGGACGGCAAGCCGAACGGGCGGGCCGGCCAGATGCTGTGGTACGGCGGGCTCGCGGCAGTCGCGGCCATGGGGGTCGTCGAGTGGCCGGTGGCCGCCGTGGTGGCGGCTGGCTCGTACGTCGTCGACCGGCGGATGAAGGAGGCTCGGCGGACGAAGCCGGCGGACGCCCAGCGAACTGGTAGGCGGAAAGAGTCCGGGACCCGAACGCGCACGCGACCGGCGACCGGCAGGTCACGTCGTCCGCAGTAAGAACGGCCCGTCCCGGTATACAAGCATTGTCGCTGTCAACACACCGCGCAAAGCTGGTCTGGATATTTCCGGACACGAGATGTTCATGTGTCCGTTTCTGATCCATCCCTCGAACTGGTTAATTGTCTCGCCTATTCTCCAGGGCTGTGATCACCCGGGGTCGGTGGTATCTCGTCGTCGTCGCCATGGCCTGTGCCGTGTGCGCGCCCACGTCCGCACTCGCTCATGTGCGTTCGTCAGAAGGGACCTCCGTCATCCGTCAGGATGGCGAGCACGTGCGGTTCGTCACGACGTTGGAGTACGACGTGCTCGCCGCGGCCGCCGGCCTGGGTGCTCCGGCGAGTGGCGACACCGACGCCGGACGTGCTCAGCGAATAGTGGATCGGCGCGAGGAGTTGGCGCGCTATCTCTCCGGTCGGGTGACAGTTTCACTGGACGGAGTTCAGTGCGAGGGCGAGTTCGAGAACGCCGGCCTGGTCCATCGCCAAGGGACGCCGTACATCGAAAGTGCCCTAGTATATCAGTGTCCCGGCAAGCCAGACGGCAGCTATCGCGTGCGTTACGGAGTCTTCTCCACCGAGGACGCCGTGGTCGACAATCACACCAATGTCGTCGACTACCAGATCGGTGGCACGAGCGGGGTGTTCGTCTTCGACCAGGGGCACCGGGAGCTCGAAGCGGGGCGTACTGCCGTCCTCACCGCACTCGGCCGGTTCGTCGTCATGGGGGTCGAGCACATTCTCGGTGGCCTCGACCATGTGCTCTTCCTCGCCGTCCTGCTGATCGGCGCGCGCGGCCTGGGCAGTGTCGTCAAGGTAGCCACCAGTTTCACCGTCGCCCACAGCCTCACCCTCGCGCTCGGCGCGGTCGGCTGGGTCGAGGTCCCGGGTCAGGTCGTCGAACCGCTGATCGCGTTGTCCATCGCCTACGTCGCGGCCGAGAACATTCTCGGTGGTGAGTCGCGCCATCGGCTGGGCATCGTGTTCGGGTTCGGGCTGCTGCACGGCCTCGGCTTCGCCAGCACGCTGAACTTCACCGACGGGTTGACGCCACGACTCATCGGTTCCCTCGCGAGCTTCAACCTCGGCATCGAGCTCGGACAGGTCCTGCTCATCTGCGTTCTGTTTCCGCTGCTGCTGTTCATCCGTCGTTTCGCCTGGTCTTCCGTCGCCCACACCGTCGCGACCACGGCGGCCGCGATGCTCGCCATGACCTGGTTCTTCCAGCGTCTCCTCACCTGATCGGAGCACCAGACATGGGAACGACAAACGGTCTCGGTGGCGTGCGCGGCGCGCCCGCGTCGGCGCGACTCGTGCTCGGAGCCAGCACAGGCATTCTGGCTGCGCTGGTCCTCGCCCCACCACTCACACCCGTGATCGCGCAAGCGGTCGACCCGACCGCCGCAGGGGTGACCGGCATCGTCTACCGCGACAGCAACGGCAACGGCCAAAGGGACGCGGGCGAGTCCGGAGTCCCGGACGTGAGCGTTTCCGACGGGGCCAGGACGGTCCAGACCGACGACCAGGGCGGCTACTCGCTCGATGTGGACGTCGACCGGCGGATCACCGACATCATCTACATCAGCAAGCCGGCCGGCTACGCCGTGGCGACCGACGAGTTCAAGACACCGCAGTTCTACCGGAACCTCGGTGAGCTCGCCGACGGCGCGAGTGTCGAGGCGGACTTCGCGTTACGTCCCGACCCGAACTCGCGCCAAGGTGACTTCACCTTCGCCAACGTCGCGGACACCCACGTCAACCCCAACGTCGCCACCCAACTCCAGCAGATCAACGACACCGCGCAGGACCTGGCGTTCGTCCAGATCAGCGGCGACCTCACCAACAACGCCACCGACGCGGAGTTCGAGTCCTACCTGCGGTCCACGGCCGCGTCGGCTCTACCGGTGTGGCCAGCGGTCGGCAACCACGAGTACTTCAACGGGGGCGAGCCGACCTACCCGGCGCGGATCGACAACTACCGCAGGCACGTCGGCCCGGAGTGGTACTCCTTCGGCTACGGCGACCGGCACTTCGTGGTGCTCGAGAACAACGGCGCAGCCCCGTTCGAGGAACAGCACGCCTGGTTGCTGCAGGACCTCCAGACCCATGCCGAGGACAAGCGTGTCGTGGTGCTCATGCACCAGCCGATGAACGTGCCGTTCGGCTCGCCGACCGCCTACGACGCCTTCCAGGAGCTCTTCGAGTCCTACGACACCGAACTGGTCCTGGTCGGCCACGAGCACTCCAACCAGGCAGACGTGACCTGGGTCAGGGGCGCCCGTCACGTGCAGACGAACTCCAGCTCCTACACGATCGACCACAGCCCGCGTGGGTTCCGTTACGTCCACATGCGCGGGAAGGGCTCGGACAACCCGTTCCGGATGTACGGAGTGGACCGCGCGCTGACGGTCACTAATCCGGGACCGGGCAAAGAGGTGTCGGCGAAGGCGCTGAAGGAGATCCAGGTCAACGCGTACCACACCGCCGACGAGGTGCGGCAGGTCCGCTACCGGCTCGACGGCGGAGGCCAGTGGCGCGACCTCGCGCGCTCCGGCGATTTCACGTGGTACGGCGGCTACCCGTCCAGCGCTCGTTCGCCAGGCAAGCACCGGGTGGACGTCGAGGCCGTCGCGTCCGGCGGCGCACGGTGGAAGACGACGACGACGTACACGGTGACCGACGAGGCACCGCCTACGATCCAGGCGGGTGCCGACTGGCCGCAGTTCCATGGCGACCCGAGTCACAGCGGGGTCGCCTCCGAGGTGCTGGCACCGGGGCTCGACCTTGCCTGGACCTATCGCACGCCGGGCGCGATCCTCACCGGTTCCCCGGTCATCGCCGGGGGAATCGCCTATGTCGGCACGCGTGACGAGAACGACGTCAAGACCAACGCCGTTCATGCGGTCGACATGACGACGGGTAAGCGGGTCTGGTCCGCGCGCACCGATGCCTCGGTGCACGGCACTCCCGCGGTCGCCGACGGGTTGGTGTTCGTACCGACCCTGAATGCCACGCTGTACGCGTTCGATGCAAAGACCGGTGCGCTCCGGTGGAAGCGGGAGGCGGAGGCCGCGGATCCGCCGGCCATCCAGCGGAAGTACTCCTACTACTCCCCCGCGGTCGCCGACGGAAAGGTCTACTGGCCCTACCAGACGCGACACGGTGCGGCGAGCCGTGGCCTGCTGGCCGCCCTCGACACGAAGACCGGCTCTCCGGTCTGGGAGTCACCGATGACCGGAGCGACGATGAGCGACGGGACCCCGGCGGTCGCGGACGGACGCGTCTACGTCGGTAACCAGACCGCCGACCGGGTAATCGCCTACGACGCCGCCACCGGGCAGCAGTTGTGGGTCGCCACGGCCCGCCTCGGCGGCTGGCAGGACGGAACACCGATGGTGGCCGGCAACCGGCTCTTCATCGGCTCGAACAACGGCCTCATCGCACGAGACGCGACGACGGGCGCCGACCTGTGGACCTACCGGAGCCCGGGGCCGTCGTTCATTCCACAGAACGCGACACCGGCGACACCGGCAGTTGTCGAGGACACTGCCTATGTCGGCTTCCCGGACGGCCGGGTGACGGCACTCGACGTCGAGACGGGTGCGGTCGTGTGGAGTGTTCTGCTGCCGGGCAAGCCGTACCTCGGTGGCGTCCTGTCGGCTCCCGCGGTCAGCGGTGACACGGTGTACGTCGGGTCCAACGGCGGACACGTCTACGCCCTCGACCGGGCGACGGGCAGTGAACAGTGGAGCTACGAGATCGGCACCTGGGTGGCGTCGGGTCCCGCGATCTCCGGAAACGCGCTGCTGGTCGGTGCCTGGGACGGCAACCTCTACGCCTTCGCGGCCAGGAAGTAAGCCTGGAAGTAAGCCTGGAAGTAAGCAGATCAGGAAGCCTCTCGTGCCCTGAATGACCACGTTCAGCATGCTTCTGCCCGTCTACACCGGTGTCGAACACCACGGTCGGATTACGTACGCATGCTGAACGTGGTCATGTGCACGCCGGTCCGAGTGGGTTCGCCCGGTGGGTGCCGGAGTGGTTGTCGGAGGTGGCGGTTAGCGTTTCGGGATGACGCCCAGAGCCGCGGTCGACGCTGCGTCGCCCGCACCCGCCAATCAACGCAATCGGCACGACTCCGCAAACGCTGCGTTAGCCGGACCGCTCAAGGGGCAAGCTGTGCAGGGATCCCGTCGGGAGGTTCAGCAGATGAACGGGTCGACGCAGGTCGCGTCCTGTGACGCCGTACACGGATATGTCGCCGCGATCTGTTTCAAGACCGGCCCTCCGGTGACTGTCGGCGCAGAGCTGGAATGGTGCGTCATCGACGCCACCGACCCCACCCGCGTGATCCCCCTCGACCGACTCCGGAACATCCTCGACCAGGCCGGCCCCACCCCGGGTGGGAGCACGGTCACCTATGAACCCGGTGGGCAGCTGGAGCTCAGCTCGCCGCCCGCCTTCGGCGTCACCGCCTGCTGGCAAGGTCTGCGGGCCGACATCAGTCACATCGAGCGCATCCTGGCCGACGACGGCCTCACGCTCCTCTGGACCGGCATCGATCCGTACCGGCCACCCGTCCGCCAGATCTCTGACCTCCGCTACGACGCGATGGAGGCCTACTTCGACCGACGCGGCCCCGAAGGTCGGTTGATGATGTGCAGCACAGCGGCCGTCCAGGTCAACCTCGACGCGGGGACGGACGCCGCCGACATCGCTCGTCGCTGGCGTCTGCTCCATGCGGTCGGTCCACCACTCGTCGCGGCGTTCGCCAACTCCTCATGGCATGCCGGCCGGTCCGCCGGGTGCAGGTCGATGCGGCAGGTCGTCTGGCAACGCATCGACCCTGGCCGGACCCGCCCGCCCGTCGGTCCGGATCCGGTCACGGCGTGGGCTGACTACGCCCTTGACGCGGGTGTCATGGTGCGGCGAGGGGGTCCGGACCAGTGGGTCACCAATCCAGGACACACCTTCCGGCAGTGGCTGACCGGTAGGAACGGCAACGGCCACGCCAGCAACGGTCACGGCAGCGTCAGTGGCAGTGGCATCGCCAGTGGCAACGGCAACGGCAGTGGCAACGGCCGCGTCAGCGGCACCAGCAACGGACACGTCCGTGCCGCGCCCACGATCGACGACCTCGACTATCACCTCACGACGCTCTTCCCACCCGTACGCCCACGCGGCTGGTTCGAGGTGCGCTACATCGACGCGCAACCGGCGGCGTACTGGCCCGTTCCGGTCGCTGTCCTCTCCGCCCTGGTCAATACTCCGCGCGCCGGTGACGAGGTCATGGCAGCAGCGGAGCCCGTCGCCGACGCGTGGTGGGACGCCGCCCACCGGGGCCTGGCACATCCTGGGCTTTTCCGCGCCGCCACTGCCTGCTTCGAGACCGCGATCGACAGCCTGCGTGCTGACGGCACCGACACCGCACTCGTCGCCCTCGTCGAGTCCTATCTCGACCGTTACGTCGCGCGCCGCCGATGTCCCGCCGACGACGCCCACCCGTTCGCCCTCGCCCCCGCGAAGGAGTTCCGATGAGCCCGTCCTCCCGCCAGCCCGAGGTCCGTCCCGCGACATCCTCCGACGCGTCGGAGGATGCGTTCAAGGAACTCGTCGCGACCGAGCTCGAACGCGTCCGCACCCGCAGCTTCGGGCTCACCACCAGAGTCCTCGACGATGCGGAGTTGGTCCGGCAGCACTCCCGGCTGATGTCTCCCCTGGTGTGGGACCTCGCCCATGTCGGCAACTACGAAGAGCTGTGGCTCTTGCGCGAGGCCGCCGGCGTCGATCCGATGCGACCGGAGATCGACACGCTGTACGACGCGTTCGAACATCCCCGCGCGGCCCGGCCGTCGCTACCGTTGCTCGACCCGGCCGAAGCGCATGACTACATCGGCCTGGTCCGCCGCAAGGTGCTCGACTCACTGGAGACCGTCCGCCTTCCCGGTGACTCCCCCGGCCAGACGCTGCTCTCCGACGGGTTCGTCTACCGCATGGTGATCCAGCACGAGCATCAACACGACGAGACGATGCTGGCGACCCATCAGCTGCGGAAGGGCGATCCGGTCCTCCCGGCGACCGACGCCGAACCCGCACCTGTCGACGGCGGCCCGTTGCCGGAGGAAGTGTTCGTCGACGCCGGTGAGTTCGTCATGGGAACGTCGACCGACCCCTGGGCCTACGACAACGAACGCCCTGCGCACACCGTCGACCAACCGGCGTTCTGGATCGACACCACGCCGGTCTGCAACCGCGAGTACCTCGCGTTCATCGCCGACGGCGGCTATGACGAACCGCGTTGGTGGACGGACACAGGGTGGGAGTGGCGGTGCCGGTCGGGCAAGCGGACTCCGGCGTTCTGGGTGCGCGACGGTGACACGTGGCTGCGTCGCCGCTTCGGCCACACCGAGCTCCTGCCCATGGACGAACCCGTGCAGCACGTCTGCTGGTACGAAGCCGACGCCTACGCACGCTGGGCCGGCAAGCGGCTCCCCACCGAGGCGGAGTGGGAGAAGGCCGCCTCGTGGGATCCGGTGCACGCGACGAAACGGCGCTTCCCGTGGGGCGACGACCCGGCCGGGAACGAACATGCCAACCTCGGTCAGATCCGCTTTCACCCCGCGCCCGTCGGGTCCTACCCACTCGGCGCGTCACCGGTGGGTGCCCGGCAGATGCTGGGTGACGTGTGGGAGTGGACCTCGACGCAGTTCACCGGGCACCCGGGCTTCTGTGTCTTTCCGTACCGCGAATACTCCGAAGTCTTCTTCGGTACGGACTACATCGTGTTGCGCGGCGGATCCTGGGCAACGGATCCGACCGCCTGCCGGGCCACGTTCCGCAACTGGGACTATCCGATCCGCCGGCAGATCTTCGCCGGCTTCCGTTGCGCACGCGACGCCTGACGAACAGAGGACCACCTCATGTGTCGACATCTCGGTTACCTCGGACGCCCCACGGCTCTGCACGACCTTCTCCTCGCGCCACCGCATTCGCTGTCCACACAGGCGTACGCACCCCGCCATCAGGAACACGGACTCGTCAACGTCGACGGCTTCGGTGCCGGCTGGTACGTTCCGGGCCGGACACCGCCCGTGCGCTACCGTCGTGCGGTGCCGATCTGGAGCGACCAGTCGTTCGCCAGCCTCGCACCGACGATTGAGTCCCGCTGCGTCGTTGCGGCCGTGCGTTCTGCTACACCGGGCTTTCCGAGCGACGAATCCGGCGCCGCACCGTTCACGCATGACCGGTGGCTGTTCAGCCACAATGGCGCGCTCGCGGACTTTCGTCTTGCCCACAAAGTGTTTCGTGACTCGGCAAGCTGGGTGACCGACGCTCTCGCGCCGATGGACTCGGCCCTGCTGTTCGGTCTCGCGGTCGCACACTGGGAGGCCGGTGCCAGCCTCGGCGCGGGCCTCGCGCAGGTCGTGCACGACATCAGCGCACACGGCGGTGGTGGTCGGCTCAACCTCCTCGCAAGTGACGGCGAGCGCCTGGCGGCGACGACGTCAGGCGACAGCCTTTTCACGTGTACAGACAGCGGATCGGTGCTTCTCGCGTCCGAACCGTGCGACACGCGTTCGGACTGGCATCACGTGCCACCAAGCAGCCTGGTCGAGGCGGACGACGACGGGCTACGCATCATGCCGCTCTAGAAGGGGCACACGTCAACCAGGACCACCAAGAAGACATCCAGATCTGGACCTGTCCGGCAGCTGGCCCGACGATGGAGGATCGTGTGACAGCAATGGGCACCACCGATCGCATCAGCCGCTATCTCACAGCGCACGACCTTGCCGAGAACCTCGCCCGCGATGTCCGGCAGGGCTTGCGGAAGCGACCCAAGGCCCTTCCGCCGAAATACTTCTACGACGCACGCGGCAGTGCGATGTTCGAAGAGATCACCCGACTCGCCGAGTACTACCCGACGCGCGCCGAAGAAGCGATCCTGACCAACTGGGCCACGGAGATCGCCGAGCTTGCCGAGGGTGAGATGCTCGTCGAGCTCGGTTCGGGATCATCGACCAAGACCCGGCTGCTCCTGGACGCGATGCGCACGACCGGGCGCCTGCGGTGGTACGTACCCGTCGACGTCAGTGACACCGCCTTGCAGGGTGCCATGGAGGCCCTTGGCGCCGACTACCCCGACCTGCAGATGCACGGGGTCGTCGCCGATTTCGAGCAACATCTGGAGCACCTGCCGCAGGGCAGTCATCGGATGATCGCGTTCCTCGGCGGCACGATCGGCAACCTCGAACCCGCGCAGCGGGGGGCGTTCCTCGCCGCGGTCCGTGCCGGTCTCAACGACAGCGACCGACTCCTGCTCGGCACCGATCTCGTGAAAGACCCCGACCGCCTGGTCGCCGCCTACGACGATGCCGCCGGAGTCACGGCCAACTTCAACCGCAATGTCCTCTACGTCATCAACCGCGCGCTACGAGCCGATTTCGTTCCGTCCGCGTTCGAGCACGTCGCCGTCTGGGACGCCAAGCACGAGTGGATCGAGATGCGGCTGCGTTCCACTTCGGCACAGACCGTCCGGATCCGCGACCTCGACCTCGAAGTCGTCTTCGAGGCGGGCGAGGAGATGCGAACGGAGGTCTCGGCGAAGTTCCGCCAGGAGGGCGTCGAGAAGGAGCTGGCGGCCGCTGGGTTCGCCGTTGAGTCCTGGTGGACGGATCCGGGCAACGACTTCGCCGTGTCTCTTGCCGTGCCCGTGTGAGCCCTTGCGGGGCCTCTCCCAGGTGTCCCACTGGTGCCCTGCTGTGGCCGGCCGGCCACATCCCCCGACCGCGACCGTGGCCGCCGCGACCGTGGCCGCTGCCGCCGTGGGTAATGATCACGTTTACGTGACCATTCCCCACGAACGCGACGAATCGGCGGCGCATCGTTGGTCATGGCCGGGCATCGTGCCTCAGGCAACCGGAGCAGACCCTCGGTTTCTCCGCGATCCGGATCTATGCGCGCCGGTCGGTCAGGCGGCCTCGTCGATCTCACCGAGCCATTGCGAGAACCCGTCGTCACGTTCCTCCCAGTGGGAGAGCCCGCGGGCGAGTTCGGAGTCGGTCATGAGCACCCCGTCGAACGCCTCCCGCAACCGCTCGCGCCCGTCGTCGATACCGGTGACGACGATCCGCGTCTGCGGGCTGGTCGCCGACCACCGTCCCACCGTGCCGATGCTGAGCTGGCCGCCGGCACTGTCCCAGCCGCAGACCGCGCGGGGACGGGTGGGCAGCCAGAACCAGCCCCGGCTGCGCTGCTGACCGCCGGCCAGGTCGACGATCCGGTCGTGGAGCCGGGCCGGGTGGACCGGTCGCCACGACGCGAGATCGAGCGTCCATACGCCGTTGTTCTCCCCAGCGCCAGACAGCTCCGCCCGCCGGTAGTCACCGCGGTGCGGGCCACGCGCACCGTGCGCCCGCGCCATCGCCTTCGCGACATCGAGATCGTGCAGATCGGCGAGCTCCGCCGAGGTCGGGGCGAGGTGCCTGACGACCGTCGCCTCACGGCTGTCCGGGGCCGGGCTGCCGGCACTGGCCACGATGTCGGCGCACTCGATCTGGTGGGCGATCACCTCACCCACCGCACGCCGGTCGTCGGTGGTCATCGCAAGGCCGCGCTCGACCAGCAGATCGTCGCCGAACAGATCGTCGACGAGCGAGGTGAGGTCGACAGTCGCGAGCACACCTGCCGGGCTGACCACTGACGCTGCGGACTGTCCGTCGACCACGGCGCCGTGGAGCGCGCTCAGGACCAGGTCCGGCTCCGCCGTGACGGGGAGCGCGAGGACCAGCCGGTCCCAGCGTCCGCTCCGCGCGAGCCGGACGAGCGTGGGCACGACGTCCTCGCGGAGGGCGCAGCTCAGGCAGGCGTGCTCGAGCGGGACAGCGGTGTTCTCCACCACGCCGTCCAGGTCGTAGACCACCCGCCGCAGCGCGTCGTCGCTCGCCAGCCCGTGAAGATCGTGCTGGACGACGACTGAGCGCGGCAGGTCGCAGAGCACGGCGGAGGCCGCGGTGCGCCGGAGTACGTCGTCCATGGACACGACGACGGTGACTGGCAGCGGAAAAGCCATGAACACCTCCCGCCCGGGATGGAGAACCGGACGACCTCGACCGCTTCAGTCTCCAGTCCGGAACGCCTTCTGCGCAAGACATAAGAGTCCCGATCAACGGTGCCGGACGTTGCGTACGCGTGGCTCAGTCGAAGAGGCGGCGGACGAGCGAGTGGAGCGCGGCCTTTCCCTCGATGCCGACGCCAGCACGCTCAGACAGGCGTACGCGCCCGGCCTCCACCGGAGCGTCGTCCGCGAACCCGCCGAAGGGTTCGAACACGCGGGGGTACGACTCGCACCCGCCGAGCCCGAACGCGCTCGCCACGGCGAGGTTGAACAGGTGCCCCCCGTGCGGCCAGCAGCGGTCAGTGTTCCAGCCGTGCGCGGCGAGGCAGTCGAGCATCGCGGCGTACTCCCCCGCGCCGTAGGAGAGCGACGGATCCATCTGGAGGACATCTCGGTCAGACCGGAGCCCGCCGTGGCGAAGGAGATTCCGTACGTCCTGGACGGCGAAGAGGTTCTCGCCCGTCGCGATCGTGCCGGGGTACGCCTCGGCGGCCACCGCATGGCCGAGATAGTCGAGCGGGTCGCAGGGCTCCTCGTACCACGCGAGGTCGTACGCCGACAACGCCTCCGCGTAGCGGAGCGCCGTGGCCAGGTCGAACCGTCCGTTGGCGTCGACGGCGAGGCGGCAGCCGGCGGGCAGGATCGCGAGGACGCCCTCGATCCGGGCGAGGTCCTCGGCCAGCGGGGCCCCGCCGATCTTGACCTTCACCGTGCGGTAGCCGAGGTCGAGGTAGCTCTGGATCTCCTCCCGCAGCGAGCCCAGCGTGCTGTCGGGGTAGTAGTAGCCACCCGCGGCGTAGACCGCCACGTCCTGCGCCGGCGGACCGGGCAGCGCGAAGCGTTGGCGCAGGGCCCGGTGCAGCGGCTGACGGTCCGCCTTCGCGGCGGCGTCCCACAGCGCCATGTCGATGATCCCGGCCGCCACCGCCCGGTCGCCGTGTCCGCCGGGCTTCTCGTTGCTCCTCATGACCGCCCCCGCGGCGACCGGGTCGAGGATGCCTGACTTGGCGTCGACGAGATCGCCAGGTGCCGCCGCACGGAGGCGCGGGAGCAGCCGCTCGGTGATGATCCCGGTCTGGGCGTAACGTCCGTTCGAGTTGAAGCCGTAGCCCACGACCCGTTCACCGTCGACGACGGCATCGGTCTCCACCGCGACCACCGACACGGTCATGCGGGAGAAGTCGATCACCGCGTTGCTGAACTGCGAACCGATCGGAGCCTCGGCCACCTTGACATCAAGGATCTTCATGCTTGCATTCTCGGTGGTGCGCGTGTCGTGAACCGAGCGCGTGGGTGGCTGTCGGCGCTGACCGGCCACCCCCTCCGGCCGTCCACACCGGCGATTTCCGAGAGGGTGTCCGACCATGGCCATCTCCGCGACTGACAGCGACCTGACCGTCCGGGCCGAACGCGACGGGTACTTCCTCGTCGAAGACCTCCTGGACAACGACGAATGCGAACAGTTCGCCAGCAGACTGCACGACTACGCCGCTGGAGAGCGCCCCTTGCCGGACGGCGTCTCGCTGCAGCGGGAGCCAGCGGTCGTCAGGAGCGGTCGCGACACCGAGCCCGGCGGTGACGTCCGGAAGATCAGTGGGCTGTTCGGCGACGATCTGTTCCGTACGCTCATCTCTCGACCGTCGGTCACGACCCGCCTGAACACCCTTCTCGGTGCGCCCCTCCGGCTGTTCCGGGCAGATGCCTTGATGAAGCCGGCGGCTGTGGGGTCGCAGAAGGGCGTCCACCAGGATTCGCCGTACTGGCCGATCGAGCCCATGTCGCTGTGGTCGTGCTGGGTTCCGTTCGATGACGCGGCGGCCGACAACGGTTGCCTCGTGGTCGCGCCGGGCAGCCACCGGGGCGGGCCGGCGCCGCACGTCTCCACGCAGGACGACTTCGTGATCCCTACCGAGCACCACGACCCGGCCGGGTTGGTCGAGGTACCGATGAGGCGCGGGACCGGGCTGTTCTTCCACAGCCTGCTCGTCCACGGCAGCGCCGCCAACACCTCCGGCCGCCCGCGCAGGGCGGTGACGATGAGCTACTTCGGGCCGAGGCACAGGTTCACCGGCGAGGGCGAGGCACCGTCGTATCCACTGATCGGCTGAGACCGGCACCCCCATCCCTGCCGCCGCACGCCGTCTACCGGTACGAGCTCGCCTGCAGCGTGTAGAGGTCGGCGTACAGGCCGCCCGCGTTGATCAGCTCGTCATGGCTGCCCGCTTCGCTCACGGACGCGTCCTGGATGACGAGGATGAGGTCGGCCGTACGCACCGTGGAGAACCGGTGGGACACCAGGACCGTGATCATCCCGTTCGCCGCTCCGGCCCGGGCGGTCGTGGCGTAGCTCTCGAACAACGCGTGCTCGGTCGGTGCGTCCAAGCTCGCGGTCGGTTCGTCGAAGAACACCACCAACGGGTCGGTACGCATCAGAGCCCGGCCGAGGGCCAGCTTCTGCCACTGTCCGGTGGAGAGGTCGACGCCATCGGCCCAGCTCGACCCGAGCTGCGTGTCGATACCGCCGGGCAGGGTGGGTACGACGTCGGCGGCGCCGGCTCTGCTCAGTGCGGAGGTCACCGCCGCGTCGTCGTCCCGGTGCGCCAGGTCGCCCAGCCCCACGGCCTCGCGGGCCACCAGCTCGAACCGGGCGAAGTCCTGGAACGCCGCCGAGAGGCGGGCCCGCCACTTCCGCACGTCGAGGGTGGCGAGGTCGGCACCGTCGAGGAGGATCCGGCCCCGGGTCGGTTCGTACATCCGGGTGAGGAGTTTGACCAGGGTGGTCTTGCCGGCGCCGTTCTCGCCGACGACGGCGACGACCGAGCCCGCCGGCAGTGTCAAGGAGACGTTGCGCAGGACCCACGCCTCGGTGCCGGGATACCGGAACCACACGTCCTCGAACACGATGCCGGCGGTCAGGCGTTCCGGCGGGGGTTCGGCACCGGCACGTCGCGCCTCGTGACTCGCGGCGAAGTCCTGCAGCCACAGCAGCCGACCGGCCGCGCGCAGCGTCGCGCCGAACCTCGCCACCATGTTGATCGGCCACATCACGTAGGCCTGTAGCTGCTGGCAGAGCACGATCGTCGCGGCGACCTCCCCCAGGCTGGCCTCGCCGCGGGTCGCCCGCCACACCATGAAGAGCAACGCCGCTCCGAAGCCCACCGCGAAGACGAGGTCGCGGAGGCTGACCGCCACTCCCCAGCGGCGCGCCGCCCGCAGGACGGGTCCACGGGCCGTGACCCAGGTGTCCCGCACCCGCCGAGCGATCTCGTCCTGGAGGCCGAAGACCCGGATCTCCATTCCCGCGTTCCGGTCGTAGGCCAGCCTGCGCAGGTGTCGGGCGAGGCGGCTGGGGGTCGCGGAGCGCTCCTCCGCGGCGCGCTGCAAGCGCTGGTTCCACACGGCGAGCGGCAACCCCGGGAGGACGAAGAGCACGAGGACCAGCAGCAACGGATGGAGGTAGAGCAGGACGACGACGCTCGACACGCCCACGACGAAGGCGTTGGCGGCGTTGACGAGGCTGTTCATCGAGGCGCCGAGCACACCCTGGTTCTGGCGCAGCAGCTCGAGCCGGTCCTGGTAGTCCGCGCGTTCGTGGTGGTCCAGCCCCGGCAACGCCGCGGTGAGCCTCGCGATCTCCCGGTCGAAGGCGAACCCGACCCGCTCCGACAGGACCAGGCGCAGCTCGTTGCCGACCGAGGTCAGCCCCTGGAACATCGCCTGTGAGGCCACGATCGCGGTAAGGGCCACCACGGCCTGCGCCGCGTCCTTGTCGACCACCGCGTCGACGAGGAGCCCGATCAACAGGGCGAGGAACGCGTTGGCGACCTGACCGAGCGGCTCCAGCAAGGCACCGACCGACAGCCACCGGCCGGCCCGGAAGGCCGTACGCACCAGCAGGACGAAGCCCCGCCACCTATCCCGCATCGCTCGCCACCTCCTCCCCCTGCGGCGGGCCGTCGGGGTTGGGCGCAGCGGCGAAACGCTGCGCCTGCAGGGCGAACATTCGTGCGTACCGTCCACCCGAGGCGAGCAGCTCGTCATGCGTACCGTCCTCGCACACCCTGCCGCCGGCGATGACGACGATCCGGTCGGCATGCCGCACGCTGGCGAGCCGATGCGACACGAGGATGGTCGTGACGTCGCGCGTCAGGTCCAGGAAGCGGTCGAAGAGCTCGGTCTCGGCGCGGACGTCGAGGGCCGCCGTGGGTTCGTCGAGGACGAGCAGGCCGGCGCCGCCCCGGATCGCGAGCAGGGCACGGGCGAGGGCGACCTTCTGCCACTGCCCGCCCGACAGATCCTGGCCGTTGTCGTAGCCCCCGGACAGCACCGTGTCCCAGCCGACCGGCAGCTGGTCGGGGAGTTCGCCGCCGCCCGCCGCGGAAAGGGCGTCGTCCAGTGCCTGCTGGTCTGTTGTCAAGGCGAGGTTGCCGAAACCGACGTTGGCGCGCAGCGGCAGTTCGTAGCGTACGAAGTCCTGGAAGATCACGCCGATCCTGCCCACGCCGGCGGGATCACTCGGAGCGACGCCGGAGGTGTCCGCGCGGGCCTGAGCGTCCGTCAGCATGATCCGGCCGGCATCGGGGTCGTACAACCCACAGAGGAGTTTGATCAGCGTGGTCTTGCCGGCGCCGTTCTCGCCGACGATCGCGAGCGACTGGCCGGCCGGGATCTCCAGATCCAGGCCGTCAAGGACGGGTTGCGCCCGGGCGCGGTAGGTGAAGCGCACATCCTCGAACCGCACTCCCACCGGACCGCGCGGAGCGGCGCCACGCGCGGGCGCCCCGCCTGGTTCGAGATCTCCGCCGGAGAGCCGGTCCTCGAGATCCTTGACCTGCCGGGCTGCCACCGCGGCGCGCCCGATGGCCCACTGCGGATCGCCGACCACGCCGACGCCGTCGGAGTTCATGATCGCCTGGGCGTACACCACCACGAGCGCCACCGAAACCCCACCATGGAACGCCGACCAACCGAGCCAGCCGTAGGCGGCCGCCTGGGCCACGACCAACGCGGCAAGGGGCGGCAGGATCTCGCGCATCGAGGCCCGGCGGCGGCGCCACACGTCACCCATCGCCGCCAGCCAGGTCTCGGCATACCGTCCGACCAGCCAGTCGGCGAGGCCGAAGATCCTGATCTCCTTGGCCGGTGCGGGTTCGATCGCCAGGCTCCGCAGGTAGCGCGACCGGCGCATGCTCGTGCTCGCGATCGCCGCGCCGAGTTCCCCTCCGTGGGCGACCCAGGAGACGAAGCCCGCATTGAGGATCCGCCAGCCGACCAGCAGGACGAACGGCACCCACCAGGCGAGACCGAACAACAGCGCCAGTGCGGCCGCACCCGTGACGCGGTACTGCACGACGAACCGGAGGTTCTGCACCGTGGTCAGATGGCCGTCCGCGCGTTCGACCTCCTCGAGCGCCGCGATCTCGCCCGCGACCGTCGGGTCCTCCAACCCGGCGATCCCGCGTACGCGCAAGGTGGCGCGAGCAACCGTCTCGTGGACGGCCAGGGCGTAGCGGTCGTCCAGCGTCTTCGCGCGGTACTCCGCGAGCGCACCGACCACCGAGCCCGCCGCGAACGCCGCCACCACCAGTGCGATGGCGAGCACGACGCGAGCACCGGCCGGCGAGTTCAGGCCCTCCCGAACCGCACCGGGCACGGCGTCGACGAGCAGGCCAGTCGCGAGCATGACCCCGATGGGCAGCAGGCCCTGCAGGACCGTCAGCAGGCCGAGGGCGACGGTACGCCCGCGTCCAGCCCGCCACAGCAGACCGAGCAGCGCCTGCCAGCGTCGCCGGCGTTCGAGTCTCGCAACCCACCAGTCCTGCATTCGGCGCCGCATCGCCGATCCTCCTCACCAGCTGGGCAACCGCCGCGCCAGCCTTTCAGCGTTGCGGCATGACAGGACAGTGTTGGTCCTCGGCCGAGCCGTCCGTATCCGGTCACCGGGCGCCGGCGCCGGCGAGTTCGTCTACCGGCCACCGCCGCCGTGGCTGCAGGTTCTCGCCGTCGCCGTCGCGTGCGGCGCCGCTCTCACGCTCGACGAGCTGGCGTAGTGGCTGTACGTGAAGGACGTCTACTGGGCGCGGGAAGGGCGTACGTCTGTCGACGCGGTCCTCGTCGCCGCATGCGTGGGTGGCCTGCTGCTCCTCGGCGCCAACCCCTTGAGCGACGAAACCGAGACCGACCCGAGCGTCTGGGCCGCGACGACGACCATCGTCGGCAACCTCGCGTTCTCGTTCGTTGCCCTCATGAAGGGAAAGATCAGCACCGGCCTGATCGGCATCGTCGTACCGCAGATCGCTCTGGTCGGAGCGATTCGCGTCGCGAAACCGCACTCGCCGTGGGCACGGAAGTGGTACCACGCGGGCTCGAGGCGACTGTCCAGATCGCGGGTGCGGTTCCCGGCGGACGAACGGACGTGGTGGGAGTCGGTCAAGGACAAGATCGGCGGCTTCACCCAGACCTGACGAGGGAAGCGCGACATAGGAAAGAGCGCCAGTGGCCTACTCTTCAAAGCCCTGACAGCTTCGGGGCTGGGCCGGTAGATGCGCGGATGACTAGTTCGCTGGCGACATGTGTGTGGTTGGGGACTTGGCCGCCGTCGATGATTTCCAGCAGTGCGCGCGTGGCGGTTTGACCCCACACTTCGAGGTCGCGTCGGACGGTGGTGAGCCCGGGCGAGGAGTAGGCGGCGAGGTTGATCTCGCTGTATCCAGTGATCGAGACGTCGCCTGGTACTGCCAGGTTGTTGTCGGTGAGGGCTGACATTCCGCCGATGGCCATCAGGTCGTTGCCGAAGAAGATGGCGGTGGGTGGATCGTCCGCGCGAAGCAGCCGTACGGTGGCGGCCGCACCACTAGCGGCAGTGAAGTCTCCCTCCCATTCCGCCTCCGGTTGGAGGCCGGCTTGGCGAAGTGCGGCGCGCCAGGCCGTGCGCCGGACGCGGGAGTGGATGTAGGCCAGTGGTCCGGATACGTGGGCGATTCGGGTGTGTCCCAGGTCGATGAGATGTTGGACGAGTTCCGTCGTCATGCGGCGGTCGTCGGGGCCTACGACGGGGAAAGGGCAGGAGCGGCCGGCCGGACCCAGGGCGACAGTGGGGACACCCAGCTGCGACAGCAGCGAAATCCGCGGATCCTTCCATCGAGTGTCGGTGAGGATAAATCCGTCGACCCTCCGACCTCCGACTAGACTGCGGTAGGCGTGATCCTCCTGCTCTGCACTCTCGACGACCCGGAGCAGGAGTGCGTAGTCGTGGCGGGCGAGGACGTGCTCCACTCCGGCGATGAACCCGGCGAAGAAAGGGTCGGCAGCCAGCAGGTGGGCTGGCCGACTGAGGACGATCCCCACCGCGTACGAACGCATACTGGACAGGCTCCGGGCACCAGCGTTGGGAACCCACCCGAGCTCGGCTGCTGCCGCGCGGATGCGTTCCGCGGTGGCGCGCCCGACCCCTGGACGGTCGCCGAAAACCAGGGAGACGGCGCCATTCGATACCCCCGCACGCCGCGCAACATCCCCGATGGTCGGTCGCCGACCGCGGGTGCCGGTGACTACTGCCGATCCGGTGTGCGCCTTCTGTGGCGCCGACTCCTCGGGTCCGACGACCTGGTTCATGCCCACCCACCCACTTCCCCGATGCACTGAAGGGTCTAGCCCTTTTCACCGTAGACGGCGGCCAAGGTCAGATTGGCGGGCGTGGCACCCGACGCGCTGACAGACTCGGCTCGATTGCCGGGTTGACGAATGGGAAGTCACTGGCCGGACGCCGTGGTCTTCACTTTCGCCCGATCCGTGAGGTCGTCGGAGTAAGCGATGAGATCGTCCCTCAAGACGCTGCGGAGCCACAGTCAAGTGGAAGGGGCACGGTTTCGCCGACTGCGACTGCAACTTCCCGACAATCGGGGATCTCGCGTACGAGGCTGCCGCCGCACCGCACCGTACCTGACTCTGGTTCGACACGGAGGTTCAGTGTTCGGCCGGGAAGGCGCAGGTTCGACACGCCACCTTCACCGGAGTGGAATCGGACCAGGTGCGGCCAGCCTTGGTCCATTCGGTAGCCGTTGTTCATCATCACCATGTCCATGGCGAAGCCGGCACCGAAGAAGGATGGCCTTACACCGCGCGGTTCGGGGAACTCCCATTCGAAATACACCTCGGCGAACATGTTCGCTCTGGTGGTGTCACGTACCGCCACGTTGGCCAACTGAAGAGCCTCATCGTGCATGCCTTGGTCGAGCAAACCGTAGATGGTGTAGCTGATGTCGGAGTACTTGGGGTAGGCGAAGTTGCCGAATGGCTCCTGCGGTTTGAACTCGGCGGTGAACCGTCGCTTGAGCCCATCGAGTTGGCGCTGGCTGTTGTCGTTCCATAGGTCCAGATGCAGTCCGCTGGTGATCCACAACGTACCGCCGCGGTTCCGCGCCCCGGTGTCTGTGTAGTAGTACTCGACCGGTTCGCTATCGGGAGTCTCCCAGAACCATGCAAGGTACTCGTTGAAGTACTCTCGTCGCTGACTCTCCCAGAACTCGATGTCCTCATCGATTTCCAGTATGTCAGCGATGTCACGAGCATACTTCATGTCGATGAGAACGGAAACGACGAAACCGGCGTCCTTCTCATGTGGGTTGTCGTGGTCGCCGTGGATCCAGCGGGGGTTATCCTTCTTCCAAATAAGGTGTCGCTTCAGTGAGGGGTAGATGTCCCTCAACCTGTTCTGGTCGCCGCTCAGGTGGTAGAGAACCATCGCCGTCTGCGCGGCGCGAGTAGGTAGCACCTCACCCGCCAGGGCCCCTGTTTCGTCGACGAGGGACATCAAACCGCGGAAGGCGTTCCACGCCACTGCAGGGTCTGCATAACCGTAGAACTGTATCTGCAGCATGCTCTCCCAGGTTGCGGACGCGCTCGCTTGAGGAGCGCCAAAGGCCCACATAGACGGCTTCCCCGTTGCGAGCTGGGGGTATGGGAAGTCGACCTCTGGCATGGGTGGCAGCACGTTGGCTGCGGCGAAGATCCATGCTTTGTAGTAGGTGTCTCGGACCTGATCAGGGGTAACCTCTGGGCAGCCTTCTCGTGGGCAGCCCGCAGGTGCGGCCACGAGGTCAAAGACGGCGGGATGAGGCACCTGGCACTGGAGGTACCTGGTCCAGGAACGCTCCTGCATAGCGCGCAGGATGGTCCAGTCACCGCGGCGAGCTGTCGCAGTAGCTCGCCGTACCGCCACGTCGGCACCTTCCTGGCTTGTCGCGAAGCCCAGCGCTATGGGAAGCGGTCCATCGGACGCCGCCGTCAGCTTTACCGCCCAGTATCCCTCATTGCCTGGGGAATCCACGGCACCTGTGTCGCTGAGAAAGTCAACCAGGCGCGGGTAGTACTCGAGCTTCCCAGACGACGCGTCAGGAAGTGCCACTGCATAGGTGTAAGCGTCGGTCGCCACGGTGAGCACGCGGGCACTCCCGTCCCAGGACACATCACCCTTGTACCGGCCACCAATCAACCAACCCAGATCCGTCGGGTCTGCGAGATCGAATGACAGTGACCGAAGTAGTGTGTTCTCTTCAGCGAAGTAGTCGTGCAGCTCGACCGAGGCGCCACTTTCGTACTCTGCGGTGGCGGGAAGCTCATGCGGCAGCCAGGCGGTCTCGAACGACTGAGCGTCCTCAACGGCACTGCGTACGCCGACGATTCGGACGTAGTCGAACTTCGCAGGCTTCTCCCATACGGCGACGACCAGGCGGACTCGGAACCGTTTCATGCCCTGCCATCCGGTGAGCTTACGTAGGTCATAGGTGAATTGGCCTTGGTCGTTGGTGTCGCCTTGGATGGTGATGTCGGCGCCGCCGTCGTTGACACGCAGCGCCCAAGCGTCGGCCAGTTCGGTGATCGATACCTCGATATACGGGCTCTCGTCCAGGTCAACCTCGACCTAGCGCTGAACTGAGCCCCACCAGTTGCTGGCATCCGAACTGAGATTGAGGCGCAACTGACCGTCTGAGACAGTCGCCTCCAGACCCGGATCGGCGATCCAGTCCTCGCTAAGGCTCTCAAACTCGTCCGCCCAGGCCACGTCGAGTCCGCCGGTGCGTCCTTCCGGCTTCCGGTACAACATCAGCGTGTCGAGGAGGCGGTGCGCATGAGCGGCCGCGTAGTAGCCCACATGAAGTGGAAGGTGTGAGCCGTTGTTGTATTCCGCCGGCCGAAGACTCGTGTTGAAGTCGAACGGATTGACCACCAGGCGGCTGCCGGAAAGGCTCATCCATCGCCTTTGCAGGTCGCCCGTCTCACGAAGGTCCGCACTGCGCGGCGGCTTCGACAGTGAACCCGCAGACGTCGCATCGGCATCCGCCCAGGCGGACCATGGACGCGCCAGACCACCCAAGGCCAACAAGGCAGAAGCTGCACCGGCCCGCGCCACGAAGGTCCGTCGCGTGGTGCGCGCTCGTCCGCCTGCTGTTGGTGAAGCCACGTCAACTCCTAGCCGTGGTAGCTGCGGCAGGCGGCGGCTCAAGCACGGCTCCGCACCGGCGCACAACTAGCTCACTTAAGCGTTTTAGTAGTTGGTGTTTAGGGAACGTAGAAGGGCTTTCAGCCACTGTCAACGGCCGGCGCGTCAACGTCCAACAACGGACGCGAGGCAACACGCCGGTCAGCTGCCTCAGCGGCTGACAATCGGCAGCGAGCGCGAGCAGTCTCTCTCCCGCAACGACGCCCTCGCACGCAAGGAGGCCGTCAGGAACCGACAGGTAGTCCTGCCGTGTGGCCCTTCGTCGCTGCTGTGATGATCATCGATAGCGTCCTCCCTCGAGGTTGAGCGTGATCACCAAGGGAGGCGGCGTGGATGCGCCTTGGCCTCAGCCTCAGTCGCCCACGGCCAGCAAGATCTGGCTAGACCGCCGCCACTGAAGGGAACGGCGGTCATGGGACCGAACAGCCAGAGCAACCACGCAACGCAGAGATGACAAGCACGTCGTGATCGCCACGATCGAGCAGCCATGTTCCGTCTGTGGCTGGGCGATCGGCCGAGGGGACCAGATCGTGCGGATCTCGTTCGGAGAATGGGTGCATACCGACCGCAGCGGCTGAGACGCCACCGTCGAGTCTGACCTGGCTGGGTCGCCGCACAAGAGCCCGCTCCGCCGCAGAGTCACACCTGGCCGGGATGACAGGCTGACTTGACTCGCCATCGACCTCACAAGACCGCCCTCGCCGCGGTTGGGATGCCCTCGGGGTCGCTGAACTCGCCGACGAGGACGATCGGAGCGACCTCGTCGCCTGCCACGTACGCGCGGACGTGAACGAACCCGCCGTACTCGCCTCCGAATGGCAGCACGCCGTCGTGCTTGAGAGTCCATGTCTCTGACATGGCCGATCCCCTGATGGGTGTGTCTAGTCACCGTGATCGGTTTCTGCGACGGTGGAGTTTCCATGGATGAAGCCACAGCCGTCGCGCCCTCCCGAGGACCACGGCGCCGACTGAGGCTATGACGGCTACGCCCCAGCCCGTCGAGACGTGCTGGCCCGCTACGACCCGGCTGAGCATGAGTACGCCCGAGCAGTCCCCGGCATCGGCTGCCCTGGCACGACAGCGATGTGGTGGCCACGCTCGACCGGCGGGCTCATGCGTACCTCGCGGCTGCCGAGCTCATCGTCCACTACTACCGCATCGGGCGCACCCTTGCCTTCGAGCTCCCCGTCGCTGCACGTCCCGGCATCTTCCGGCCTCGTGTGCTCGGCGTACACCCATATCCTTGGCTGATCTGGCTGGGCTGGGAGCTCGAGGAGCGTTGGCGCGTGCTGGCGTCCGCCGCACGTCGCGCCGACACCACGATGCCGGCGTACGACGAAGCCTTGGCCACCGAGTTCGCCGGACTCGCCGGTTGGGACAGCCGCGACGCCGTATACGGCGGCGCCGGCCTGGTCACGCCCGCCCTCGCGGCCGGAGTCGCGGATGTCGTCGGCCATGCCAGGCGGCACGACCGGCAACGGTTGAAGCCGCACGCGCCGCCGCCGAGCGGATCATCAACAGCAGTGTCTGGCCGTGGTTCGAAACCGCTTGGCAGAACATCGCCTGACCCGGCGCGCAGGACCTGCACAACATCCGCAGAACGGCAGAGCAGTGAACGTGGCTGCCAGGTCTATACCGGGTGATGTTCGACGGTCGTGGCTAGTTCGCCCTGAGGAGTTCACGGATATGAAAGGTCCTTGACCCCCGGGTCCCGCTCATCAAGGCTCCGCGTCAATCGGGGTGAGGAAGCGCCTTTCAAGGGGGGCTCATGGAGCGCCGTACGTTCCTCTCCGGTGTCGCCGCGGCTGGCATTCTTGCGCACCGGCCAGACCAACCAGTTCATCGCAGTGATGCCTGGCAGCGAGTTCTGGGATCCCAGCATCAAGGACGGCCGTTGGCGCTCGATCCGAACCGATCTATTGCCGTTTCTGCTCCATGCCCTTTCTGTCGTCCAGCAACGTGGATATCTCCCGCGTACCCGTGTCGAGGAACTGAGGATCACCACGTTCAATTTCGGTTGCGAGCTTCCTGGCGCATTCGACGTCGCCCTGCAGGTGAAGCCACTGACCGCCGTCGCCGTGGTGCGGCAACACCTATCGGAGGTCTCTCATGTCCGTACCATCGACGTTCCCGCCTGCCGTCCGGTCACCGAGTCGACGCGGCGTGCTCCGCTGGCCCGGTCGGTTCGGTCTAGCGGTGCTGGTCAGCGTACTCGTCAGCGCTATGACCAGCCCTGGTCTTGGCGCCGCGGCGTCGACATCTCCGGAACGACGTATCAGCGAGGCCCCAGTGATCGAGAACATCGACACGACACCGGGGCCTTTCGAATTCGGCTACCTAGCTGGCACCGACGACCTCGGACGAGAGTTGTCGCACCACGGCGAGGTGCCTGCTCCGCGCGAGGATCGGCACGTCGGACTCTTCTACTTCCTCTGGCTCGGACAGCACACTCGCACCGGGCCGTACAACATCACAAAGATCCTCGCCGAGACCCCTGAGGCGGTATACGACCCCGACCACCCGGCGTGGGGGCCGCGCGGGGCGTTCCACCACTGGGGGGAGTCACTGTTCGACTACTACTTCAGCGATGACGCGTGGGTGTTACGCAAGCACGCCCAAATGCTGGCCATCGCCCAGGTCGACTTCCTGGTCTTCGACACGACGAACGCATTCACCTACAAGGGCGTGTACGACAAGCTGTTGGGTGTCTTCGACGACGTTCGCCGCCAGGGCTGGGACGTGCCACAGGTCGTCTTCTACACGAACGCCCGCTCCGGAGAGACGATCGAGAACATCTACGCGGACCTGTACGAGCCGCGGCGCTATCCGGAACTGTGGTTCGAGTTGGACGGCAAACCGTTGATCATCGGTGATCCCGATCAGGTGTCCGACGAGGTCCGCGAATTCTTTACCTTCCGGCGCAACCAGTGGCCGATCGAGCCGATGAAGCCGTACGGCTTCCCATGGATCAGCTTCACCCGACCGCAGGAGGTGTTCTACGTCGACGGCGAGCCGGACGTGGTCAACGTCGCCGTCGGCATTCACAACAACCTTCCGTTCAGTGACCAGCCATTCTACGGCTATGGCAACAACTGGTCGCGCAGCTTCCACGACGGCGCGCTCGACCCGGACCCCAACGCCTACCTGCATGGCTACAACTTCACCGAACAGTGGGAGCACGCCCTCGCGGTCGATCCGAGGATGGTAATGGTCACCGGCTGGAACGAGTGGGTGGCACAACGCTTCGACGGACCGCCGGAACGACCGATCTTCTTCGTCGACCAGGCAACCGTCGAGTTCAGCCGCGACGCCGAACCGATGAAGGGCGGCTACAACGACAACTATTACCTGCAACTGGTCGACTTCATCCGGCAGTACAAGGGCCTCGGCACCCAGGCGTCACCAGGCAATGAGCGTTCGATCGACATCGATGGTCCGTTCTCGCAGTGGAACGACGTGCAGCCCGCCTACCGCGACTTCACCGGAGATACCGTGGAGCGTAATCACCCTGGATTCGGCGGCGCGACATATACCAACGACACCGGCCGTAACGACTTCGCGGAGCTCAAGGTTGCCCGCGACGACCGATACGTCTACTTCTACGCGCGCACCGCTGAAGCGATCACCGGTACGGACGCGAACCGGAACTGGATGACCTTGCTCGTCAATGTCGATGGCGACGGAACCAACGGATGGAAGGGCTTCGACGTTGCGGTCAACCGCATCGGCGCCGACCGCCACCGAACGTGGCTCGAACGAACCAGTCGCGGCTGGGCCTGGCAGAAGGTCGAGAAGGTCGACGTCCGCGTCTCCGGCAGCGAGATTCAGATCGCAGTGCCACGACGGTTCCTCCGGCACGCTGTAGACGACCACGGACGGCTGCAGCTCGAGTTCAAGTGGGCGGACAACATGCAGGACGATGGCGACGTCATGGACTTCTACCTGCACGGTGACGCTGCACCCGACGGCCGGTTCAGCTACGTCTACACCGAGGACCCACAACTGCTGCCTCGACCATGAGTCGGCGAAAACGCCACGCACAATTACCGACACCCATGTCTCGCCCCATCGCAGGGGCCGTCGCAGCAGGCACCAGCGAGCGCCGGCACCGTCGCCGGCGCAGAATTCACTGCCGCGTGCCGCAAGTGCGTAGATCGCGAGGATGCCTCTACCGATCATGATCAACGACCAGATGGGCATCGCGGGGTGAGGAAGTTCGCAAACACCAAAACCGACGCCAGGAAGTTGCCGGCGTACCGAGCGGAGCCACACGGCGGAGACCTGCCAGACCGGTCAGCCCGGTCAGAACTGCCATTCCGATGAAGATCCAGCTCCAGACGGTAGTTCCAGGTGATGCCCAAGCCGGTCGACGCCACCAGGAACATCGTGGTTCTGAGCAGACCGGCGAGTCCCCAGATCAGCTGCAGTCCAGCCAACACGAACAGGAGGGGGTGCCGGCGAACATCGACCAGTCCGCCCGGCTTGACAGCGTTCTGGATGATCGGTGATGAGAACCTGCATGACGAGGCCGAGCCCTGTGCCCAGCACCAGAAGGCAATGCTCATGAAATGGTCGTGGAGAACTCGTCCAGCTGTGCGCACAGGAAGAGACCGACCGCGGTCACCGCTGTACCGACGATCGGAAACCTTGTACCGCCCGGTGTGGGTCACGAGCTGCCCGCTCACCACCCAGGCGATCAGAATGCCGAGGACCATCGGGATCATGTGCAGACCGGACATGGTCGGTCTCACGCCGTGGACCACCTGCAGGAACGCCGGCAGATATGCGATAGTACCGAACATCGCGAAGCCGATCGCGCGGCGATCGCCGCGCAGACAGTGAACACGCGAAGCCCGAACAGTGAGAGTGGCAGGACCGGCTCGGCTGCTCGCCGCTCCACGACCGCCCAGGGCAGTCCGAGGGCCACCGCACCGGCGAACAGGCCGATGCTGGGCGCCGCACGGGTACGTCGTGCCGCCACACGACGTGCCCAGGACCCGGCCGGCCGCCGCCGCGGCCAATAGCGTCCTACCCGCGAAGTCGATCCTGCCCGTCACCTCCATGCGCGTTGGCAACGTCGCCCCGACCACCACCAACGCGAGGACTCCGAGGGGCAGGTTGACGTAGAGGACCCCACTGCCAGGTGAGGTAGTCGACGAAGAAGCCACCGAGCATCGGACCAGCGACGCTTGGCCATCCCGAACGCGCCCGCCGAGACTTCCTTGGTAGCGGCCCCGTTCTCGCGGGCCGACGACGTCCCCCCTCGATCGCCATCGCCAGCACCATCAGCCCGACGCCGCCTACGCCCTGCAGGGCACGCAAGCCGATCAACTCCAGCGTCGACCGGGACTTGCCCGCACAGGACCGAACCCACGAGAAAGATCACGATGGCGCCCTTGAACAGGCGCTTGCGACCGTTTTGGTCACCGAGTTTGCCCCCGCACGACACCGGCCTGGGGCCGGACCGGGGCGTGTACGGCATCGGCACGAAACTCCTTCACATCGGAGTCGGATTCGCGACCGACAGTACTGATACAAGCCCTCGACGCGCCGTAAGCCTTCGGGCCTTTACGACTCAGTTTCGTACGAGCGGGCGAGCCAGGAGGAGGGCCTGGCTGTCCCACCCAGGCGGATGGATCTCGCGGACAGCAAGGAACCCGTTGGACAGGTAAAAGGCGCGGGTTCCGGCGTAGGTGTCGCTCCCGGTTTCAGGCACAGAGGCCGCCAGGGTGAGGACGGACAGCACCAGGGCCCCGGCGGCGCGTAGCTCCCGTACGACGCGATCTATCAGCGCTCGGCCGAGACCGCGCCGACGGAATCCCGCCCGCACGGCCATCCAGGTGATTTCAGGAGCCGATGGCAGCGGATAGTCCACAACGAGGAAAGCGTTCACTTGCCCGCACTCTTCGGCGACCCAACCGCGCTGGGTCCTGACTGCCCGCGCACAGGCAACCACGCCCACGTCGCTGCCGAAGAAGTACGGCAGGCTCTGCACGATGTCGTCACAGGCCCTGAAATCCCCTGAGCGAAGATCTCGTACAACGGTCTCGGTGTTGGGGGTACGCACACGCGCGTAGCGCAACTCGATCCCTGACACTTCTCTCCTTGCGATTCTGGTCAACCACGTGTACGAAAACCCAAGGCCGGTGTCACGAAGAGGATTGGCCCGCCTCTGCGCGCATCGCGTCGATGGTGCGCAGAATCTCTGCGGCCGCGAGTTCGTGCCCCGCCTTGTTGGGGTGGTAGTAGTGGCTGAGGAGCGACTCCTTCGGCGTCCCCGAGTCCAGCGCCTCCTGCCACCGGGCGCTCACGTCCGCGACGGGGATGTCGTAGTCCCCGCCCAGGCGCCGAATCAACTCAGCCCGGATGCTGAGCGGGTCGTCCGGGTTGCTGAGGTCATGGGGCACGGTTCCGGTCGGGGTGAGGAGCACGATGGGGACGTGGTTCCTACGCGCCACCGTGATCATGTCGCGCCAGGCTCTCTCCACCTCGTCGAGAGGGAGGTTTGTGTCGTTGATGGCGTAGTCGATCAGCAGCAGATCCGGCTGGTGCCTCAGAACGTCGCGGCGGAAGCGCGCTGCTCCCTGCACGGAGTTTTCGCCACCGATCGACGTGGTGATGGTGTTCATCACTGCGGTCGGGAACCGCGCGTTCAGGCCCTGGTACACCATGAAGGGGTAGGACTCGAAGGGCTTGACCTGCGGTGTCTGGTGATAGCCGGACGGGACGCTGTGGCCGTGAACAACGACATTGATGGTCCGGTTGGCCGGCCACTCCTTGGTCAGCTCTGTGAAGAGTCGCCGCACATCCGCAGTGTGGTCCGGCAGGGCGCCTTCGGGCTCGGTTGCTCCCGTCGCCGTCGTGTGATCCGCTCGGGCCTGCGCCCCCGCCACACCAATCGAGCCGATGAGTACGGCGAGCATCGTCAGCATGGTGATCGCCAGGGTGCGACTTGAGACAGTGATAGTCACCTTCGCTCCTTCTCAGCTGCCAACTCGACCACCAAAGACGCGAGTGGACGAGTGAGTCCTCTTCGCAGATACATGGGCACGTTCCGTCCGTTCGCGCCGTGACACCCTTCGCGTATTGTCATACTTAATGCAGAGTAAGTTGTCATACTTATCCGCGCTGGGCAACGCCGGCGCGCGAAACCGGTGACCAGGGTCGGTCAGAGCGCCAGAACCGCCCCACGCACGCCATCGCACCTACCGCAACCTCGGGCGCACGGAGGCTCAACCGCTCACTGTGTCAGGGAGAGGTCGACCGCCGCAGCTTCCCCGCGGAGGGCGCGGAACCCGTACCGCCGCGCCAAGCGTTGCCCAGACGTCGTACCAACCAGAGGAGGCATTGTGGCGTCATCGCTACTCGACCGGATCGTGCAGCTGTTCGAAGTCGCCAGGGCGAGAAGGTGATGGCAGAGGCGCAGCGGCTGGTGCGTCACCCTCGTACGCAGAGCTACCTCCATACCGCGCAGGTCAGGGTGGAGCAGATCGCAAAGGACCCGCGAATCCAGCAGGCGGTCACGAAGGCGCAGGACCGGCTGCAGGCAGCAGCCAGCGACCCACGTACCCAGGCAAAGATCCGCGCCATCGTGTCGAAACTCAACAAGCGCTAGATGGCCATCTAGATCGTCTGACCGGATCATCCCGGACCTTGGCGTACGCTCGGGTCATGCTCGAGATGCTCCTTGGCGCCGGCATCTTCGCGGCAGGCGTGGCCATTGGTCGGTTCCTGCCCAATCGGCGACGCCGCGGCGAACTTGGCGAGCGCAAGCCTGTCTGCGCGTGTGGACACGCCGTGTCGTTCCACGGCGAGGACGGCTGCTGCCGAGCGACCAAAGAGGTCAGCAAATGGGACGGCGGCCGTTGGGTCGGGAACGTGCAAGAGCCCTGCGAGTGTCAGAGGTACACGGGGCCGCAGCCCCTGCCGAGTTTCTACGCCCCGGAAATCAGCGACTGAAGCGGCACCAGCCACCGGGCCGCAGGGGCCAGGCCGTCCTCGCCCTCAGCGCCGCGATCCGGCACGACTGGACGATCGACGCACCTGTCAAGCGATCCCTCATCGCCTACGATCACTGAGCCGACGGCCAGCCCGAATTTCCGATTCAACGATCTAGGGGTCCGTCGTCGCGCTGCCGGCGTGGCTCGCGTGGGTCCGTCACGGGCCAGGATCCTCGCGGTTCCCGGCCGCCCCTGCCTGGACCCTCGTCCGGACAGGGCGCCTCCAGATAGCCGCCGGAGCGTCGCCGCGTGTCATGCAACGCGTCAGGCAGGTCGTGTCCGCGAAGGCGCTGGGTGAGCCACTGGGACCGGGTGTGGATCAACAGGATTCCGCCGGCGACGACGAGCAACGAGACCACCTCGCCGACGGTCGCCGCGGGACCACCACGGATCGACTCCCCCAACCACGCGATACCGACCCCGATCGAGACCGCCGGGTCCCCCACCGTGATGGTCGCGACCGCGAGGGTGCCGAGGAGGCCCTTCTGGTAGGCCTGCTGGTTGAGTGAGAACCCCGCCACACCGACAACAGCAAGGGCGTAGAGCTGCCATCTCCCGGCCAGGGCGAACAGGTCGCCGTCGAACTCGGAGGCGAGACTTCGCAGCAGGCCGGCCGCGACGCCGTAACAGACCGCCGTCGCGACGGCGAGGGGAAGGACCCGCGCGTCACCGCTCAGCCGCGTCGCCAACGCCAGACACACGCCGACGACGGCGACCATGCCCACCGCGAACGGCAAGGCGCCGGCGGTGTCGAAGTGGGCCGCACCGGTCTGCGGTCGGGCCACGAGGATGAACGCCGTCAACCCGGCGAGCGCGAGCGATGCCGCCAGCACCAGGACGACATCCACCGGGCGTCGATTCAGGTAGCAGGCGAACCCGATGAAGAACAGCGTTCCGGTGATCAGCAACGGCTGGACCAGCGTCAGCGGGCCGAACGCCAACGCCATGCCCTGCAGGACGAAACCCATCGCCGCCAGGCCGATGCTGGGGACGAACCCCTCCTGCCGGAGCAGGTCCCGCAGGAGTCGGGTACTCGTCAGGCGGGCTTCGGGGACCCGTCGGGCCGCCCGTTGCTGCAGGGCCGCCGCCGCACCGAACGACGCCGCCGCACAGATCGCCAAAGGCACAGAGATGGCGACGCTTGTGTGCGGCATGTCAGGACTCCACCAGCTCCGCGTAAGCCTGCCCCAAGGTCTTGGCCACGGTCGCGCGGTCGAGGCCCAGCGCCGGGTCGGCGAGGATGCCCACACCCGCCGTCTCGTCGGTCGTGATCACCCCGATCGACAGCGGAACCCTGCGGGTCAGCGGGGCCACCGGATAGAGGGCGTGCACGCGCGCGCCGGCCATCCGGTGCGTACCCCTCGGGCCGGGGAGGTAGGACACCACGAGGTTGAGATACCGATCGGAGTACGTCGTTCGCGCGAACCATCCGTGAAGAGCACCCGGGAGCAGGCCCACCGCACGCATGACGAGTCCGGCGGCGAGGGCTTCGCCGCGTGACACGCCCAGGCGTAGTTCGCTCCGGATCCGTGCGAGGCGCTCGGCCGGCCGCATCGGACCCATCGCAAGCTCCACCGGGACAGCCGTCGTCCAGTTGCCGAAGATCCGTTCGTCCGACCGCGGCCGGCCACTGAGCGGGACGAACGCCCGCAGCGGTCCGCTGCCGAGCAGGTCCGCCGGACGCAGAAGGCGGTCGAGGGTCTCGGCCACGAGGGCGAGAACGAGTTCGAACGTACGGACATCGAGGCGGCGCGCGGCCTTGCGGAGCTCGGCGGCGGGCAGTGGGACAGTCAGCACCGCGCGATGGGACGGGTGCCGGTTGAGCGGATGCCGGGGGGCACGACCGCGCGTCGCGAGGTGCCAGAGACCGCGCAGGGCATCGACCGCGCTGGTGGTCGGTCGGTCTGCGTGCCGGTCGCCTGGTGTGGCGCCCGCACCTGCACCCGGCTCCGTGTCGAACAGCCAGGTGAGGAGCCCGAGGGCCGACAACCCGTCGCCGAGGCTGTGATGGACCTTCATCACCAGCGTGCTCCGTCCGCCCGTCGGCGGGTGGATCAGGACCATCCGCCAGACCGGCCGGTCGCGGGGCAACCTCGTGGAGAAGACCTCGTCGAGAACGTCCGCGACGTCCTCGTCCGACCGGGCGTACCGCTCGGTGATGAGTGCGGCGACGTCGACGTCTCTGCGTACCGCCCAACCCCACTGATGACCGCGGCGCATCGGCTGCCACTGGAGCGGCGGAAGGTGCGGGACCCGCGCCGCGACCGTCGCCCTGATCTGGTCGAGCGTCACCGCCCGTCCGTCGGCGAGGCGGTCCAGTTCGACGACGACGCCGATCTCCTGGGGTGGCCCGCCGTCCTCGACCCGGGCAAAGAATGCGTCCGCCGGGCGCATCGGCCACGGCCGCGACGGTGCCGCGCAGAAGGACGTCGCCGCGGGCTCATCGGTCAACTCATCAATCAACTCGGCGGTCAGCCCACCGGTCACGGCAGTGCCGCGTACACCGTTCGCTGGCATGTCGTTCGCTGGCATGTCGTTCGTCGGCGGGTCGTTCGCTGGCATGTCGTTCGTCGGCGGGTCGGCGTGGGACCGGCCGGCGTCGGCCGCCGGACCGACTCCGGGCGGCCCACTCCAGCCGGTGAGAGCCGCACGTACGCGGGCCGCGAGCTGCTCCTGCGACATGCACAGTTCGGCGAGTCCGGCGACCGTCATCAGGCTCGCGTTCGCGATGCCGTGTGCGGGAATCGGCTCGGCCATGATCACCGGCCTACCGCTCGCGACGGCTTCGAGTGCTGTCACGCCTCCGGCGTTCGTCACCACCACGTCGGCCGCCTGGTTGAGCCGGGGCATGTCGTCCACCCAGCCGAGGGGCAGCAGTTGGTCGTGCGGATAGCCGAGGCTTCGCAGCCGGGCCAACACCGTGTCGTTGCGCCCACACACCGCGACGACCTGGACCCGTGGGTCCGCCGCGAGCAGCGTCCGCAGCATCGAGTCGCGCATACCGAAGGCGAACGTGCCACAGGCGATGAGGATGACGAACGCGTCCGCGCGCAGCCCGAAATGCTGCCGGGCGCTCGCCGCGTCACCCGGCCGGAACGCCTTCTCCACCGGCAGCGCCGACACCGCGACGCGGGCGGAGGCGTCGGCGAGGCGAGCACCCGCGACCGCCGCCTCGTGGACGACGTACGTCGTGTCGATCCCGCCGTGGACCCAGAACGGATGTGGTGCGAAATCGCTCACCCACGCCGCCGTGGGCGCCGCGAGCCCGCGATGCTGGCGAAGCCAGGACAGGCCGGCGCTGCCCAGCGGGTAGGTGCTGAGGATGATGCCGGGAACGAACGCATCGATCTCGCCGGCCAGCCTTCGCCCCGCCCAGCTACCGGTGAAGCGCTTTGAGCCGCGCGCCAGAAAGCGAAGGCGCCAGCTCGCGCCGTAGAAGAAGTCGTACAGCCAGGGTGCGCGCTCGACGCTGGAGGTGTAGATCCAGCAGAAGCCCGGGCCGACGCCCGGCCCCATCCGGTCGAGGGTGTCGACCCAGTGGATCTCGCTGCCCGGCCAGCGCTGGAGCACCGCTTCACGAAGCGCCCGGCCGGCGGCATCGTGCCCGCCGCCGATCTTCGCCGACACGATCATGACGCGGCGCCGCGTGAACCGTCCGACGTCCATGCCGGTGTGGGCAGGAGCGACACCGATCACGTTGGCCCCCCTCAGCCGAGATCACGCCTCGTGCGTGGGCTGCCCTGCGGCAGCGGCACCAGGAACGTCGCGCAGGCGCCCTGCTACCTGGGGATCTCCTGCCGTGATGTGCGGCATATGAAACCAACCGCCTACGGCGACAACCGGCCTGCAGTCTACCCGCGCACCCCTCCTCGGCCCTGACAAAAGGGCAAAGCGCGCGATTCCCCCAACCGATGCCTTCGAGGAGAGTTTTCTCATCACGGGCAAGGGATTCCCACTCTCCTCACCAACGGATTCGTACACTCCGAGCTCCGAGGTTCGCGCTCACCTGGGTGTGCAACGGCGCCAGCAGGTGCAGGACGACGAACCGCACTCCCCTGACGCCGAGCAGAGCCTCGAACAGGTGTCCGTGGTCCAGGAACATCGCGGGATCCGCCTTTGGCGGCCCTATAGTGGCCGGGCATGCCGGAGCCATACCTGTCACCGTCGCGCGGCGCGTCCTGGCCGAGGCCTCGGCCATGACCGAGCGGGTCAATCACATCGCAGACGCCCTCGACCTGCAGGTGGTCGAACAGCTGGCCGGTGGATACTTCGGGGCTTTCCACATCCACACCACGGCAGGAGCCTGTGCGGTGTTGAAAGTGCTTCCTGCCTGGCCCGAACTGGCTCTGGACAAGGTGCAGTGCGCGGTGGGTCTCGTTGCCCTGTTGAGAGAGCGTGGCTACCCGGCGCCGCGCTACCTGGATGTGGGAGTCGTCGATGCCGACGTCTACACCGTGCAGGAGTACCTCTCCGGGAGCGTTCCCGATCGACTCACGCCAACGACGGCCAGCGAGTTGGTCCGCCTCTGGCGTACTCACGAGGGGGCGGCACCACCCGCGGCCGACAACCAGTGGGGCAGGGCACTGATCGCCCGAGTCCAGAGGGGCGAGGAGCTACGCTCGGCGACCAAGGACCCTCAGGTGCTCGCGGTCCTTGACCGGGCGCTCGAAGTGGCCGCTGCTGCCGATCCCGAGGTGTTCCGCGTCGGCGACATCGTGCATGGCGACTTCCATCTCGGCAACCTGCTCGTCGGCGACGGTGGGATAGCCGCCGTGTTCGACTGGGAAGGGGCGCGGGCGGGCGACTCGCGCGCAGACCTGCTCCGGATGTACGCCGTCGCCGCGACCTGGGAGCGGGCCGACTCGGAGGTCGTCGCCCTGCTTCGTAAGGAGCTTGACGACACGACGCCGTCCGACGTCCGGCTTCCGATCGGGGCCGAGATCGCGGTCGAACACCTCCGCTATGGGCTCTTCGCCAGGCCGAGCGAGATGGACTGGGTGCTCCGCGAGGCAAGGATCCTGCTGTCCGAGGCGGAGTAACCGCCGAGTGGCCTGACGCCCGATTTGGTGGCGGCCTTGCCGGTGCGCGTGACGCGAGCTCCGCGGCGATCCCCTCGACGATCGCCGGACCGTCTGCACCGTGCGGGTGGCGCAGGCAGTCCTGGCTCGGTCCGAGGCTGTCGCCAGTCAGGTGCCGGTCGCAACTTCGCTGGTGAGTGCGGTGGCGAAAGGTTCGATGATCGAGTCGTTGACGGGATGCCACATGAGGGCGAGTTCGAGGCGGGGTGCCGCCAGGAGCGGGACGGCGGTGACGGTACGCGGAAGCGGTGGCAAGGGACCCGGAAGGATCGCGATGCCGGCACCGGCACCAGCGAGCGCGGCGGCCGAGGGTGCGTCCCAGGCGTCGTAGATGCGGACCGGCCAGCGGGCAAGGCTGAGACGCTCTCGTGCGAGCCACCCGTCCAACAGGTTCCGAAGCCCGGGCCCTTCCTGCTCCGGATAGAGCACGAGGTGTTCACCGGCAAGGTCGGAGGGTTCGACGGCATCCGACCTCGCTGCCGAGTGCCGCCTGGGGACCACGGCGTGGAGGGTGTCCCGCGACAGGACGGCGGATCGTAGTCCGACCGGATTGGCCGTAGCGGAGGACGGGCGCACCACACCGGCGTCGACCCGGTGGTCGTGAAGGGCCTCGAGCTGGCGGATGGTGGGTGCCGCCTGCAGCTCGACGTCGACCTTCCGCCGCCGTGCCACAGCCAGCAGGCGTGCCACCCAACCGAAGGTCGCGGACTGGACGTATCCGATCCGGATCGTCCCACCCTGTCCGTCGAGGAGCGCCCGCACCTGTCGCGTAGCGCGATCGGCGGTCCCGACGACGGTCCGGGCATGCTCGGCGATGATCCGGCCGGCGGCAGAAGGAGCGATCGGACGGGCGGAACGGTCGAGGAGCTGACAGTCCAGCTCCGCCTCGAGGCGCTGGATCCGGCGAGTGAGCGTCGACTGCGGAATCCGGAGGCTGGTCGCCGCCATTCCGAGGTGCCCGTGCTCCACGACCGCGACGAAACCGCGCAGGTTCTCGATCTCCATTCGTGTCCCTCCGATGCTGGAAGTGCATCGGATTCCACCACATCATGCACAATGTTCGACAGCCGAGTAGCGGCCTGCGAACGTTCAGCGCCATGACAACCGAGCCCTCGCGCGTCGCGGACGAGTTCCGCGTGCCCTTCTGCATCGGCGTACCCCCGGACCTCTATGCCCAGCCGGCCGTGGACTTCGACGGGTTGCTCGAACCGTTCGCCACGCGTGTCGGCCCACCGCTGGACTTCGTGAGCGCGTGATATCGGTGCCGACGTTCGGGATCCTGCACGACTTCCGGCAGCCTCTCCCGCACAGGCAGACCACGGCCGCCTACCTCGCCGAGTGCCTGGAAGAAGTGGCCGAGGCGGATCGACTCGGCTTCGACGCTGTCTGGATGTCAGAGCATCACCTCACCCCGGACGGACTCCTTCCGTCACCGCTGGTGATGGCCGGCGCCATCGCGGCACGGACGACGAAGATCCAGATCGGAACCAACATCCTCGTCCTCCCGCTGCATCATCCGCTCCGCGTCGCGGAGGATGCCGCCGTCGTCGATCTGATCTCGGGCGGTCGGTTGGTCCTGGGGGTCGGGCAAGGCTACGCAGAACACGAGTTCGCCGCGTTCGGCGTCAACCGTCGCTTTCGACCGTCCCTGCTCGAGGAGGGCCTGG
This sequence comes from Actinopolymorpha sp. B11F2, assembly GCF_040195635.1. Taxonomy (NCBI): domain Bacteria; kingdom Bacillati; phylum Actinomycetota; class Actinomycetes; order Propionibacteriales; family Actinopolymorphaceae; genus Actinopolymorpha; species Actinopolymorpha sp. B11F2. The sequence continues at coordinate 94,523 of NZ_JBEFTX010000007.1, read as the reverse complement.
AGGTGGTCCGGCAGGCCCTCACCGACGGGCGCGTACGCATGCGGGGCAGGCGTTGGTCGCTCGACGACGTTCCGATCACGCCGAGCCCGCGGCGCCCTGTGCCCATCCTCGTCGGCGGAGTGAGCCAGCGAGCGCTCGCACGGGCCGTCCGCCTCGGCGACGGCGTTCTCCTCTACTGCGGGACTCCCCGCGATCTGCGGGCCCGGTGTCGTGTCCTCGACCAGGTGCTGGGCGAGAGCGATCCGACCAGCACTCCGGAGGGGACTCGACGCGGGGCTCGGCGGCGCCTCGCCCGCGTGTGCACCGGGATACTCCACGTGGCAGAGGATGCCGAGCAGGCCTGGGCAGAGGCCGGAGCGGGAATCGCCTACATGGAGCGCAGCATCGCCTCCGACGCCACGCCGGACGCCGGGACCGACCTCTGGTCGACGACGTCGCTCGACCCATCGGACTATCTGGTCGGCGCCCCCGAACAGGTGGCCGACAGGCTGGCCGACCTTCATGCGGAGACGGGCTTCGACCACTTCGCCCACTGGGTACGTCTCCCCGGGATCTCCCATACCCGCGCGATGGAGTCCCTTCACCTCATCAACTCAAGGCTCCTCCCCGCGGTACGCGAACGGATCACGCGACGTCAGGCATCGACGGGTCGGGTCCCGCCGCCGGCGACGCCTACTCGGCGTCCTCCGGGCAGTGCTCCTTGAGCCAACCACGCAGGGGCACGTCCTCGTCGGTCGGCGAGTAGTAGCCGTTCGCATTGACACCGGCACCAAGCAACTGCTGGCGGATCGGGCCGCTCGTCGGCCACAGGTCCTGGACGGTCATGTCGTCCTTCGTACGGATCCACCGGAAGCCGTAGCCGTAGAAGAGCACCTTGCGGGTGACGTCGGACCAGTTCGGGCTGGCCGCGTGCCACATCCGCCGGTCGAAGAACACGGCGGTCCCTGGCTTGGCCAGAACGGGAACCGCGCCCGCGGGCTGGCCCTGCCCATCGGGGATGTCCATGTCGTCGTGCTTGTGGCTGCCCGGGATCACCCAGAAGTTGCCGCGACCCTCGGCGCTGGTGTCGGAAAGGAAGTACGCCACCTTGATCGACAGGCGCGGACGTGGATGGGAGTCGATGTCCCGGTTGACCCGGCCAGAGTCCTGGTGCCATCCGAACGTCTTGTCCGTGCGAGCCTGCCCCGACGGCGGCGTCACGATGAGGTGGGCGTGGTAGAGCGAGATGTTCCAGCCGAGAATCCCCCACACCTTGGGCAGGATCGGCGCATAGTCGACGAGGTCGGTGAACGCCGGGTCCTCCGGAATGAAGTTCGGGTAGAACATCGCCTTGTCCGCGGGCTCGCCGGCCGCGAGATGATCCGCGTGCAGGCGGTCGGCTGCCGCGGTGAGCTGTTCGACCTGCTGCGGGCTCAGCGCGTCCTCGATCTGCAACAGGCCATGTTCGTCGAAGGTCTGCCGTTCCTCATCCGTAAGCCGGTGCTTCAGGCACGACGGATCCATGTCAGTTCTCTCCTTGAGGCGTTGCGGCTTGGGGCATGGACCTCGACCGGCTCCTTCGACAGACGACATCCTCATCCAAGATGCGGAATCATTGTTCGCCTGTACGGAAAGTAGTCGGACACCGAAACAGCGTCAAGGAGACGGCCGGCGCAGGACACCCGTCGCCCGGTGCCGGCACTCAGGCAACGCCAGCGGGCCTGAACGCCCGCAGGGACGGCAGCGCCTGTCCGGAGAAGTCCCACATGGTGAGGTTGTCGTTCGGCGTGCCAGCTCCTGGTTCCCAGCCCACTCCCGGGAGCCATCCCGGTTCCCAGTCGAAGAAGCCAAGGCGGTGACCACCTGGCACACCCAGCAGGATCTCGCGCAGCGCGTCGAAGAACGCGGCCTGCCCTTGCGGCGTGGCGGGGTAGGTGTCCTCGTCCGGCAGAGGCTCGGCAGATGGGTAGAAGTTCGGTAGGTCGTCGCCGTTGTCCGCGGTCCACGGGTAGGCGGTCTCGACGACCACGATGTCCTTGTCGTAGCGGGGGGCGAGATCGCCCAGGTTTGCCTGGAGGTCGGCGAGCGATCCGTGCCAGATCGGGTAGTACGACTCGCCGATCAGGTCGAAGGGCACCTCGAACTCGAGCATGTGGTCGAAGAACCACACCGAGCCGCCGTTGTCGCCTCCACGGTCGATGTGCAGCATGATCTTCGGCTGTCGGACACGGTGCGCACCCTGCCGCGCGCCGGTGGCTCCCGCCTTGAGCAGGGTGGTGAACGCCTCCCACTGCTGCGGTCGCCCGTCGGTCGGATACAGCTCCCCGATGGGATGGAGCATGCCGGAGGTGACCTCGTTGCCGATCTGCACCATGTCGACCGGTGAACCCTGCGCCGCGAACGCCGCGACCGCATGGGCGGTGTAACGCCGGACCGTGTCAGCAAGCGTGGGCAGATCCTGTCCCTGCCAAGCCTCGGGGGTCGGCTGCTTTCCCGGGTCGGCCCAGAAGTCGGAGTAGTGCAGGTTGAGCAGGATCTTCAGATCCGCCCGATGGGCGCGTCGCCCAAGCTCCAGCGCCGAGTCCAGGGTGCTGTAACCGGCTGGCGGGTTCGTCCACACCCGCAACCGGACGTGCGTCGCGCCCTGGCCCTCGAGGATCTTCTCGATCGGACGCACCTTCCCCCGCGGGTCGCGAAGCTGGTTGCCGATCGCCTCCTCCTGCAGGGTGAACCCGATGTCGGCGCCGCGCACGCTCAGCGCACGTCCCATTCCTCCATGGGCATGGGCCACTGGCACTCCGAGTGCACCGACAGCAGGGGCGGTGACCGCCGAGGCAAGCAGGAACCGCCGTGAAAACAACGCCCGCATGGTCACACCTCATCCTCATCCGGACCAGGAATCTGTGAGCGGTCACACTAACTGTCCGCAGAGTCGCGAGGCAGCTCTTCACGCAACCGGCGGCCAAAGTGGCCACCACTGGCGGAGCTTCGCGGGAATTGACAGGAAGGACGCAGGCCGGCGACCCTGTGATCGCTCACAGACCGCGGATACCGACCGTCCATCCTTCCCACTGGAGACCTCCGTGACCGGACCCGACCTTCGGCGCGGCCCGAACGAGGCGTTGGGCGCCGCGGGCCCCACGCCGACGCACCGCAGGATGCCGACGATCGACGACGTGGCGAAGCTTGCCGGGGTCTCCAGGGGCACCGTGTCGCGGGTACTCAACGGCGGGCATTACGTGAGTCCGGGCGCGCTCGCCGCGGTCCAGCGGGCGGTCCGCGACTCCGGCTACATGGTCAACGCCAGCGCTCGGAGCCTCGTGACCAAGCGGTCGAACGCGGTCGCCTTCGTACTCTCCGAACCGCAGGAGCGGCTGTTCACCGATCCGAACTTCAGCGTCCTGCTCCCGGCGTGCACCCAGGCACTCGCCGAGGAGGGCCTCAGCCTCATCCTCATGGTCGCGGCCGACGAGGAGGAGCGGAACCGCGTCCTCCACTATGTCCACAGCCGCCATGTCGACGGAGTCCTGCTGGTCTCCACCCACGGCGGCGACCCGGTCTTCGGCGCACTCCAGCGGAGTCAGATCCCGGCCGTGGCCTGTGGCCGTCCGCTCGACCATGAGGTGACGATTCCCTTCGTCTCAGCCGACGACCGGGAAGGCGGCCGGCAGATGACCCGCTACCTCCGTGAACGCGGGCACCAGCACATCGCCATCATCGGCGGCCCACAGGACACCGCTGGCGGCTACGACCGGCTCCAGGGTTACCGCGACATCCTCGGGCGCAGGGCGCTGAAACGGTTGACGGTCTGCGCTCCCGACTTCGGCTACGAGGCCGGCAAGCGCGCGATGCGTGAGCTGATCGGTGCCAATCCGGACATCGACGCGGTGTTCGCGGCGTCCGACCTGCTTGCCTCGGGCGCCCTCACGACCCTGCGGCGGTCGGGTCGCCGGGTGCCAGACGACGTGGCGGTCGGCGGGTTCGACGACTCGAGCATCGCGGCCACTTCGGATCCGCCGTTGACGACGATCCGGCAGCCGCTGGAACAGGTGGCGAAGGAGATGGTCGAGGTCCTTCTCGCACTCATCCGCCACGAGCCTGCGTCGTCACGGGTCCTGCCGACGCAACTGGTCGTACGATCCTCGGCATGAGTGGCCGCCGACGAGCGGCGATGCCGACGGAGCCGTCGGGGCCTACCGCGACCATGCTCGCCGGGTGGCAGCTGGCCCGGAGCTACTTCTTCGTCCGGTGTCCGAAGCCGAGCCGTTCACGCAGACCGCCGGCCTCCTCGCCCGCGGTCCGCTGCCTCGGCGGACCCTCGGCGGCGGGCCTGTCTGCGCCCGCTTCCCCGGTGTCGCCTCTCTCCGCCCCTTCACCGGTGCCACGGCCCGTGTCCGCGCCGGCGGCGCCAGCCGTGCCGGATGCGGCCTCGAGCCGTTCGCGCTCGGCGCGTTCTTTCTCGAGCTCACCGGAGAGCTTCTCCTCCCGCTCCCGGAACTCCTTCGCCTCGCGACGCCTGCCCCGGAGTTCGCGACGCCGCGTCCGCTGCCTGGCGAGGCTGCGGACCATGATCCCGAGCCCGATCAGCCCCACCGCACCCACGACGACACCGAACAGGAACAGCCAGCCGGTGTAAGCGCCCACGGAAAAGCCAAAGATGGTGAAATCGCCGGTCATCGCTGCCGCGGAACCGAGATTCGTCACGACACCGACCACCGCGACGATGGCAGCAACGACGAGAAGAACCAAACCGATGACGAACATGGCTTCGCCTCCACACGTACGGGAAAACCCTTTACCCGTAGGCCTGCTGCAAGCGAGGCAACGGATGCCAGTGCCACCGTGTCACGTCGCCGCGGACCTACGGCGCGTCTAGAAGTCAACGCCGCAGCGCAGGTGAGCGTCAAGGCGTGTCAGTCCCTAATGAGGTCCCGACATTTCCTGCCAGCCAACAACCGATGATTTTTCGTTATTTGGTGGGCTTTGCGGCATCGGCGCCATGTCGCGGCTCCCTCGATCCTCTCGACACTCCTACGTCAACCGCGCACGGCGCCGGCGACTCCTTCGACGAAGTAGCGCTGCAGGAGTAGGAAGATGACGACGATGGGCAGCAGGCTGATCGTCGACGCCGCCGCCATTCCCGACCAGTCGGTCATGTTCTCCCCCTGGAACGAATAGACGCCGACGGCGAGGGTCCGCAGCTCCGGCCTGGCCAGTGTGAGGACAAGCGGGATGAGGAAGCTGTTCCAGACCCGCATCAGCGACAGGATGATGGCGGTGGCGATCGCCGGCTTGGCGAGCGGAAGCATGACCTGCCAGAAGATCCGGAAGAATCCCGCGCCGTCGATCCGTGCGGCCTCCTCCAGCTCCTTCGGCAGCTGGCGGAAGTAGCCGGCGAAAAGGAAGACCATGATGACGTGGGCGCCGCCGGACTCAGCCAGGATGATTCCCCAGATCGAGCCGGACAGTCCGAGCCGGTTGATCAGCTCGAACACCGGGATGATGGTGTAGCCCTCCGGCAGGAACAGCGTCGCGACGAATGCGATGACCAGGACCTTCTTGCCAGGAAAGCTGTAGCGGCCGAGTACGTAGCCGATCATCGCCGTCGTCACGGTCACGATGGCGATGGAGGCGACCGTGATGACGACCGTGTTCCAGAAGTACGGCCCGATGTTGGCTTCGTACCACGCCCGCGTGTAGTTGTCCCACTGGATCTCCTCCGGGATCAGGCCGACGGTCCCGAAGATCTCGTTGTCGGTCTTCAGCGAGGCGCTGACCATCCACAGGAACGGATAGATCCAGACCAGGCACACCGGCAGGAGGACGAGGGTGACGACGACCTCGCGGACGTAGCCCCGTCGTCTCCGTCGTGGTGATGTCGGCCCCGGCTCGGGCGCGTCGAGCGCACGGGTCGCGACCTGCGGGACAGCGGTCACCGGCGCCCACTCCTCAACTCGCGTTGGGTCGCCGCTGCCCGGCGCAGCCCCCATGCCTGGGCGAGCGTGAGCGCAAGGACCGTGAGGCCGAAGAAGACCGCGACCGCCGACGCGTATCCCAGGCGGGGTTGGTGTTCCGCGGCGAACGCCAGGCGGAAGATGTAGACCTCGACGAGCTCGGTCGAGAACGCCGGCCCACCTCCGGTCATCGCCTGCACCAGCGGGAAGGTCTGTAACGCACCGACGAATCCGATCAGTGTGATGATGATCGCGAACGGCATGATCAGCGGAATGGTGATGTGCCGATGGACCTTCGACCGCGAGGCACCGTCGACCTGGGCGGCTTCGTACAACTCCGGTGGCACGGTCTGCAACGCGACCAACCAGTAGATCATCGAGATCCCCATCCACTTCCAGACATAGACACCCGCGACCGCCCACAACGACAGGTCCGGGTCACCGAGGAAGTCGACGGGAGCGTCGATGAGCCCGAGCGTCAACAGGGCGGCGTTGAGCGGACCGTCGAACGGATTCAGCACGAGCGACATGACGATGCCGACGATGGCCGTCGTCGTCACGACCGGCAGGAAGAACATCGTCCGGAACACCGCCCGCATCCGCAGCGACTGGTCGTTGAGCAACAGCGCGGCGAAGAGCGCGAGGATGATCGTGCCGGGAACCGTCACCGCCGCGAACGCGAAGGTCCGGCCGAACGCCTGCCAGAAGTAGGGATCCCGAACCGCCTCGACGTAGTTGGCGAAGCCGACCCATTCCCGGTCCGAGTCCAGACCTGACCAGTCGAGGAAGGAGATGTACCACGACGCGACCAGCGGATAGAACGTGAAGAGCAGGGCAAGCAGCAGGGTCGGCGCCATGAACAGGTAGCACCAGCGCGCCGCCCAGATGCGTTCGCGCAGCGTTCCAGCGTGCGGACCGTCACTTCGATCGGGCCCGAGCCGACCGAGCCGCGGGCTCTGGCCGAGTGCCGCCAACGTCAACCTCCGCTTTCGCTGCCGCCTGGCCTCCCCGCGTCAGCGCGCCTGGTAGTCCGCCGACGTGTAGTCCTTGAACGGATCCCAGTTGGGGAATGCCCAGTCGTCGGTGGAGACCTTCGCGCCCTTCTTCACCGCTGCGGCGATCGCCTGGTCCCGCGTACGCATTGCCCTGTCCTTGAGGTCGCGCAAGGCCTTCTTGACGTCGGGTGTCTTGCCGACCAGCGCCGACTGGATGATCTGACCGAAGTCCGGCGACAGCGGCTTGAGCTCGCGGTTGACGAGCTCGATGTCGGGGTTGCCGACCAGCAGGTTGGGCGCGGCGACCATGCCCGCTGCCAGCTTCTGGCACATCGTGGCCTCTCGGCTGAGACCGGACTCGATGGCCCTGTTCGCCTCTTCGAGAATGGGTGGGTTTCCCACACCGACGATCTTGCCCCACGCCGTCTGACCGGCCATGCTCGTGACGTAGGACAGGACGTCGCCCGCGACCTCCTTGACCTTGCTCTTCGAGAAGACGACCACGCCGTCGGTCCCGGTGAGGGCGTAGCCCTGCGGTTTCGGATCCGAGCCGTCCATCGGCACCTCGGCGACGCCGAACTCGAAGTCGGGTTCCTGCGTGTTCCACGCCACGGTGACCCACGGCCCCGCGAAAACCGTTCCGGCGTTGCCCCGTACCACCCGCGGCCATGACTCGGGCGCGGTCAGCGTGGCCGATCCGGGGAAGATGCTGCCGTCACTCTGCAGTGCCATCAGGAGCTCGATCGCCCCGGCGATCTCGTCGGCGTCGTAGATGTACTCCCCCGTCTTCGGGTCGAAGTCACCGACCGCCGCGAGCCCTGCCGAAACCGCCAGGTAGCGCACGATGCCGGTCAGGCGGGGCGGCTGCCCGATCTCGAGGACGAGTCCGTACGCACGACCCCTGCCATTCTTGGTGATCTTCTTGGCCGCGTCTCTGTAGTCGTCCCACGTGAGCGGTTTGGCCTGGGGGTCGTACCCAGCGTCGCCCATGAGCTCGGTGCTGTAGTGGAGCGCCGAGATGTAGCGGCGGTCGCTCGCGAGCGGCACGGAGTAGAGCTTGTCGTCGAAGACCTGGACGCCTTCGACGAAGGTGCCTTCGGGAAAGGACGCCTTCCAGGCGTCGAAGTCCGGGATCAGGTCGTCGACCGGCGACACCCAGCCCTCGGCCACCGCCTGGGTCAGCGGAATCGTCGGCGGAAGCTGCAGCACGTCGTGTGCGGTGCCGTTGCGGATACCGAGAGGGGCGACCTCCTCGATCCGGTTCCAGGGAAGTCCGTCGTAGGTGCACTCGATGTTGGAGTGCTTCTCCTGGTAGGCGGTGAAGAACTCCTCCCAGAAGGGAGCCTTGGTGTCGTTGGAGTCCATCAACCGGAACTGCACGTCGTCCTTCGGCAAGGCGACCTTCGAATCCGGAATCTTCATTCCCGCCTCGGGCACGCCACCATCGCCAGAGCCGGCGCCGCCGCCTCCAGCGTCACCACACCCCGCCAGAGCGCCGACCGCGGCTCCCGCCACGATGCCGCCAGTTCCCGCCAGCAGTCGGCGCCGGCTCAGTCCTGCAGTGGTGGACGTGAACGAACCCCTCGCCATCCGGCTTCCCTTCTCACACCAGGAATCAGGTCTCACCAGGGCTCAGTCGGACTTCAGACCGGCTCGGCTTTCGGCACAGGTGGTCCAGAAGTGGTAAGAGGTTAGACGACTGGACTTCGCACGGTCAACGGAATGGAAGGTCAGTCCACAGTGGTCTGCGCATTTGTAGGATGGGCTGAGCCATAGCATCGCGATCGGGCGGTCGCCGCGGTTGACGCGTCGGCAGTGCCCGGGACGGTGCTCGAAGCGAGGAGGGCCAGCGGATGTGGCAACCTGTTGCACAACAAGGCAGCCTTTCTGAACGCATCGTCGCCCAGGTCGAACTGCTGCTGCGCGACGAGCGACTCAAGGTCGGCGACCGGTTACCCCCCGAACGCGAGATGGCCCAACTGCTCGGAGTGAGTCGGCCCTCACTGCGCGAGGCGGTCCGGATCCTGCAGGCCCGCGGCCGGCTCGTGGTCAAGCATGGCCAGGGCGTGTTCGTGGCCGAGCCCCAGTCCGGCAAGGATCTGCGGGCCGCGCTCCACCGTGCAGAGGTCAACCTCCACGAACTCTTCGCCATGCGGGAGGTCCTCGAGGTTCCGGCGGCGAGCTGGGCCGCGGAGCGGATCACGCCCGAAGAGCTCAGCGACCTGCGGACCACCCTCGACGAGCTGGACGCGGCTTTCGGCGAGGAGACACCGGACTTCGAACGTCTCGCCAACCTCGACGCGGCGTTTCATCTCGGCATTGCGCGCTCGGCGGGCAACCAGTTCCTGCAGCAGACCAGCAACGTCCTCCACGACATCCTGCTGTCGGGCATGGAGACCACGCTGCTCATTCCCGGCCGACGGGAGAAGTCACGGCGCGAACATCAGAAGATTCTCGAATCCCTGACGACCGGCAACGCGACAGCGGCCGGGCGCGCGGCACGGGCACACGTCCGCAGTGCTCGTGGGGCCGCACTGGCCCGGATGGCCACCGACCAGGCCCGCGCCGAGTCCTGACGACGTGGGCCCACCGGACCAGCCGGACCAGCCGGACCAGCCGGGCGAGGGAGCCGGCCGTCCGTCCGCGGATCTCGACCTCGCCGGGCGGCGCGCCGTGGTCACCGGCGCGGGCATCGGCATCGGCCGGGCGACCGCGCGACTGTTCGCTCTGCGTGGCGCCCGCGTGTGGGCCGTCGACGTCTCGCCCGAGGTGATGCGCCTCTCCGACGATCTCCCCGAACCGGTCCGCGCGCGGATCGAGCCTCGCATCGTCGACCTCGCTGACAGCACCGAAGTCGACCGGCTCGCCCGTGACATCGCCGACCGGGCGCCGTACGACGCCGTCGACACACTCGTCAACTGCGCCGCGGCGTATCCCCCGGGCGGTCTGCTCGACAGCCAGGACGCTGACTGGGTGCGTGTCCTGGCTGTCAACGTGGTGGCCGCGTCGGCGCTCTGTCGGGCGATGGCGCGGCGCCTCATCGACCTCGGGCGTACGAACGACCCTCGTCGTACGGCGTCGATCGTCAACGTCGGAAGCGTCCAGGAAGGGTTGCCCCTGCCCGGCCACGCGGCCTATGTCGCGTCCAAGGGGGCGCTCACCGCGCTGACGTACGCACTGGCCGTCGAACTCGGTGACCATCAGATCAGGGTCAACGAGGTCGCGCCCGGCGTGGTGGACAGCCCGTCGGCACGAACGAAGCTGGGTGGCACGGGCTGGGCGGACGGCCCTCCGCCTCCCAGCCTGCTCGGGCGTTCCGGCACCGTCGACGAAGTAGCCGACGCGATCGCCTACCTCGCCTCCGACGCCGCGTCGTTCATCACCGGCGCGGTACTCGCGGTCGACGGTGGTCGCCGGCTGAGCCGACGGCGGGACATACAGGTCGAGAAGGTGCTTCCCACCGATCCCCGCACGGCGACGGCACCCGTGTCCACCCGGCACGTCGTGTCTCCCGGCGCGACCGCTTCGGAGACCTGATGCGCGTCACCGAGGTCCGGCCGTTCTGCGTACCACCGCGGTGGATCTTCGTACGGCTCACGACCGACGACGGCGGCGTCGGATGGGGGGAGGCGATCGTCCCCAAACGCCGGAACGCCGTGCTCGGCGCGCTGGCCGACCTCGCCGCGAACCTCGACGGCGCCGATGCCAACCGAATCGAGGAACTCTGGCACCGCATGCGCCGCGGCGGGTTCTTCCGCGGCGGGCCGGTGCTCGCGACCGCGACCGCGGCCGTCGAGCAGGCACTGTGGGACGTCAAGGCACGCCGGCTCGGCGTTCCCGTCCACGAGCTCCTCGGCGGCCGCGTCCGCGACCACATCCCGGTGTACGCATGGATCGGCGGCGACCGGCCGCGCGACGTCGTGGAGGGTGCGAGGTCGCGGCTGGAGCAGGGCTTTCGGGTCGTGAAGCTGAACGCCACCGAGGAGCTGGACCATGTGGCGAGCACGGCGGACGTCGATGCCGTGGTCGCCCGCGTGGCGGCGCTGCGGGACACGTTCGGCGACCAACTCGACATCGCGCTCGACTTCCACGGTCGGGTACACCGGGCGATGGCCCGCCCCCTGCTGCTCGAGCTCGAACAGTTCCGGGTGCTCTGGGTCGAGGAACCGCTCGCGCCGGGCCACGAGGACCTGCTGCCCGACCTCGCGCGGGTGGCGGGCCGCACCAGGATCGCCACCGGTGAACGGCTGCTGTCCCGGTGGGACTTCCGCAAGCTCCTCGACATCGGCGGTGTCGACATCCTGCAGGCGGACGTGTCACTCACCGGACTCTTCGAGCTGGAGAAGATCTGCCGGATGGCGGAGGCGTACGACCTGCCGGTGGTACCGCACTGCCCCAACGGGCCCGTCTCGTTGGCGGCCTCCCTCCAGGTGGCGAGCGCCTGTCTCAACGTACCGATGCACGAGCAGAGCCTCGGACTCCACTACCACCGCGACGCGGCCGGGAGGCCGGCCGGTGAGCTCGGTGACTATCTCGTCGACGCAAGCGCGCTGACCCCCGTCAACGGTGCCTTGACAGTGCCGGCGGCACCGGGGCTCGGGATCGAGCTCGACGCCGATCTCGTGCGTACGCGGGAAAACGACTGGCGGGTCGCTGATCCCGACTGGCGCCATCCCGACGGCCGCATCGCCGAGTGGTGACCGGCGGAGCTCCGCCGCAGCCGTCCGACTCAGGTGACCAGCAGGATCCCGACCAGGCCCACCACCGCGGCGAACGTGGTGGACACCGCCCCGAGGGCGAGTGAGATCGGTGCAGCCGCTCGTAGGTTGCCGAACTTGACGCCTGTCCCCAGACCGAACAGTGCCGCCGTGAGCAGCAGCATCGAGGCGGGACGGGCCGCGTTCAACACCTCCGTCGGTACCACTCCCGTGCTCCGGAGCGCCGCCATCGCCAGGAAGCCGATCACGAACAACGGGACAACGTGCTCATGCCGCCGAGCCGTGGCCCCGTGGGTACGCCGCCTCCTGCGGAGCAGGAGCGAGGTTCCGGCGACAAGTGGGGCCAACATCGCGACCCGGGTGAGCTTGACGACGAGCGCGGCGGTGCCCGCCGCAGGCCCAGCCGGAGCCGCAGCCGCCACCACCTGGGCGACCTCGTGGACACTCACGCCCACCCACTGGCCGTACGCCACGGCGGCGAGGCCCAGCGGTTCGCGCAGGAGAGGCAGCGCGACGATGCACACCGTCCCGAAGATCGTGACGAGGGCGACGGCCGCGGCGACATCCTCGTCGTCGTTGTCGGCCACGCGGTCCATGGCGGCCACGGCTGAGGCCCCGCAGACCGCGAATCCGGCCGCCACGAGGAGTGACTGGCCTTCACCGACTCCCAGGCGGACGCCCGCCCACCAGGTGAACGCGAACGTGGCACCCACGGTCGCCACCACGACGACCAGCACAGGGCCGCCGAGCCGCGCGAGGTCGACGATCGAGAGCTGGAGTCCGAGCAGGACGACACCCGCGCGCAGGAGTCGCCGTGACGCGAGCCGGGTGCCGGGGTGGAGGGCCGGTCGGTTCCATGGACTGTTCGCCAGGAGGACGCCGAGCGCCAAGGCGATGATGAGTGCACTCACCGCAGGAAGCAACCGGTTCACCGCCGCGGCGACGGCGATCGCGAGCGCGGTGACCGCGAGACCGGGAACAACCCGGGCAGGGCCTGTGCGGACCGTCCGCTCGCCGGAATCGATGAGAACCTCTTCCTCGATCAGTGGTCAGTCCTCTGGACACTATGGTCGCGTGGGCTGGCGCGCGTCAATCCATGATCTGAGCACTTTGACCGGAGCGGACCCGATCACCTACGCTCCCTTCGCAGTTAGGTCAGACCTCTGGGGTCAGGAGTCCGAGCCATGGTGACGGCAGCGACCACTCCGGCACGCGATGCCGAGAAGACCCTGATCGCGGGCAGGTGGACCGACTCACCCGACCCGCGTGAGGTGCGCAACCCCGCCGACGGATCGGTGGTGGCCACGATCGGCTACGGCGGCGCACGCGAAGCCCGTGCCGCCGGCGACGCCGCCGCCGATGCGTTCGGATCATGGAGTCGTACGACGGGACGCGAACGGGCCGAGGTCCTCGCCCGGTGCGCCGAGTTCCTGCACGCGGACGCCGAGCCGATCGGGCGGCTGCTCTGCCTCGAGACCGGCAAGCTGCCGGCCGAGGCGGTCGCCGAGATCCGGTTCGCCGCGGAGTACTTCCGCTACTTCGCCGAGCGAGCCCGCGACCCGCAGGGCGAGGTCCTGACTCCCGAGGCACCGGACCGTCGGCAGCGCACATTCCGCCGTCCCGCTGGCGTCGTCGCGTGCCTGACCCCCTGGAACTTCCCTGTCTCCATCCAGGCCCGCAAGGTCGCTCCCGCCCTTGCCGCTGGATGCACAGTGGTGTCGCGCCCGTCGGAGAAGGCACCGCTCGCCGTCGCGAAGATGTTCCGCTGCCTCGACGCCGCCGGATTCCCACCTGGCGTGGTGAACCTCGTCCACGGTGCGGCGGCGGAGATCACCGAGGCTCTGCTGGCGCACCCCGCCGTCCGCGTGGTCTCCTTCACCGGATCGACCGAGGTCGGGCGCCGGGTCATGCGACTCGCCTCGGAGCGCATCGTGCGTCCCGCCCTCGAACTCGGTGGGGACGCGCCGTTCGTGGTCTTCGACGACGCCGACCTCGACCAGGCGGTGGCGGGGGCGATGGTGGCGAAGTTCAGGAACAACGGGCAGTCCTGCATCGCGGCCAACCGGTTCTTCGTTCACGACCGGGTCCGTGCGGAGTTCGTCGACCGGCTCACCGCCGCGATCGACGAGCTGACCGTCGGCGACCCGCTGGGCACTCCGGCTCCCACCCTGGGGCCGCTGATCGACGAGGCCCGCGTCAACGCCGTCAACGGGATCGTCGACGAGGCGCTGAGTGCAGGTGCGCGGCGCACGACCAGGCACGACTTCCCGCTCCCCCGGTCCGGGACCTACGCCCCACCGGCGCTCCTCGTCGACGTACCCGACCACGTGGCTCTCGCGCGCTCCGAGGTCTTCGGCCCGGTGGCAGGGGTCTTCGGGTTCGAAAGCGACGAGGACCTGCTCGCCCGCGCGAACGCGACCGAGGTGGGCCTCGCGGCCTACGTCTACACCCGCGACCTCGGCCGGGCCGAGCGGATACCGGAATGTCTCGAGGCCGGAATCGTCGGCGTCAACACACCCTTGCCTTCGGTGGCGTACGCACCCCTGGGCGGCGTCAAGCAGAGCGGCCTCGGCCGCGAAGGCGGCCCACACGGCCTGGAGGAGTTCCAGCAGACCCGCTACGTCGCGGTCAACATCTAGCGCAGGTGAGGATGCCACCACCCGACTACGCCCTGGCCGTCGTCGAGGACGTCTGGGGCGAGCCCTTCGACGCCTTCGCGGCCGAACATCCGGTGTTGCGCCGCCCGGACGCCTGGTCCGACCGAGACGCGCTCCGCTTCGCGTCCAGGGCCGCACGGGCGCTCGCGATCCGCAACCGGACCCGGATCGACGCCGCCCTGATGGACAGCGCACCCCACCTGCGGGTCCTGCTACGGGCCGGTGTCGGGCTGGACAACATCGACCTCGACGCCGCCGACGCGCGGGGAGTCGTCGTCGTCTCGCCCCGTTCGGCGAACGCACAGAGCGTCGCCGAACACACACTCGCGCTCGCCCTCTGCCTCGCCCGTGACCTCGTCCGACATGACGCCTCGATCCGGGACGGACGGTGGGAACGTACGCCGGGCAGCGAAATCGGCGGCGGCGTCTGGGGGCTGCTGGGCGCGGGAGCCACCGCCCGGGCAGTTGCCCGGCTCGCCCGAGGGCTGGACATGCGCATTCGTGCGTACGATCCGTTCATCGACTCCGCTACGGCGGAGCGGGCCGGCATCGAACTCTGCGACCTCGCCGATGTCGCCGCGACCGCCGACGTCCTGAGCGTCCACCTTCCCGCTGATGACAGCACCCGCGGGATCGTCGGTGAGGATCTGCTGGCGCGGCTGCGTCCGACCTGCCTCCTGGTCAACGTCGGGCGCGGTGAGGCCGTCGACGAGGAAGCGCTCGCCTCGGCGCTTCACCGTCGCCAACTCGCGGGTGCCGCGCTCGACGTCCGCGCCACCGAGCCACCAGGTCCCGGACCGCTGGACGACGCGCCGAACCTCGTCCTGTCACCCCATGTCGCGGGGATCACCCGGCAGAGCCAGGATCGGATTGCCCACGCCCTCATCGCGAACCTGCGTGCGCTGCTGCGGGGTGAAGGCGCACCGGACGCCGTCGGCGCCGTGCGTCGGGTCACGGACTGGGCCGCCCGCTGAGGGGCCGAGGCGATCCACGGCTTCCCGGTGTCACTCGCCTCGAGTCTGGTACGCAGGATGGTCCGGCGACAACGGCAGATCGACGCCCGAGGATGTCCGCGCGGAGTGGTAGATCGCCGCGGCAAGTGAGATCGCTGCATGCGCGTCGACAAGGCTCACCGGTGGGTCCGCATGGCCGGACAGGGCTGGCGCAAGCGCCTCGAACAAGCCCGCGAAGCCGTTCCGGCGGGGACGGTCACCTGTCTTGACGAGGGCGTCAAGCTCACCTTGCCGGGCGGGATCGCGTGCCGTGAAGGTCCAGGGGTCCTCGCCCGGCGCATAGGGTGCCGCACCGCTCTGTGCGGTGAGGCCGGCGAAGACGAACCGGTAGCGACTGGTGTTGCCCGCCGCGCCGATCGTCGCCGATGACGACGCGAGAGCGCCGTTTTCGAGGCGCATCGTCACCGCGGCGGTGTCCTCGACCTCGACCTGATGGACGAGCGTCGCGACCTCGGCCTGGACGCGGACGACCGGGCCCGCGAGGTAGGTCAGCAGGTCATGGGCATGGATCAGGTGGCTCATCACCGTTCCACCGAGCTCGGTCTCCCGCCGGCCCCGCCATGGCACCGCGTAGTAGTCGGCGCCGCGGTCCCAGTGCACCTCGAGCGACGCGGCGACCGGTGGGCCCGCCAGGTCAGCGGCGATCAGCCGCCGCAGCAGCCGCGGCCCCCGCGCGAAGCGGTACTGGAACACCGGGACCACCACCCGCCCCGCCGCCGTCCCCGCGGCCGCGAGCTGGTCGACCTCGGCCGGCGACGCCGCGACGGGTTTCTCGACGACCACATGCTTGCCCGCCTCGAGCGCGCGCAGGGCAAGGTCGAGATGGGTGAAGGGCGGGGTGCACACCGACACCAGGTCGATCCCGGGATCGGACAGGACCTGGTCGACGTCCGTCGCCGATCGCGCCGTCGACACCATGCCCGCGAGGCCCTCGCCGCGCTGCCGGTCGAGGTCGCAGATCGTGGTGACGTCGTACGCACGCGGATTCAGCAGGTAACCGACCAGATGCTCGGCACCGACTCCCGCGCCGATGATCGCGACCCGGAGGCGGCGCTTCACCGGAGGTTCCCCAACCTGGCGGCGTCGCGCTGGGCCGTGAGCGCGAGCTCGGTCGCCGTGAGAACCAGGTCCTGCGGGATCGCGGTCAACGGCGTGCGGCGGTGCCGGACATCGTCGACGACAGCGCGGAAGTAGGGCAGTTCGACGTCGAAGCTCTCCAGGTGACGCGTGCCCTTGCCGTCGACCAGGAAGAGATGGTCGCCACCTTCGCGGGCGCCGCCGAGGTCGATGTTCTTGCGGATCTCGATGTAGCCCTCGGTTCCCAGGATCGTGAGCCGGACGTCGCCCCAGGCGCCGAGGCCGTCCGGCGTGTACCAGTCGACGCGGGCGTAACCCTGCGCGTGGTCACTGCGCAGGAGCATCTCGCCGAAGTCCTCGAACCCCGGCCGGTCGGGATGTGCGAAGTTGCCGACCGACGACGAGACGACCTCCGCCGACGTCGAACCGGTGAGGTACAGGAACTGGTCGACCTGATGGGAGGCGAGGTCGGCGAGGATCCCGCCGGCCAGCGCGGGGTCGAAGGTCCATGCCGGCCGGGTCTGCGGACGCAGGTGGTGGGGGCCGAGTCCAAGGGTCTGGACGACCCGCCCGATCGCGCCGTCCTCGATCAGTCGCCGGGCGTGGAGCGTGGCCCGCGATGCCGTGCGTTCGGAGAAGGCCACCGACCAGAACCGACCGCTCTCGGCGACGGCGGCGCGGACCTGCGCCAGCTGGTCGAGGGTGATCGCTCCCGGCTTGTCGGCCACGACGTCCTTGCCGTGCCGCAACGCTTCGACGGCGATCTCGGCACGGCGCGCCGGTACGGCCGCGGTGACGATCAGGTCGATGTCAGGGTTCTCCAGCAGCTCGGCAGACTCGGAGACCCGCGGGAGGTGCGGTGCCTGTTGGGCGACGACGTCGGTCCAGGGGGTGTCGGTCTCGCTCCAGTAGCCCGCGCACTCAGCGCCCGCGCCCAGCAGTCCGAGGACCAGGCTGACCACGTGGCCGTGGTCGAGGCCCACGACTCCGAACGTCACCGCGGTGCCATTCTCGTCAGTGCTCGTCATGCACTCAGTCTGGCGTACCGCCGGCCGCCTGGCTTCCTCGCCGGGACACGGAGCGTCGAGGGTGGGTTGCCGGATGCCACCCGGGGTAGTTCATCGTCCATGTCGGGGGATGTGAAGGTCACCGTTGTCGTGCCGGTCTTCAACGCGCGTACCTGTCTGGACGCGTGCCTGCAGTCCGTTCTCGGGCAGACGCTCGCGCCGCATGCGTACGACGTGGTGTTCGTCGACGACGGGTCGACCGACGGAACGTCGCAACGTCTCGACGGTCTCGCTGCCGAGCACGCCCACATTCGCGTCCTGCACCTCAGCGGGAGCGGCGGCCCGGGCAGGCCGCGCAACGTCGGCGCCGACAACGCCCGCGGGGAGTACGTCTACTTCCTCGACCAGGACGACTGGCTCGCCCCGAATGCCCTCGAACGACTGCACGCCATGGCGGTCCGCTGCGGCTCCGACATCGTCATCGGCAAGGTCGTCGGCCACGGCGGCAGAGGCGTGCCGGCAAGCATGTTCACCCGCTCACGCGACCGCGCCGACATCCTGGCCGACCGGCTTCTCGGCTTCCTCACACCGCACAAGCTGTTCCGAACGGCCTTCCTGCGCGAGCATGGCCTGCGGTTCCCCGAGGGTCCGGCCTGGTTGGAGGACCACCGGATGGTCGTGCGTGCGTACTTCCTGGCGAGGACGATCAGCGTGCTCGCCGACGACGTGTGCTGCCACTGGGTCAAGCTGCCGCGCCGTGCCCACCACTCCGCGCGCCACTTCGACCCGGTGGCGTACTACCAGGCGTTGCGCGAGGTCCTGGACATCGTCGACGCGCACACCTCGCCGGGCGACGATCGGGACCGGATGTACGCGTCGTGGTACCACGCCAAGATGCTCCGCCTCGTCGCCGGGCCCTCGCTCGCCAACCTCCCGCTGCGGTGGAGCCGCTATGTCCACCATCGCGAGATCCGCCGGCTGGCCGACGAACGCTTTGCCGTCGGCGTCGACAGGTTCCTGCCGGTGTCGATGCGGGTGCGGTCGCGGTTGTTGCGAGCCGGTGCGTACGGCGCCATCACCAGGCTGGCGGCCGCGGAACGCGGACTCACCATCGTCGCGGCCCTCGACGGTCTCGACTGGGACGGGACGGACCTCGTCGTGCGGGCGAGCGCCCGCCTGGCGTACGCGGACGGCCGGCCGGTGACCCTCCGGCGGGCTGGTGGTCGGCTGCTCTGGATCCCGCCGTGCCGCCTGCGGACCATGCTGCCCGACGACGCGTACGACGTGACCGACGTGATCGCGGACAGCCGTCTCGACGTCTACGTACAGAACCGTGGGGACAGGGGCGCCTACCCGCTGCCGACCCGCAGCCACCTCGTCCCCGACGGAGATGGTGCCGTCGAACGCATCCGGCTGCGGGCCACAGCGCGGCTCGACGCGCGTACCGCGAAGCTGGGCCGGCCGCTCGACGCGGGCGTCTGGGACTGCTTCGTCCGCGCCGAGACCTGCGGATGGGGTCCCCAACGGCGGTTGGCCCGGCCGACCACCTGGCCGGACCGCCCGCCCGCGGAGAAGCGCATTCTGGCCGACGACGAGAGCGGGCCTGTCTGGACCGTCGAGCCGTACTGGACGGCGCTCGGCAACCTCAGCCTGAGGACCAGCCGGAAGCCGGCCCGACGTGGCGTAGCGTCGAGAGAGTGGGGAGCCCAGAGTCCGGCATGAGGGTCGTGTCGTTGCTGCCGTCGGCGACGGAGATCCTGTTCGCCCTCGGCGCCGGCGACGACGTGGTGGGTGTGACGTTCGAATGCGACCACCCGCCGGAGGCCCGGACCCGCCGGGTGGTCTCGACCAGCGCACTGCCGGAAGGGCTGCCACCGGCGGAGATCGACGCCCTGGTGTCGGCGCGGATGGCGGCCGGCGAGGACCTCTACCACCTCGACGAGGGAGTGTTGCGCGACCTCGACGCCGACCTCGTGGTGACGCAGGACCTGTGCGCGGTGTGTGCGGTCGACGTCTCCGTCGTCGACGACGCCCTGGCCTACCTCGGCTGCCGCGCCGACGTCCTCACCCTCGACCCGCAGGACCTCGGTCAGGTGCTCAACTCGGTCACCCTTCTCGGCCGCGCGGTGAGGTGTGAGGCGGCGGCGGTCCGCCTCCTCGCCGGACTCCGCACCCGCCTCGACGCCGTAGCGACAGCCGTACGCGACCGGCCGCCCGTCCCGACGATGGTTCTCGAGTGGACCGATCCGCCGTTCGCGCCGGGGCACTGGGTGCCCGAGATGGTCACCACCGCAGGCGGGACACCGGTCATCGGGACGGCAGGGAAGCGGTCCGAACGCATCACCTGGCAGGAGGTCGCGGCGTCCGCTCCGGAGGTGGTCGTGTGCGCGCCCTGCGGGTTCGATCTCGCCGGGTCCGTACCGCTGGCGGAGGCCGTCGTCACCAGCGGGCGGCTGCCACCGGGGCTGGCGGTGTGGGCCGTGGACGCGAACGCCTCTTTCGCGCGACCCGGCCCGCGACTGGTCGACGGGGTGGAGGCGCTTGCCGCGATCCTGCACCCGGACGCCGGGGTGCCGCTGGACACCCGCCTGGCCCGCCGAATCGCCTAACGGGGAATCCTCAGGCGCAACTCCGGCGGCCGAGCAGCTGGTCCATCACCCACGCCGTGCGCGCGCCGGTCTCCCCCGTGCTCCGGCACCGGCCCGTACCGTTCAGCTCGTCCACGATCGTCTGCACGAGCGGCTGGTGGACGTGCGGAGGGTCCCCGATCGGTAGCTCCCGCTGCTCGCCGTCGCAGGTCAGCCGGACCGGGGCCGGCCTCGAGGTCGAGAAGGCCAGCTGACCCTTCGAACCGACGATCACGGTCGTGTCCTCGTCACCGTCGGAGGCGTAGCACCACAGCCCGCTGCCAAGGACCCCGCTCTCGTACCGGAACGTCGCGCAGATCGTGTCCACCACGTCGTTTGCCCGGCGCCGGTTGGCGGTCTCGCCGCTGACCTCGACGACAGGGCCGAAGAGCAGGTCGAGGAAGTCCAGCGTGTGGCACGCGCTGTCGAAGAACACCCCGCCCTTGGACAGTGTCGGATCCAGCTGCCACGGCGCCGGACCTGCGGTGGAGCCGGAGGGCCGGGCATACCGTTCGGTGCGTACGGCATGGATCTCACCGATCACGCCTTCTCCCAGGAGTTTCTCGACCGCGGTGAACCGCGGCAGCTCCCGCCGGTAGTAGCCCACCCACAGCGGTACGCCCGCCGACCGGCATGCCGCGATCATGTCCACGCATTCCTCGTGGTCGATGGCCATGGGCTTCTCGACGTAGACGGGCTTGCCGGCTGCGGCGCAGCGCAGGACGTACTCGCGATGGGAGTTGGGGTGGGTGGCGACGTACACCGCGTCGATGTCGTCGGCGTGGATGATCGCGTCCGCGTCGTCATGCCACCGCGGTACGCCGTGCCGCCGGGCGTAGTCCTCGGCGAGTGAGCCGGTCCTGCGCATCACCGCGACCAGGGAGGAGTTGTCGGCCCGCTGGAAGGCCGGCCCGCTCTTGACCTCGGTGACATCGCCGCAGCCGATGATGCCCCATCGAATCGTCGCCATGACGGGCAGCGTGCCAGCCGGTTCGCCGTCCTCGCAAACCCGCGCGCGGACTCAGATGCCGAACGGAGTTGCGAAGGCCGAGGTAGGGCCTCTCGACGTACGGCCTGCCGCACCCGTGGTCCGAGAGCGGCGAGGACCACGCACCGCACCGGGGCATATCGGTGCAGCACAGGTGGGGCGAACCCACCAGGAACTCGACAGATGGTTTCCGGCCGGACAGGTGCACCTTCCTACCATGGTGTCGTGACCCTCCCGCCGCCGATGCATACTCAGCCGCCGGACCTTGCGCGCGACTACGGGCTCCTCGTCACTGAACTCCACCCGCATCCCGGTGGGTTCGAGAGCGACTGCTGGGTCGCCGACGGCTTGTGGTTCGTCAAGATGTGGCGAGGCAGTGCGCCGCCCGCCCGTCTGGACGTACTGAACGATCTCGGCGCTGCTGGCCTGCCCGTACCAGCGCCGGTTCCAACCGTCACCGGCGAGCTCTACGCAACGTTGGGTGCGAGGCCGTACGCGCTCTTCCCGTTCGTCCAGGGGCGGACGTGTCACGGTGATGATTGGCGCGAGACGGCACGGGCTCTGAGACGTGTCCACGAAGTCGACGGCATCCGCCTGCCGCGAACCACGATGGACGAACCGGAGGTCTGGCAGCTGAGAGAGCGGCTCGATCATCGGTGGATCAGGGATCGCCGCAGCGAAGTGGCCGACAGCATCCTCCGACTGGAACGAACGATCGACCGAGCGAGCCTGAAGGCCGTGCAGCGCGTTGTCTGCCACCGGGATTTCGGCGGCTCCAACCTCATCGTCGACGACGGCGAGGTCGTGGCCATGCTGGACTGGGAACAGGCCGTCCTCGGTCCTCGGGAACACGACCTGTGGATCGCGGCGGAAAGCACGAACACGGAGTCGTTCCTCGCTGAGTACGGCGCTCGCGACCTCGACCTGGATCACATCGAGTACGCCCTCCTGGCGCGAGCGTTGCGCGACATGGCGGCTCGCGTCCTGGGCGAGACAGATCGGCCAGGCGTGGACACCTGGGGGTTCCAGCGCATCGCCAGACTCGAGCGCGACCTCGAGTTGTTCCATCCGTTCTGCACGTAACTCGCGCTCACGACGGCAACCGCACGGCGGTATGCAGACGTCCCAGGGCCGTGCGAAAAGCTGATCAGCAGGTAAACCGGTTGCTGTCAGCAAGTCCCCACGATGGGGTTGACCGTATGGCTGACCGAGGTGCCGACGAGTTGCCGGAGCACGCGCGTCGCAACCGAGAGGTGTGGGATTCAGAGCTCAGCGCGGGGTTCGCCGCGCGGGCGCGAAAGCAGTGGGCCGCCGATCCACACTGGGGTATCTGGGCGGTACCGCAGACCGACCTGCCCCTCCTTCCCTCCGACCTCGCCGGCAAAGACGTGGTCGAGCTCGGCTGCGGCACGGCGTACGTCTCCTCATGGATCGCCCGGTCCGGTGGGCAACCCGTCGGGATCGACAACTCTGAGCGACAGCTGGCTGCCGCCCGCGCCATGCAGAATGAGTTCAACGTCCATTTCCCGCTGCTGCATGGCAATGCTGAGCAGGTTCCATATCCGGACTCAAGCTTCGACCTAGCCATAAGCGAGCACGGCGCTGCTGCATGGTGTGACCCCTACAGGTGGATTCCCGAGGCCGCTCGCCTTCTCCGTCCCGGTGGTGAGCTGGTCTTCCTGCGCAGTTCGGAGTTGCTCGTCCTGTGCATGCCCGACGAGGGACGAGCCGACAGAGTGCTCCGGCGACCTCAGTTCGGGCTGTCCCGGATCGAGCATTCGAACGGCGCCATTACCTTTCACCTGCCGCACGGTCCCATGATCCAGCTGCTACGCCAGTGCGGCTTTGTCATCGAAGACCTGCAAGAGGTTCGGCCAGCGCAGAACGCCCCGACCGACTTCGACTACGTTGACCTGGACTGGGCACACCAGTGGCCAAGCGAAGAGGTCTGGAAAGCACGCCGCATCGACGCAGGATGACCGATCGATCGCATGAGTGATCCCCTCCGCCGCGTGACCGGGGTCTGCCGAAGCCCGACAGTGAGTGGACGTCGGGTGACGCTCGTGACTCCGCGGCGGCCCTGCGTTTGCAGGCTTGGGCACTCAACCGTCCACCGTCGTAGGGCGAGTTGCCTCTCCCTCAGCGGTACCGGAAGCCGTCGATGAACCGGCGGAAGAGCCCGCCTTTTCGGGGCAGGGGCGGGGCGGGCCGGGGCGCGGTGGGCCGCTGTGAGGCGATCGGCTTGTCGTAATCGGTCCGGAGGATCGCGTCGATGATCTGCTGCTCTGTGTAGGTCTCGGAGCCTTCGATAGCCGGGACGTACCCCACCAGTACGCCATCGCGCATCACCTGGGCTTCGAGCGCGGCCGTGCCGTCGGAGTCCCACGTGGCCTCACGACCATCGGAGAGCTTGACGCTGACCCCGAACTGGTAGAGGCCAACCCGGGCCAGGTCGGCGTCTGTGCCACGATCGCGCAGGGCGTCGACGACGCGGCGTGCCTTGTTCTCCTCCATCGCGATCGAGAGTACTCGCTGTGGGGAGTGAGCTGGACCGGTTGGCTCAGTTCGCCTGGTTGGCCCAGCCAGGAACCGACCGATCAACCCCTCTGTGGCATGGGGGCTATCGGGTCAGCCGCTGGGCAGACTCGGTGGTTCGACAGCGGCCGTTGGGAGAGCACGCTTGAGGAGACCATCTGAACATGATCGGGAGGGCAACTTCCGCGGTGATCCGAACCAGTTGATGGAGCGCTATTACGACGCGCACCTGTACGTGACTAACTGGGGCACACCGGATGACGTTCCGCCTGCCATGTGCTCTGCTCGATTCCGATGTCGTCGAGGACTACTGCGTCGACGACCAGTTGAGCGCCTGGACCGCAGGCTGCAGTCCAGTGCCTACGTCGACGAGGCGCCCGTGCTGCAAACCTGGTGACGAATCGAGTCTGGTCTTGCCACAGTGTCCGGATGAACTCGGAGTTCGACACCCGCGACCGGACGGGGCCGCGCCTGGTCATGCTTTCCGGATCCTGTGCGGGCATCGGCAAGTCGACCCTCGCCGAAGGGCTCGCACGCAGACTTGAGGAAGCAGGTGCGACCGTCGACCTGTTCGGCGAGCACCAGATCTTCACCCGAGCCGACTTCGCCGACGTCGCGGAAGCCTTCCGCAGCAGGGAGTTTCCGAAACCCGAGCGATTCCTGCCCACGTATGCGCGGATCTTCGACGGCTTCCGGGCCACGAGCGCCTGGGGCGTGCTCGACTGGCACTGCGCAGGCATGGCGGCCGACCTTCCGTGGGCGATGCGGGACCACGGTCGGCTCACGCGACTCTGCCTGGACGTACGCGAGCTCGCAGACGACATGGATCCCGTCCTCCTGGACCTGGTCGGTGACGTACGGACGGCGACCGAACGCGCGCTTGCCCAACGCGGTGACGCCTGGGCGAAGCGCTACGCACGCATCGCCAGCGACGCGGGTCACACCACCGGAAGCATCGCCGAGCGGATCGCGGCGTGGTCGCGAGATCAGCTGGGCGCATTGAGGGAACAGGAGCTCACGGCCATGCGGTCGGCAGGCTGGCCGATCACCGAGCTGGACGCGATGGCATCGGCCGCCGAGGTCCTGGAGCAGGCGTTGGATGCTCTGGGGCTCGACCGGCCGACAGCGCTACCGTCCACGCCCGGAACGAGATAGAGCTCCGAGCGGTGTAGAGAGAACGGGCGACTCTGGCTCTAGCAGAAGTGGCCGCTGACCTGGTCTTTTGCCCGGGTTGGCGGGCCTTGATCATGTGTCGGGTGTCGAAGGGGTTGGTCTCCAAGCTCCTGACCCGCTACAAGGTCGAGGGCGAGGCCGCGTTCGGGCCTCGGTCCCGACGGCCTAAGTCCTCACCGACCGCGAACCGCGATCCCGGACCACGTCGTCGAACAGATCGTGCGGCTACGCAAGGAACTCTGGCCGGGTCCGGGCTCGATGCCGGCCCGCACACCGTCGCCTGGCACCTCGAGCATCACTACCAGGTCATCATCTCGGCGGCGGCCCTCAGCCGCTACCTCAACGACCGCGGCCTGGCACACCCGAACCGAAGAAGAAACCCAAGTCGGCGTTCCTGACCTTCGCCGCCGAGCAACCCAACGAGTGCTGGCAGTCCGAGGTCACCCACTACCGGCTCACTCACCTGACGGCCGACCGGGCAACGACACCGAGATCCTGTCCTGGCTCGATGACCGCTCCCGCTAGCCCGGCGCGTCACCGCCCACCACCGAATCACCGGCCCGATCGTGCTGGCCGAGTCCCGCAAGACCGTCGCCCACCACGGGGTCCCAGCCTCCACACTGACCGACAACAGCATGGTCTACACCACCCGCCTCTCTGGCGGGAAACGTGGCACAGCCGCCCGCAACGGCTTCGAGATCGAACTACGCCGCCTCGACGTCACCCAGATCAACTCCACCCCTACCCACCCCACCACCTGCGCCAGCCGGCGCCGTCGACCTTCGCCGACAGCTCGGCGGGTGAAAGTCCGGTCGGCAAGGCAGCAGACAGCGGCCGGACAGAACGCGTTAGCAGCCTGAAGGCCACGGGGATCGCATTGAAGTCCCCGTCACCTCCAAACCCGGATCTCACGCCGAGAAGGGCTGACCAGAGCTATGAGAGAGACCACCACCTACACCGTCGTCGGCATGACCTGCGCCCACTGCGTCGCCTCGGTCACCGAAGAAGTGTCCGAGATCCCGGGCGTCGAGGACGTCCAGGTCGACCTGGCCAGCGGCGCCGTCGCCGTCACGAGCGACCAGCCCGTCTCTGCCGAAGCCGTGAAGGCCGCGGTCGAGGACGCCGGGTACCAGATCGCATGAACACCCCGACCACTGTCGGCGCATTCGTCGGCGGGCTCGCCGGAGTCTTTGGCGCCACCTACGGGATCGGCAACGCCGTCGGACCCGTCGGCTCCCCGCCCGCTACACCGTCAACCCGGCCGGGACCCCGACGCCGGGAAGCGACGCGGAGATCACTCTGCTTCCCCGGCGCCTGAGACCAACACCGGCAACGACGGCGAGCACGTCCACTAGCTCAACACCCGGCGAGAACCTCGCGACAGGTCATTGCAGAGTCACCTACCGAAGGAGGAACAGTGAGTTCCGTAACCGAACCTCAGAGTTCGACATCTGACACCAGCGCCATTGAGCTCGAGATCAGCGGGATGACCTGCGCCTCCTGCGCCAACCGGATCGAGCGCAAGCTCAACAAGCTGGACGGCGTGACCGCGACAGTCAACTACGCCACCGAGAAGGCAAAGGTCACCTACGACCCCTCGGTTTCCTCCGACGATCTCGTTGGTGCCGTCGAGGCGGCTGGCTACCAGGCCGCCCTGCTAAAGCCGAAGGGCACGGGGGAGGCGTCCGCCGGAGGTGAGGGGGACGCGGTCGACCCGACCCGCTCCCTGCGTCAGCGGCTGATCGCATCGGCTCTGCTGACCATCCCGGTCATCGCTGTGGCGATGGTGCCGGCGTTCCAGTTCACCTACTGGCAGTGGTTCTCCCTGACCCTCGCCGCCCCGGTCGTGGTCTGGGCCGCCTGGCCCTTCCACCGCGCCGCCTGGGCCAACCTGCGCCACGGCACCACCACGATGGACACCCTGATCTCGCTCGGCACCATCGCCGCGCTGGGCTGGTCGCTGTACGCGCTGTTCTGGGGTACCGCCGGCGTCCCCGGGATGACTCACCCCTTCGAGTTCACCGTCGAACGGACCGACGGCAGCGGCAACATCTACCTCGAGGCCGCCGCCGGTGTCACCACGTTCATCCTGGCCGGTCGCTACTTCGAGGCCCGGTCCAAGCGCCGAGCAGGCGCCGCCCTGCAGGCCCTGCTCCACCTCGGCGCCCGCGACGTCGCCGTCCTACGCGACACGGCGGAGGGACCCGTCGAAGAGCGCATCCCCACCGACCAGATCAGCGTCGGTGACCGGTTCGTCGTCCGGCCCGGGGAGAAGATCGCCACCGACGGCGTCATCGAGCAGGGCTCCTCCGCCGTCGACGCCTCGATGCTGACCGGAGAGTCCGTGCCCGTCGAGGTCGGATCCGGCGACGCAGTGGTCGGGGCCACCGTCAACGCCGGCGGCCGTCTGGTCGTCCGCGCCACCCGGGTCGGCGCCGACACCCAGCTCTCCCAGATGGCCCGCCTCGTCGAAGACGCCCAGAACGGCAAGGCCGATGTCCAGCGGCTCGCGGACCGGGTCTCGGGGATCTTCGTCCCCGTCGTGATCGCCATCGCCATCGGTACCCTCGGGTTCTGGCTCGGCGCCGGCGGCGGCCTCGCTGCGGCCTTCACCGCCACTGTCGCCGTCCTGATCATCGCCTGCCCCTGCGCCCTCGGACTTGCGACCCCGACCGCGCTGATGGTGGGCACCGGTCGCGGCGCGCAGCTCGGCATCCTGATCAAAGGCCCCGAGGTCCTCGAATCCACTCGCAAGGTCGACACCGTCGTCTTGGACAAGACCGGCACCGTCACCACCGGCCGGATGACCCTGACCGACGTCATCGTCGCCAACGGCGAGGACCCCGACCAGGTTCTGGCCCTGGCCGGCGCCCTCGAAGACGCCTCCGAGCACCCCATCGCCCAGGCCATCGCTACCGGCGCCCGCAACCGCGTCGGCACCCTGCCCACACTGGAGGACTTCGCCAACGTCGAAGGCCTCGGCGTCCAGGGCATCGTCGGCGGCACGCCATCCGGTGGCCGGGCGGTCAGCCACGCTGTCCTTGTCGGTAGACCGCGCCTGCTCCAGGAATGGTCCCAGCACCTCACCGTCGAGCTCGAACGCGCCATGACCGATGCCCAGGCACGCGGCGG
Organism: Actinopolymorpha sp. B11F2; assembly: GCF_040195635.1. Classification (NCBI taxonomy): domain Bacteria; kingdom Bacillati; phylum Actinomycetota; class Actinomycetes; order Propionibacteriales; family Actinopolymorphaceae; genus Actinopolymorpha; species Actinopolymorpha sp. B11F2. The sequence goes on along the minus strand of NZ_JBEFTX010000007.1, from coordinate 66,668 downwards.
CACCGCGGTGGCCGTGGGCTGGGACGGAAAGGCCCGTGGGGTCATCGTGGTCGCCGACGCGATCAAGGCGACGTCGGCGGACGCCATCGTCCAGCTCCGGGGACTCGGCCTCCGACCAGTGCTGCTGACCGGCGACAATGCCACGGCGGCTGCCTCGGTGGCGGCCGAGGTCGGCATCGACGCCGCCGACGTCATCGCAGAGGTGCTGCCGGCCGACAAGGTGGGCGTCGTCAAGCGGCTCCAGGCCAAGGGCAGGACCGTGGCCATGGTTGGCGACGGTGTCAACGACGCCGCAGCGCTGGCCCAGGCCGACCTCGGACTCGCCATGGGGACCGGTACCGATGTTGCCATCGAGGCCAGCGACCTGACCCTGGTCCGTGGCGACCTGCGCGCCGCAGCCGACGCCATCCGGCTCGCCAGACGCACCCTGGGCACCATCAAAGGCAACCTGTTCTGGGCCTTCGCCTACAACGTCGCCGCCCTACCCCTAGCCGCCGCCGGGCTGCTGAACCCCATGCTCGCCGGGGCCGCGATGGCGTTCTCCTCGGCGTTCGTGGTCGCCAACAGCCTGCGCCTGACCGGCTTCAAACCCCTCGCCGGTAACCAGATCGTGGGCGAGGGTCGATGACTCGCATCGAGGCCCTCTCCCCGGCCACCGCGAAGGCGCCGCTCAAGAGATGCTCACCGACCTGGTCGTCCGCCACGGGCAGGTCGGCTCCATGGTCGCCACGCTGGCCCACTCCGCCGCCGTCCTGGGCGGACACCTCCAGCTGAGCAAGGCCATGAGGCGCACCAAGCTGTCGCGCCGAGTGTGAGCTCGACTCGATCGCCGTCCAGGCCCGGCAGGGCTGACAGATCTGCCTCGAGGCTCACCGCGCCGCGGCCGCAGGTTCGACATCGCCGAGGAGGAGATCACCGATGCAGTCGCAGGCACGTCCGCCGACCCGGAGGTGGCCGCGATGATCGCAGTCGGCCTGGCCATCTACAGCAATCCGACGACGATTACCGCCGCGCAGGTCGAGGAACTGCGGGGGAACATCGAGGCGCTCGTCACGTACTGGGCGGAACACCAGCGCCCGCTCGTGTACGTACGCCACACGTCGCGATTTCCATCGTCGCGATTCCACCCGGACGCGCCCGGCCACGCGTTCAAGGACTACCTGCGACCGAAGCCCAGCCTGGTCGTGACCAAGTCGGTCAACTCTGCCTTCCACGGAACACCCGACCTCGACACGTGGCTGCACCGAAGCGAGCCGGCTGGCATCGTCGTGTGTGGAATCACCACGAACCACCGCTGCGAGACGACAGCCCGAGTCGGCGACAACCTTGGCCATCGGGTCCTCTTCGCACTCGACGCGACGCACCTTCGACCGCCTCGGTCCCGATGGTCGGCAGTTCCAGGCCGACGAGCTGGCACAGGTCAGTGCCGCGAACCTGCAGGGCGAGTTCGCCCAGGTCGTGGAAACCCGCGCCCTTCTGCACCAGCCGGCCGTGGAGACCCCGACCCGTCTCGTCCCAGCAGGATGGTTCACCCGTGCCGCCGCGGGAGCTCAGCTCCGCGGACCGCGAGCCGTCGCGAGTCCGCCGACAACACCCTCGAGGTCACGGAGCTCGTGCGGCGCCGACGGCCGGGCCGAGCTCGCGCGCAGCTCGGTCGCCTCGTCGTACAGGGTGGCGGCGAGCGTGTGGTCCCCGCGGTCGACGGCCAGCCGGCACAGGCCCTCCAATGCGGTGCTGGTCAGACCCGGTTCCCCCACCCGCCGGCCGAGCTCGAGCAACTCCTCGTACCGTGCGCCGGCGGCCGCAGCGTCCCCCGCAGCCTGGTCGCACCGGGCCAGCCCGGCGAGAGCCAGTCCTTGGGACACCGGGGTGCCGAGCTCGCCGAAGCCGGCGTACGCCTCCATGAACCGGGCCCGGGCCTGGTCCCACTGTCCTCCGACCTGCGCGAGGAGCCCGTAGCCGTAGCTCGCGAGAACCGCTCCGGCTCCGTCCCCGACGTGTTCGGATGCGGCGCTCGCCCGCTCGAGAAGATCCCGTGCGGCCTCCTTATCGCCCAGGTGGAGGCGGGTGATCGCGAGGTCGGCCAACGCCCACTGCACTGTGTTCTGGAGCCCGGCCCCGGCCGCCACGTCGATTGCCTCCTCGAGCACACGCGCGCCCTCGTCGTAGCGTCCGAACTGCCGCAGGCCCCAGCCGAGGTGGTAGAGGATCGCCGACAGGCCCCACGGATCGTCGAGCAGCCGGAACACGGCAGCGGTCGCGCGCCCGAGCGGGACCGCCCTTGCCTCGTCGCCGGTCTTGAGGGCGGTCTCCATCCGCACGAAGCCGATCACGCCCGCGCCCCACGAATCACCGTCCTCCTCGAACTGCTCCACCGCTTCCTGCAGCAGGGACTCGGCCCGATCGCGGTCCTGACCGGTCACGCCCTCGACGGCCAGCAGGACGCGCGACAGAGCGGCACGGGAGGCATCCCCGAGGTCCTCGAAGATCGTCAGGCTCTCCTGCGCGGCCTCCGCGCAGCGCCGGCTGGGATGGACGAGACAGGCGCGTGGTCGCTCCACCAGCGACACCGCCTGGAGGGCGTGCGCCCGCGCGGGAGGGCTTCCGTTGCCCGAGGCGAGCAGCCGGGACAGGACCTCCCGGCCCTCCAGGTGGCGCCCGAGGTGCCAGAAGAGGCCGAGGGCCCCAGCTGTGTCGAGGGCCGAGTCGAGGTCCCGACCCGGGCCGGCCAGCCAGGCGAGGGCGGCCGTGATGTTGGGCTGCTCGTCGCGCAGCCGCCTGAACGTGTCGCGCTGGCCGTGGCCGCGCAGCTGCGGCTCGGCCTCCTGCACGAAGTCGCGGAAGTACCTCGCGTGCTGCTGGGCGACGGCCTCCTGCTCACCGGCAGAGAGCAGCCGCTCGGCAGCGTACTGCCGCAAGGTCTCCAGCATCCGGTAGCGGGTCGTGGCGCCCCGTTCGACCACGACCATCGACCGTTCGACCAGACGCCCGATGGTGTCGAGCACCTCCCCCACTGGGAGGCCAGCGTCACTGACGACCGCCTCGGATGCGGTCAGGGTCCACCCGCCCTGGAAGACGGCGAGCCGATTGAACACCCGCTGCTCACGCTCGGTGAGCAACGCGTAGCTCCAGTCGACGGTCGCGCGCAGCGTCTGCTGTCGAGCCTCGGCCGTGCGCGCGCCGGTCGTGAGCAACGCGAACCGCTCGTCCAGACGGTCAGCGATCTCGGCGGGTGACATCGTCGCGACTCGGACGCCCGCGAGCTCGAGCGCCAGGGGGATGCCGTCGAGCGCACGGCTGATCCGGCCGACGGCCACGAGGTCATCGTTCCCGAAGACCGTTCCCGGCCGGACCGACCGGGCACGCTCCATGAAGAGCTGGGCGGCCGGGTACTCCAGCACCCTGCCTGCCGGCACGCCGGCGGGCGGCGTGTCCAAGGGGCCTACGGTGACCTGCACCTCGTCGGGGACGGCGAGCGCTTCACGGCTGGTCGCCAGGATCGTCACCTCCGGGCACCGACCCAGGATGTCGTCGATGAGGCCGGCCGCGGCGTCGATGACGTGCTCGCAATTGTCGACCAGCAGCAGGATCCGGCGTCGCATCAGATACGAGATCAGCCGCTCACGGACATCCCGGTCCGCCGCTGCCCCGTCGAGGGGCACACCGAGGGCGTCGGCCACGGCCAGTGGCACCTGGTCGGGAGTGTCGACCGAGGCGAGGCGGACCCCGAAGGCCCCGTCAGAGAAGGCGCCGGAGGTGCGCACCACGGCGGCGAGGGCGAGGGAGGTCTTGCCCGCACCGCCGGGTCCGATCAGCGACAGCAGGCGCGAGCCGCGGACGAGCTCGGTCAGGGAGTCGAGCTGGGCATCACGGCCGATCAGCGGACGCACCACCGTCGGCAGGTTCGTCGGCGAGGCGGTCCCCGCCTCCACCCGGCTCCGGGTGCTGGAAACCGCGACCGGCGCGGGCGTCAGGTCGGGCTGTGCGCCGAGCGCCTCATCCTGCCGCAGGACCCGTTCGTGCAGGGACCGTAGCGTGAGCGACGGCTCGAGGCCCAAGGACTCGTCGAGGACGTCGCGGGTGCGGCGGTATGCCTCGATGGCGTCCGCCTGCCGTCCGCCGCGGTACAGGGCGACCATGAGCAGCCCGGTGAGCGACTCGAGGGTTGGGTCGTGTGCGACCAGGGGCTCGAGATCTGCGACGACCTCCTGGTGGCGACCAAGCGCCAGCGCGATCTGGGCACGCTCGGTGACCGCGCCCAGCCTGACCTCGGCGAACCTGGCGGCCTCAGCGGTCGCCCAGTGCTCGGCGACGAAGTCACTGAGGGGGTCGCCGCGCCACAGGGCCAGAGCCTCGTCGTACGCCGCGAGGGTTGCGCCGTCGGCCCCGTCCGGACCAGCCGCGGCGCGCGCCCTCGCCTCGCGCACGCGGATCACGAAGTCCACCGCGTCGACCGACCGGGGATCGACGTCAGCGCGGTAGCCCACGCCCTCGCGCGTGACCGCCTCCGGCAGTCCGATCGCCTTCAGGCTGCGCCGCAGTTTCGAAACCCGGATCTGCAGCGCGTTCATCGGGTCGACCGGCAGGGACGACTCCGACCAGAGCCGGTCGATGAGCATGGTCGCCGGGATCGTCCGGCCGGGTGAGAGCAGCAGCTGGACCATGACCGAGCGCTCGGCCGCACCGGGCAGCACCACCGGGCGCCCCTGGACCGTGATCTCCATCGGACCCAGCAGCCGGAAGCGGACGTCCACGGCTCTCTCCTCGTCACCCCGTCGCGTCATGGTGTCGCAGCGCCGACGCTGGAGCAAACACCCAGCTGCGCGCGGCGGACGGCCACGGGTCAGCGCGGCCGTCCGGGCGTGGCTTCTCTCGCCGGCAAAGAGCGACCCGCGGTGACATTGCGGATCGATCTCAGTCCGAAACGCCCTCAGCGGAGGGGGTGGCCTCCGCTGAGGGCGCGAGCTCAGTCGGCCAGCGAGAAACCTGCCCCTTCGACGGCCGCGCGGACCAGGTCGGTGGTGAGGGGCTCGGCCGAGGTGACGCGAACATTGCCCGAGGGCAGGTCGACGTCCACCTGGCACACGCCCGGGACCGCTTCGAGCCCGGCGCTGACGGAGCTGGCGCAATGGCCACAGGTCATGCCGGCGACGGGGTAGGTCTCGACAGTGCTGCCCATGGTGGTGCCTTCCTTTGCGGTCGCGGGCGGTGACGTGCCGGCCCGGTTGGTGCTCGGCAAACCGGGTGGCCGCCGAGGAATCGGTCGATCGGGGCGTGCATGGTCAAGCAGCTACTCCGGTCGTCTCCTGCACGTCCTGGGTCGACGGCGCCTGCGGGCGCAGCCACGCCATCGCAAGGAGAGCCCCCAGCCCAGCAATCGCCGCGGCGCCCAGCAGGCCGGCCGAGAAGCCCTCGGTCTGCGAGACCGCGTCACCCACCCGATCGGCGCCGAAAGCTGACGCGACGGCGGTCATCAGGGCCAGGCCCAGCGCCGAGCCGATCTGGTAGTTGGTGCTGACGATGCCGGACGCGAGGCCGCCCTCCTCCGGAGCCGCCGAGCTCAGCGCCAGTCCGAGCGACGGGATGAACGCCATCGCCATGCCGGCAGCCGTCACGAGTGACGCCGGGAGGACGTCCCCAGCGAAGCTCCCTTGGGGCTGGATGAACGAGAGCCACACCAGGCCGACCGACAGGGTCGCGAGGCCGGAAACAGTCATGGCCTTCGGACCGAATCGGGCGATCAACCGGGGGGCGACGCCGATCATCCCGACCATGATCGTGACGGTCAGTGGCAGCAGCGCCGCGCCGCTGGCGAAGGCACCGAGCCCGATGACCTGCTGGAGATAGAGGTTGACGAAGAAGAACATCGGGATCCAGGCAGCGCCGAGCATGAACTGCGCGACGTTCGCCGCAGCGAGGTTGGGCGCCTTGAAGATGCCCAGCCGCATCAGCGGCTCCTGGCGGCGGGCCTGGAGGACCACAAACAGGGCAAGCAGCGCGAGGCCGGTCACCCCAGTGACCAGGGTGGACGCAGACGTCGAGCCGACCTGCGGCGCCCGGACGATGGCGAAGACGAGCGCCGCCAGTCCGGCCGTGACGGTGATGGCACCAGCGAGGTCGAGCGAGCCCCGTCGGGTCATGCCCCCGGGCATCACCGAGGGCGTGAGCAGGAGTACAAAGGCGGCCAGCGGCAGGTTGACGAAGAAGACCCAGGGCCAACTCGCGTACTCGGTCAGGATCCCACCGAGGAACACCCCGGCGGTGCCGCCGGCCGGTGCCGCAGCGCCGTACAGTGCGAGTGCCCTGGTCAACTCCGAGGGCTTGGCCCCGAAGATGGTGAACAGCAGGGTCAGCGCGGCCGGCGCGATGAGCGCGGAACCGACCCCTTGGACCGCCCGACCGGCCAGTTCGAGGGCCACGCCGTCGGCCAGGCCGGCCAGCAGCGAGCCCGCGGCCAGGATTCCCCAGCCGATGCTGAAGATCCGGCGGGCGCCGAAGAGGTCGGAGAGACGCCCGCCGAGCAGCAGCAGCCCGCCGAACGCGACGACGTAGGCGTTGAAGACCCAACTGAGGCCCTCAGGGGTGAAGCCGAGGTCGGCCTGCATCTCGGGCAGTGCGACCCCGATGATCGAGGTGTCCATGATGACCATGAACTGAGCCGCGGCAATCAGGCCGAGAGCCAGCCAGCGTCGGCTGCTCGCGGTCCTCGCGGGCGAGGATGTGGAAGACATGGTGTGCCCTTCTCTCGTGATGGACCAGCCGACGTCGGCTGTCGGGAGGAGACTCACGAGGACGGCTGTCCTGTCGCTGTCTGCTGCCTGTCGGCGGTGACGCGATCAAGCGCCAGCCGCAGCGTCGGGTCCGTGGAGGAGCTGAACCGGGTACGCGAGACCGACGAACGCCCGGAGGACGTCGCGCTCGGTCATTGTGCCGGCGAGCTCGACCCGCGAGCTCGCAGTGTCGGCGATCACGGTGTCGACACCGGCGACGTCGCGGAGCCGGGCGGTGACCTCCCGGACGCAACGTCGGCAGCGCATGCCACCGACCACCAGGCTCATGGTCCGCATGTCGGCCTCTCCTTCGCGTGCGGGTGCTTCTGCCCCAGCGTGCGCCCCGGCCCTGTCCGACGGCTGTCCGCGGACCGACGGAGGACGGTGGGCGAGAGAGGGACTCCGCTTCCCCCACCGCTTCCCCCACCGCTGCCGCGGGCGCCATGTCCGCGGCGGCCGCTGTCAGCGGCGGCGCGCACGGACAGCGTCCGGACAGAGGACGGCAACCTCGGCCGGCATTGGACGACCCTATGGAAGTAGCTAAGCCCACGAACGCCTTGCGCTGACTCGCGTCGGCATCGCGTGTCCCTACTTCAGGTGGTGTCGCCAGGTGGCACATCGCCGAGCCTGTCAGGCCGACAGCAGCCCTGCGGCCCTGAGTAGCGAAGGCAGGACGATGAGGATGCTGCCCAACACAAGTGGCGCCGCGCAGACTCCGAGGATGAGTTCGCGCCTGCCGAGGCCCATGCGCCGGGAGTACGACACAGCGAGAATCAAGAACCCCACGGCGGCGAGCAGGAACGCGATCACGTAACCAATCGACGATGCGTCGAGGCGGTCGCCATCACCAGCGACGCCAGCAAGCATGGCCCCCGCTTGGGCCAGGCTGCCCGCAACGTAGATCGTCACCGTCGAAAACGCCGCCCACAGGACCATGCCGACGGCCCTTGGCCCGACATGTTTGGGTGGCGGACGGAGAGCGAGCACGGCCGCAGCCACGCCGACCAGCTTCACAACTGCGACGTACCAGTTCACCACCGATAGAGCGTCGGCATCGGCTGCGTGGGGACCCGTAGCGAACTTGTCGGTCAGCTCGAACCAGATGCTTATGGCCGCGAATACCGCGCACCAGACCGCCACCAGGACACCCACGGTGATCACGAGTCGGGTAGGCGGTGGCCGTCCTGCGGGTTCGAATTCGGCGGCGACGGTGGTCCGCACCGCCTCGATCTCAGGACCGGGGACAGCACCGTCGGTCAATTGGGGTAGCTCCTCCACCTCAGGGTCCCTCCACCGGCACCGGCTTGACCGGCCGCGACTCGCTCAGGTGGTCTGCCGCGGTGAGGATGACGTCGGCGTCCTTCGTCGGAGGATAGATGAGCTGAGTGTTGACCATGCGCTTCACATCCTTCGCCGACTTCCCGACGGCGCGTACTTGCCGGTCGAAACCCTCGGTGTAGACGGCACCCGCGGATCCGAGGTCGACAACCGTGACGTACGGGTCCCCGTTGAAGTCCAGGAGCGGCAGCCCGAGCAGGTCCGCCACCGCGTTGTGCCCGGCATGCTTCCCGTGCTGATGCGCGTACTGACAGCTCTGGGGCGCCAGTCGTCCCGGCGCGACCTCAACTGAGGCTACGTCTCCCGCGGCGAGCAGGTCCGGCACACCTACCACGAACATGCGCGCGTCCACCTCAAGGCGTCCAAGTACGTCGCGGTCTCCGGCTAGGCTCTCGATGGGCCCGTGCGCCCGCATGCCACCCGTCCACACCACCGTTTCTGCCGACAGTTCGCGACCGTCCGCGAGTGTCACTTGCTGCGCGTTCATCGACGCGACTGTCGAGCCCAGCACCAGGTCGACGCCGGCGCCGGCCAGTCCCGCCAGGACCTGGTCTCGGGGCCCCTCGCCGAGCTCGGGCGCCACGACCTCGGCCCGTTCGACGAGCCACACCCGCAGCTCGTCCCGCGCGCCCACCGCAGCCGCGCGGCGACCCAAGCGATCCACCAACTCAGTAGCCACCTCGAGACCGACGAAGCCCGAGCCCACGACAACCGCTCTGAACCGACCCGGGCCGTCCGAGAGGTGTCTGTTGTCGAGGTGCCGCTCCAGGTCGGCAGCGGCATCTCGCGTGTCGACGTCGTGCATGAGGTCCGCGCCGGGCACCGACGGAGGTGGGACCAGCCTGCTGCCGGTCGCGAGCACGAGCCGGTCGTACGACATCTCGGTCGTGTCGCCATCGACCTCTACGACGACCAGATGACGGTCGGGATCGACGGCCCGGACGGTGCCCTGCACCCGCCGTACGCCGATCGGACTGAGCACGTCGTCCAGCAACACTGTCATCGATGACGGGTTCTCCTCATAGAGCCGGGGCCGAATGACCATCTCCGGCGACGGGGCGATGACGGTGATGGCGATCTCGCCCTCGCTGCGCCCGGCCTCGGCCCGACGCCGGGCCGCGGCAGCCGCGCTCCACACGGCCGCGAAACCCCCGCCGACGACCACGATCTGTGACACTGCTCCTCCTTCGGGATCCGTCGACCTCGCGGGCGCGAGGTCGGTTTGGTCGAGGGCCCGGCTCACGGCCCAGACTTGTTCGCGCGAGCAGGGTCCGCGGCATCTTTCGGACGGGTTGTCGGGCGCCCGCCGGCCACGTCGTCCACCGCTGGGCTGCGCACCGAGAGGTTTGCCGCCCGCACGCCGTACGCACCACGTCGACCCGCGGATGTGGTACCTGAATGCCCGCGAATCGACGCTCGGTGGAAGTAGGCGTCAGGCCGTGAAGGCCTCGGGTCCGAACCGGCCAACCGCGATGAAAACAGCGAGCACCACGTAGACGACATTCAGCATCACCAGCTTGAACTGGCCGAGACGTGCGTGGGTGATCATCGCCCCAATCATCAGGGCAATCCAACACACCGCGGTGACCGGCACCATCACGGGCGCGACGTCCATCAGGGCCGGGAGAATGAGGCCGACCGCGGCGAGCAGTTCCAGCACGCCGAGGGTTTTCACGAAGGCGGGACTAGCACTGCGAGTCCACGCCCCTCCTTCTTGGCGTGCCAGCTTCTCCTTGGGAATGAAGGTCTTAGCGAGGCCGCCGGTAAGGGCGACTAGCGCCAAGAGGCCGGCCGCGATCCAGAGAATGGTGTTCATAGAGTTCTCCTCGAGAGTTTCTGCTTCTGGCACGACTCGGCTCAGGTGCAACAGGGCCTGGGTGGACGGCTTGGGTCACCGGAGCAGTCTGTGAGTGCTCGCCCGCGGCAGCAGGTCTCACACTCGTGCTCTAAGACGAGGGAGGTCGGTCCTCTGTGACATAGACACCGGCGCCCCCGCTGCCAGGTCCACACGTCTCGGAGTCGTCGGAGACGCTCCCCTGGGGCCTTCATAGGCACGGCTCAGTTGGCAGTCGGGTGCGAAGGGCTCCCACACCGCCTGGGTCGGCGGGTTGGCTCTCGAGAGCTCGGTCGCTCACCGCGAGGCCGCAGCGACGCAACCTGGCGTGGTCACAGGCTCACGGTCGTTCGACTGCGTCTCCGGCGAGCAGTAGCTCCGCGGCCCTCTTCGCTCCGTCGATACGAACCTCCGCGGCCACCGCGGTAGCTCGTGCGCGGATCTGAGGGCTCAGGGCCGTCTCGAGCACGGCTGAGAGGGACTGGACGGTCGGCGCCGGACCGTCGTGAGCAGCGCCGATGCCGAGTTCGGTCGCACGTCCGGCCCAGTAGATCTGGTCGCCTCCTTGGGGCACCACCACCTGCGGCGCGCAGGCGCGGGCCGCCGTGACCGTTGTGCCTGCGCCACCGTGGTGAACGACGGCAGCCACCCGCTCGAACTGTCCCCCGATCGTTGCAGCGTCGATCACCTCCGCCGCGTCGAGCACGCGGTCGTTCTCACGCCAAGTCAACGACTTGGGACGTGAGCGAGCAAACCTGAGATCAGTGTTGTGGGCGAAGTCGTCGGGGCCTGGCGCCGCAGTCGCTTTCGGGACTCAGTCGTCGCGAGCCTGCCTGAACTCGCGCTGAAGGGCCCAAGCGTCCGCAACGGGGCCTATATGTTGAAGCTTTTCGGGGTTGCCGACCGATCGGATGGTCTGGATCTGCCCTCCCAGCACGTCCAGCGCGAACGTGAAGGCCACCTTGCCCTCGCGGTCCCGGAGGATCGCGCCGGGCTGACCATTCACCTCGCACTGTTCCAGGGTGGCGGCGACCCGATCGAGCCTGGGGAAGAGCGACGCGAGGACGCGCGCGACCTTGTCCACGCCGACCACTGCCCGACCCAGTGCGGGCGCTTTGCCTCCCGCGTCGCCCACCAGTTGGACGTCTGCGGCGAGCACTTCCCTCAGTCCGTCGACGTCACCGTTGCGGAACGCACCGAAGAACCGGGCGGCCAGCTCCTCCCGCGCCCGCCGGTCCGCCTCGAACCGTGGTCGTCCGCTCTCCATGTGACGGCGAGCTCTCACCAGTAGCTGGCGGCAGGCCGCCTCTGATCGACCGACCGTCACGGCCACATCGGCGAAGTCGTAGGCGAAAACGTCCCGCAACACGAACACTGCGCGTTCGAGAGGTGTCAGCCGTTCGAGCAGCAACAGTGCCGCCATGGACACCGAGTCCGCCAGCTCCGCGGACCTGGCCGGATCCTCGTAAGGGTCGGTGAGCAAGGGCTCGGGCAACCACACCCCGACGTACTGCTCCCGCCGGACGCGAGCGGAGCGGAGTACATCGATCGAGATCCTGGTGACCACAGCGGACAGGAATGCCTTGGGTGACCGGGGCTGAGTCGGGGTCGATTGGTAACGCAACCACGCCTCTTGCATCACGTCCTCCACCTCGGCCACGCTGCCCAGCAGGCGGTAGGCGAGGGAGAACATCAGGGGCCTGAGCTCTTCGAACTCCTCGGTCCGGCTCACGGCATCTCCTCTCGATGCATCGTCAGTTCTTCCCTGAAGCCCTGTCGCCATGATGGGTAGCGCATCGTCCAACCCAGCCGCCCTCGCGCTCCCCGTGGAAGCTGGCGTGACTCTGGGTTACGACCCGGGAGACGCCCCCTGCTTGAGCGGCGGCCAGTAGGTGGTCGATTCCCTCGGTGCGGAGCCGGTTCGTGGTGGCGAAGTAGCGATCGACCCTCCGCAGGTTGGGTTTGCCTGCATGTGTTTCTGAAAGCCCGGTCATCTGGTTGACGATGACCTCCGGCTGGGCTGCCGCGACCACCTGGCCGACGGACAGCGCGTCGAGTCAGTCCATGACGAACTCCACGGCGCCGAGCCTCTGCAAGAGTGCCAGTCTGGTGGCATCCGTAGTCGTTGCACTCACCTGATGCCCTCGGGCGACGAGTCTCCACACCAGACAGCGACCCATGACCCCGCTGCCGCCCGCCACGAAAACCCCGCATCCTTCACGCTCCCGTCCTGTCTCCAGCGTCGCGTATCAAGACGAGACTGCGCCGCATCCTGTGACGTGACGGCACGAGCGCCACCGAGCTCAAGCCACAGTTGGCAACACGGCCGTGTTGATCGGGCCTTGGGCAGCGAACCGCAGGTCGTTCCAGCCGGAGGCCGTAAACCAGAACGTCGGCCCATTCCCCCTTAACCCACTGGTTCTTTCGAAGACGCGCTTCGCGCTGTATCCCGAGGCGCTCACACAGCCGCGCTGATGCAACGTTGCGTGCGTCCATCTGCGCGACCACCTGATGTAGCGCGAACCGTTCGAAGGCACTCCTGAGAACCGCGCCAACTGCAGTTGTCCAGATTCCAGCGTACGTGCTCGCGGTCGTAGACGATGCGGCAGTAGATCCCGGGTAACGGACCGTTCAGTTCGGAGTGAAGGCGCAGCGAACGACACCCGGCACCTTTGCGACCTCGTGGAGGAGCCCGAATGCGGCGTCAATGGACGGCACGTCAGTGAAGACCTCTACGTCGATGTCGGGCTCTACGACCAGTCCGTACGCGACCGAGCCGCATGTAACCGGATCGCCGTAACGCCGCCAGCGGGCGAGGAGATCGAGGTCCTCAAGTACCTGATGGGCGGCGTCCAAGCGCTGCTCAGCGCGCACCAGGTAGTCGCTTCCGGACACAAGTGCGCAAGTCTATCGGGGCACGAGGTGGCGTAGGGGTGTCGCGGATCAGGTGGCACAGGACAGGAGCTGCGCTCCGGTGGCCTAGGTTCCTACTGCTCGTCGTCGTGGCCGTCGAGCTGGTCGATCGCCCATTCCCAACGGAATGCGTCGGTCACCGCGTCGCCGGTGCCCGATTCGAGTGGCTCGTGTGCGTTGACGGTTTCCTCTGCTCGGCAGTAGGAACGCGCACGCCGATGGTCATCGTCCCGTTCGTCAGGACAAGGCTCGCCGGACACCCCGCCTGGCTCGCGTCCCTCGCCGTGCTTCGCTGAGCCGGCGCCACCCTCGTCGACCCCCGCGACGGAGGCCGTACTCGATGCGGGCGCCGCATTCTCGGACTGGTGGTCCGTATCTGGTCCGTCGACCCGCACCCCGGGACTGATCGAAGGCGGGAGGTCGCAAGGGTGAAACCGGCGTTGACCTGGCCGTATCTCCCGAAGGGGCGATGGTCGGGCAGGCGGGACTTGAACCCACGACCCCTTGACCCCCAGAACGAAACTGTTGGCATCTTCGCCGCCCACGGGCTCTTGAACGGCGTTGACGACGCTCGTCCATGGGCGGTGGGTTCAGGTCCGTGCCCGACGTGTGGTCCCAAAGTGGTCCCAAGGTGCTCGACGTCGGTCATGCTCTCAACGAAGGCGGTTGTGCACGGGCGCCCACCCACTCCCCCACCGCGACTGGCTCCAGCCCTTCCGAGCCGTACCAACGGTCGGAGCACGTCCCCCTTCTCGAACTTCGATTGACCCATCAGCGAGTCAGTCCAGACGGGGGGCTTAGACGGCCGCTTCATGCCCTGGCCCGACGATCTTCAGGAGGGTCCTAGCATGGCGATATAGGGCTGTCCACCTGCTCGAGGGGAGGGCCGTGAAGCTCAACATGACCGCTGTCTACGGTGCCCCCGGCTACAGCCGGCCGCAGCTCGTGCTGTGCTGTGACCACCTGCTGCGGGAGCTGCGGGCGTCCGAGACCAGGGACCCGTCCGTGGGTCACGCCACCGCCGTCCCCGACCTCCTATCCGGCAGTCTCGAGGTGGCCGTCCAGGCGGAAAGCGATACCTATGACGCAGCCGCCGCCCTGGCAGCTCGCCGGCTTGATCAAGCAATCGCGTCGGTGATGAACGACCCGCCAGGCAGCCTCGAGGAGCTCCACACCGAGTTGTGGTGTCGGAAGACTCCGGACATCTGTCGAGCCCGGGCCGCCCAGGAAGCGTCCCGGGCCTGGCCCGCAGAAGCTGAGACTAAGAGAGTTGGCCGCCCCTACGCCCTTCGACTACTGATATCCCGGCTGGTTGGAATGTGCGGTTTCGCCGCGGCCACTGCCTTTGCCATATCGGCGGTCCAGCCGGGTGGGCGGGACATACTGCTGACTGTCGGAGCGGTGCTCTCCGCGCTACTCGCGACCGCGGCATGGATCTACATGGCTCTGGCGGATGTGAAGGCCTGTCGCAAAGAGCCACGACGTCCCGAAGACGCCGAAGGGTGAGCCTCGGCAGCAGCGCCGGCCCTCCCCCGCCGCCTCCCTCCGGACCGCATGGCTCGGCTGAGGTGGGACTCGAGGTATGCGCCGGCAGGGTAAGGCGAAGATCGGGGTCCAGATCGACGTTGCCTCGTTCGCGGTTCATGAACAGGAAAATCGCTGCACGCGAGTCGGACAGGCATCTGTGGCGCCCGACGATCGGACTCGATGTCGCCGAGGGTCAAGGCGTCAGAGGGGCCGCTGATCGTGACGACCTCCTAGACCTGGCTGGAGTGGCCAGGCGAGCCGCGGTCGCCCTCGAGGTTGGGGTTGTCGCCGGTGAGGGCCGCTAATGCGGCGAGATGACGGCCTGCTGAATCGCCCATGATGCCGATTCGCTCAGGGGCGATTGGGAAGTCGCCGGAACGGCTGCGCAACCAGCGGATCGCATCCTCGCGCGGTGGGAGCTGAACCTTGTTGCGACCGGATTATCCCGTTCCACGGCGCAGGGCGCACGAACCACTCTTGCCACGGTTCTCGCCGACGCAGTACCGCGTTACATCCCGACGAACCCCGCTGCACGACGCCGTGGAAAGCTCGGAAGGGGCAACCACGCATCGCCCGAATCGAGAGCCAGCGCAAAGTGCCGTCGCCGCTCCAAGCGCTTCTCGTAGCCGAGCGGGCGGGAGTCCTGTCGGGGGTCCGAGACCAATTTCGTGGTGACATCGACGCTCGCCTACACAGGAATGCGATGGAACGAACTAGTTGGACTGCCGCTCGCCTGTTTCCACGGCGACAGCCGTGGCAGGCCTCGCATCACCAAGGACGTGTTCCCCGCGACGTGGCTGCCCGTCCTGCGTGGGCTCACACCGCACGGCTGCGCCACGGACATCAGACCTGGATGGACGATGCCGGCATCTCGTACGTCCGGCAGTCCGAACGGATGGGCCACGAGGTGCCCCGCATGCGCGGCGTCTACAGCCACATCAGCGATCGCATGCGGAAGGGCCTGGTGAATGCCTGCAAGGGTTCTGGGAGGAGTCGCTGGAGGAACGAGCCCGGCTGGCCCCACGATCGGCGGTCGGCGTCCTTGACGCATTGCTCAGTGCTCGTGGAGAAGCCGCACCACTGTTGCACGCTGACTACACGTCATATCTGGGTGCATGATCGTAGCGACGACAGGCAGACTGCGTTTGGATGCGGAGGGAGGACGACGTGGTGAGCGTTGACCAAACCGAGATTGCTGCGGCATTTAACGACAGGGCACGGACGTACGCCCGAGGCGATTGGCACCGCCGCTATGCCGAACGCTTGGTTGAGCTGACTGGGCTTCGGCCAGGGTGGCGTGTCGTCGACGCCGGGACAGGCACCGGATTCGCCGCGTTCGCGGCTCGACGGGCTGTCGGTCGCACCGGTCGCGTTGTCGGTGTGGACATCTCCTCTGAGATGGTTGCACGAGCTCGCGCGGCGATCAGTGGCGCTGGACCCGCCAATGTTCTCCTCGCGCGGGCGGACGCCACCCAGCTACCTCTTCCATCCGGGTCCGTCGACGCGGTGATCTGCTCAGCGGCACTGCTGTACATGCCGGTGGATGCAGCGTTAGCCGAGTGGCGGCGGATCCTTCGCCCGGGTGGCCTGGTCGGAATCTCGACGATGCAGCGGGACAATCCGCCTTCGGCGGCACTGTTTCGTCGGCTGGCGGCATCGTACGGCTTGCGCCTCGACGATCCCAGTGCCCGGCTCGGGTCGGCCGAGGAATGCCGCCGAGTGCTGAGTGCGCAGAACTTCAAGGTCCGGTCGATCGTCCCCGAAACTGTCGCGTTCCACCCAGCGGACTTGAAGCAGGCTTGGTCGGTCCATGCGCGGATGTACGCCGCCGAGCTCGACACGCTACCGCAGGTCGATCGGGCACGCCTGGAGACTGCCTACGTCCGCGCGCTAGGCCGGACCACCGACTCCGGCGGATCGGTCGACAAAGCGGCAGTCCTGTATGCCTTTGGCACGACAAAACCCTGAACCGTACGCCGACTCAGGCGGAGGGCTGATCGGCCTCACGCTTTGCTTGGGCACCACGTCATCGCTACACGCGGATGCTCAATCCGCGTGACTTCGAACCCCAGGCGTGCATAGAGAGCCTGAGCAGGATTGTTCACGAAGGCGCTGAGTCGGACCGGAACGCCGCGCTGCTGAGCAGCCTGCATAATTCCTCGGACGAGCTGGGTGCCGACGCCCCGACCTTGCGCCTCAGGGCGTATGGCGATCTCCTCGATGAAGTCGCAATCATCCTTGTGGATGACACACAGATAACCGACAGGTCGACCACCCTCCTCGACCATCACGAAGGGCAATTCGTCGAATTCCTTGTCGGCAGTCGCGCGCTGCTCAGCGTCGTCCCAACCTGAGATCTCTTCGACGTAGGCCTGAAAGGCCGCTCGCCTTGCATCGAAGAACCACTGCCGATCGCTGCTCTCGGCGCGCCGGAGCCGAATGTCGTTGTGACTCACCATCGCGTGAGGCTATGGGAGGCGTGCTCGAGGCTGCAATCGCTTTGCAAGCGAGCCGATTCACTGCTTCGATGCCCAAATGACCCCGCCCGCTCTGAGCCGTGAGCGGCTTCGGCAAGTTCTTGGGACTGTTGCGGTCCCTGGGCCACTCGACCCGAAGGTGCACGAGGAGGTCGCGTGCGAGGGCTACGTCCGTCGCCGCGTCTCCTATGCCGTCCCCGCAGGTCGTGGATCCGCCTTCGTCTGTATCCCGGACGGCCTCACCGGACCCGCGCCAGTGGTGTTCTGTCACCATCAGCACGCGCGCCAGTTCGACCTCGGCAAGAGCGAGGTATGCGGGCTCCACGGTGACCCGGATCAGGCATATGCGGCCGAGCTCGCCCAGCGCGGCTTCGTCGCCATCGCCGCCGACGCCATCGGATTCGAGGACCGCAACTGGGACAACGGCCAGAACGTCACCTGGTTCGAATTGACATCCCGCCTCGTGCTCGGACGCACCCTGCTGGCCGACTGCCTCCAGGAGATCTCCCTGGCCATCGACTACGCGGCCAGCCTCCCCGAGGGCGACTCCAGCCGTGTCGGCTTCATCGGCCACTCCTACGGCGCGCGCGCCGCCATCTGGGCACCAGCGTGGGACGACCGCATCACAGTCAGCGTCTCGAACTGCGGTTGCATCCCCTACCGCGACTCATTCGCACGCGACGCGGGGTTCCAGGCCGAGTTCGTAGTCCCAGGCTTCGCCGCCGACTATGACGTCGAGGACGTCCTCGCCCTCGCGAGCCAGTGCGAGTTCCTCCTCATCGCAGCCGAGGACGACAAATGGAGCCGAGGCGCCAAACAGATCGAGAGCCGCCTCCACTCCAGAGGCACCGACAACGTGCACGTCAAAGTAGTGCCCGGCGGCCACGAGTTCCACCTACCACAACGACAACTCGCCTACGAATTCCTAAGCCGTCTGTCGGATCGGTGCCAACACACTTCACAACGCAGCAGCGGCTGAGAACAGGCCCGGTCCTCTCGATGCACACAGTCCGTTGGCGTCCTTGACGCACCGTACTTCGGGGGAGCTGGAACAGCGGCTTGAGCAAGATCCGCTCCCATTCCGCTCCCAGAATCGGGCATCCAGAGAGGGAGAGGCACCAGGCCCTGTCGCATCTAGTGCCTCTGACCTGCACTTTTATGTGTCGGGCTGGCGGGATTTGAACCCACGACCCCTTGACCCCCAGTCAAGTGCGCTACCAAACTGCGCCACAGCCCGTCGCCCGAAACCTCCCGGTCGGGCGGATGGAACATTACCGCAGAGCCGCTCGAACTCCGCCGCCGGCCGGCGCACCCGCTACTTCCCCTTGCGCTGGCGCTTCTCGCGGATCCGCAGGGTGATCATGATCGGTGAGCCGGCGAACCCGAACTCCTCCCGCAGCCGGCGTTCGATGAACCGCCGGTACGAAGGCTCCAGGTAGCCCGTCGTGAAGAGCAGGAACTTCGGCGGCGACGTCTGCGGCTGGGTGCCGAAGAGGATCCGTGGCTGCTTGCCGCCTCGCAGCGGGTGCGGATTTGCCGCGACCAGCCGACCGAGGAAGGCGTTCAGGGTGCCGGTCGGGACCCTGGTCGACCAGCCTTCGAGCGAGGTCTCCATCGCCCTGACCAGCCGGTCGACGTGCCAGCCTGTGAGGGCGCTGACGTTGACCCGAGGGGCCCAGCGCACCCGCACCTGCCGGTCCAGCTCCTTCTCCAGCCGCAGCCGCCGGTCCTCGTCGACAAGATCCCATTTGTTGAACGCAAGAACCAGGCCGCGACCCGACTCGACAACGGTCGAGATGATCCGCAGGTCCTGTTCCGACAGCGGCTCGGCCGCGTCGAGCAGGACGATCGCGACCTCCGCGCGTTCGATCGCCGCGGTCGTACGCAGGCTGGCATAGAACTCGTGTCCGGCCGCGTCGCGGACCCGGCGCCGGATGCCCGCGGTGTCGATGAACCGCCAGGTCTTGGCGCCGAGTTCGACCAACTCATCCACCGGGTCGACGGTCGTGCCGGCCACCTCGTCGACGACGACGCGCTCTTCGCCGGCGAGGCGGTTGAGCAGGCTGGACTTGCCGACGTTCGGCTTGCCGACGAGAGCGATCCGCCGCGGGCCGCCGACCCCTGGACCGCGGTCGGCTGGCGCCTCGGGCATCGCCTCCAGCACCGCGTCGAGCAGGTCGCCGGTCCCCCGACCGTGGATCGCCGAGACCGGCCGTGGCTCACCGAGTCCGAGTGACCACAGGGCGGCCGCCTCGGTTTCGCCGCGCAGGTCGTCGGCCTTGTTGGCCGTGAGGATCACCGGCTTGCCGGCCCTCCTGAGGATGCGTACGACGGCCTCGTCGACGTCCGTCGCGCCAACGGTGACGTCGACGACGAACAGGACGACATCGGCGGCGGTGACGGCGATCTCGGCCTGCGCGGCGACTCGGGCCATGAAGCCCTTGGCATCGGGGTCCCATCCGCCGGTGTCGACCAGGGTGAACCGGCGGCCGCGCCAGTCGGCGTCGTAGGTCACCCGGTCGCGGGTGACACCGGGGACGTCCTCGACGACGGCTGCTCTCCGGCCCAGGATGCGGTTGACGAGCGTGGACTTGCCGACATTGGGACGTCCGACGACCGCGACGACCGGTGCGTCCGCGGCCACCGGGCCGTCGAGGTCGTCGGCCCCCCCTTCGTCGACGAAGGCATAGCCGTCATCACCTTCGTCGGCAAAGGCGTCGGCGAGCTCGGCAGCCTGCCGGGATTCCCTGTCAGTCACGAAACTTCCTCTACGTCGATGCGTCCCGGGGTGGGCGCGGCAGCCTCGCGGGGCCCCGCCTCCTGCTCGGCGCCGGGCGCCGCCCGGCCGCTGACCTCGACCGCCTCGCGAAGATGGGCGATCAGGGCCTGGCGCAGTCGGGAAGCTTGTTGGCGTACAACCTCGCGACGGCGTGGCCACGGCACCGCCTCGAGGACGAGCGGCCGGCCGAAGACCACGTCGATCCGCGTCCTCATCGAGGGTACGGCCCCCGTCGACTTCCCGAGCGCGCGCGTCCCCAGGCAGGCCACCGGGACGACCGGCGCCCCCGTGCACAGGGCGAGATACGCGACGCCGGGTTTGATCACGGTGAAGTCGCCGGGTCCGCGTTTGCCCTCGGGGTAGATGGCGAGGACGTCGCCCCGGTCCAGCACCGCCAGCGCGGCCTTGAGGGCACCGACGTCGGCCGTCCCACGGTCGACCGGGATCTGGCCGAGACGCCGCAACGCCTTACCCAGCAGGCCACGGAACATCTCCTTCTTGACCAACGCATGGACCGGCCGGGCCATCGCCGCCGCGAGAACCGGCCCGTCGAGGATCGCGAGGTGGTTCGACGCCAGGATCACCGGGCCGTCGCCCGGCACGTGGTGCCGGTCATGGACGCGGATGCTCCAGGCCAGCTTCAGTACGCCAGAGGAGGGCCGCCGCGTGAGCCGAATCGGCCGATCCGGCGGGCCCGGCGTACCTCGCCAGTACGCCGAAAGGGACGAAGGCCGTGCCGTGAACGGAGAGGGCGGCGGGTCAGCCGCTCCGCTCATCGGGGACCGCACGCCCCCACCCGTTCGCCGGCGAGGGCCGCGATTCGGTCGATGACCTGCTCGAGGTCGAGCTCAGTCGTGTCGAGAACCACGGCGTCGGACGCTCGGCCGGACTGGTCGGAGTCCAACCGGTCGCGGCGGGCGATCTCCCGGCGGGTGAGCCCGACCTCCACCCTGCTGCCGGCCAGGCCTTCGGCCGCGCGGCGATGGGCACGGACATCCTCGCGCGCCGTCAGGTAGACCTTGACACCCGCGTCAGGAGCCACGGTGGTGCCGATGTCGCGGCCCTCGACGACGATGCCGCCGTCACCGATCAGCTCACGTTGCAGGTCGATGAGTCGCGTCCGGACCGCTGGTACGGCGGCCACAGCGCTCACCGCGTTGGTCACCTCGCGTGACCTCACCGGACGGGAGACGTCCACCCCGTCGATCGCGATCCGCGGCGCCTTCGGGTCGGTCGTCACCTCGAGGTGGGGCTCCCCACAGCGCGCGGCGGTCTTCTCGGCGTCGTCGAGGGGTACGCCTGCGCGCAGCATCCACCAGGTGAGGGCGCGGTACATCGCACCGGTGTCGAGATAACGCAGGCCGAGGCGTCGCGCCACCCCTCGTGCGGCACTGGACTTCCCTGAACCCGACGGTCCGTCGATCGCCACCACGATGCCGGCCAGGTCTGCCTCGTCGGCTCGCTCCACCTTGTCGTCTCCTCCCACGATCCGCCCGGTCCGCCGCGCAGGCTAACCGTGGACGTCCCATCCGTGCTGCGCCAGGGCCTGCAAGAGTGCGGGTACGGCATCAGCGTGCACCGCGAGCTGGACCAACCCGGCGGGGGTGCCGGGACTGTGGTCGATGCGTACGTCCTCGATGTTGACACCGGCCGCGCCGACATCGGCGAACAGCCGCGCCAGCTCACCCGGCTGGTCACGCAGCTGCACTGGTACCGACGCGAACGCCTCGGGGCGCATGCCGTGCTTGCCGGGGAGTCGTCGTACGCCGGTGGCACCGCGTTCGAGGACGTTCCTCAGGTCGGGAGCCCCGGGCGCCGCCAGCTCGGTCTCCGCAGGCGGGACGGACTTCTCCAGGGTCACAGCGAACTGGTGCATGCGTTCGGCCGTCTCGTGGAGCAGCTTGGCCACCGGCTCGGCGTTGGCGGCGAGGATCTGGCTCCACAGGTCGGGGTCACCGGCCGCGATCCGGGTCACGTCGCGCAGGCCCTGCCCGGCCAGCACCAGGTGGTCCTCGGCCGCGGTGGTGAGCAGCCCGGCCACCACCGAGGAGGCGACCTGGGGCAGGTGGGAGATCAGCGCCACCGCTTCGTCGTGCTCGGCCGGCGTCATCGGCACCGCGAACGCTCCGCAGGTCGCCGCGAGGCCCTCGACCGCCTCGACCGCCTCGGGCCGGCTTCCCGGATGCGGCGTCACCGCCCACGCCCGCCCGTCGAACAGGTCAGCCCGCGCGGCCAGCGGTCCCGACTGCTCGCTGCCGGCCATCGGGTGCCCACCGACGTACCGGTCGAGGAACTCCGGCGCCCTGGCCGCGACGGCACCGACCGTGGCGGCCTTCACGCTGCCAAGGTCGGTGACCGTCGCCCGCGGGAACCGCTCCAGCGCGTCGGCGATGACGGTCCCGAGGGCAGCGGGTGGTACGCCGACCACGACCAGATCCGGCTCCCCACCATCCGTCCCGGCCGCGCCATCCGTCTCCCTCGGGCTGTCCGTCTCCCTCGGGCTGTCCGGGCCGCCGAGATCCGCTCGGCTGGCCGGTACGCCCGCGCCGAGAGACACGGCGACCCGCACATGTCCGGGATCGCGGTCCTCGAGAAGGACCTCGAGACCCGCCCGACTCAGCGCGAGCCCCACCGAGGTGCCCATCAATCCGGCACCGATGACGAGGATGCGACCCGTCGGACGTCGGTTCATGGCTGCCCCGGAGGGGGCGTGGGCGAGTCGTCCGGCACGGCGTAGACATGGGAGAGGTCCCGGCGCAGCGCGGCCGCGCCGTGGAGGTAGACGTGAGTGATCTCGTCCCGGCTGAGCGGGGTCTCGACATGGGCCATGAGCCGGATCACCCGCGGCATCCCGCCACCGATCTCGAGCTCACGTGCGCAGAGCAGGGGGACGTCGGTCATACCCATCAGGCGCGCGGCGTAGGCCGGAAACTCCGAGTGCACGTCGGACGTCGCCGTGAAGACGATGCTGATCAGGTCGTCGTTGTCGAGGTCGTTGGTGCGCAGGACCTCCTTGACGAGTTCGGCCACGCGATCGAGCAGGTGCTCGCGCTCGTCGATCTCGAGCTGGGTCGCACCCCGGACTGCCCGGACCGGCACGGTGAATCCTTCCGTCCGCTGTGAGTCGCCGCGTCATCTGAAGGCGTACGCCTGCCAGAAGGAGGCGTACGACGAACAGCGCCGGTAACGCGGCATTTGTCCCTGTGGCGACGCCTGTCGTCGGGGTCACCCTATCCGCGCCCGGTATCACCCGGCGTCAGAGGGCGACCCAGCCGGCCCGGATCTCCCAGTGCCTACCGGCCTCCAGGTGCGTCACGATCGCGCGTTCCAGCGTCGTACGCCTGGGAAGCTCGTCGACCGTGGGGTTGATCTTCCTGAACACGAACTGGAACACGTCGTTGTCGCCGACCCGTCCCCCGGGAACAAGCTGGAAGCGGCGCTGGAACCGGACGATGTTGGAGTCGGCGGGGAGGTACTCCGCGAGCTGCGGATCGAGCAGCCACGACGAGCAGATGGCGTAGCGGTAGCCCTCCTCAGGGAAGTACCGGTCGTAGAACTCCCGCGCCCGCCGGAACGACTCCTCGCACGCCTCGTGCGTCATCGGACCCGACTCCGGGATGTGGACGCCCAGTGCGGTGTCGCCCCTGCGGAACGGAGCGTCCGTGGCGGCGATCGCCTCATCGTCGAAGCTGACGGTCCCGCGGTTGAACTGCAGCCGGCCCATGTCGTAGATCAGGCCGCGAAAGTGCAGAGAGAACCAGAACTGCACGTCGAGACCGCCGACACCGTGGATTCGCCGGTAGATGGCGATCTGGCGGCCCAGGTCGGCGAAGGTCGCCCAGCTCACGTCGGCCGGGATGCCGCGTTCCTCGTGGTAGCGCAGGACGGTGGGCACGGCGGCGAGGAGGACGTGGACATAGAAGAACCGACCCTTGGCACCGAGGCTCGCCGGAAGGTGCGGCCACCGCAGCCAGTCCCAGTTCAGGTCGCCCATGCTGGTCTCGAGCAACTGGTGGCAACGCTGTAAGAGCCACCAGAGCTCGGGGTCGCCGGTGGCGGACGGGCGGGTCGCGATGATCTCCGCGGCGTCGTCCGGGAGGACGCCGACACGGTGGAGGAGGGGGTCGATCTCGGCGAGGTCAGGGAGTGGGACCTCCTTCACGGGCGGTGACAACCGGGCGAGTTCTGCCACCCAGTCCGCGTGCTCCTGACCAGATCCGAGCAGCGTGAGGACTGCTGCGGCATCGACGTCGGTACCCAACGACCGCCACCTCCGTAGAACCTCGACCTGTCTTCGCGGGGGCCGGCACCGAGGGCGTCGAGGACCCACGCGAGCGACCCGCCCGACCACCGAACCAGATCCACCCGGGAGAACGCCAGCCGCGCCCCCACCGAAACTGGTGTGCCGACCACGGCTGGCCAGCGGGGACGATGCTGCCATGCCCCGGTCCTCGCGGCCTCTACGACCGCCGCTGATCCCCTTCTCCCCCGCGCGGGCGCCCCCCGTCTTTCGCGGGCGCTCCCAGGAGCCCGCGGGTCAGGCCTCCGGTTCGTAGGCGACGTTGACCTCCGCGGCCGACGCGAGACCCTTGTAGCCCTCGACGGCCTCCAGGCGTACGAAGCGGGCAGTGACCGGCTGCCACTCGGCGTACTTCCGGTGGTACGAGTAGCTCCACTCTCCCTGCGCGACCTCGGTGAAGGCGGCGCCGTCGGCACTGACGGCGATGCGGAATCCCATGATGGTGCCGTTGCAGCTCACGTCCTGGCGGGGTGTGTAGACGAGTGCACGGGTCACGTGGTCGCCGCCGAGGTCGAGGGTGATCGCTTGCGGCAGCGGGTTCTCCGGTCCCGTCGCGCTGTGCCACAGGGTCGTGTCGTCGCCGTCGATCGCGTTCTGCGGACCGGATCCTTCGAGCGAACTCGTCGCCGTCGCCGTCATCTGTCCCTGCGGGACGACATGCGCGAACTCCGGCACGTCGTCGTCGTTGATCGGGTCGAGTCGGTTCGCCACCCGGATGAGGTCGAAGTACTGGTCGGCGCGCACGACCTCGTACTCCGGCCCGAGTTCCGAGACGACACCGGCCACGTCGGTCGGTGTCATCGCCATCGCGAGCACGCCCATCGACAGGAACAGCGGCGCGTTGCCGTCCCAGCCGCGGGACGCCTCGGCGATGGAGGCCTTCAGCTCCGCGACGTTGTTGTTGAGCATGACGACCGACTGCGGCAGGTCGTCGGTCAGCATCTTCGTGAGAGTGCAGCGTTCCCAGCCGAACATCACACCCGCCGGACCGATGTCCTCGGAGTAGGCCGTCACCTCCTGCTCTGTCATCCACACGCTCGGTCCGTTGACGCGGTTGAGGACGTAGACGGTCTCGAGCCCTGCCTCCTCGAGGTACTTCCCCGAGTGCCGGGTGTAGGTACGGAAGTCGGCGTCCGGCCACGGCGTCGGGTTGATGTAGCCAGCCCCCGAGGGTCCCGCCATGAAGTGGTCGTTCGGCGTCGCGGTCGACTGGTAGTAGCGCAGCATCGCGGGGGCGGCGTCGAGCAGCAGCGGGCTGATCCCCCAGTTGAGCGGGACGCTCCCCCGCGCCGGGTCACCCCAGATCCTGCGCAGGACCCGCTGGTTGTACTGCAGGTTGTCGCCTTCGGACATCGTGAACGTGACATAGATCTTGTTGCGCAGCCTTGGGGTCTTGGCCTTCGGTTGCGCGATCGGCTCCGCTCGCGTACCCGACCAGACGCTCATGTTGGCGAACCAGTCCGCCGGCACCACGTAGACGGCGTTCTCCGAACACAGCTGGGTGGAGCTGAACTCTCCCGGCGGGAACCAGCCGAGGTACGGCGAGTTCGGAGGCATGTCGGCGAGAAAGCGTGCGTAGAGCGCGCGTTCGGCAGGGATCGCGGAGTCGAGCCAGATCACCAGGGAGCGGTTGGCGACGGGATAGTCCCGCAGGTACGCCGATCCGGTCCGCTGTCCCTCGGGCTTGAGCCCGACGAGCATCCGGTGGGTGGCCTCGGGCCAGAGAATGTCGTAGGTCCACTGGTAGACGTCCAGGCGTCCGGTGAACCGTCCCCGTAGATCCTCGAGAACGGGGTAGTCGTAGCCGTCTGCAGCGAGCTTCGCGGCGAGTTCGGGGCTGACGGCCAGCGCGTCCCGCAGACCCGCGAGGCCCGTTGCCGCGTTGATGGTGTCGAGCACGTCGGGGTCGTAGATCACGATCCCCGTCGGTACGTCCGCGAACTCCTCGAGCAGCCGCCACCTCGAATCGAGCATGGTGTACGTGATTCCGAGGCCGTCGGTGAGCCAGGTTTCCTTGCCCTGGTCCCCCGGCTGGAGCAGGTAGATGCGAGGCAAGGTGCGGTTGACGATGCCCTGCAGACAGGCGAAGAGCACCTGTTCGTCGCGCGGAACCTCCTCCAGATCGGCCACCAGGAGGTGTCGAGCCCGGGGAAAGTGCGGCAGCGCCTGGCCCTCGGGCCAGCTGATGCCACCTGCGTCGGTGGCGGTTGACGCCGATACATTGTCAGAGGTCTTACCAATCGGCTCAAATAAAAGTGCGGCTTCCGGCGACGTCGCAGAGGACGCGACACCGGCCGCGACAGCACCGGTGAGAAACACGCGTCGGCTGACCATGGGGATCTCCCTCGGGCTTACTCAGTAGGGCCTGATGGCGGGACGCCCGAACCCTAGATCACGCCGGCGGCGAGTCAACCGGCTTGACGGCCATGTGCACCAACCCTGTCCGGAGACGGATGGCGTTGTCCCCACCAACCGGACAACCAGCGGGCCAGCCGAGAAGTGCGGGAATGATCACGCACACGTGATCGTTCTCCACGATGGCGCGGCATATTCGCCGTGCATCGTGGGGAATTGGCCCGCATGGCCGGCGGGAGTCAGTTGAGGAGTTGGGCGACCTCTCGGGCGATCTGCAGGTCCTCGCGCGCCGCGACGACCAGGCAGTGCACCGGCGACCCTGGCGCGCTGATGTCCGCATCCCCTTCGGCCGCAGGGTTGTGGACCGCATCGACGCCAATCCCGAGGAAGCCGAGCCCATCGGCCGCCCCCGCCCGGACCGCCGGAGCGTGCTCCCCCACGCCGCCGGTGAACGCCACGACGTCCAGACCCGACAGGCTCGCCGCCATGGCGGCGATCCCCGCCCGCAGCCGGTGCAGATAGACCTCGATCGCCAGACGCGCGGCGCCATCGCCGTCGCCCGCCCGCGCGAGTACCTGGCGCATGTCCGGCGTGCCAGCGAGCCCCGCCAGGCCGGAACGGTGCTCCAGCCCGTCGTCGAGCGCATCGACATCGACCTCGCCCTGCCGCAGGAGCCACACCAGCAGTCCCGGGTCGACGTCGCCGGACCGGCTCGCCATCACCAACCCCTCCAGCGGAGTGAAGCCCATCGTCGTGTCGACGCTCTTCCCTCCCCGGACCGCACAGAGCGACGCGCCCGCCCCCAGGTGACAGACGACGGTCCGCAGGTCCTCGACCGGGCGCCCGACCAGATCCGCCACCCGGCGCGAGGCGTACGCATGGGACAGGCCGTGGAAGCCGTACCGCCGTACGTCGAAGCCGGCGCACTTACGCCACGCGGCGGGGAGGGCATAGGTCGTGGCGGCGGGTGGGAGGGTGGAGTGGAAGGCCGTGTCGAAGCAGGCGACGGACGGGACGTCGGGGAGCAGGCGCGCGATCAGGTCGATACCGGCAAGGGCGGCCGGCTGGTGCAGCGGAGCCAGCGGTACCAGGGCCTCGAGTTGGGTGCGTACGCCGACGTCGATGCGTACGGGACCGGTGAACAGTCCACCACCGTGCACGACCCGGTGGCCGACCGCGTCGGGGATGTCCCACCTGTCGAGGACCGACTCCAACTCGCTCGACTGCGAGTCATCGCCCGACACGTCGACCTGATGACTCGCACGTACCCGGTCGCCGTCGAGGAGGGCGAGCTTGAGCGTCGCCGACCCGGCGTTGACGACGAGCACCCGCATCGGAGCTTCAGCGCCTCTCACACCCGCGCCGACGGCCAGCGCCAGTCGCGGATGGCGGGCGCGTCCTCGCCGTACTCACGGGTGTAGACCCGCGCCCTGAGGCGGGCGTCCATCATCTGCTGCCGCAGCTCCGCGGCCCGGATCGCCAACCCTGGTACGCGATCGATCACGTCGATGACCAGGTGGTACCGGTCGAGATCGTTCAGCATCACCATGTCGAACGGCGTGGTCGTCGTCCCCTCCTCCTTGTAGCCGCGGACGTGGATGTTGTCGTGGTTCGTCCGACGGTAGGTGAGGCGGTGGATCAGCAGCGGGTAGCCGTGGAACGCGAAGATCACCGACCGATCTGTCGTGAACAGCGCGTCGAACTCCCGGTCGGGGAGTCCGTGTGGATGCTCGCTCGCCGGCTGCAGGCGCATCAGGTCGACGACGTTGACGACGCGGACGGCGAGCGAGGGAAGGTGTTGGCGCAGCAGATCCACGGCAGCGAGCGTTTCCAGGGTGGGTACGTCGCCGGCGCAGGCGAGCACGACGTCGGGGATGCCGCCGCGGTCGTTGCTCGCCCAGTCCCAGATCCCGATCCCCCGGGTGCAGTGTTCCACGGCTTCGTTCATCGACAGCCAGTCGGGTGCGGGATTCTTGCCGGCGACGACGACGTTGATGTAGTTCCGGCTGCGTAGACAGTGGTCGACCGTCGAGAGGAGGGTGTTGGTGTCCGGGGGAAGGTAGACGCGCACGATCTCGGCCTTCTTGTTGACCACGTGGTCGAGGAAGCCCGGGTCCTGGTGGGAGAAGCCGTTGTGGTCCTGCCTCCAGACGTGTGACGACAGCAGGTAGTTGAGCGAGGCGATCGGCCGCCGCCACGGGATCTGCCGGGTGACCTTCAACCATTTCGCGTGCTGGTTGACCATCGAGTCGACGATGTGGATGAACGCCTCGTAGCAGTTGAAGAGCCCGTGTCGGCCGGTCAGCAGATAGCCCTCCAGCCAGCCCTGGCACAGGTGCTCGGACAGCACCTCCATCACCCGGCCGTCCGGAGCCAGGTGGTCGTCGCCGGCGACGACCGCGGCCTCCCAGGTGCGGTCGCTCGCCTCGAACACCGCCGACAGCCGGTTCGACGCCGTCTCGTCCGGACCGAACAGCCGGAACGTCGACGGGTTGTCCCGCAGCACGTCACGCAGCCAGGTGCCGAGCACCTTGGTGGGCGCGTTGTCCACGGCACCGGGTGAGGGCACGTCCACGCCGTACGCACGAAAGTCCGGCAACCTGAGGCCCTGCAGCAGAAGGCCGCCGTTGGCATGGGGGTTGGCACTCATCCGCCGCTCCCCTGTCGGCGGGAGCGCGGCCAGCTCGGCGCGCAGGCCGCCGGCCGCGTCGAACAGCTCCTCCGGCCGGTACCGCCGCATCCACGCCTCGAGTTCTGCGAGGTGCTCGGGGTTCGTGCGTACGTCCGACACGGGTACCTGGTGGGAGCGGAACGTCCCCTCGACCTGGACGCCATCGACCTCGCGGGGACCGGTCCAGCCCTTGGGCGTCCGCAGCACGATCATCGGCCACCGTGGCAGCTCACGAGGCGCCGCACACCCGGTCCGGGCGTGGCGCTGGATCGCGACGATCTCGGCATACGCCCGGTCGAGCGTCGCGGCGAGCTGCTCGTGCACCTGCGCGGGATCGTCCCCCGCGACGACGTACGGCTGGTAGCCATGGCCCTCCAGCCGGTGTAGCAGGTCGGCCTCGGGGATCCGCGCGAGCACCGTCGGGTTCGCGATCTTGTAGCCGTTGAGGTGCAGGACCGGCAGGACGGCACCGTCGCGCGCCGGGTCGAGAAACTTGTTGCTGTCCCAACTCGCCGCCAGCGGCCCGGTCTCGGCCTCGCCGTCACCGATCACGCAGCAGACGAGCAGATCGGGATTGTCGAACGCCGCGCCGTACGCATGGACCAGGGAGTACCCCAGCTCGCCACCTTCGTGGATGGAGCCGGGCGTCTCCGGTGCGACATGGCTGGGTATCCCGCCCGGAAACGAGAACTGCCGGAAGAGTCGCCGCAGCCCCTCCACATCGCGTGACACGTGCGGGTAGACCTCGGAGTAGGTCCCCTCGAGGTAGGCGTTCGCGACCAATCCGGGTCCGCCGTGCCCTGGTCCGGTGACGTACATCGCCGACACGTCGTGGGACCGGATCAGCCGGTTCAGGTGGACGTAGACCAGGTTGAGGCCCGGTGTCGTACCCCAGTGGCCGAGCAGCCGAGGTTTGACGTGCTCCGGACGTAGCGGTTCACGCAGCAACGGGTTGTCGAGCAGGTAGATCTGACCGACCGACAGGTAGTTCGCCGCACGCCAGTAGGCGTCGAGGAGTTCCCGCTCGGACGGCGAAAGGACGTTTGGCGATTCGGCGGTGCGAGCGCTCAACACGGACCTCCCGGTCGGGGTCACCCTCGATTCAGGTTCAGGTTCCCCGCTGTCGTGCCCACGAAACGGTCCCGAACCGGCGGTTCGCCGCACTTGGTCGGGCAACCTCGGACGGCCGCGTTGACGCGCCACCCGGGCACGGGTTTCACTCAGGGCGGCCCACCAGGAGGTCGCCGTCATGAGTCGCCTTACCCGGTTGGGACCTGCGGTCGTCGCGGGTCTCTGCATGCTCGTCGCGACGCTTCACCTGCCAGCCGCCTCAGCCGCCCCACCACCCCCACCCGAAACCGCGACGGACGCCGCGACCGACGCCGCGTCGTCGCGCACCTGCCCGGGCTCGCACTCCCCTGGGCGGGACTGGAAGCTGACGTGGCACGACGAGTTCGCCACGTCGCGGCTCGACCGCTCCAAGTGGAACACCGTCATGGACTTTCCGGGCCGGGCCGGCGGGCACTACCACAACAGTTCGTACGGAAGTTACGCCCTCGACGAGAACATCGTCCTGCGCAACGGTCGCCTCCACCTGATCGCGAACGACGAACCGGTCGTGGGCGACGACCCGCCCGGCACGTACGCCTACTCCGAGGGATTCATGTCCTCCCATGACTTGTTCTTCCAGGCGTACGGCCACTGGGAGATCTGCGCGAAGTATCCCGCCGGCCGCGGCCTGTGGCCGGCGTTCTGGCTGGTGCCGCAGGACCGCAGCTGGCCGCCGGAGTTCGACATCGCGGAGTGGTTCGGCGGCAACGAAGGGCTGCACCAGGGCATCGCCACCGGCCAGTGGCCCGACGTCGACTGGCACAGTCAGTGGACCTACAGCCCGGCACCGACGACCGGTTGGCACACGTACGCCCTGCAGTGGGAGCCCGGGCGCGCGGTGTTCTTCGTCGACGGCGCTCCGACCGCCGTGTTCGAGGGTTCGTTCGTTCCCGACAAGCCGATGTACGTCATCCTCAACAGCGGGGTCTGGGTCAACGACGACCGCGGCGGGCCACCGGACGCGAGCACCGTCTTCCCGAACGCCTTCGAGGTCGACTACGTACGCGTCTACCAGCGCCGCTGACTCCTGGGCCGGCTCCGCACCGCAGTGAGAGGGCCGGCCGACTCCAGGCCCGCTTCAGTGCATGGACTACCCACGCCTGATGGCAGTCCTTGATGTCCGTACGCCGGACACGTCACGTCGTCGCCGACGGTGGACGTGCACGGGTCTCGTCAGCGGTAGCCCGTGACGTCGGCCGGCCTGCCTGCATCCTGTACCTCATCCAGGTAGCGCCAGGCGTCGGGGCAACTGCCGTCGGTGTCGGTGAATCCGTAGACCTTCGCAAGGCCGCCGGACGAGACCGACTGTCCGCTCCATCGGGCACGCTCCGGGTCCGAGGCGACTGCGGCGACAGCGCGCCCGACGAAACGCGGGGTCTCCGAGATCGCGAAGTGCGGCACCTGTTCCAGAGCATCGCGCCAGGTCGCCTCGGTGACCCCGAAGTGGTCGAGCATGTTCTCCGAACGCAGCCAGCCGGGCGTGATAGCGAGCGCGGTAGCGTCGTGTGGCGCAAGGTCCTTCGCATGCGCCCACGCCATCCGCTGCACAGAGACCTTGGCGAGGTCGTAGAACGGGGAGTTGCGGTAGTTCCGCGCGTTGTAGTCGGCGGTCCCGTCGGTCACCTCGACGAGAAGTCCGCCTGGGCGCTCGATGAGCAGCGGCAAGGTGAAGTGTGCCGTGATGAGGTGCGTGTCGACCCCGAGCCTCAGCAGCCTCAGGCCGTTCTCGAGGTCGTGCTCCCAGACCGGCGTGTTCCACTCGAAGAGATGTTCCCCGCCCCAGATGTCGTTGACCACGATGTCGAGCCGGCCGAACTCGGAGCGGATGCGCGTGACCAGGTGCTGCACCTGCTCGGGTACGAGGTGGTCGACGCGTACGGCGATGCCGATCCCGCCGGCACTGGAGACGAGATCGGCGGTCTCCTCGATGGTCTCCGGTCGCGCGTACTCCGACTGGTGCTCCCGCGTCGTCCGGCCGGTCACGTAGACGGTCGCCCCGGCGGCTCCCAGCTCGACGGCGATCCCGCGGCCGGCTCCGCGCGTACCGCCCGCGACGAGAGCAACCTTGCCCCCCAGTGTCTGCGTGGTCATGTTCACACCTTCCAAGTATAATAAACGGACGTTCATTTATACTTGGAATTGTGCCACGACCCAAGACCCTCACCGACGCGCAGATCCTCGACTCTGCGCTCGCGGTGACCAGGCGTACCGGTGTCGAGCGACTGACGTTCACGGCCGTGGCCAGCGCGTGCGGACTGTCCGCCGCGACCCTGGTCCAACGGTTCGGAACAGTGGTGAACCTGCGCCGTCGGACGCTTCACCATGCGTGGGACCAGCTCGAGGCCAGGACTGTCGCGCTGGGCAAGGAGATCGAGAACACACCAGCAGGCGCGGTGGACCTTCTCGTCGGACTGTCGGCCCGCTACGACACCGATATCGAGGAGTTCGCTGAGGGACTCCTCCTGTTGCGCGAGGACCTGCGAGATCCCGAGCTGCGTCAGCGCGGAGCCAGGTGGAAACAGATCCTGGTGGAGGTCCTCAGTGCCTGCTTCACCGAGGCTCCCGACGCGGCAGCAGATGCCGCGGACCTGCTCCTCACACATTGGCAGGGCGCAGTCCTGTGGTGGGCGTTCGCACCTGAGCAGGACCTGCGCGCGCACCTCCAGGACCGGCTGACACGTCTCACGGAGTCCTGGAGTCCATGAACGCAACAGCCCCGGGCCGAGCCGGGCAGATGCCGTGCCAGATCTTCACCGGCGACGTTCGGGGCCTCGCCCCGCCGACGGTCGTGGCCGACGCCTAGAGCGCCTTCGCCAGATCGACCAACCGGTCGGCCAGCACGGACACGAGGTGGTCGAGCCATACCTCACCACGGTCGGCGGTGGCGTGGGCCGGCTGGTCGGTGTAGCCGTCCTGCTCGTGCCACGATGCCTGCCGATGGATCTCCAGGCCGGTGACCTGGGGAATCTCCGGGACCGCCGACCGCTCAGTCCGGTCGACCACCAACTCCGGCGCGACGGCGAGGACGAGGGACGTCTCGAAGCCACCCGCGTGCCCAGGGAGCGGTGTGTCACCACCGTCCACTCCGGCGAGGTCGGCACCGACGGCGGCGTCCCAGTAGTCGGTGTAGGCCACGGCGACCGGGTTACGCACGGATGCCGCCGCCGCCGCTGCCGAGCAGATCCCCCGGTTGCCGCCGTGTCCGTTGACGAGGACGAGCCGCCGCCCACCACATTCGGCGACGGAGCGGGCGAGGTCGAGCAGGATCGCGAGCAACGTCTCGGGACGCAGCGACAGCGTGCCTCCGAATGGAAGGTGGTGGTCCGATGCGCCGAAGGCAAGTGTGGGTGCCAGAACGAGCTTCCGCGGCGCGGACTCCGCAGCGAGTGACACCGCGCGTTCGGCGGCGCTCGTGGCCAACAACGCATCGGTCCCGGTGGCGAGATGGCGCCCATGTTGCTCGGTCGCGCCCACCGGCAGGACGACCAGCGCCTCGGGGAGCAGCTCGGAGAGCCGCTCACGGGTCAGCTCCGCCCATCGCAGCACGCTCATGGTTCCCACACCCCTCACAGACTCACGCTCGCTCAGTAGCCGGAACCGTCGCCGTCAGAGCCATCGCCCTCGTCAGAGCCGCCGTCGTTCCCGTCGCCGCTGTCTCCCCTCCGATCGCCGTCTCCGCCGCCGTCGCCCGAGAAATCCTCATTGAACAACGTGGTGAGCGGACCGTCGAGCGGAAGGTCGCCGTCCTGGAACCCCTTGGTCAGATCCTTGTTCAGGTGGGACAACTCCCGCTCCACCCCGCTGTCGTCACCCTCGGCGTATGCCTGGAGGGCGTCGTCGATGCTGTCGCGCAGGTCGTCAGCGACGTCCTCCTCGATCAGGTCCTCGGCTTCCAGCGTCGCAAGGGTCGAGTCGAGCTGCTGGAGCCACTGCGGCGATCCGTACTCCGGATTGGCGGGAACGTCCTCGGCGGTACCCCGCGTCTCGGGCGACGGCGTGTTGGAGGGCACGGTCTGCTTCGGCGTGGTCTTCGGAGCCGGCGCGTTCGCGGCCGGGTCCTCCTGAGTACGCAGGTACTGGACGGACCAGGCCAAGGCGGCCACCGCGAGCGCGACAGCCAGCACCAGGAGAGCGGTACGCAGTCTCCGCCGACCCCGACGTGGGCCACTACCGGAACCACGTTCGGGAGGGCGCTGAGGGTCGTCGATCCGGAACTGTCGCGTCGATCCGGTGCCGGAACCGCTCGCGGCCGCGCTCGCGGCGTCCGATCCCCACGCGGACGTCGACGGTGCCGGCCCCACCGTGCCGCGTTGACCCACTGTGGGTCCGGCCTGGCCCGGCGGCACACCCTGGCCCGGCGACACGCCCTGGCTCGGCGACATTGCCTGGCTGGATGACACCGGTGGGGACGACGCCTCCGGCGGTGTGGACGGCGGTTGGGACGTCGCCGCTGGATCGGGCATCAGCAGGGCGGGCGTCACCATCGTGGGTGCGGCGGCCGCAGCCTCCGCGTCGACCTGGGTACCTGCTCGCACAGCCTGCGCCGTGCCCGCCAGCGCAGTCCGCACGGTCGCGGCGTCGGCGGGCCGGTTGGCCGGATCTTTGGCGAGCAGGCTGAGGATGAGTGCCTCGAGGTCGGCGGGTACGTCGGGACGGAGCCGGGTAACCGGTTCGGGCTCGGTGTAGAGGTGGGCGTACATCACCTCGGTCGGTCCGCCGACGAACGGCGTACGACCGGCGAGTAGCTGGTAGAGAACGCAACCCAGGGCGTAGAGGTCGGTGCGGGCGTCGGCGTCGGTCCCACGCGCCTGTTCCGGTGCGATGTAGGCTGCGGTCCCCACGATGGTGCCGGTCCGGGTCAGCCTGGTCGATGCCTCGTTGAGCACGCGGGCGATCCCGAAGTCGACGACCTTGAGTGTGCCCTCCCGGGTGCGTACCAGGTTGCTCGGTTTGACGTCGCGGTGCACGACTCCCGCCGCATGGGCGGCCATCAGGCCAGCGGCGGCCTGCGCGCCGAGGTCGCGGACGTCGGCGATCGGAAGGGGCCCGTTGTCGGCCAGCTCCTCGGCGAGGGTCTTGCCTTCGAGCAGCTCCATGACGAGGTAGGAGGAGCCGAGCCAGTCGCCGACGTCGAAGATGGCGACGACGTTGGGGTGGCTGAGCTGGGCGGCCGAGCGCGCCTCCCGGACGAAGCGCTTCTTGTCCGCCGCGTCGGTGAGTCCGGCGCGGAGCAGCTTCACGGCGACCGGCCGGCCGAGGGTCGTGTCGAAGGCGCGCCACACCTCCCCCATGCCCCCGCGGCTGAGCAGTTCGTCGAGTCGGTAGCGACCGACCGACGTGCCCACCATCGCCGACTCCAGGTTCACAACATCCTCCGTCGCACCATTGATGACCGGCTGCTCACAGGCGCCGCCACCGGAACCTACCGCCCTGTGGCGCTCCAGCAGGCCTGCTGCGTCGGCCCGCATCACCGAGCTCTCCTGCACCGCGACGGTGTGCGCGGCGATGCAGGCAGCAGCGTACGCAGGGCACCCCCCAGGCCGCCAACAGCCGACCGCCGCTGCCGCGGGAGGCGGTCATGCGCATCGCGATCGCCGTCACGTCCCCGATACGACGTCGGGCGGTTCCGGAACGTGTGTGCGCTGGCCGAAATCGGCCAGGACGCCTCGTGTGGGCCTCGGGCCGGCATTGCAGCGGGCGTGCCGGGCGCTTGGATCGCGCGGCGGAGCGGCGACCGGTAGTCATGAACGAATGACCACATGCGTTCATCTGGTCGAACTCTCACGAGGAGGCTTCGTCGAGGCGGGCGACCAGCTCGACGCGGGCGAGACCCTCGTCACGACCGCTCGGATCGCCGCCGTTCGATCCGCTCGACGACCTGCTCTTCGAGCAGGTCCTCGAGGTGGTTTTCAGGCCCGGAGGGTAGCTCCCGCATCGTGCGCAGCGGCGAGAGCAGCACCGGCAGGAAGGCGAGGCTGCCGCCCACCGCACCGATCACCAGCGTCGTCCGCGCACCCACCGCGCTGCCGAGTACGCCGCCGAGGATCCCGCCGATCGGCTGTGTACCCCAGACGAGGAAGCGCATGGTGGCGTTCATCCGGCCGAGGAGATGATCCGGGGTGACGGCCTGGCGGAAGCTCACCTGGGTGACGTTGTAGACCACGACACCCACCGCGAAGACGGCGCCACCCGCCGCCGCGAGCCAGATCCGCCATCCCGGCTCGGCGAGCGGAAGGAGAAGTGCGAACGGCGCCGTACAGCACACCGACAGCCAGATCGCCGGGCCCTGGCCGACCCACGCCGCGAACCGTCGCGCGACGAGGGCACCCACCACCCCTCCGATCCCAGCGACACTCAGGACCAGACCGATCACGCCGGCCCCGAGGCCCAGGTCCCGGCGGAGGAAGAAGATCACCATCGCACCGGTCGCGGCACTGCACAGGTTGGCCGTACTCGTACATGCCGCGATCGACCGGAGCAGCCGGTGTCCCAGCACGAACCGCAGACCTTCACCGATGTCGCGCACCAGATGGGTGTCGGGCCGGTGTGGTCGCTCCTCACGCTTGGTGATGCGTACGACGAACACCGCCGACAACGCCAGGGCGACCGCATCGGCGAGCAACGCGACCGGCGCCGTGACCACCTGGATCAGGGATCCCGCCGCACCCGGGCCGCCCACATGGGAGAGAGCCCGGACGGACTCGAGCCGCGAGTTCCCCTCCACCAGGTTGGCCCGACCGACGAGGTGCGGCAGATAGCTCTGGTACGCCACGTCGAAGAAGACGGTGAGGATCCCGTGCAGGAGCGCGACGGCGTAGAGCTGCCAGAGCGTGAGCATGCCCGCCCACCACGCCGCGGGAACCGTCGCCAGCAGGATCGCGCGGCCCACGTCGCCGGCGATGAGGACACGCCGCCGCCGCATCCGGTCGACCCATGCGCCGGCGGGTAGTCCGACGAGCAGGAACGCCGCGGTCGTGAGCGCGGTCAGGATGCCGACCTCGAACTCGTTCACCGCCAACGTCTCCACGGCCACGAGCGGGAGCGCCAGGAAGCTGACCTGGTACCCGAACTGGCTCACCGTCGTCGCGGCGAACAACCGGCGGAAGTCGCGGTCGAGCAACAGGCCGAGCCGGGAGCGATCTCGTGACATGGAC
The DNA here is from genome assembly GCF_040195635.1 of Actinopolymorpha sp. B11F2. Classification (NCBI taxonomy): domain Bacteria; kingdom Bacillati; phylum Actinomycetota; class Actinomycetes; order Propionibacteriales; family Actinopolymorphaceae; genus Actinopolymorpha; species Actinopolymorpha sp. B11F2. The sequence continues at coordinate 29,440 of NZ_JBEFTX010000007.1, read as the reverse complement.
GTGATCGTGGCGGACTGATTGGGATTCGTCAATCAGTTACGTCCTATCCTGACCGCCATGACCGTCCGGCGACGTCCCGCGACCGAAGCGGAAGCCCGCGCGCTGGCCTCGGCGATCCGGCTGCGGATCCTGCGCCTTTGCCTCGACCGGGCACTCACCAACAAACAGATCGCCGAACGACTGGGAGCCAACCCGGCGACCACGCTGCACCACGTGCGCACCCTCGTCGCGACCGGCTTCCTCGACCCGCAGGAGGCCCGGCGCGGCACCCGAGGCGCCCGCGAGGTGCCCTATCTCGCCACCGGCAAGTCGTGGACGCTCGACGTCAGCGAGCTGCCAGGACCCGCACGCGGCCTGCAGGCCATGATCGACGCCTTCCTGAGCGAGGTCGAGGGAGCCCTGGCCGAACGTCCGGACCAGATCAGGGCGAGCCGACTCGGCCTGCGCCTGACCGCGAAGGAACGCGACGAGTTCGACACCCGCCTCAACGCCCTGCTCGAGGAGTTCAAGGCGCGCCAGCCCGGACGCACAGCTCGGGCGTACTCCCTCTTCTTCGCCCTGCATCCCGACCTCACGCGGGACTCCTGACTCGCGCTACAGCTCCACAAGGTCGAGGAGGACGGCGAGTTCCTGCGAGGTGAGGGGCCGCATGCTTCCCGCACGCAGGTCGCCGAGCTTGACCGGTCCGATCGACGTACGCACCAAGCGCCGGACGGGATGCCCCACCTCGGCGAGCATCCGCCGCACGATGTGCTTACGCCCCTCGTGGAGCACCAGCTCGACCATCGCCCGACCCTCGACGCGCTGGACGATCCGGAACGCGTCCGCGCGTGCGACACCGTCCTCGAGCTCGACGCCCTCGCGCAGCTGGCGACCCACCCTGGCCGCCACAGGTCCAGGCACCTCCGCGAGATAGGTCTTCTCCACCCCGTGCGACGGGTGAGCCAGCCGGTGCGCGAACTCCCCGTCGTTGACCAGCAGCAACAGGCCCTCGGTGTCGGTGTCGAGCCGGCCGACGTGGAAGAGCCGCTCCTTCTGGTGTCGAACCAGGTCACCTAGGCAGCGGCGACCTTCCGGATCGCTCATCGTGCTCACCACGCCGCGCGGCTTGTTGAGTGCGAGATAGACCTTGCCGACATCGACGACGACCCGCTCGCCATCCACTCGCAGGACGTCGTGCTCGGGGTCGACCCGGGTGCCGAGCGTGGTCACCACGGCATCGTTGACCTTCACCCGGCCCGCGGTGATGAGGTCTTCGGCCGCGCGGCGGCTGGCGACACCCGCCTGCGCGAGGACCTTCTGCAGGCGTACACCCTCGCGCTCGGTAGCGCCCTCGTGCTCGGTCGCGGTCGGCTCAGTCATCCTCGGTCCGGTGGGGAAGCTCGGTCGCCTGGTGGGGAAGCTCGGTCGCCTGGTGGGGAAGCTCGGTCGCCTCGGCGGCGTCAGGCGCCTGCGGCTGCTCGGACAGGGGAAGTTCCGGCTCGGCCTGCGCCGATTCGCCGGTGGCGGGAGAGGTCGGCGACTCTCCCATCGCGGAAGACGCCTGCTCGGGATCCATCTCGTCGACGTCGGGAAGATACGGGGCCAGACTCGGGAGCTCGTCGAGCGAACCGAGACCGAGTCGCTCGAGGAAGTACGACGTGGTGCGGTACAGCGTCGCACCGCTTTCTCCGTCGGCACCGGCCTCCTCGATCAGACCACGGGTCAGCAGGGTACGGACGACGCCGTCACAGTTGACGCCACGGATCGCCGACACGCGACTCCGGCTCACCGGCTGCCGATAGGCGATCACCGCCAGGGTCTCCAGCGCGGCCTGGGTGAGTCGCGCCTGCTGGCCGTCGAGGACGAAGCGCTCGACGACATCGGCGTACTCCTCGCGGGTGTAGAGACGCCACCCACCCGCCACCTCGCGGAGGTCGAACCCGCGTCCCTCCTTGGTGTAGGAGTCGGAGAGGGCACGCAGTGCCTCCTCGATCTCGGGGCGAGGGCGGCCGAGCACCTGCGCCAGCGTGACCGCCGGCAGCGGCTCGTCGACGATCAGCAGGATCGCCTCGATCGGTCCGTACAGGTCACCAGGGACACTGACATCCAGCGTCTCCTCGGCGGGTCCACCGGGCTCCTGGTCCACGGGCTCCTGGTCCACGGGCTCCTGGTCCACGGGCTCCTGGTCCACGGGCTCCTGGTCCACGGACCCTGTGCCGACGGCCGGCGGCTCCTGGTCCAGCGGCTCCCTGCCGACCGACTGGTCGCCCACAGGGTCTGGTTCGGTCGGCGACGGTTCGTGCTCCACCGAGTGGGGGTCATCTCGTCCCGGATCGCGAGCTTCCTCTGACACGTCCCCCTCGTACTCGCTCGTCACCGTCACTCCCCTGACTCCCGCTCATCCTGCTCCTGACCAGCATGCTCCCCGGTCGGCTGCCGCTCGGTAGGGCCCTCCTCGGCGGCTCCCTCCGCGACCGGCTCCCGCGCAGGTTCCGCTTCGACCGCCTCGTCGCCAGGCGCTTCCTCGGCTGACTCGGCCGGAGCTTGTCCCGTGTCCTGCACGGGCTGGAGCCCGGCCTGGTCGCCTTCGTCGAACTCGGCCCCGACCGCGATGTCACCCTCATCGCTCCCCGACCACCGTACGGTCAGCTCGGCCAGCGCCTCCGCCTGCTCGAACGCCACCGCACCTTCGCGGAAGAGCTCCAGCAGAGCCAGGAACCGCGCGATGGTCGTGACGAGGTTGGGTGAGTCCGCCGTCAACGCCCGGAACGTCGTCGACCGCGTCCGGCGTAACCGCTCGACCATCACCGTCGCCTGCTCCCGCACACTGACCCGCGGCGCATGGATGTGCGCGAGCGAGAGCACCGGTTCGGCCCGAGGACGTAGCGCGTTGGCGGCGAGTCTCGCGAACTCCTCGACGCCGAGCCCGATGAGCACTTCGGGCAGCAGCTGACCGAAACGGTCCTCCAACCCCACAGCCCGTGGGAATCTCCGCGCCTCCGCTGCCATCCGGGTCGCCATGATGCCCGCGACCTGTTTGTACGCCCGGTACTGCAGCAGCCGGGCGAAGAGCAGGTCCCGCGCCTCCAGCAACGCGAGGTCCTCCTCGTCCTCGACCTCACCCTGCGGCAGCAGGCGCGCGGCCTTGAGGTCGAGCAGTGTCGACGCGACGAGCAGGAACTCCGTCGTCTGGTCGAGGTCCCACTGCGGCCCCATCGCCCGGATGTAGCCGATGAACTCGTCGGTCACGACGGAGAGCGCAATCTCGGTGACGTCGAGCTTGTGCTTGGAGATCAGGCCGAGCAGCAGGTCGAAGGGACCTTCGAAGTTGTCCAGGCGCACGGTGAAGCTCTGCGCGCGTTGCTCGGCACGGACGAGCTCGGGATCCCCCGCCGCGCCTCCGGTATCGGAGTCGGTCACCTCAGTCGTCGCCGTCACAGCCGGGTGAGGAGTTCCCGCGCAAGCTGGCGGTAGGCCTCCGCGGCCATGCTGCTCGGTGCGTACGTGGTGATCGGTTCGCCGAGTTTGTTGGTCTCGGGGAACCGCACCGTCCGGGAGATGATGGTGTGGAAGACCGTCTCGCCGAACCGTTCGACGACCTCCTCGAGGATCTCGCGCGCATGGAGCGTACGCATGTCGAACATCGTCGCGAGGATGCCCTCGATCTTCAGTTTCGGGTTGATCCGCTGCTGGACGGTACGAATGGTCTTGTCGACAAGGAATCCCAGCCCGCGCAGGGCGAAGTACTCACACTCCAGCGGGATGATGACGCCGTCGGAGGCGGTCAGCGCGTTGACCGTCAACAACCCGAGTGACGGCTGGCAGTCGATGAGGATGAAGTCGTACTCCGGGCGCATCGGGTCGAGCTCACGCATCAGCGTGGTCTCCCGCGCGACCTCGGTGACGAGCTGGATCTCCGCCCCGGACAGGGAGATGTCCGACGGCAGCAGGTCCATGCCGTCGATGCTCGTCTTCAGGCGTACGTCCGGCGCACTGATCTCGTGGTCGATGACCAGGTCGTAGGTCGACGCGTCGAGACCGAGCGGGTCGACACCGAGACCGATCGTGAGCGACGCCTGAGGGTCGAAGTCGACGAGGAGCACCCGACGGCCCAACTCCGCGAGGGACGCACCGAGGTTGATGGCTGTGGTGGTCTTGCCGACGCCGCCCTTCTGGTTGACGATCGCGATCACCTTGGCCGGGCCGTGTGACTCCAGCGGCGGCGGCTTGGGGAACTTGATCCGAGGGCGGGGCGCTTCTTCCAGGCCGTCGCTCTGCACGTCTCGAGAGAGTTGGGCAGACTCGGCTCCGGGACCGTTCATCGAGTCGTTCACGGCTCGCGTAACCTCCTGCCCCATCTGGCCAGCACCGCCGGTGTGGCCACTCGCGGTCCGGTGACTCTAGCGGGTGCCCGCTCGGGGCACTCCGCGTCTTCATGCCCGAGGGCGCGGTGGTGAGCCAGGCAGGCGAGCCGTCCGCCCCGATGGTCCGAGCCGTGCGGCACACACGCCGTGCTCTCTAAGACGGTAGCCCTTGATCGTGCCGGAGGGCGGGCTTTAGGCCTGCGCACGGGGGTGTGTCGCGGCATAGACCTCACGCAGCTTGTCCACCGTGACGAGCGTATAGACCTGGGTCGTCGTCACCGACGCGTGCCCGAGGAGTTCCTGCACGACACGCACGTCCGCACCACCGTCGAGCAGATGCGTGGCGAACGAATGGCGAAGCGTGTGCGGCGAGACTTCCGCGGTCACCTTGGCGCGTTCAGCCGCGTGGCGGAGCACGGTCCAGGCACTCTGGCGGGACAGCCGTCCGCCGCGGGCGTTGAGGAAGAGCGCCGGGGTCCCGCGTCCCGCGGTCGCGAGCGCCGGGCGTGCGCGCACCTGGTAGGCGGACACCGCCTCACTGGCGTACGAACCGACCGGCACCACGCGCTCCTTACCTCCCTTGCCACGCAACAGGACCTCTCCGACGGCCAGGTCGAGGTCGTCGACGTCGAGGCCGACGGCCTCGGAGATGCGCGCGCCTGTGCCGTAGAGCAGTTCGAGCAGGGCCCGGTCGCGCAACGCGAGCGGAGTGTCACCGATGCCCGCGGCGTCGAGGAGCCGACCGACGTCGGAGACCGGCAGCGCCTTTGGCAGCCGTCGTGGTGGCGCGGGCGGACGTACGTCGCGGGCAGGGTCCGACGGTGTCCAGCCCTCCCGGTGGGCGAACCTGTGGTAGCCCCGGACGGCGACCACGGTCCGGGCCGCGGAGCTGGCCCCGAGCGGCGGATGTTCGGCGTCCCCCTCGCGAAGGCGGACCAGGAACGCGGTCACGTCCGCTTCACCGATCTGGTCGGCCCGGTCGAGGCCGCGCCCCGCCAGGAACTCGGCGTATCTGCGGAGGTCGCGACGGTAGGACGACAGGGTGTTCTCCGCGAGCCCGCGTTCGACCGCGAGGTGGTCGAGGTAGCCATTCAGCGACCTGCCCAGCACGCTCGACTCCGCCACCTGCGCCACCCTCTGATTGTGGCGCAGGTGGCGGCCGTCCTGCCGAGCCCTCCTCGAGTGTGTGTCGCTCAGGTGTGTGTCGTTCAGGCCATCACCTCGTCGAGCGCGGCGTGCGGCAGCCTGTGTGCCTCGGCGACGGCGGCGTTGACCAGATGGCCCTCGTGGGTGTTGACGCCGAGCCCGAGTGCGTGGTCGGCGCGGCAGGCGGCGCGCCACCCGTGGTCGGCGAGTTCGAGAACGTACGGCAGCGTGACGTTGGTGAGCGCGTAGGTCGACGTGTGCGGCACCGCCCCCGGCATGTTGGCGACGCAGTAGAACACCGAGTCGTGGACGCGGTAGGTCGGCTCGTCGTGGGTCGTCGGCCGGGAGTCCTCGAAACAGCCGCCCTGGTCGATCGAGATGTCGACAAGGACGCTGCCGGGCTTCATCCGCGCCACCTGGTCGTTGGTCACCAGCGTCGGCGCCTTCGCACCGGGCACGAGGACGGCGCCGATCACGAGGTCGGCGTCGAGGACCGCGCGCTCCACTTCGTACGCATTGGAGGCGACCGTCTGCAGGTGGCCCCGGTAGATGCGGTCGGCCTGGCGGAGCCGTTCGACGTTCTTGTCCAGCAGCAGTACCTCCGCCTGCATGCCGAGGGCGATCGCGGCGGCGTTGAGGCCGGAGACACCGGCGCCGATGACCACCACCTTCGCGGCGTAGACACCGGAGACACCCCCCATGAGGATGCCCCTGCCGCCGCCCTGCCGCATCAGGTGGTACGCACCGACCTGGGGGGCGAGCCGGCCCGCGACCTCGCTCATCGGCGCGAGTAGCGGGAGTGAACCGTCGGCCAGCTGGACCGTTTCATAAGCGATGCCCGTCACGCCCGAGTCGAGGAGCGCATCGGTGCAGGCCCGCGACGCGGCCAGGTGAAGGTAGGTGAAGAGGACCTGCCCCTTCGACAGCCGGTCGTACTCCTCGGCGACGGGCTCCTTGACCTTCAGCAGGAGCTCACCCTCGGCCCACACGTCGTCGGCGGTGGGCACGATCCGCGCGCCGGCGCGGACGAACTCCGCGTCGGGAATCACCGAGCCTTCGCCAGCGGAACGCTCGACCACCACGTCGTGGCCGTGCCGGGTCAGTTCGTGCGCCCCCGCCGGGGTGAGGGCGACGCGGTACTCATGACACTTGACTTCCTTGGGAACCCCGATTTTCACGGTTGTTCAGCGCCTTCCTGACTGTGTGGTGAAGGGCCCGCGGTAGCGGGCAGGCCTTCACCACTGCTGGGGACGGCGTCGTTGCCGACCCACCCTTCCATCGTCGCTCGGTCGTGCGACCTCAGGTCTGGGCGGGGCGAGTGTAATCCGGATATCGCGACCTTTCGGGCGACATGCGCGCACCGCGCCAGGCCATCCTGGAAGATTCCCCGGGTTCAGCGCATCGGCGGACCTTCATGATCGCCAGGCGTGTCTGGCAGGGTTGCTGCCGATGGACGTGACCGAGGCACAGACCCTGTGGGACGCCACTCCCGGCTGGCTGAACACCGCGAGCTACGGACTGCCCCCACGGCCGGCGTGGAACGCACTCCAGTCCGCACTGGACGAGTGGCGGCACGGCCGGACGAGTTGGGAGCACTGGGACGAGTCCACGCAGGCGTCCCGGGCGGCCTTCGCGCGCCTGACCGGGGCGGACGTGGCCGACATCGCCGTCGGCAGCACGGCGTCAGGGCTTCTCGCACCCGTCGCGGCGAGCCTGCCCGCCGACGCACGGGTCGTCGTCCCCGAGATCGAGTTCACCTCCAACCTCTTTCCGTGGCTGGTCCAGGCCGAGCGCGGCGTCGAGGTCGTCACGGTGCCCACCGCCCGCCTGGCCGACGCCGTGACCGCTGGCACCAGCGGCGGTTCGGGGCGTACGACGGTCGTGGCGGTCAGCGCCGTGCAGTCGGCGACGGGCGAGGTCGCAGACCTCGAGGCCGTGGTGGAGGCGGCCCGCTCGGTCGGCGCGCTGGTGGTCGTCGACGCGAGTCAGGCTGCCGGCTGGCTGCCATGGCGCTGGTCGCGTGCCGATGTCGTCGTGGCCGCGGCGTACAAGTGGCTGATGGCGCCTCGGGGTGCGGCGTTCGGCTACTTCTCCCCCGCCGTACGTGACCGCTTCACCCCCCTGCAGGCAGGGTGGTACGCCGGCGCTGATCCGCATGACTCGTACTACGGCCCGCCACTTCGACTGGCGGCCGACGCCCGGCGTTTCGACGTGTCGCCGGCCTGGTTCAGCTTTGTCGGCGCCGCTCCGGCCCTCGCGCTCCTGCTCCAGATCGGGATCGAGCAGGTGAACGCCCACGATGTCGCGCTCGCCAACCGGTTCCGAGCCGGGCTCGGCCTGGCGCCGGCAGACTCCGCGATCGTGTCGGCGGACATTCCCGGTGCCGAGGACAAGCTCGCCAGGGCGGGGATCAGGGCAGCAGTTCGCGACGGCCGGGTCCGGGTGTCGTGCCACGTCTACTCCACCACCGCCGACGTGGACCATGCACTCGACGCCCTGACCTGAGCGCGCTCCACAACGAGTGGTCATGGCGATGGTCGGGTAGGACCAGCACATGAGCGCGCGCTTCGACCGAGCGGCCCAGCCGACATCATGAAATGCAATATCTGGAGAAGGCGCTCGCGAGCTCCCTGGAGATTCTGCAGCTTAGACGTCTGTCGTACCTCAGATATGAGATATGGTCCTCGGCCATGAGCGAAGACTACCTGCGCCGGATCGGCAGCCTGATCCGCGACTCGCGCCAGCACCGAGGCTGGACCCAGGCCCGGCTGGCCGACACCCTCGGCACCAGTCAGAGCGCGATCAACCGGATCGAGCACGGCCACCAGAACCTCAGCCTCGACATGCTCGCCCGCATCGGTGAGGCTCTCGACTCGGAGATCGTCTCGCTCGGCACCTCGGGGCCGATGCACCTGCGGGTCGTCGGCGGGCGCGAACTGTCGGGCAGTATCGATGTCAAGACCAGCAAGAACGCCGGCATCGCGCTGCTCTGCGCGTCGCTGCTCAACAAGGGGCGGACCACCCTGCGCAAGGTCGCGCGCATCGAGGAGGTCAACCGGATCCTCGAGGTGCTGGCCAGCATCGGAGTGCGCACCCGGTGGCTCAACCCGCAGAACGACCTCGAGATCGTGCCACCCGCGAAGCTCGACCTCGACAGCATGGACGTCGAGGCCGCCCGCCGCACCCGGACGGTGCTCAACTTCCTCGGCCCGCTCATGCACCTGGAGGACCGGTTCAAGATCCCGCACGCGGGCGGGTGTGACCTCGGCACGCGTACCGTCGAACCGCACATGGTCGCGCTGCGTCAACTCGGCCTCGAGGTCAAGGCGACGGGCGGCTACTACCACGCCGAGGTGGACCGCTCGGTCGCACCCACCCGCCCGATCGTCCTGACCGAGCGGGGCGACATGGCGACCGAGAACGCACTGATGGCGGCCAGCCGTCGCGATGGGGTCACCGTCATCCGTAACGCGAGCCCGAACTACATGGTGCAGGACCTGTGCTTCTTCCTGACGGAGTTGGGCGTACGCATCGACGGGATCGGGAGTACGACCCTCACCGTCCACGGCGTACCCGTCATCGACCGCGACGTCGACTACGCCCCCTCGGAGGATCCGATCGAGGCGATGAGCCTTATCGCCGCCGCCATCGTCACGTCGTCGACCATCACGATCCGTAGGGCGCCGATCGAGTTCCTCGAGATCGAGCTGGCGCTGCTGGAGGAGATGGGGCTGGCGTGTCGGCGAAGCGAGGAGTACGCAGCCGTCAACGGTCACACCCGGCTGGTCGACCTGACCGTCTCGCCGGCGCGGCTCCACGCGCCGATCGACAAGATCCACCCGATGCCGTTCCCGGGGCTGAACATCGACAACCTGCCGTTCTTCGCGGTCATCGCGGCGTCGGCCCACGGGACGACGCTGATCCATGACTGGGTCTATGAGAACCGGGCCATCCACCTGACCGAGCTGAACAAGCTCGGCGGCAAGGTCCGGCTGGCCGACCCGCACCGGATCTACGTCGACGGTCCGACCCACTGGTCAGGGGCAGAGGTGATCTGCCCACCGGCGTTGCGACCCGCGGTCTGCATCCTGCTCGCGATGCTGGCGGCGAAGGGGACGTCGGTGCTGCGCAACATCTACGTCATCAACCGCGGTTACGAAGATCTGGCCGAACGCCTGAACCAGCTTGGCGCCCAGATCGAGACGTTCCGCGACATCTAGTCGCTCTGCCTCAGGGGGAATGATCACGTATGCGTGATCAATCCCCGTCGCGAGCGAGACGCCATTCGTCGTCGAGGATGCTGAACGCCAGGGAGTCCCGCCAGCCGTCGCGGATGAGCTGGGTGTGCCGAAGGTGCCCCTCATAGGTCATGCCCAGCTTGCGGAGCACGGCCGCCGAGCCGAGGTTGCGCGGATCGCAGGTGCCGACGATGCGGTGAAGGTCCAGTTCCTCGAAGCCGATGCGCAACAGCTCACGCCCGGCCGCCGTGCCCACCCCGCGACCCCACATCCGTGGGTGCACGATGTAGGAGATCTCGCCCTGTCGGTGCGTACGGTGGAGGATCTTGAGCTCACCGTTGCCGACCACCACCCCGTCCACCTCGACCGCGTGGACGTACCGCACCTGTGGACTCTGCTCCCACGCCTGGACAGCGGCCTTGACGAACGCCTTGGTCTCCTCCTCCGTGCTCGGTCCCCACGTCTGGTAGCGGCACGCCTCCGGCAGACTCGCCCATGCGTGGACGGCCGGCCAGTCGTCGTAGGAGAGCGGTCGCAGGCGAACATCCGTCGACATCGCACCAGGATGCCCGCCCACGCCCACGTCGTACGAACGGATATCGCGCGGCGCCCCTCGGTGTCCGGAGGGCTCAGCGGCCGTCCGCATGTGCGGAGTCCGCCGCCGGGGCCTCGGTGACGCCGGCGAGCACCCGGTCCTCGGCGAGACCGGTCCCCCGCGTCTCCCTGGTGAGCAGCACGGCGACCACCGTCAGGGCGCCCGCCCCCAGCAGGTACAACGAGACCGGAATGCTGGAGCCGAACCTCGCGAGCAACGCCAACGCGATGATGGGCGCGAGTGAACCCGCCACCACCGAGGCCAGCTGGTAACCGATCGACGCACCGCTGTAGCGGACGCTGGTGCCGAAGAGCTCGGAGAAGAACGCCGCCTGCGGTCCGTACATCGCGGCGTGCAGGACGAGACCGACCGTGATCGCGAGGGTGATCGCCGCCTGCGACCTGGTGTCGATCAGCGGAAAGAAGGCGAAACCCCACACGCCGACACCCGCGGCTCCGGCCAGGTAGAGCGGCTTGCGTCCAACCCTGTCCGACAACGCGCCGAAGAGCGGGATGACGATGAAGTGCACCGCCGACGCGACCAGGACGGCGTTGAGGGCCACCTGCCGGTCGAGACCCACGCTCTCGGTGACATAGGCAAGAACGAACGCCGTGAAGATGTAGTAGCAGACGTTCTCGGCGAACCGCGCCCCCATCGCCTGGAGCACCTCGCGCGGGTACTTCCGTACGACGTCGAGCGCCGGTGCCCGCCGCTGCACCTTGCGCGCCTCGAACTCCGCCTGCGCCTGCGTGAACAGTGGCGATTCGGTGAGGCGTAGCCGGATCCACAACCCGACGACGACGAGGATCGCGCTCAGCAGGAACGGCACTCGCCAACCCCACGTCGTGAACGCCTCGTCGGAGGTGGTCGAGGCGAGGATGAACAGCACCAGAACCGAGAGCAGGTTTCCCGCCGGAACCCCGGCCTGCGGCCAGCTCGACCAGAAGCCGCGGCGCTCCGCCGATCCGTGCTCGGCGACCATGAGCACCGCACCGCCCCACTCGCCGCCGACCGCGAATCCCTGGACCAACCGGCACAACAACAGCAGGAGCGGCGCGGCGACGCCGATCGTGGCGTACGTCGGCAACAGGCCGATGGCGAAGGTCGCCCCGCCCATCAGGAGCAGGCTCACGACCAGCATCTTCTTCCGGCCCAGCTTGTCACCGAAGTGGCCGAAGACGATCCCACCGACCGGCCGGGCAACGAAGCCGAGCGCGTAGGTGACGAATGCCAGCATCGTGCCGACGGTCGGGTCTTGTTCGGGGAAGAACAGCGTGTTGAAGACCAGGGCCGCGGCCGAGCCGTAGAGGAAGAAGTCGTACCACTCGATGGTCGTGCCGACGAGGCTCGCCATGACGACCTTGGCGAAGCTGCTGCGGGGCGCGGGAGTGCTCGCCTGGGTGGACATCGACGGTTCCTTTCCTGGACAGCAGTCGGGTCAGGACGAGGTGATGCGGACATGCAGGTTCAGCTGGCCGTCCAGCCACCGTCGAGGTGAAAGGACGATCCCGTGATCGATGCCGTGTCGGGGCCGCACAGGTAGGCGACCGTGCCAGCTACTTCGGCGGGTTCGATGAGTCGCTTGACCGGCGTACGGGCCAGCAGGACGTCGTCGACCACCTCCGCCTCGGTGATGCCGTGCGTCTCGGCCTGTGCCGCCAGCTGCCCTTCGACGAGCGGCGTACGCACATACCCGGGACACACCGTGTTGGAGGTGACGCCGCGTCCGGCGCCTTCGAGGGCGAGGACCTTAGACAGGCCTTCGAGCCCGTGTTTTGCCGCGACGTAGGCCGACTTGTACGCCGAGGCCCGGTGACCGTGGACCGAGGAGATGTGGACGAGCCGCCCCCAGCCTCGTGCGTACATGCCGGGAAGGAGGTTCTGTGCCAGCCGGAACGGGGCCTCGAGCAGCACCCGCAGGAGCAGTACGAACCGCTCGGGCGGGAACTCCTCGACCGGCGCGATGTGCTGCAGGCCGGCACTGTTGACGAGGATGTCCGCCTCCAGCGTGAGGTCGTCGAAGGCTGCCGGTTCGGCGAGGTCCAGGGCGAGGGCGGTTCCGCCGAGCTCCCCAGCCACGGCTTCCGCTCCGTCCGCGTCCCGGTCGATGACGACGATCCGGGCGCCCGCGGCGGCGAGCCGGACCGCGCAGGCCCGGCCGATCCCGCTGGCGGCACCGGTCACGGCTGCGGTCCGGCCGGACAGATCGATCACGGGGCTCCTTCGTCGGCCCATGCCCAAGGTGCTCTGCTCATTCATGACCTCACTCTCGTTCGGTGATGAATGAGCAGAAGGTAGGCGCGGCGACCCTGCGGAGGCGATGTGTCCGGGCCACACATCATGGCCCCACCCATGTGGTGGTCCGCTATCTCCCGAAGGTGACCGAGCGCAACCGCCACAGCCTGAGGGCGAGCTGGACGTCGAGAGCGCGTTCGGGCGTACGCCAGTCCCGGCCGATCAGTGCCGCGACCCGCTCCAGCCGCTGGGTGACGGTATTGGTGTGGACGTGCAGGGCCTCGGCAGCTCTCGCCGGGCTGCCACCCGCGGCGAACCACGCCTCCAGAGTCCCGGCGAGCTCGGTTCCGCGGTCGGCGTCGTAGTCGAGCAGTGGCTTGATCGTCGCCGTCAGGAAGTCCTCGATCTCCGCCGGCCCGCCGCCGAACAGCAGCCGTGCGAAGCCCAGCCCCGCCACATCCGTCGCGTCCCCTCGCCGGCCCAGCGCGAGGAGGGCGGCGAGACACCGGTGAGCATCCCGGTGAGAGTGGGCAATCCCCTCCGGACCCTTGCCTGGGCCAGCCGCGCCCACGGTCACCGTCGTCTCGAGAACCTCGGACAGCCGGTCCCGGACGATTCGAGCCATGCCGGCCGGTTGCTCGCCGGGGAGTGCGAGGACCACTGCCCCGTCGTACACCCCGCCGAGGCCGCCCTTGCCCGCCGCGAGCCGGGACGCCGCCGCGACCACCCGATGGCGTTCGACCGCGTCGGCTGCCACCACCAGCACGACGTGTGGCGCCTCGAGATCCGTGCGGTGCCTCCGCGCCCGCTCGCGGACGGTCGCCGGGTCGCGGTGTGGGTCGGAGAGAACGTCATCCAGAAGCTCGCCACGAACCCGGTCCTCGGCCTCCGCCATCGAACGCTGGAACAGCAGGAGGAGGGCCGTGACGAGGGCGCCGCGTTCCAGGATCCGGCGGTCGGCCTCGCCGAGATCGAGCGTGCGCCCGACGACGAGCGTGCCGAGGTGGTCGTTGCCCGCGACGGCGACCGCCAGCCAGGCCCGCTCACCCGTCGTCGTCGGGAGAGGCATCTCGACGCTGCGACCGCTCCGCAAGGCTTCGGTCACCGAGGCGGCGAACGTGTCGCGAGCGTGGCCAGTAGAGGTTCCGCTCGGGCCGTCCGACTGCCGGGCGGCGGAAGGGCGGCTCGGGCCGTCCGGCGGCGCGGCCCTGCTGGACATGGCCGTGAGGCCGGAAGCAGCCGCTCCGTCCCCGGCGCAGGCGATCAGATGGCCGCCAGGCTCACGGACCACGACAATGCTCCCGAGGACGTCGGCCAGCACCGAGGCCACCGCCTCCACTCCGCCCCCGTGCAGCACCACGTCGGCCAGCCGGTCGTGGGCGCTGGCGGCGAGCTCGACCGCCTCCGAATGCGCGCGTACGGTCGCGTTCGCGGCGTCCAGATCGGCGATGGCCTGCCGGATCTCCTCGAAGAGTCGGGCGTTCTCGAGTGCGATTGCCGCGTGCGCGGCGAACGATCCGAGCAGGACGACCTCTCCGGGCGGAAACGGCCGGGCGCTCCGGTTGGCGGCGAGGAGCGCACCGACGACCTTCCCGCCGAGCAGCAGGGGTACGCCGAGAATCGCGTGGATCCCCTCCTCGGCCACCGCGCTGTCGATGTAGTCGCGATGGAGGAACCGCTGGTCGGCGAAGTAGTCGTCGGTGAAGTACGGCGCCCCGGTCTGGGCGACCAACCCGAGCAGGCCCGTGCCGAGGTCCAGACGCAGTTGCTGGAACCGCGCGGACACCGACCCGTCGGTCATCCGGATGAAGGAGTCGCCGCGGTCGGGGTCGTTGAGACTGAGGTAGGTGAGGTCGGCCCCGAGCAGTTGCCTGGCGCGCCGCACGATGGCGGTGAGCACGGCGTCGACGTCCCTGATCGAGGTGAGGTCGTTGGCGGTCTCGTACAACGCGGAGAGCTCCGCCTCGCGCTGGCGCTGGCGAGCCATCTGCGCGCGCACCCGCAGCGCGATTCCGAGCTCCTGCCGGAGTCGCTGCATCTCCTCCGGACCGGCGCCATCGGTCTGGGCGTACCGCAGCTGCTCCTCGAACGCCTCGGGTGGAGCCTGCTCGTAGAGCAGCTCGACGAACGACCGGACCGCCATGGCCGGAGGCTAGTCGACCTGCGCCGGCCGCAGTAGGGTCCGGACGGTCACCGCGCGGCGCCACCCCGTGACGGGTACGTGGTCGGGCGGCGGCCGGAAAAGTCGAGCATGAACGCACTGAACGCTGCCAAACTGGGACGTGACAGCTGTTTCGCGGGGGCAGCGTCGCAGTAGGTGAAGGGAGCGCACAGCGGTGGATGTCGATGCCATCGAGCGCACGCTGGTGCCGCCAGCTGACGCCGACCAGCCCACCCAGAAGCTGTTCCGGGCGTTCGTGCACGACGGCCGGATCCACGCGATGCCGGCGAAGTACGCCCGTCGCCGGCAGCTCCTCGACCACGTGGCCCAACTGTTCGAACCCGGCGTCCGGTATCCCGAGTCGCGCGTCAACCTGATCCTGCACCAGGTCTACGACGACTACGCCGAACTGCGCAGGGCTCTCGTCGACGAAGGGTTCCTCGCCCGGGAGTACGGCATCTACTGGCGCATCGGCGGCACCGTCGACGTGTGAGGCGTCCCTGGGGAGTCGGCGAGCGACACGCCTCAGAGTGACGGATGGATGGCCGCCGCGAGCTGGTCACGCGCCGGCCATGGGGCACCGGCCGGTCGCAGCGCGTCGTAGCCGGCTCCCTGCCGCGCCGCCCAAGCGGCGAGCGCTCCCATCACGAGGGTCGGGCTTTGCAGGTCGCCTGCCATGATGCCGGCGACGATCTCCGCCAACGGAGCCCAGGACACCGGCATGTCGGCTTCTTCATGGACGCCGTTGAACCGGTCCCCCGCCGGCACATCGTCCAGGCCGCGCGCGAGGTACATCCGCAGCGCCTCGGTCGTCATGCCGGGCGAGGTGAACACGTCGACCAGCACCCGCCAGTCCCGGGCCCGGACATGCCCCTCCTCGTACAGCTCCCGCTGTGCTGCCGCAAGGTAGTCCTCACCGCGGACGTCGAGCAGGCCGGCCGGAGGTTCGTAGAGGCGGTGCCCGACCGGGTGGCGGTACTGCCGGACGAGCAGCACCCGCTCCTCGTCGTCCAGCGCGATGATGCCGACCGCGCCCGGATGGACCACGACGTCGCGGGTGAAGTGTTGGCTGGTGTCCGCGGGTCCGGCACCCACGACGTCGTCCCGGCGTACATCGACCACCCGATGCGTACGCAGGGAGTACGTCGACGAGGCGACCTGCCACTGCTCGGGTACGTCCCGCAACCCGTCCGGAACGGCCTCGTCACTCACCGGCGGGCACCGGCCTGGATCCACCCGGCGCTCGCAGCGACCCGGGCGCGTTCGCGCGCGTCGCGTTCACCGTCCACGCCTGCGCCCTCCACGCCTGCCTCCTCCACGCCTGGGCCATCCACCTCGGCGACCCGATTCCCCAGCCTGCCGTCAGGGGCGTAGGCGACCTGCACGTCGCCGACCGGGAGCTGCATCTCGCGCTGCCGGACCAGCGCCGCCTCGATCAGACCGGCGAACAGGGGATGCGGGCGGGTGGGGCGGGACCGCAGCTCCGGATGGGCCTGGGTCGCCACGAAGTACGGATGCAGGTCCGAACGCAACTCGACGAACTCCACCAGCCGGCCGTCCGGAGATGTTCCCGAGATGACCATGCCCGCGTCCTCGAGCTGCCCGCGGTAGGCGTTGTTGACCTCGTAACGGTGGCGGTGGCGCTCCTCGACGTACGGCTCGGAATAGGCCCGCCGGGTCAGCGTCCCTTCGGTGAGCTTGGCCGGATAGAGCCCGAGGCGCATGGTGCCGCCGAGATCGCCGGCGCCGGCCACGATCTCGCGCTGCTCCTCCATGGTCGCGACGACCGGATGGGAGCAGCTCGCGTCGAACTCGGTGGAGTTGGCGTCGTCGAGGCCGGCAACGTTGCGGGCGAACTCCACCACCATGCACTGCAGGCCCAGGCAGAGACCGAGGACCGGCAGGTGGTGTTCCCTGGCGTAGGTGATGGCGCCGATCTTGCCCTCCACGCCCCGCACACCGAACCCACCGGGAATGCACACCGCATCCACGTCCGCGAGATGCTTCGCCGCGCCCTCCTGCGAGGTGCACTCGTCGGAGGGCACCCAACGGATCTCGACCCGGGTGTCGTGGTGGAAACCGCCGGCGCGCAGCGCCTCCGTGACGGAGAGGTACGCATCTGGCAGGTCGATGTACTTGCCGACCAGGGCCACCGTCACCTCGTCCGCGGGATGGTGGACCCGGCGCAGCAGCTGGTCCCAGCGGGTCCAGTCCACGTCCCGGAACGGCAGGTTGAGCCGGCGGATCATGTAGGCATCCAAGCCTTCGGCGTGCAGCACCTTGGGCAGGTCGTAGATGCTCGGTACATCCGGATTCTCGATGACCGCTTCCTCGTCGACGTCGCACATCAGCGAGATCTTGCGCTTCACGCTCGACGGGAGCTCACGATTGCAGCGGCAGACGATCGCGTCTGGCTGGATGCCGATGCTTCGCAGTGCGGCGACCGAGTGTTGGGTGGGTTTGGTCTTCAACTCGCCCGACGGACCGAGGTAGGGAACGAGAGAGACGTGCAGGAAGAAGACGTTGTCGCGGCCGACGTCATGACGTACCTGGCGAGCCGCTTCGAGGAAGGGCAACGACTCGATGTCACCGACCGTGCCCCCGATCTCGGTGATCACCACGTCGACGTCAGGGCCCGCCATCGCGCGGATCCGGGCCTTGATCTCGTTGGTGATGTGCGGGATCACCTGCACGGTGTCGCCGAGGTAGTCGCCGCGGCGTTCCTTCGCGATGACGCTCGAGTAGACCTGTCCGGTCGTGACATTGGCGCTGCGACCGAGGTCGACGTCGAGGAAACGTTCGTAGTGGCCGATGTCGAGATCGGTCTCGGCACCGTCACCGGTGACGAAGACCTCCCCATGCTGGAACGGGTTCATCGTTCCGGGGTCGACGTTGAGGTAGGGGTCGAGCTTCTGCATCGTCACCCGCAGACCGCGAGCCTTGAGCAGGTTGCCCAGGCTCGAAGCGGTGAGGCCCTTGCCGAGGGAGGAGGCGACGCCTCCGGTGACGAACACGTGCCTGGTCGGCGATGAGGCTGCCAAAGCAAACTCCCCGTGGTCTGATCGAGCCGGAGACCCGGGCGGAATCCGACTAGCTCCACGGGCTTTCAGCCTATCAACGACCGTCCAGGAGACGACACACCACGCCGGGCGGCTACCACATCGAGCCCACAGTCCGACCGTATGGGCCCCTCCCCGCCGCGCTACCCCGCGGCCGCCGCCATCGCCCGGCCCTTGGCGAGCATCGCCCGCGCCCGGTCGAGGTCACTCTGCTTCACCGCGTCGAGGGAACCGAACTCCCGTACCGCCTGGTAGTAGGTCCATGCCAGGCTGTAACAGGCAGGCTGTGCCCACCATGACTCGCCCGCGCAGACCGCAGACATATCGGCATAGAACGCCTCGTCCACCCGGTCCTTGTTCTCGGCGAAGATCCCCTCGAGCCTGAAGTTGCGGTAGCCGAAGTCATGGCGAGCACACGACGACTCGAAGCCGAAACCGAACGGGTTGTCCGGGCTGAACGTGCACAGGTCGGTCGACCAGTCGAAGGCGTACTCGACCCAGGCACCCTGATCGGCGTTCGCCACCGACCAGCTCAGGCGGCTGTCCGCCGTCGGTTGGGTCCAACTGGCGAGCACCCCGAGGCGCACCTCCTGCGGCACCGCCCCGGCAGGGACGGCGAACGCGACGAGCAGGACGAAGGTAGACACCATGCCGAGACCCAGCCGTGCGAGGGCACGGGACCGGCGGGTCGGGGCGAAACGGCGAACATCCATGCGGGCCTCCCGGACCGTTCCTCTCCCGAAGCACGACGAAGCAACGGAGCTGATCAGCCGCCGAACACCGACATTGTGGGTGTTTGCGGCGAACGCCGGAAGACGGGCGAGCCCTCCGGAAGGCCAACAACGACCGTCCTACCGGCCACGAGCTGGGGTAACGACGCTCATGGCCAGCTCAGGCACCAGAGCCCTCGGGCGCCTTCGGGAGCGCGCCGTCGGTCGTTCCGACCGCTCCGTAGTGGCCGGCACCGCCCCGCCGTTGCTCGACCAGCGCCCACACGATCGCGACCTGGCCGCTCGGGAGATCGGCCACATCGACCGACGACACATCAGCACTGGCGCGGCTGTCCTCGCGAAGGCTGGCGAGCACGCCCTGCTCGCCTTCGGCGGCCGACGTCTCACCGGCCATCACCACCCCCTGACCGGCGTCGTCGAGCGAGCGGGCCAGCGCGACCCAAGCCGCATTCGCCGGCGTATCGGCCATTGCCGCCTCGTTCACCACGGCGTCGCGCACCCTAGGGCTGGCACCGGCGGTCGCTGGCGGGGCGACGACGACGGCGAAGCTCGCCCGCGCCAGGCTCGCCGGGGCATCGACGAGCCCACCCTCCCCGAACGCACCTACGACCGTCGCGGTGGCGGCATCTCCGCGGCCGGGGGCTCCGTCGTCGTCGGTGACCAGGGCCCGTGCGAGCACGCTGCCTGCCTGTTCGTACGCCGAACCGGCGGCGGTCGCCGGCGCCACCCGACCGGTGGCAAGGCGGCCCGCGAGGTCCTCGAGGAACTGTCGCTCGCTCGGATCCGCCCACTTCGGCCGCACCTGCACAGTGCCGGTCACGCCGCCACCGGCCGCGGCCACGATGCCCTCGACATCCTTCACCACCGCGGTGTCCGCGCCCGGCAACGCGACGAGCACGACGTCCTGCCCGGTGAGCTGCCCGCGCACCAGGTTCGGGGCCAGGTCCTTGGCGAAGGTGTCGCGGTACCTGTCGACCTGTTGGAGCTGGCTGATCCTCCCGCGGAGGTCGTCCTTCTCGCGGCCCACCTGGCGCAGGTCCGAACGCAACTCCTGGTCAAGGTCACCCCGAAACGGTCCCGCACCCAGGGCGACGCCGACCGCGAGGGCGAGAAACACCCCGGTCATCGACACCAGGAAGTAGCGGAAGTCGATCACCCGCGCATCCGTTCCCAGCCTGCGGTCGACCATGCCCAGCCGGAAGCGAGCCAGTCCTGGGCCATGGGTGTCGCCGCCAACGCCACCAGCAGGGCGAGCAATCCGGCGATCACGAGAAGGACGATGTGCCAGGTCTGGACGCGGCTCTGACACAGCTCGCCGGCGGCCTTGGCGTCGACGAGTTTCGCGCCGGCCCGAAGTCTGGTGAGCAAAGTGCTGGGCGCACCCGAACGACCGCGATCGAGCAGGTCGAGCAGTGACGCACTCGTGCCAGCGACGACGATGAGGCGGGCGCCCTTGGCGTCGGCCAGCAACACCGCGAGGTCCTCGCTCGCTCCAGGGGCGTCGAATACGCGCGAGTCCAGGCCGATGCGTTCCAGCCGGTCGGTACCAGCGGTACTGCCGTCACGGTCGCCCTGCACCACGAGCTCAGCCCCGCACCGCAGAGCACCGTCGGGTACCAACTCCATGTCGCCGACGATGATGTCTGGCGTGTGCCCTGCCGCCAGCAGCGAGTCCGCGCCACCGTCCACGCCGATGAGGACTGGCCGGTACTCGCGGATGTACGCCCGCAGTCTGGCGAGGTCCTCGCTGATCTCAGCACCACGGACGGCGATGAGGACATGCCTGCCCGCCAGCCGGGTGTCGATGTCGGGGACCCCGACGCTCTCGAGCAGCAGGTCGTGGTTTCGCCGCAGGTGTTCGATCGTGTCCGCGGTGAACGCCTCGAGCTGGGCGACCAGACCGGTCCGTGCGGCGGCAGTCGCCTTCTCGATCGAGCTGGCGGTCTGCTCGACGCCGAACGCGACCTGCAGGTCGCCGTGGAACAGGGCCGGACCGTCCAGGCGCACCATGTCCCCGTCGGAGACCCGGCCGAACACGCCCATGCCGGCGCCGTCGACGAGTGGAATCCCGGCCGCGACGAGGACACCGGGGCCGAGATTGGGATAGCGACCGCTGATCGACGGGGCGGCGTTGACCACCGCGGCTACACCAGCGGCGACCATGGCCTCAGCGGCCACCCGGTCGAGGTCGACATGACGGAGCACGGCGACGTCGCCGGGCCTGAGCCGTTTAAGGAGCTGGTCGACGCGACTGTCGAGCCTGGCTGGGCCACTGACACCAGGGAGTCGAACAGGTCGGGTGCGACGCAAAGTGGGGAGTCTCATGGCGTCGAGATGTTGCCACCCGATCGCTCTTTGTGTCTGCATTACTACGCAAAGTCTCATCTTCTGTGGACTCGCTCGCGTGCCGGTTGGCCAACCAGCCGTATCGGTTGGCCAACCGGGAGTCGGCAGCTCGGCGCCGAACTACATCACCGCAGCCACCACCGGCAGGTCCACCCGCAGTTCCACCTCGCTCCGGGACACACCGGGACACCCGCCTCAGCTCGAGGCGGCCGCCGCCCGATCGGCCGCCGCCGTGGCGAGAAGTTCTTCGGCATGGGCGCGGGCGCTCGCGGAGTCGTCCAGGCCTGCCAACATCCTGGCCAGCTCCTCGACCCGACCCGATGCGTCGAGGTCGGTGAGTCCGCTGCGGGTGACCGATCCGTCGCTGGCTTTGCGTACGACATAGTGCCGGTCCGCGAATGCTGCCACCTGCGGAAGGTGCGTCACCACGATGACCTGGGAGGTGCGGGCGAGCATCGCCAGGCGGCGGCCGATCTCCACTGCGGCCCGACCGCCGACGCCGGCGTCCACCTCGTCGAAGACGAACGTCGGTACGCCTCCGACTCCGGCGAACACCACCTCGACGGCCAGCATCACCCGCGAGAGCTCGCCGCCCGACGCGCCACGCTGGACAGGACGGGCTGGCGCACCAGGGTGAGGGCTCAGCCGGAGCTCCACATCGTCGACACCGTGCGGGCCGTAGGCGACGTGCCGTCCTTCCACCACCAGACCCGGTCGCCCCGAACCGGGCCGGTCTGATTCGCTGGAGTCGACTTCGGCGATCTCGGTCTGGGTGACCTCGGCGGTGACCACGGCGTGTGGCATCGCCAAGGCGCTGAGCTCAGCCGTCACGGCAGTGCCGAGGCGCTCGCCGGCTGCCATGCGCGCCGCGCTGATCCTCCCAGCCAGGTCGGCCAACTCTCCGAGCAGCTGGTCCCGCTCCTGCCGGAGCGCGTCGATCCGGTCGTCGGACCCGTCGAGCTCGGCGAGTCGTTCGGCGGCGGTGCGGGCCCAGTCGAGGACGTCATCGACCGTATCGCCGTACTTGCGGGTCAGCGCGATCAGCGCCGCCCGTCGTTCGCTGACTGCCTGGAGGCGGGCCGGGTCGGTGTCGATGCTCGTGGCGTACGAAGCGAGATCGGCCCCGGCGTCGACCACGAGGGCGACCGCCTCGGCGAGTCGGGTCGACACGGCAGCGAGGTCGGGATCGTGCACGCCGGCGCCGTCGAGCACCTTGCGGGCTCGTGCGATCTGCGATGACGCGTCGACCGGTTCGGCGGCCGGATCGTCACCACCGACCAGCGCGGTGTGGGCTTCCTCGGCCGCGCCGCGGAGCGCGTCGGCGTGCGCGAGCCGACTCTCCTCGGCAGCCAACGCCTCGTCCTCGCCCGGCTGCGGATCGGCGGCCTCGACCTCCTCGAGCCCGAAGCGCAGACGGTCGGCCTCCTGCGCCCGATCGCGCGCCCGTTTCACGAGGTCGTCGAGCTCGGCCGACACGGCTGCCAAGCGTTGGTAGCGCTCGCGATAGACCGCAAGCGGCTTCTCGACATCAGAACCGGCGTAGCGGTCGAGGATCTCCCGCTGCCGGGCCGGCCGCAGCAGGCGCATCTGGTCGGACTGACCATGTAATGCCACGAGATCTTCGGCGAGTTCGGCCAGCAGTCCGGCCGGGACCCCGGCACCGCCGGCATAGGCACGGGAGCGGCCGTCACGGGAGACGGTCCGCATGATGATGAGAGTGTCGTCGTCGAGCTCGGCGCCGGCGTCGGTCGCACGTTGCGCCACCGCGGACCCGCCGGGACATCGGACTCGTCCCTCGACGACGGCGCGCTTTCCACCGGGGCGAACCAGGCCGGCGTCCGCCCGCCCGCCGAGCAGCAGGGACAAGCCACTGACAACCATCGTCTTGCCGGCGCCGGTCTCGCCGGTGACGACGGTGAACCCGGCGTCGAGTTCGAGCTCGGCGTCTTCGATGACGCCGAGTCCCTGTATCCGGATCTCCTCCAGCATCGTCGGCACTCTACGCCGTGGGACCGACGTCATGGCTGTCCTGCTTCGCGGTGCGGGTTCTCGCCACTTCCTCGTCGGGATGGGTTCGCCAGCTCCGTCCTCGCCATCCGTGCACCGGTAGGTCGAACTTCGCGACCAACCGGTCGGTGAACGGGCCGTGATGGAGCCTGGCCAGTCGAACGGAGTGCTCACCCCGGCGTACCTCGATCCGCGCACCAGGGCGGATCTCCTCCGTACGCCTGCCGTCACACCACAGCACCGCCGGCACGGTGTTGCGTGGGAGCAACTCCACCGCGATCACCGAGCGTGGCGACACCACGAGCGGCCTCGCGAACAGGGCATGCGCACTCAGGGGGACCACCAGCAGCGCTTCCACCTCAGGCCACACGATCGGCCCACCCGCCGAGAACGCATAGGCGGTGGAACCGGTCGGCGTCGCCGCGACGATGCCGTCGCCGCCCCAACGCGACAGCGGACGCCCGTCGACCTCGACGACGAGTTCGAGCATCCGTTCTCGCGCCGACTTCTCCACGCTGGCGTCGTTGAGCGCCCAGTCCTGGGCGATGACGATGCCGTCCTGGGTCACCGTCACGTCCAGGGTCATCCGTTCTTCCACGGCGTACCTTCGATGGACCACGTGGTCGATGGTGACGTCGAGGTCGTCACGCTCGGACTCGGCCAGGAACCCCACGTGGCCGAGGTTGACGCCCAACACAGGGGTACGGGAGGCCCGGGCGACCTCGGCCCCGCGCAGGATCGTTCCGTCGCCGCCGAGCACCATCACGATCTCGCAACCCTCGGCGGCATCGGCCGAGACGTCGGTGACCTCCGCGTCCGGAATCCCGAGGTCGGCGGCATCCGGCGCCAGGACCCGCACCTCGATCCCCGCCCGGCGCAGGCGGCCGGCGGCATCCCGTGCAACCTCGATCGCCTCCGGGCGTCCGGTGTGAGCGACGAGCAGCACGCGGCGGGGGTTGCCTCCGCTCACGGTCGTGGTCCCTTCGTGCGTACGACGGTGCCGCATCCGACTGTCTCGTCGACGGTGATGTCGCGCGGGTCGCCGGCGGGTGGGTCAGGAGGTTCCGGCCGGATCCTCATGACCTTCTCCGGCCGCCACGAGGGTCTCGTGCAGCCTGCGGTGCGCGTCTTCGTAGATGTGGACGTGCTCGCCCGGTGGCAGGCCGTCGAGTTCACTGAGCCGGTCGAGGACGGCGTCGACGTCGTCCCTGCCGGTCGGCATGTAGCCAGGAAAGGTCTCGTCGTCACCGTGCGCCGCGGCTTGAGGTTCAGCGCCGTGTTCAGGTTCAGCGCCGTGTTCAGCCGCGCGTTCCTCGCTCTCCGCCGGATGGTCGACCACCGACTCCACGACCGCGCGACCACTCTCCACGCTGAACGAATCGTCGCTCGGGTCAGCGAGTGCGCCAAACCGCTCGACTTCCGCATCGGTCTCTGGTCCTACCTGGCCGAACTCCTGGTGTTCCACCTGGCCCGCTTCTCCCCTTCGATCTGCGTACGAGTGTTGACCTGCGTGCCCACCCTGGGGCTCCCGTCTCTCTGACGGGCTGATGGGTGGCGCCCCTCACAGGCGACCATGCATCGACGGCGAGCCCACGCCACGGACACTAACTCATCGCTTCGCGTCCTTTTCCAGACCTTCGAGGACCTCGGCCGCGTCGACCCGCGCCGGATCGCCGCTGGCCCACACGGCCGCCAGGACCGCGCGCGCGGCGTCGAGGGGATCGCCGTCGCCGGTGAGCCGCGGGTGGAGGGTGTCAGCACCTTGACGCACGAGTTCGACCCGCCAGCCCCCGCAGGTCGTCCCATCAGGTCCGACCACGGGAGACGGGTGTGGGACGAACATGCCATCGAGATCCCGGGAGATGTAGGTCGGCCGCCGATGCGGCGGTGCCGTCTCCAAGTCCACCAAGCTGGTCACGCCGGTGAGCACCAGCAGGCTGGGCAGCCCGGCTTTATGCGCCCCTTCGATGTCGGTGTCGAGCCGGTCACCGATGACAAGCGGCCGGTCAGCGCCGGAACTCACGACCGCCTCGAGGAACAGCGGCGGCTCCGGCTTGCCGGCGACGACGGGACTCCTGCCGGTCGCTATCCGGATCACCTCGACCAATGCCCCATTGCCGGGGGCGAGACCATCGTCGGTCGGGAGCGTGCGGTCGACGTTCGAGGCGATCCAGGGCAGATCGGATGCGAGGGCGTAGGCCCCTTCCGCGAGCTGGCGCCATCCGACATCTGGGTGGAAGCCCTGCACGACCGCGGCCGGAGCGTCCGTGGCGGAGAACACCGGAACAAGGCCACGCTCGGACAACGCGACTGACAGACCCTCTCCACCGACGACGAGGACCCGCGAACCGGCGGGTACCCGGTCGGCGACCAGGTGAGCCGCGGCTTGTGCTGACGTCACGACGTCGGCCGCGGTGGCGGGAACCCCCACCCGCTGGAGATGTTCGCTCACGGCATCAGGCGTACGGGATGCGTTGTTCGTGACGAATCTGACCTTCATGCCGAGCTTACGGACCCTGCCCAGTGCCTCCGGCGCCCCCGCCACCGGCTCGTCACCGACGTAGACGACGCCGTCGAGATCAAACAGACCTACGTCATGACCCTGAACCAGCGCCTCACCTGCCGCGGACAGCGGGGGCGGAGCGGAACTCGATGCCGACCTGCTCACGCCTGACCTCCACGGGCCTGCAACGTCGCCCGCACCTGGCGGAGTGCCTGGGCGTAGTGCCGAGCACTTGGTTGCATCGCCGCGGCCATCGCGAGGTGAGGCGCGGCCGCATGGTGATCGCCGAGTCGGCTGAGCGCGAGTCCCAGCCCGAACTGTGCGTAGTCATCGGAAGGATCCTGCTCGACGAGCGCGGCGAACATCTCGGCCGAGTCCGAGTAGCGCCGGGAGTTGAACTGGGCCCGTGCCAGAGCCTCGCGAATGGACTTCGAGGTGGGTTCGGCCTCATGCGCATGGGACAGAATCTGTGCCGCGGCAGCCACATCTCCGGATCCGAGCAGGTCGAGGCCCCGGCGATACCAGTCGTAGACGCCACCAGTCGGCCGGCCCGCCGGACTCTCGACGTGACCCGACGTCGTGTCGCTGTCATCCACAATGTCCTCCCCATCCACGGCTTCTCCTGCCGCGTGCACCTAAGGCAGCCGGCCGACGGCCGCTCCGCGCGTATCCCCATCGGGTACGCGAACAGGGCTCGGCCTCCTACCATGCCCAGCGTGACTGATGCCGCCCCCGGACGCCGCCCGCTCGTGCTCAAAGCCTTCCGCGGCCTGCGATACTCGCCTGCTCTTGTGTCGGACCTCGCGTCGGTCACCTCACCGCCGTACGACACTCTCGACGACGACGCGATCGCCGCCCTCGAGGCGGCAGAGCCCTACAACATCGTCCGAATCATCCTTCCACGCCCCAGCAAACACCCTGCGCACAGCGGCGCGCCGACCGATGTCGGCGCCGCCCAGCGGCCCGCCGCGACTCCCCGAAACCAGGCCTTTCCGGACGTACGGGCCGACGAGGGTCGCTACGACCATGCGCGTGACCTCTTCATCCAGTGGCGCCGCGAGGGAGTGGTGGTCCCTGACGACACACCGGCGCTGTATGTCTACGAACAGGATCTCGATCTCACGGTTCCTCTCCAGGAGCCCTCGGCCCATGTGCAGGAGGCCACTTCGCGCCGGCGTTCCCCATCGGACCGAACGCAGCGACGAGTCGTCCTGCGCGGCCTGCTCGGCGCCGTTGCCCTGCGGGCCTATGACGAGCAGGTGATCCTTCCTCACGAGGATGTGCTCCCCGGACCTGTCGGCGACCGGCTCGCTCTGATGCGCGTCTGTGCGGCGAACTTCGAGCCAATCCTCCTCGCGTACGACGGGGACGGTCAGGCGTCGGCACTCGTCGACGCCGCCACGACGGCAGAGCCGTTGGTCGATGCCCTGGCCCCGGATGGCACCGGCCATCGGATCTGGCGGCTGGACGACCCCGCCCACCTCGCCGCGATCGCGGCCGACCTCGCTCCGCGGCAGGCGCTGATCGCCGACGGCCATCACAGGTACGCCGCCTACCTACGTCTCCAGGCCGAACGCCACGCCGGCGGCGCAGGTGAAGGGCCATGGGACAACGGCCTGGCACTCCTGGTCGACCACCGCACGCATCCGCTCGAACTTCGCGCCATCCACCGTCTGGTCACCGGACTCACTATGCAGGAGGTGGCCGACCGCGTGGCACCTCAGGTTGAGGTCCTCGCGTACGGCGGCGACAGCTCGGCAGCTCGGGAGGCGCTCGCAGGCTGCCGGGCCGCGGCACACGGATTCCTGCTGACCGACGGGAGCGCCTGGATGCTCCTGCGTGTTCCCCTCCGCAGCGAGCCCACGTCAGCTACCCCTCCGGCGCTCGACACCGAGATCCTGCACGAACTCATCCTCGGCCACCTCCTGCGCATTCCGGAGGACCGGATCAGATACGTGCACGACGCCGGTTCCGCGATTCAGGCGGCCCGAGCTGACGAGGACACGGTGGCGGTCTTGCTCAATCCCGTGGATCTCACCCGGGTCCAGCAGGTCGCCCGCCACGGCGGGCGCATGCCGCGAAAGTCGACGTCGTTCGGGCCGAAGCCACGGACCGGCTTCGTCATGCGGAGTTTCGATGAGGGTTAGACGACCTGGCGCGCACCACCGTCCTGACCATCGACATTGCGGCTTTCGGCAGGTGGTCGCGCACCGTCGGCCGTCGCGCAGATCAGCCGTGCACGCTGGACCTCCACCTCGTAACGACTGACGGTCCCAGCCTCCGTCCGCCGGAACCGGCGCCGCAACGCGCCGACGACCTCGACGACATCGCCGAGCTCCCACCGTCGCATCTCGTCATGCCACTGCTCGGACCACGCCACACAGTCGATGGCGTCGATCCTCGCAGTGCGGCCGTGCAGCGATTCCGGATCACGCTCCACAACGATGCGTACGCCGCTCACGATGTCCCCAGTGGGAAGTTCACGCCGGGTGGCGCACATGGACACCCTGCCCACCAGGAGCACCTCGTTACGGTGCGCAGTGAGTGACCGATCTTCCAGCGTCAATGGGCTCACCTCCGTCAAGAATTCAAGGTGATCCCACTCTCGTACCTACGTGGCAAGGATCCCGGAACTCTCAGGCCGCCTGTGGAGAACCTCGCCGATTCTGTTGCTGTGGACAGAAAGTGCACTCCGTCCCACGGGTAGCGCAACGAGTGCACCCGCTACTGGAGCGCCGTTCGACGTTCGTCAGCGTCGGTCTCGGTGTCGACGTCTGCGGCCGCAGCTCGCGCGAACCACTCGGCGGCCTCCTCGCGGCGGTCCAGTTCCTGCAGGACATCCGCATACGCATAACGAAGCCTCGCTACAGAGGTGCCGATCGCCTGGCTGTGCAGATCCGGTACGTCGAGCAGACCCAAGGCGGCACCTGGCTGGCCGAGATCGCGTCGCGCCCCTGCCTCCACGATCAGAAGCTCGACTCTCGTCGCGTGATCGAGGCAGGCCCGCTCGACACTTGCGGCAAGCTCCAAGGCGCGTTCGGGCCGGCCCAGTCCGCGTTCGCTGTCCGCCATGACGGGCGCGTAGTGCTCGCTCCCCGTCATCCGGCGTGCCGCTCGTAGCTCGGCCAGCGCTTGCTCGAAGTGTCCAGCCGCGTAGGCGGCATACCCACAGGCCTCTCGAACGACGCCCAGTCGGTAGCCCTCCCGCCGAGCGGCCATCGCATGCGCCAGAGCGGTTTCAGGGTCGTCATCAAGCAGTTGGCCCGCGGCGACGAGGTGCCGTGCGACCCGTTCCGCAGCTGGTCGGGTCAGGGTGCCTAGCTCGCTGCGTACCGCGGAGTCAAGCTCCAGACCGGTGATGCCATCCGGCACCGTCGGACCAGGATCGGGAGCTGGCCGTGCAGGTGCGCCACCCCCCGTTCGCCCGGTTCGCCGCTCTGCTGGCCGTTTGCTGGGGCCGCCCGCCTTGCCCGACCGTTGCTCTCGGCGATCTCCGCCCGGCTTTCCCGCCCGAGAACCCCGCATGGTCCCGCCGCCGGAACGCTCCGGCGCTCCCTGCGAACGACCCGGACTTCCCTGCGAACGACCCTGCCCGCGGCGATCGTCACCGGACCGGGATGAGCGACCCGAAGGTTCGCCAGTCCTCGACCGACCCCAGCCTTCCCGGGCCCGCCGCGGAGCCGCCCCGCCGCCCTCAGCGGGCTTATCTGTCCGCTCTGTACGCCCGGAGCCCGACGGCCGCCTAGGGTGCCCCCGGTCGGAAGACCGGCTGTCCTTGGACGGCCGTCCCTTCGCAGAGCGGCGATCCTCCGGTTTACCGCGCTTCCGGTCCGGCCGCTTGCGCTGTCGATCGTCACGGCCATCATCGCCGCTGCCATCGCGTCGCGACCGCTCACCCATTCCGTTCGTTCCTCCAAGCCTGCGACACTGCCGAACACCGTACATACCTCAGGACGCAAGAAGAGGGCCGCCCTGGTGGGTGGCCCTCTTCTTGTGTGTGGTGTCCGGCGGTGTCCTACTCTCCCACAGGGTGGCCCCTGCAGTACCATCGGCGCTGGAGGGCTTAACTTCCG
>NZ_JBEFTX010000006.1:0-346809 GCF_040195635.1 Actinopolymorpha sp. B11F2 | reverse complement strand
TCTTCACGTTCATCGGGACCTGGAACGACTTCCTCAACCCGTTGCTCTATCTGAGCAGCGAGGAGAACTACACACTCGCGCTCGGCCTGGCGTCGTTCCAGAGCGTCTACACCGCGCAGTGGGGCTATCTGATGGCCGCATCCGCCGCGGTGATCGCACCCATCATCGCGCTGTTCTTCTTCCTCCAACGCTACTTCATCGAAGGCGTCACCCTCACCGGCATCAAAGGCTGACGCGACCTCGATGACGACGGCATTCACAGGCGCACGGGAGCGGTCTCCCCCGGCGGTTGAGAACCAGTGCAGATCAGCAACCTGGCGTGGTAGCGAGCCGGAGTGAGGAGAGATGATGGTTGTGATGACGCCGCATGAACGGCAGCGAGGCCGCGCCACGGGTGTCCTTGAACGCCCCTCGTTCGCGGACGTGACGCTGGGCGAGGGCGTGCTGCACGAGCGTTGTGCTCTCAATCTGACTTACCTGGAGAGCCTCCGGCCGGAGAACCTGCTACGCCCGTACCTCTTCGAGGCGGGCCTCTGGAGTTGGTCTGGAACACTTGAGCCGACGGCCGGATCGGCTGCCCCTGCGGGTCCCCAGACATGGCATTGGGGTTGGGAGGCGCCGACGTCGGAGCTGCGCGGCCACATCCTGGGCCATTGGCTGTCGGCGGCTGCCCAGCTCCGCCATCAGCGCCCGCGCCTCGATGCCACCGCCGACCTGATCGTGGCGGAGCTGGCAAGGTGCCAGGGCTCCAACGGTGGTGGGTGGATCGCGCCGTTCCCCGAGAAGTACCTGGAGCGGATCGCGGCCGGCCATCGGGTGTGGGCGCCGCAGTACGTCATCCACAAGCTGCTCGCCGGATTGTTGGACATGGCCACCCTCGGCGGCAACGAAACTGCGTTCGAGATTGTCCGTGCCGCGGCGAACTGGTTCGACAGCTGGACCGGGCGTTTCAGTCGTGAGCAGCTCGACGACATTCTGGACTGGGAGACCGGCGGGATGTTGGAGGTCTGGGCGGGCCTTTACGGGTTGACCGGCGAAAGCACGCATCTGGCGTTGATCGAGCGCTATCGGCGCGGACGATTCTTCGAACCCCTCCTGGCTGGCGAAGACGTGCTCACCAACAAGCATGCCAACACCCAGATCGCGGAGATCCTCGGCTGCGCGAGAGCATACGAGGTCACCGGCGATGTCGAGTGGCGACGCATCGTGGAGGCATTCTGGGATCAGGCCATCATCAGCCGCGGGACGTACATCACCGGCGGTAGCAGCAGCGCCGAGATCTGGCAGCCAGCCTTTCAGCAAGCGGCACGGCTCCAGGACGTACAGGAGCACTGCACGGTATTCAACATGATGCGGGTCGCCGACTACCTGTATCGCTGGACCGGCGAGTCCGAGTACGCCGCATACTGGGAGCGAAACCTGATCAACGGCGTCCTGGCACAGCAGAACAGGCAGACCGGAATGGTCGCCTACTTCCTCCCTCTCGAGGCCGGAAGCCACAAGCGATGGGGCCATCCCACGCATGACTTCTGGTGCTGCCACGGCACGTTGATGCAAGCACACGCCAGCTATCTCGGCGCCGGGATCCACCTCGACGGGGCAGACCTACGACTTGGACAGTACGTGCCGGCAACGGCGACCTTGACCACCCCGGCAGGGCGGGTGGAGATCACGATCTCCCCCGACCCACGAAGTGGCCTGGTCTTCGGTCAACGGCGCACTGACGAGGGTTACCAAGGCATCCAACACCTGCACGTCCCCCCGGCGCCCGCAGAGCGTCCGTCAACGTCGCTGATCCGGATCAGGGTGCGCACCGAGCGGCCTGCCACCTTCGCTGTAAAGCTGAGAGTGCCGGACTGGGCCGTCTCGACGCCAACCCTCACGATCGACGGGCAAGGTGTCGCTCGCAACCAGGACGGCGACTTCCTCATAGTCCGCCGCCGATGGTCCGACGAGACGATCGAGGTCGGCTTCACCTCCGAGCTCAAGGCACACCCATTACCCGGCCAGCCCGGCTGCGTCGCCTTCACCGACGGGCCAGTCGTTCTGGCTGGCCTGGTGGAGGAGGAACGAGTCCTCGTCGCGGATGTGCACAACCCTGAAGCCGTGCTGCGGCCTGACCGCGAACGGGGGCACAGCTGGTGGAGCGCCCACACCCACCGGACGCAAGGACAGGATCGAGGTTTCCGGTTCATCCCCCTTCATGAGGTCACCGACCAGACCTATTCGATCTACTTTCCCATCCGTCCTGCTTGACGGTGCGTTCGGCTCACCGCACGTTCTCGCGCTCGGTGACAGCTCCTTACGCCCACAGCCACCGTAGCGACTCGGGCAGGATCGCGCCGCCGTGCTTGCCGTCGTGGGCGCCCGTGCCACCAACGAACGTGTAGTCGTATCCCCGGAATTTCAGCGCGGCCGCCATCTGCTGGTTGGCGAGCCACCAGTTCCCGGCTGGTGTGTCGAGATCATTCTCGCCGTCCTGCAGGAAAACCTTGATGTCGCGCTTGGCCCATTTCCGAATGTAGGTGGGACATTCGTGGCCGCCGCGGATGTCGGTGAAGCTGCCGATGTGGCTGAGCACCCGGTGGAAAGCATCCGGCCGCTGCCAGGCCACGGTGAACGAGCAGATGCCGCCGGAGGACAGCCCGCAGATGGCGCGCTGTTTGGGATCCGGCGAGATCCGGCAGGTCTTCTCGATTTCGGGAATCATCTCCTCGATCAGGAAGCGCGCGTAGGTCTCCGACATCGAGTCGTACTCGAGGCTTCGATTGGTGCTCTGCCACGGTGTCGCGGGCGGTGCCTCGCCGACGTGGCCGGGGTTGATGAAGAGGCCGATCGTGACCGGCATGTCCCCCTGGTGGATGAGGTTGTCGAACACGATGGGAACGCGGAACTGGCCGTCGTCGGCCAGATAGGCATGACCGTCCTGGAACACCATGAGAGCGGCCGGAGTGTCCGCACGATACTGCGCGGGCACGTAGAGCCAGTAGTCACGGACGGTTCCGGCGAAAATTTCGCTCTGCCACTCATGGTGGGTCACTTCGCCCCGCGGCACGTCCGCCTGAGGCTCAGACCCTTCGTGTACGCGTACTCCATCAGCGCGACTTCCTTTTCCCAACCTGTCGGAACGACACTCGACGTTCCCGCCGAAGCCAGCCTGACCTCAGGCGCGGAGTCTGTCCAGGGCGCCATGTGAAGTCCGCGTCCGAAGCTGGGCCGACGTCAGCCGACGCCAATGACACCATCGGATTCGAATGTTTCGGTCGCGTCCGCGGACGGAAGATTCCTTGACACGTTCAGATTGCGGATCTCATACTCCAAGCCGACCTCCGACGTCATGGGGCTCTGGGCGCGTGACACACATCGGTGTCCGCGTCCAGATGGGGAGAGCCGGTCGTCGCGACGATCCGCGAGGTCGAATCGCCCAGCAACCGCTGCCGAACGACGTCGTCAAGCCCGCCTTGCCCCAGAGGAGGTCGCTGTGCTCAGGTCGCCCGCTCGGATGAAAAGGACTCTCGTCACCCTCGCCGGTGTTTCGGCCCTGGCTCTCGCACCAGCGGTTGTCGCCACGATCGGGACATCCGCCAAGGCCTCCGTCACCACAGTGACCAGCGGCGACCGGGCAACAAAACGCGATGGGTTACGCGATGTGGGTCCGCGACGCGTACGCATCGGTAGTGCGGTTGCGGTCGGTGCTTTGCGTGATGACTCGTCCTACCGGGAGACGCTGGCGCGGGAGTTCAACTCTGTCACTGCCGAGAATGCCATGAAGTGGCAGAGCCTCGAGCCGCAACAGGGCGTCTTCAACTTCGGACCCGCCGACGAGATCGTCGACTTCGCCGAAGACCATGATCAGGCTGTCTACGGTCACACGCTCCTGTGGCACAGCCAACTCCCCACCTGGCTCACCGACGGAGTCGCCTCCGGCGACATCACCGATGACGAACTCCGCGCGATCGTCAAAGACCACATCCAGACCGTGGTCAGCCACTACAAGGGACGAGTCGAAGCCTGGGATGTCGTCAACGAACCCATGGCCGACGACGGCACCCTGCGGAAATCGATCTTCTACCAACACCTCGGCCCCAACTACATCGCCGACGCCTTCCGCTGGGCGCACCAGGCCGACCCCGACGCAAAGCTGTACCTGAACGACTACAACGTCGAGTGGTCCGACCCCGCCGATGGCGACTTCGACCACTACCGCCGCCACAGCGGCTACTACCAACTCGTCAAGAACCTCGTCGATGCCGGAGTCCCCATCGACGGCGTAGGCGTCCAGGGCCACTTCTCCATCAACGGCTACATGAGCCGAGTCACCGAGCCCTACGACCTGCCCCACCTGGCAGCGAACCTGCGCCGATTCTCCGACCTCGGACTCAAAACAACGATCACCGAAGCCGACCTCGGCATGCCCATGCCACCAGACTCGGTCAAACTCCACGCCCAGGCCTACGGCTACACCGCCCTGATGCAGATGTGCCTACAAACACCAGGCTGCGAGCGCTACACCGTCTGGGGCTTCACCGACAACTACTCCTGGATCCCCGGCCACCGCGCCGGATGGGGAGCAGCCACCCTCTTCGACACCGCCTACCAACCCAAACCCGCCTACCAAGCACTCCACGCCACCCTCACCCTCGCGAGGTACGGCCGTCTCGGTCCGCCGCCGACCGGAGGACTGCGGGATGTCATGCCGCGCGACATGCGGATCGGTAGTGCGGTTGCGGTCGGTGCTTTGCGTGATGACTCGTCCTACCGGGAGACGCTGGCGCGGGAGTTCAACTCTGTCACTGCCGAGAATGCCATGAAATGGCAGAGCCTCGAGCCGCAGCAAGGCGTCTTCAACTTCGGACCCGCCGACGAGATCGTCGACTTCGCCGAAGACCACGATCAGGCCGTCTACGGTCACACCCTCCTGTGGCACAGCCAACTCCCCACCTGGCTCACCGACGGAGTCGCCTCCGGCGACATCACCGATGACGAACTCCGCGCGATCGTCAAAGACCACATCCAGACCGTGGTCAGCCACTACAAGGGACGAGTCGAAGCCTGGGATGTCGTCAACGAACCCATGGCCGACGACGGCACCCTGCGGAAATCGATCTTCTACCAACACCTCGGCCCCAACTACATCGCCGACGCCTTCCGCTGGGCGCACCAGGCCGACCCCGACGCAAAGCTGTACCTGAACGACTACAACGTCGAGTGGTCCGACCCCGCCGATGGCGACTTCGACCACTACCGCCGCCACAGCGGCTACTACCAACTCGTCAAGAACCTCGTCGATGCCGGAGTCCCCATCGACGGCGTAGGCGTCCAGGGCCACTTCTCCATCAACGGCTACATGAGCCGAGTCACCGAGCCCTACGACCTGCCCCACCTGGCAGCGAACCTGCGCCGATTCTCCGACCTCGGACTCAAAACAACGATCACCGAAGCCGACCTCGGCATGCCCATGCCACCAGACTCGGTCAAACTCCACGCCCAGGCCTACGGCTACACCGCCCTGATGCAGATGTGCCTACAAACACCAGGCTGCGAGCGCTACACCGTCTGGGGCTTCACCGACAACTACTCCTGGATCCCCGGCCACCGCGCCGGATGGGGAGCAGCCACCCTCTTCGACACCGCCTACCAACCCAAACCCGCCTACCAAGCACTCCACGCCACCCTCACCCTCGCCGGTCCCTGCGTTCACGACGACCTGCGAGAGACAGTGGTGGTCGGCAAGGTCGACAGCCGGGTGCGGAACCGGATCAACGCAGAGGGCTGCACGATCAACGACCTCATCCGCGACGACCGCGACTGGGAGAGTCGCGACGCGTTCCTGCAGCACGTTCAGGACGTGACCAGCGCACTGGTCGCGTCGAAGCTCATCAGCCTCGGAGAGCGGGAACTCATCATGGGCGCGGCCAGCCGGTCGGACGTGGGGCTCTAGGAAAGGCGGCCCGGTTGACGGTGCGAAAGTGTGCTATCGGACCAGTCGTCTGACTGCGAGTTCGGCGAGCAGCGCGGCTGCGTCAGGGAGCACGGTGTCGTCGAACGCGGCTCGTGGTGAGTGGTTGGCGGGCGCGGTGTCGGGATCGTCGCTGCAGCAGGCGCCGAGGAAGACGTAGGCGCCGGGTACGCGTTCCAACACCCTGGAGAAGTCCTCGGCTCCGGTGAGCGGGTTGGCGAGCTCGTCGAACCGCTCCTCTCCGAAGACCTTGCGGATGGTTTCGGCTGCGAACTGGTGCTCGGCGTTGTGGTTGATGGTGGCCGGGTACTCGCGGGTGAAGCGCACGTCGGCGCGCAGTCCGTGTGCGGTCGCGATCTCCTCGCACAGCCTGACGGAGTGTTCGGCTATCTGGTCCAGTGCCTTGGCGGAGAACGTACGGATGGTGGCCTCGAACGAAGCGTCGTCGGGAATGATGTTGCGGCGGGTACCGGCGTGGAACGACCCGATGGTGACGACCACCGGGTCGAAGACGTCGAACCTGCGGGTGACCATCGTTTGCAGCGCGGTCACCATCTCGCACGCGGCCGGCACCGGGTCGAGCGCGGTGTGCGGGGCGGATCCGTGGCCACCGGATCCGACGACGCGAACGAAGAGACCGTTGGACGCCGCCAGCAAGGTCCCGGGCCGAGACGCGAAGACACCTCTGGGGACGAGCCCCGACAACACGTGCAGGCCGTACGCCGCCTCGACAGGTCTGCCGGCCGCCTCGAGCACGCCTTCCTCGATCATCAGGCCGGCTCCGTCGAAGCCCTCCTCGCCGGGCTGGAACATGAAGACCACATCGCCGGCGAGCTCCTCCCGACGGGCGCAGAGAAGATGGGCGGCGCCGACCAGCCCTGCGGTGTGGAGGTCGTGACCACAGGCGTGCATGACGCCCTCGTGCCGGGACGTGAACTCCTCGCCGGAGAGTTCAGTCACCGGCAGCGCATCCATGTCGCCGCGGAGCAGAACGACCGGCCCGGGCCGGCCGCCACGCAGGACCGCGGTGATCGACGACGGGCCGGTGCCTGTGCTGATCTCGAGCGGCAGGTCCTTCAGCGCGGCCAGCACGTGCGCCTGGGTCTTGGGCAGGTCCAGGCCGATCTCGGGGATCTGGTGCAGCTCGCGGCGCAGTGCGGTCAGCTGGTCGGCAAGCTCGAACGCGTCGTCTCGAAGGCTCATCGGGTCTCCCTGTCGCCGGAGTCGAGCGGTCGTCCACGCAGACGGGAACGATCCTACGGCGAACGATGTCGCGATCGTCGGTCCGAGAACTTCGGCCCATGCAGTCGTCGGAGGGCGTCGCTTCTCGATCTCCGCAGGTGGACCGTGACTCGGCCTCCGCTTGATCGTTAGCAAGTCCGTCCGATTTGTGTGACTTGGCTGATTACGGGGGAGTGTCGCGATGCCTGCTGGGCCGGGACAACCGCCCGAACGGCGGTGACCGCACCAACGGTGAAGACCGGAGCGGTGGCGGCGACACCGGTGAGGGCGACGACGACGGTGACGACGGCTTGGGTGGCGTGGTCGGGGGCGTGCTGGGTGGTGTTCTCGGCAGCTCGGCACTTGTTCCGAAGACGAGTTCCACTACTGCAGCCGCGGCCCCGGGGCCCGAGGCGACCGGCCCGAAGAACCCCCTGCGCTACGCCGGCGCCTATCAGGACACCACCACCGGCGAGGGCAACTACTACCTACAGGCACGCAACTACAACCCAGGGACCGGTCGGTTCACCGCCACCGATCCGATGGCAAGCAGTCGGCTCGCCATCTCCTCGTACGTGTACGCCGACAACAACCCGCTCGTGCACACCGATCCCACCGGCACCATGGTGGCACCAGACCCCGGGGGCGTGGGTCCCAGCACGACCACCGAGCCCGACCCGGGGCCGAGCCCGGAGGAGACGAAGAACCAGGGGCCGAGCCCGGAAGAGTTGGCCAAGGCACAGCAGATCCAGAGCAAGAGCGTGCTCGACGTCGTGCTGGAGGCAGGTGGCCAGATCCTCATGGAGGTCCTCGGCATCAACGACCTCCTCAAGTGCCTCAACGGCGACCTCGGCGCCTGCGTGTCAACAGTCATCGGGGCACTGCCCTGGGGCAAGATCTTCAAGGCCAAGAAGATCGCCGAAGCCATCTTCCGTGCCGGCAAGGCCGTCATCACCTTCTTCAAAGAAGTCAAGTGGGCCCGCGCCATCATCAGCGGTGCAGAGGACGCGGCCAAAGCAGCCAAGGCTGCCGCCGCCCGTGCGGCCAAGGCGGCGGCCCAACGGGCTGCCGCCGCCAGGGCCGCGGCTCAACGAGCGGCCAAGGCGGCGGCAGAAAAGGCGGCGGCTCGTGCGAAGGCCCTCAGATCCAAAGCCAAGAAGACCGGCGGAAGTCGCACCGACGACGCACCACGGCGTGGTCCCGACAACGCCGGCGGCAACAGCTCGGCCCCATCGTGCCCGGTATCGGTTCCGAAGCGGAACAGCTTCGTGGCCAGTACCACGATCCTGCTCGCCGACGGCACCCGCAAGCCGATCGAGAAGGTCCAGCCTGGTGACACCGTAGTCGCCACCGACACCACATCAGGAAGGACCGAGAAACGCCAGGTCACACACACCATCCGGACCGACGACGACAAGGGCATCGTCGACCTCACCGTCCGCACGAAGGACGGCCGGCACACCATCACCACCACCGAACACCACCCCTTCTGGTCAACGACCAACAACCACTGGGTGGACGCCGGTGACCTCGAGCCGGGCGACCGACTCCGCACATCCGGCGGTGGGTACGCTCAGATAGGCGCGGTACGGGAAGGAGGCGAGCGCCAGCTCGAGAATCTCGAACACGTCGCGTCCCTGCTGCGCGGTGAGGTACCCCACCTTCGAAGGCCCGACGGCTCTCACACCAACTGGTGAGGCGGCAGTCCGCAACAGTGAACTGGGTCCCGGAGCACCTGCCAAGCCGACCAGGCACGGCAAGCCAGCTGAACAGCCATGGTTCCACCAACGAGCCTCGGTGACGCCACTGATCTTGTGCAGGTCGGACCACGTCGCTCCGTCATCATTCGATCCTCGGAAGACCGTGCCGCCTGGGTCACCCCAACCGAGGTTGCCGAAGATCTCCTCATCGAAGTAGCCGATCCAGATGTCTCCGTGGTCGTCGAACAGCACGTGTTGGATGCCATCACGAGCCGTCGGCGGCGATGACGACCCGACAGGTGGCATCCGTACCACATCGCCATTGCAGCCTCCTGCCTGGTCACCGCCTGCTACGTCGGGACAACGGGTCCCTCGAGTTCACGTCTCCGCCCCCTCCTGCAACCGGCGGAATGTCTCGACGGGGTTGTGGCTGCGCATCACCCCGCCCATCACGGCGACGCCGTGCGCGCCCGCGCGACGCATGGCGCGGACGTTGTCCGGTGTCACACCACCGAGGGCGAACACCGGGATGCCCAAGGCCACATCGGTGAGGCGGCGAACGCCGTCCGCGCCAAGGGGCGGTCCGTAGCCGGGCTTGGATTCGGTGGCAGCAACCGGTGAGACGGTCAGGTATGCGGCACCGTCGATGGCAGCGCGGCGTACCTCATCGCTGGCGTGGCAGGAGCGCCCGTAAAACCGCGCTGGTGCGACATCACGCGGCGACTGGGCCGAGGAGAGGTGGACTCCGTCAGCGCCTGGCAGCCAGCGGCGGGCCGAGATAACCATGACGTCGTGGTCGCGGATGCGGCGGTTGATCTCGTGGGCCAGTGCGACGCGCGCAGCCTCGGCGAGGTCGAGCTCGCGGAGAATCAGGGCCTTGAGCCCTGCCTCTGCACACCTCCCGACCGTGTCGACAAGGTCGGCTCCAGGCGGCAACTGCGTGCGGTCCGTAAGCAGCAGGATGCGTGGGAGCCCAGACTCCAGGCCGGACCTCACCTCAGGTTCAGAGCCAGGCCCTCGGCGGGGCTGCACAGACTTCGTCATACGGCCACCCGTCCGGCCATGGGGGAGGAAGGGCGGGCGGTGGTCAGCCGTGGGATTCGCCCAGCGGCTCGTGCCAGGTACCCAGCCTCCACACCGAGGCGGATCGCCTCGGCCATCCCGACCGGGTCGTCCGCGCGGGTGATCGCGGTCGCCGCCATAACCGCGTCACAGCCGAGTTCCATCGCCTGGGCGGCGTCGCTTGCGGTGCCCACTCCGGCGTCGAGCACCACGGGGACCGCAACTGCCGCGCGCACTGCTTCGATGGCGTGGGGGTTCTGGATGCCCGAGCCGGATCCGATCGGCGAACCGAGCGGCATCACCGCGGCACAGCCGACATCGACGAGTCGCTGGGACAAAACCGCGTCGTCGGTGGTGTACGGCAAGACCGTGAAGCCTTGTCCTACAAGGGTTTCGGCGGCGTCGAGGAGCTCCACCACGTCCGGCATCAACGTCCGCTCGTCACCGATCACCTCGAGTTTCACCCAGTCAGTACCCAGCGCCTCGCGGGCGAGGTTGGCGGTGAGGACGGCCTCGCGGGCGCTGAGGCAGCCGGCGGTGTTCGGCAGGATGCGCGCGCCGGTCTCCTGCAGTGACGGAGCGATGCTCTCGAGCAGTGAACCCTCGCCGGTGTGGGAAGTGCGCCGCATCGACACCGTCACGAAGCCCGGGCGGGCGGTACGGATGACCTCGATGATCGTGCGGATGTTCGTCAGACCACCGGTGCCGACCCAGAGCCGGGAGGAGATCTCGACGTCGCTAATGGTGAGAGACGCCACGTCAGCCTCCCTGCCGGGCGGTGACGATCTCGACGCTGTCGCCGGATCGCAGGCCGGTCTGCTGCCAGGTGCTGGCGCGTACGACCTGGCTGTTGACCGCGACGGCGACGCTCTTCGGATCCGGCAGTCGCTCGAGCACCAGATCGGCGACGGTCGCGCCGGTAGGTACCTGTGCCGGTTCGCCATTGACAGTGATGTCCATCAGTTCCTCCTATCAAATCGGCCGGGGGAGAAGGGGTCGGCCGAAGACGTCGGGCACGATCCACCGCGGGACTCGATGTGCTCACGCAGGATGCGGGCGGTGATGGGAGCGAGGAGTATGCCGCTGCGGTAGTGGCCCGCCGCGAGGTAGAGGCCGTCGATGCCGCCCGGGCCGAGCAGTGGACCGTTGTCCGGGGTGCCGGGACGATTCCGCGCGACGACATCGAGGATTTCCGCGCGGTCCAGGCTGGGGACGAGCGTGCGAGCCGCGTCGAGCAGCCGGCCGATCCCGCCGATGGTTGGAACCGGCTCGCCGCCGTGTTCCTCGCTGGTGGCGCCGATGACCACCTCACCGCCGGCCCGGGGGACAACGTACACCGGTTCGCCGTGCACGATGGCCCGCACGGTGCGGGTCAGGCCCTCGCCGGACGACAGGTGGGCGCGGAGAATCTCGCCGCGGACGGGTCTCACGTATCGCCGCTGTGGCACCTGGTCGGGCAGGGCGTAGCCAGTGGCGACGAGCACGGCGTCGGCCGAAATGGTGCGGCCGTCGTCGGTCAGGACACCGTCCACCGAGGCGGAGGCGGTCGACGGCGTGGCTCGGCAGCGTTGGATGCGACGGTCCAGCAGCGCGAGCAGTGCCGCGGCGACCTTGCGCGGGTTCACGCTGTGGTCGTCGGGAAGCGAGGCTCCGCCACCGGCCCGGGCCGACAGCGTCGGCTCGCACTGCCGCAGCTCGCGCCGGCTCAGCTCCTCGAACGCGATGCCATGCTTGGCAAGCACGTCGAGTGTCCGGCGTACCACCTGTAGGTCATCGTGGTCCTGGCCGACCAGGAGTGTGCCGTGGCGGCGATAGTCGACATCGTGTCCCGACGTGGCCTCCAGCCAGGCGGCGTACTCCGGCCACAGCCGCGCGCTCTCCACGCCCAGGCGTAGGAGGTCCTCGTCACCGTGCCACGCCTCCCCGGCAGGGGACAGCATCCCGGCCGCGGCGTGCGTCGCACCGGATGCCGGCGCGGGGTCGAAGAGGCGCACGTCGTGACCGGCCCGCATCAGCTCGGCGGCGCAGGCGAGGCCGATGATCCCCCCGCCGATGACCGCGACCTTCATCGAGCGAGGGCGGTCGTGGCCTCCTCGTCTCCGGTACGCCATCGATGGGTACGAATGGCCGCAGCGATCTCGGCGGCTGCGGCTCCGGGGTCATCGGCCTGCGCGAGCGCGGCGATGACGGCGACGCCGTACGCACCGGCCCGCATCACCTCGGGTACCCGGTCGAGAGTGATGCCGGAGATCGCGATTGCGGGCAGGACCTTCGCCACGTCGGCAAGGGTGTGCAGCCCGATCGGGTCGGGAAGCCCCTGCTTGCTCGTGGTGAGGTAGATGGGGCCGACACCGACGTAGTCCGCGCCCTCGGCCTTCACCTGGCGCGCATGTTCGGCGTGGCGGCAGGTGCCGCCCACGAGGAATCCGGCGGGT
Source organism: Actinopolymorpha sp. B11F2 (assembly GCF_040195635.1). Lineage (NCBI taxonomy): Bacteria > Bacillati > Actinomycetota > Actinomycetes > Propionibacteriales > Actinopolymorphaceae > Actinopolymorpha > Actinopolymorpha sp. B11F2. Next base: position 334,432 of record NZ_JBEFTX010000006.1, on the reverse strand, counting down.
GCGAGGCGGCGGGCGTGCCAGACCGGCAGGTCGTCGAGACCGACGTGCACACCGTCGGCTCCCGCGGCAAGCGCAACGTCAAGCCGGTCGTTGACGATCACCTTCGCCCGGTCGGCAACCCGGGCGACAACCTCGGCGGTCAGGTCCAGCAGCTCGCGGTCAGTGAGATTCTTCGCGCGAACCTGAATCGCATCGACACCGGCATCAACGACAGCTTCGATCGGCTGACCATTGAGGGTCGCAGAGTTGGTGATGCAGTGGAAACGGGGCAGCACGGGCGCTCCTCACTTCCTTCGCCGGAATTACCCGGATCAGGTTCAACGGTCGGAGCGGCGTCAGCTCCCTCTCAGCCCGCTGCCAGCGAGCACCCGCGTGGAGGTATGACCTTAGCAGGCCACGCGCGTCACCATTGTGCGAATGACACAACTCTTCACGACGGCGTTGGGGGCCTAACCTGACCTACCGGGTGACCGCGTGATCTATGGCTGTGGTGGCGAGTTTGCGGCTGATCGCGGAGGCGGCCGCGCGGACGGCGGGTGCGATGGTCGGTGTGGAAATGTGGTCCGTGCTGCCCGACAAGCTGAGTGCTGCGACGACCTGTTGGCGGTGCGTGATGCCGGCGGCGACCGAACGGGTGCCGATGGCGAACTCCTCGTTGTCGACGGCGAAAAGCTGCTTGCGGATGGTGGCGAGTTCGCGCCGCAACGCGGCCTCGCCCGTCAGCGAGTTCCGTGTGCGGCTGACCAAACCGTGCTCGCACATCACCTTCTCCAGCAGGTCTGGCACTGCGAAGGCGAGCAGCAGCTTGCCCGATCCTGTGCAGGTCAAGGGCTGCCGACCACCGACCCGGGTGTCGAGCCGGACGCTGCGACGTCCGGAGATCTTCTGCAGGTAGACAACGTCGGTGCCGTCGAGAATGGCGAGCTGCACGGTTGCATGGGTGATCTCGTACAGGTCCTGCATGTAGGGGAGGGCTGCGTCCCGGAGGCCGAGGCCTCGATGTTCGGCGCGTGACCCGAGTTCGAAGAGTCGAAGGCCGAGAGCGACTCCATCATCGATCGGCTGCAGCAGGCGTGTGGTGACCAGATCGGCGACGATGCGGTTCGCGGTCGCCTTCGGCAGCCTGGTGCGCTCGATGATGCGGGTGCGGGTAACCACCGGCCCGTCGGATCCGACGGTTTCCAGGATCGACAGTACCTTCTCCAGCATGGATCGCGGGCTCGCAGCGTGACTCATTCAATGAGCCTATGTCTTCCACGGAACGGCCGCTGAGCTTAGCGTTCGGCAGATAATCACGACGACCGACCTGCCGAGCGTCCGGACGATCTGCCAATCCTGGAACGAGATGTCGTCCGGATACTCCGTCCTCGACGCGGACGACAAGGTCCTGCTGCTGAAGACAACTGAATCCACCGACCCGATTGTCGGCACCGTCTGGGAACTTCCCGGCGGAGGCATCGAAGCGGGCGGGGGTTGGGCCGATGCCGCCGGTCGCGAGCTGCACGACGAGACCGGCCTCACCACCGACGCAACCCACCTGAGTGAGCCGGCCTGGCAGCGAACAGCCACCTACCGCTACCGCGGTCACCGACGCCTGCAGCACGAACGAGTAGTAATGGTTCGCCTTCCAGAACGCCAGCCCCAGGTCAGCGGACGCAATCGGACCGACGACGAGCGGAACGACTGCATCGGATCGCGGTGGTGGCCGATCGAGGAGATCGTCAACAGCTCGGAACGGTTCTATCCCGGCCGCCTGCCGAGTCTGCTGCCCCGGGTCCTCAGCGGCCAGCCCGTCACCGAGCCGTTCGAACGCTGGCCCTGAAGCCGCGCTGTCACGAACCGCGCCCCGATCCCTGTCGCATCTACATCCGAACCGCTTGTGAGAAAGGTCAGCCATGCGTTCTCTTGTCGTCGACCATTCCGTACCCGGACACATCCGCCTCGGCGAGGCACCGGAACCGGAGCCGGGCCCGGCTCAGGTTCTGATCGACGTGAAGACGGCGTCGCTCAACTGTGGTGAGCTGGCTTATGCGCGCGGCGCTGCCGAGGAGGGCACCGTGCTGGGCTGGGACACGGCCGGCGTCGTACGTCGTGGCGCTGGTGACGGCTCCGGGCCGGCCGTCGGCACGCGGGTGGTCGGCTTCGCTGGGTCGGGCGGCTGGGCGGAGCGACGGGCGCTGGACAGCGCCGATGTCGCGGTCGTTCCCGACGATGTGGAGCTCGGTGCTGCGGTGACCTTGCCGGTGGCGGGCGGTACGGCGCTGCGGGCCCTACGACGGCTCGGCTTCGTCGCGGGCGAGCGCGTCCTGGTGACCGGTGCGTCGGGGGGAGTCGGGCGGTTCGCCGTGCAGATCGCGGCGCTTGCGGGCGCCCACGTGATCGCTAGCGTGGGCAGTCCCGAACGCGGCGAGGGCCTGGCCGAGCTCGGCGCGGCGGAGGTGGTCGTCGGCCTCGATGCGATCGACGAACCGTTGTTCGGCGTGATCGACAACGTGGGCGGGCCGCAGCTGGTGCAGGCGTTCGGGCTCCTGGGCGAGGGCGGCTCGATCCAGTCGATCGGCGGCACCTCGGGTGAGCCGGCGGTCTTTGCCCCGTACGGCACTGTGGGGTTGTACCGGAAGATCGAGGCGTTCGACAACACGCTCGGCGACATGGGGCGGCACCTGGCGCCCCTCCTGCGCTGGCTCGCCGCCGGGAAGCTTGACCCGCAGATTGGCTGGCGCGGCGACTGGAGCCGCGCGGGCGAGGCGGTCGAGCTACTGATCGGCCGCAAGCTACCAGGCAAGGCAGTGCTCGAGATCGCGTAGGGCTGCCCGGCGCCCTGGAACTCAAGGCCATCTGCTGCGGGCCCCAGTCGCCGTCGGCTCGAAGGAGGTCACGCAGCTAGGCTTGCTGCCGCAGTCGTCGATCGCGCCGGACCACATCACGGTGGCCGACCTGGTGGCGTGCTACGAAGACAGACCCATGGAGTCGGGCCGTTGCTGACATGTCTCGGCTGTATCACAGGTCATACCCGCGCTTGGTCCGCACGCAAGGTGTCTGCCGGAGAGAGCAGCTGCTTCGCGCGAATCCTTCTGTGATCGTGGATACCGCGCGATCGCGTAGACCAGAGTCGCAGCGATCCCGCCGGCTATCGCCAAAGCGGCGGATCTGCTCCCGCTGGCCGTCGCCACGCGAAGGGCCTCTCCGCTGAGCCCTGCGTGCCCGTTGTTGGCCAGGAGTACCAAGAAGGCGAGGCCAACAACCGCGCCCAGCCCGGAGCCGGTGGAGACGATCGCCGAGGCAACGCCCTGCCGGCTCGGCTCGACTCCGATCGCCGCGATGATGAACATCGCGGTGAACATCGCGCCATCGCCGATGCTGACCAGAATCAGTCCGAGGGCGAGGTCCGCGTAGGACGCGTTGGCCGTCATGGCAAGACCGAGCACGGTTGCGCCAAGCAGCCCGACGCCGAGTGCGCAGACAACGACATTCTTCAGACCTATCCGCGTCGAGATCAGCCCCGCGAGTGCGGACGCGGCGGCGACGACAACCGTGGGGACAACAAAGCCGAGGCCGGTCTGCAAGGCGTTGTATCCGAGGACGTTCTGGAGGTAGATCGACAGGAAGTACAGCAGCGACCCAAATGTCGCTGTGAACATGAACGCAACAACGACTGCGAGGCGTACGAATCGATTCTGCAGCAATACGCGCGACACCAGAGGATCGCGGGACCGCAACTCGATCCTTGTGAATGTCCAGGCCAGCACCACGCCCAGGAGTGCCGGCCCGACGACCATCACCGACGTCCAGCCAAGCACAGGACCTTGTATCAGGGACCATACGACCAGCGTCACCGAGACTGTCACGGTCAGTGCACCGGCCAAGTCGAAGCTACGCGTGCGATCGACCGGTGAATCCTTGGGCACGACGACAAAAGCCGCCGCAAGCGCGCCAACTGCCAATGGAACGTTGATGAAGAAGACCGAGGACCACCCGAGGCTGCGAGTGAGGATACCGCCCAGGAGAACGCCTATCACCAGTCCGGCCGCACCTGATGCACCCCAGATGCTGAGGGCACGATTGCGTGCCCGTCCCTCGCGATAGGTCGTGTTGATCACGGCTAGAGTTGCCGGAAATACCATGGCACCTCCGATTCCCTGCACGACCCTGGCTGAGAGCTGTACCGCAGGTGTGGTGGCGATGCCTCCAGCGAAGGAGGCGATGGCGTAAAGGGTCAGGCCGATGGCCAGCATTCGACGTCTCCCCAGCAGATCCGCCGCTCGGCCACCAAGAAGCAGAAAGCCGGCGGATGCGATGGCGTACGCTGAAATGACCGACTGCAGAGTTTGGGCGGAGTACCCAAGAGCGCGACCGATGTCTGGGAGCGCGACAACGACGATGTACTGATCCAGCGACACGATCAGCATCGCGAAGGACACCAATATCAGACGCCGGGTTTTCCGATCGTGGTTTCGGCGAGCCGTACGCTTGCTGGTGTTGGTCGTCACATGGGTCTCCGTTTCTTCACGTCTGAGCGATGACACGCAGGGCACCCCGAAGGTTCAGGCGGCGGAGGCGACCGCCGCCTCCCGGGGGAAGAAGGGGAGTTCGATGTAGACCCTGTCGGCGAGGCGGCATTCGACGCCCAGGGCGGCCCGCAGGTGCTCGACGCCGATCGGCTCGAGGATCCTGCTGAGTTCCACCTGGGCCAGGTCCGGCTCCGGCTCGTACAGGCGCGGCCGCAGCACCAGGTGCTCGTTCGGCGCGATGAGCGTGATCCGCAGGTCGGCGTCTCCGCGTACCAGCGCCGCTCCCGCCGCGCTCCACACACCCGCGAAACCGCCTCCGATGATCACCACGTGTCCCATCGTGTTTGTCCTCTCCTGAGCCTCGCCCCCCCCCCCGGAATCGGAGGGTTCGGCAGGGAGACAAGATGGCGGGTTCAGATGTGACCGATACGAGCGAGCTTCTCGGGATTGGCCAGTCTCCTGTACTCCGTGATCCGCCCGTCGACGATCTCCACGGTGTCCAGCCAGACCAACTCGCCACGACGGTAGGTCGCCAAGGCCGGGGAGGCGCTCTGATGCTGTCCGGCTCGTGAGATAGTTTCAAAAACTATTGAAACTTCTGAGTAGCACCGGTTTTGCTTGCTCGCATGGGCGAGTTGCAGGAGTACGTCGAGGAGATCGGGCTCTACTTCGCCGGCGTCGGGTTGCCGCGCATGCCGGGCCGGGTGCTCGGCTGGCTGCTGGTCTGCGATCCACCGCATCAGTCGGCTGATGAGCTGGCGGCCGCGCTGCAGGTCAGCAGCGGGTCGATCAGCATGGCCGTGCAGATGCTGGTCCGGGCCGGTGCGGTCGAGCGGTACGCGAAGCCCGGCTCGCGTCGCACCTACTACCGGCTCCGACCCGGTTTCTGGTTGCACGAGGCCGAGGAGAAGGCCAAGCAGGCCGCCGAATGGCACAAGCTGGCCGACCGTGGCCTGGAGATGCTCGACCTACTCGACGAAGACGGTGGCGACGATCGTTCACAACGGCTTCGCCAGATGCGCGACATGTACGCGTTCCTCGAGGTCGAGTACGCCCGGATCGCCGCCAGGTGGCGAACCGGGAAGACAGCTTCCAATTCTGAGGAGTCGGGGTCATGAGCGCTGCCAACCCTGTCGTGGCAGTCGACGGTCTCACGTTCACCTACCCGAAGTCGGCCGAGCCGGCCGTACGCGGGATGAGCTTCTGCGTCGAGGAGGCCGAGGTATTCGGTTTCCTCGGCCCCAGTGGCGCCGGGAAGTCCACGACACAGAAGATCCTGATCGGCCTGCTGTCCGGCCACGGCGGAGCGGTGAGCGTGTGGGGCAAGCCGCCAGCGGCATGGAAGTCCGAGTACTACCGGCGCATCGGCGTCTCGTTCGAGCTGCCCAACCACTATCAGAAACTGACCGGGCTGGAGAATTTGGAGTTCTTCGCCTCGCTGTACCCCGGCGAGAAGGAGGACCCGATGGCGCTGCTGGACCGGGTCGGGCTTGCCGAGCACGCGAACCTCCGGGTCAGCAAGTACTCCAAGGGCATGCAGATGCGCCTGGTGTTCGTCCGCGCCCTGCTGCACAAGCCGCGGCTGCTGTTTCTCGACGAGCCGACCTCGGGCATGGATCCGGCCAACGCCCGCATCGTCAAGGAGATCATCAGGGAGCTGCGTGCCGAGGGCCGCACCGTGTTCCTGACCACGCACGACATGACCACCGCCGACCAGCTGTGTGACCGGGTGGCGTTCGTCGTCGACGGGCAGATCGCCGCGCTCGACACTCCAGAGGAGCACAAAGTACGCCGCAGCCAACGCACAGTCCGCGTCAGCTACCGCACATCGACCGTCGAAGAGCTGCAGTACAAGGACTTTCCGATCGACACACTCGCCGATGACGACACGTTCGCGACGTTAGTACGCAACCGGCAGGTCCAGGCCATACACAGCCAGGAGGCCAGCCTGGAAGACGTCTTCATCGACCTCACCGGACGGACACTGCAATGATCACCTCGGTTGTCCGGCCTCTCCGCGCTGTTGTCAAGCTGGACCTGCGGCTGCAGTGGCGTTACGGATTCTTCTACGCCACGGCGTTCTCGATCGTGCTGTGGGAGGTCATCGTCGTTCTCATCCCGGACGGGCTCAAGCTCACGGCCATGCCGTATATCGTGTTCGGCGACTCGGTGCTGATCGGGTTCTTCTTCATCGCCGGAGCGGTGTTCTTCGAGAAGGGTGAACGCACCCTGTTTGCCCTGCTGTCCACGCCGGTGCGGTTCGGGCACTATCTGACCGGCAAGCTTGCCACGTTGAGTCTGCTCAGCCTGGTTGCGGCGGGCGTGGTGAGCGTCAGCGGAGCGGGCGCCGCGTTCCACCCGGGCATGCTGTTCCTGGCCGTGGTGCTGTGCACGTTGCTGTTCCTGCTCTGCGGACTCATCTCCGCGGCACCGTTCCCGTCGATGACCGACTGGCTGATCCCGTCCACGGGTGTGATAGCGGTGCTGAACGTCCCGCTCCTGTCGTACGCCGGCATCTGGAACCATCCCGTGTTCTACCTGCTCCCGACCCAGGGATCCCTGCTGATGTTGGGATCCGCGTTCGGCCAGCTCGATCTGAGCGGCTGGCAGGTGGCGTACGCGCTCGCCTACCAGCTGCTGTGGATCGTGGGACTGGCCTGGCTCGCGCGGAAGGTCTTCGACCGTTACATCGTGGCGAAGGAGGGAGGCGCGTGAGCACAACGCAAGCGGTCCTGGCGTTCGGCCGTAACGACCTGAAGAGCATTCGGCGTGACACCATCATGATCGGTGTCGGGTTGGGGCCGTTCATCTACGCCCTCGCCATGTGGTTCCTGCCGCCGCTGACCAACTTCCTGCAACGGCAGTACGCCTTTGACCTGACGCCGTACCACGTGCTGATCGTGAGCGCGTTCGTCATCGTCGGCCCGATCGCCGTGCTTGGCGCCCTGTGCGGGTTGATGCTGCTCGACGACAAGGATCAGCACACCCTCGCGGCCCTGCGGGTCGCGCCCATCCCACCGCTCACCTACCCGCTCTACCGCGCCGTCGTGACCACGCTCGTCTCCGCGGTCTCGATCGTCGCCGCGCTCGCGCTCACCATGCAGGTACCGGCAGACCTCGTGCTGAAGTCGGTCCCGATCGGGCTGGTCTGCGGTACTGGCGCCGCCGTCGTCGGACTGCTCATGCCAGCCATCGCCAGCAACAAGGTCGAAGGCCTGGCCGTCATGCGCGCGATCGGCATGCTGCTGTTCGGACTGCCGATCATCCCCTGGTGGCTGGACTCGCCCGCGCAACTCCTGTTCGGGCTGCTGCCGACGTACTGGCCCGCCAAGGCTTACTGGCTCGCCGCCGAGGGCGCCACGTACTGGCCGTACATCGTCGGCGGGATCGCCTACAACTCCTTGCTGGTCTACGTTCTGCTCCGCCGGCTCGGCAGATCCGCGCAAGCCTGATGAGCGACGCGTCTCCGAGCGATGAGATGATACGATTTACATATCGATACCGTCTCGTAAATGAAAAGAGCGGAGATGGACACCACCCAGGTTCTGGTGGTCGGTGCTGGCCCGACCGGGTTGACGCTGGCCTGCGGTCTACGGCTGCACGGCGTGCGCGTCCGGCTGATCGATCGCGCACCCGGGCCGGCCGTCACGTCGCGGGCGAACTTCCTGCACGCGCGCGGGTCCGAGGTGCTCGGCAGGCTCGGTGCGCTCGGCCGGCTGCCGGAGGAGTCACTGCGCGCGATGCGCATCACGACGTACCTCGGCGATCGCCCGATCGCGAGGCTGGAGTTCGGGGATCCGGGCCTGCGGACCGCCGCTCCGCCGATGGTCGTGTCCCAGGCCAGGGTCGAGGCCGCACTTCGCGACCGACTCGAACAGCTCGGCGGCGCGCCGGAATGGGGCACCGCGCTCGTCGACGCCCGGCAGGAGCCCGACGGCGTGGTCGCGACCCTGAGCGACGGGCGGACCGTACGAGCCTCCTGGCTGGTCGGCTGCGACGGCACCGGGAGCACGACGCGCAAGCTGGCCGGCATCGGCTTCCCGGGCGTCAAGCTCAGCGAACGGTTCCTGCTGGCCGACCTGCGGCTCGACTGGGATCTCGATCGCAGCGGTACGACCGGCTGGATCCATCCCCCCGGAATGCTCGGCGCGATGCCGATGCCCGACCCGGAGGGTCGCAACGACCTGTGGCGGCTGATCGCCTACGACCCTGGGTACGACGACAAGCCCAGCGAGCATGAGATTCTCGAGCGATTCCGGAAGATCCTGCCCGAACGTTCCGAACGAGCCGTCCACATCGGCGACGCGGAATGGCTCTCGCTGTTCACCGTGCACCGCCGGCTGGCAGAGCGCTACCGGCAGGGCCGGATCCTGCTCGCGGGCGACGCGGCTCACGCGCATGCTCCGTTCGGTGGGCAGGGCATGCTCACCGGCGTCGGCGATGGGGAGAACCTCGCCTGGAAGCTCGCGCTGATCGTGCGCGAGCTGGCAGACGAGCGACTGCTCGACACCTACCAGGCCGAGCGCCGGCCGCTGGCGACCGACGTGTTGCGCGGCACGAGCACCGTGACCAGGATCAACGTCGCGAGCAACCCGTTCGGCCGGTTTCTGCGCGATCGGGTTGTGGTGAAGTTGTTCAACCTCTCGCTGGTCCAGCGCTGGACCACCTACACCACGTCCCAGCTCTGGGTGAGCTACCGGAAGGGCCCACTCGGTGACCGGGGCGGGCCCAAGCCGCGGCCAGGCGATCGCGTGCCGGATCTGCCGGTCGTACGTCCGGACGGCACCGCGTCCCGGCTACACGCCGAGCTCGGCCGGCGGTGGGCCCTGCTGATGCCAGCCGTCGGCGGGGGCGACGACCTCGACGCGATCGTCGGACAGCGGCTCGGCGATCATGTCGGGATGCTTCGCTACGACGGTGACCAGGCCATGCTCGTACGGCCGGACGCCCATCTGGCCTGGCGCGGCAGCGACGCGGCCGGGCTGGACCGCTGGCTGGAGAACGCGTTGCTCCACGGGCGGGCAACCCGATGACGCAGCCGCGTCGCCGCGGCCGCCCGCGCGACCCCGAGGTGGACACCGCGATCCTGCGCGCCGCGCTCGATCTGTTCGTCGAGCGCGGCATCGAGGGCATGAGCATCGAGCAGGTCGCCAAACGCGCCGGCGTCGGCAAGCTGACCGTGTACCGCCGGTGGTCGTCGAAGGAAACGCTGGCCGCACACGCGATCGAGCAGATGATCGAGGAGCACGGTGACTGGCCGACGAACGCGGAACTGGAGCGGGCCGATCCTCAGCAACTCCTGGAGAGCACGTTGGACGCCTCGGCCGAGTTGGCCGCGAGCCACGAGTTCCGTGCGTTGGTGGCGCGCATCCTCGGGTCCAGTGTGAGCCACCCATCGCTGATGGCGACGTACTGGAAGCACTACATCCTGCCTCGGCGCAAGGCCGCGAGCGCAATGCTCGAACAAGGTCAACGGGCGGGCACGGTCCCACCCGACGCCGACCTGGACGTGCTGATCGACATGATGGCCGGCGCCGTGGTCTACCGCGTGCTCCAACCGGACCCGCCCGACGCCACGGAGATGCGACGCTACCTCGAGGAGATCTACCGGCGGATCGGACTGCTCCCCGGCAGCTGACGCTCCCCTTTCGCACCGTGCCCCGACGGTGCTCCAGGGGTTGGGCCGCCGCTGAGCTGACCGACTGGCCGCAGATCCTCGCCTTATACACCCTGTGGGAACGCATGAATGGCAATCCGATGGTCAGCCTCAACCGCGCAATTGCCCTCGCCATGGTCCGCGGCCCCACCGCGGGCTGGCCGCACTCGACGACCTCGCCCCACGGTTGGCCGGCCACTATCGCCTGGACGCGGTACGGGCACATTTGCTGGAGATGGCCGGTGATACCGACCGTGCCGTGACGCACTACCTGCGCGCCGCCGGCCGCACGACCAGCCTGGCTGAACGCGACTACCTCACCACCAAGACCGCACGGCTCCGCGGGCGCCGCTGACGCAGGGCGCCGCTTGGTGCGCGGTCGACGCGCTGACGCAGGTGGTGGGCTCCCACCTGCACGTCGCAACGGTCAGCAGTGTCGGGGATGAGTTCTGACGAGTCCGGACTCGTAGCCGAAGATGACGAGTTGGGCTCGTTCGAGTGCGCGCAGCCATTCCGATCTCCTGAGAGATCACAGGCGCCCCCGGCAGGATTCGAACCTGCGACACACGGTTTAGGAAGATCCTGGACGACGTGTCCCAGGCGTTCTACCTGCGACTTTACGAGCACGTCGCCGGCCCCGAATCCACTGAACGTGCATGGTTCGACGCCACTTCGCTCCACAAATGACTCCACGCCGCTACGGGTTACTGCTGGGCACGCACGCCAAACCGTCAGCTCGGAGCACTCGTAGGAGCCTCGCCGGAGTGGCAGATCACTCGGCCGGCTTTCGTCAGTGCCGTGCGGGTGTACGGCGTGCTTTCTCCTTCGCCACCCGCGATGGTCGTATCGGAGTGGGCCTTCCCACGTTCCATGCAGCCGCCGCCGTCAACGGATGCCCCTCAAGCTCGGGCGCGGCAATCATGTCGGGTCCGAGCGCTACACCTACGCCGAGCTCACGGTCCCGCGCCGACTCGTGTCGGGATGCCAGGAGCTCTTTGTGTGTTGGCCCTCTTTGGACATCGGCCTTCGCTAGTGTCACCGGCGGTGACGTTCCTCGCGGTCAAACAGATTCCAGCCTGGTCGGTTCTCTCCTGTGGGTGAGTTCGGGCCCCCGTGGACGGTAGGACCCGGTGCGAGTCTGTGTCGGATGGCCAGCACGGTAAGCGTTGCGGTGGCGGTGGCGGCGGCGAGGCCGATCCACGGCCATGGGGTGATGAGTAGGGAATCGGGTAGCTGCTGTCCGAGGACGAACAGTCCCATGACGACGACGAACCAGCCGAACGTTTTGCGCAGGGTGTCTTGACGGATGCGTCCGGCGAGTTTGGCGCCAGCCAGGCTGCCGGCGATGGCGGCGATGGTGACTGCCGACGCGAGGTCCCAGTGGATGTCGACGCTGGACAGGTATCCGGCCAAGCCCGCGAACGACTTCATGGCGATGACGACCAGGGAAGTGCCCACGGCAACAGGCATAGGGAGTCCGCCGAGGAGCGCGAGTGCGGGGACGACGAGGAAGCCGCCACCGGCGCCGACGAGACCGGTGATCAGGCCGACGATCACGCCGTCGAGGAGGACCCGCAGGATGGGGAGCTCGTGCGGAACCGGCTTGTGTCGTGTGTTGCGTCGGCCGTGGAGCATGGCGATGGCGGTGGCGAGCATCATCACGGCGAATCCGCTCAGGAGGATGGTCGCGGGGATGAACTCGGCGAGCCGGCCACCGGCGTAGGCCCCAGTCATGCCGGCGAATCCGAAGATGAGGCCGGTACGCCATCGGATCCGGCCGGCCCGCGCGTGTGGCAGGACGGCGACCGCGCTTGTGGCTCCCACGACGAGCAGCGAGGTGGCGATTGCCTCCTTGGCGTCCAAACCGGCGACGTAGACCAACAGCGGGACCGCAAGGATCGACCCGCCACCGCCAAGGAGGCCGAGGCTGACACCAATGAGGGTGGCGAGCACGATCATCAGGGCGAGGGTGGGCACCGGTGCGTCACCTCCGACCGCTGTTGGCTGAGAGTTGGGCGGTGATGCTGTTGATGTCGCAGCTGGGGCCCCGGTTGTAGGGAAGCCTGCTCAGGAGCATTCCCATGGCACAGGTGTTGGTGATGGCGGCGAAGGTCAGTCCGGCACCGATGAACCCGGCGACCCACTTCAGGCCAGGAACGAACACCGACGCGACGATGCTCGCCAGCACGATGGAGCCGGCGACGAGGCGGACCTGCCGCTCGAGATCCCAACGATGCTTGCCTTGTTCGACGGGTGCGCCTGCAGACTGCCAGGCGGACATCCCTCCGGCCAAGACTCTGAGGTTAGACAAGCCGATCGCCGCGAACGCCTGCTCAGCCTGGGTGGCACGCACACCGGATCGGCAGATCAGAACGACGTCTTCGTCCAGGTGGTTGCGCAGTTCGTTGCGGTGCTCGCGGAGCAGCTCGAGGGGAACGTTATACGCGCCAGGGATGTGAACCGTCTCGAACTCGGCTGGGGTACGTACGTCGAGTAGGCGTGGCGCCTGGCCGGATTCCATCAGCTCGCGCAACGCGGCCGCATCGAGCGTTGCCGGGCGGGTCAGATCACTAGTACTCATGGGCTCCTCGTTCATTCATCTGAAAGGGGACAGGAAGCACAGGCCCGCCTTGTGTGGCGGACCAGTGGCTCTCACAGGTGCGTGGAGCGTGAGGTCGTCGGGTCACGATGATGGCGTCGGCCTCTCGACGTCTCGCTCGTGTGAGCCGTCTTCCATCGCGATGCCGGCGGCCGCGGCGTTGTCGAACGTGTCGTCGACAAGGACGACCTCCCGGCCTGCGTTCGCAAGGATTGACGCCGCTGCGGTTGCGCGGTAGCCGGAGCCGCAGTGGACCCACACCACGCCCTCGGGTACGTCCGCGAGACGGCGCGGAAGGTCCGGCAACGGAATGTGAACAGCACCGTCGATGTGGCTCTCCCGCCACTCGTTGCCCATCCGTACATCGAGGACCACGTCGGGCGCAGGCAGTCCGGTTCGGGCCTCTCCCCGCTGGACCGCAGCCAGCGTGGCGAAGTCGGCCACCGGCAGATCCCGCAGCTGGCTCGGATCGAAGGTCCACTGCCCGGGATCGCCGGTGGCCGCCGCTGCTGGCCGGTCGATACCGATACGCACCAGCTCACGCTGAGCCTCGGCAACCTGTGCCGGAGTCTCACCCAGCAGCGTGATCGGCGCGCCCCACTCGATCAGCCATCCCAACCACGTGGACATCGGCCCGTCCAGGCCAAGGCTGACGGTCCCGGCCAGGTGTGATGTTGCGTACGCCTTGCGCTGGCGTAGGTCGACCACCCACTGTCCGTCGGCTATCCGGTGACGAAGTTCGGCTGCGTCGGCGCGGGCGACAGGGGTGAGGTCGACCGGAGCGGGACCGGCACTGTTGGCCACTCCCATGTGGGCGTAGTAGGCCGGGTAGGCATCCAGCCCGGCCAGAGTCTGGCTGACGAACTCGTCGGCGGCCAACTGCAGCACAGGATTCGTCGCCTTCTCCCGCCCGATGGTGGACTCCGGTGCGTCGGCCTGGCTGGCCGAACAGAAACTGCCGAATCCATGCGTGGGCCAGATGCGGGCGCCGTCGGGAAGGACGTCGCCAAGCCGTCGTGCGGACGCGTGTTGGGCATGGGCCAGCTCGTCGGCGAACTCCTGGCCGAGCAGGTCGGTCCGGCCCGTCGTACCGAAGAGCAGCGATCCGCCCGTGAAGACACCGGCGGCGTGCCAGGCGCCGTCCGAGGTGCGCTCGTCCAGCACGTACGACAGGTGGTGGAAGGTGTGGCCCGGGGTGGCGACCACGCGAAGTCGCATCCGCTCAGAAACAGGCACCAGGTCGCCGTCGCTGACCGGGAGCCGGTTGAACGGCACCTGGTCGGCTGCTGCCACGAGATACTGCGCGCCGGTGATCTGGGCTAGCTGCAGGCCTCCGGAGACGTAGTCGTTGTGGATGTGTGTCTCGAGCACGTGCGTGATTCGTACGCCCAGCTGGCCCGCCAGCGCCAACTTCCGATCGATGTCGCGTTGCGGATCGACGACTACTGCTACCTCGCCATCGGACGCGAGGTAACTGCGGTCACCCAACGAAGACGTGGCGATGACAGACACGTCGACTCCCACGCCATTCCTGCCGTGCTCTCGCGTAGGCTCCCCGGTTTCAGGCCGTCGCTGCCTCGCTGAGTTCTTCTGTTCCGCGCACATGAGTGACTCCTTCCTGGTACCCCGGGGGGGTATCGGCCGGGTGAAAACCGACCCCGGCTGTTGCTGGTCGGGACGGCTGCTTCCCTACCCCGTAGGGTATGTTACGAGCAAAAAAATGTGACACCTACGCTTTTACGAGAGGCAGTCCTTCCGCCGCCCAGGCTTCCAGTCCACCGTTCATGTTGTGCACGTTGAACCCCACGCAACTCAGGTAGGCGGCCACCAGGCTGCTGCGGCGGCCGCTCGTACACACCACAACCACCGGACGGTCGCGTTCAAGTCGGTCGAGATGGTCGGGGACAGCCTCCATCGGGATATGCACGGCGCCCTCGATGTGTCCGATGCGCCATTCGTCCTCTTCGCGTACGTCAAGGAACTGCACGTCAGCTCGCTGTGCGAACGCGGTACGTGGATCCATGCTCCTCCCCTCGGTGTGGTCGGCTCTCAATAGCGGGTCTGCGCAGCACGACCCAGCAGTCAGGCAAGGGAGAGGAAGAGCCGTTCCAGCTCGTCCTCGTCCACTCGGCGAGGTCCGTCGCTCTCGATCACGCACTGCCGCAAGCCGGTAGCGATGATCTTGAATCCCGCCCGGTCAAGGGCTCTGGCCGCCGCCGCGAGCTGGGTCACGACGTCTGAGCAGTCGCGGCCTTCCTCGATCATGCGGACGATCCCACCGATCTGGCCCTGCACGCGCTTCAGGCGTGCGATGACGTCTTCGAGCCGGTTCGGATCCATTTCCATGTTCCACTCCTTAGGTACCCCCGGGGGTAGAACCACAAGAGTAGCAACCTCATTCCCACCATCGAGCTTTCACGCGATGCGGTCCTGCTCACATCTGGGATGGCAGCGTTAGCCCGGTCGGATACTCGATCAAGGCCTTGTTGGTCCGGTAAGGCGGGCCCTGCACCTTCGGGAGCCGGATCATGAGGAACGCCTCGTTGGGCCGTCTGTCGAAGCCGGCATCGTAGTGGCATAAGTGATCCCTACGATGAACGTCCGCTTCGGTGTAGGTGCTTCGGCGGCGTGGAGAGCTTGGTCCGGCGCCGCCCTGTGCTCCTGCTTGTATGTCACGTGAAGGGCGGTGACGTGCGTTGGGGGAGCGAGGCTGAGTTCGAACGTGTGACGGCCGTCCTCAGCTCCATCTACTATCCGGTGTTGCGCATGCGGCTCCACGTCGTTCTGGAAGTGGTGTGGAGAGCCTGGAGGAGTCGTGACCGTGATGACGATCCGCGAATGGCGGTCGACGGTGGCCGCCGACGAATGCCGTGGTTGGTCGGCCGCTTCTGTCACGTCAGGTGCAGGCTGCGGACGCCGTCTGGTGCCTGCTGCAGTTCGGCTTCGGCGTGGGAACCACCAGGCGGCCCGGCCGAGTATCGCGAGCAGCGCGGGGCTCAAGACGAGCATGGCGATGAGTGCGTACACGCCGATGGCCGTGGCTAGGCCGAAACCGAATAGGTTGACGACACGCTGGTCGTTGAGGACGAAACTTGCGAAGACGACGACCATCACCGAGGCCGCGGCCAAGATGACGCGTGCGGTGGCACCGATGCCATCGACGATCGCTCTGCGCGCGTCGCCGGTCTTGCGATACTCCTCGTGCACCCGGCTGAGCAGGAACACCGCGTAGTCGGTGGAGAGTCCGAACAGCACGGCGAAGAGCATCACCGGGGCGAACGACTCCACAGGTCCGGGTTCTGCACCGATCAGGTCTGCGGGCCACCAGCCCCACTGGAAGACCGCGACGATCGGCCCGTACGCCGCGCCGACTGCGAGAAGATTCATGACGACCGCCATGAGCGGTACGAGCAGTGCCTTGAACTCCACCAGGAGAACGACGAACGCCAGACCGACGACGAGAAGCATGAACCAGCCCATTCGCCCGTCCAGCTTGTCGGCAAGATCGATGCTTGTCGCTGTCGCACCGCCGACGTGCGTACGAGGCTGACCCTCGGCTTTTGGCAGCACGTCGTCACGTAGGCGGTGCACGAGTCGTTCGGTGGACTCGTCGTCGGGCGAGCCGACGGGGACGACGGTCAGCATTGCGGTGTCGCCAACCGGATCGATGCGTGGTGGTGAGACCTGCGTGACTCCTTCTGCGGAGGCGAGCATCTGGCGTAGTTGCCCGGCTGCGCGGGCGGTCTCGGTGGAAGGCATGCCCGACTGGTACTCGGCTGTGACCACTAGCGGACCGGTCCAGCCGGGGCCGAACTGCTCGGCCACGATGTCATACGCCCGCCGTTGGGTGGTGTCGGTCGGCTGCGAGCCGCCATCCGCGGTGCCGAGACGCAACGATGTCAGTGGCAGAGCTAGAAGTACCATCACCGCGATTGAGGCCAAGGCGGCAAGCCATCGCCATCGTTGGACACCGCGGGCCCACAGCCGCCACCCCTGGCGGTCGCTGGTGTGGGTGGTCCCGATCCGCCGAACTCTTAGCCGGTCAAGGTGCCGGCCGAAGACTCCAAGCAGGGCGGGCAGCAGGGTCACCGCTGCGAGGAGCGTGGTCGCGACCGTGATGGCGCTGGCGAGGCCGAGGGCGGAGACGAACGGGACTCCGATCAGGTACAGGCTGAGAATGGCGACGATGACCGTCACACCTGCGACGATGACGGCGCGGCCGGCGGTGGCCATCGCCGTCTCGATCGACTCGGCCGGATCCTGGCCGAGCGAAAGCCCTTCGCGGTGGCGGGTCACCACCAGTAACGCGTAGTCGATGCCCACTCCAAGCCCGATCATGGCAGCGACCACAGGCCCGGATGTTCCGATCGTCACCCAGTTCGTCAGCACCTCAATCGTCGCCAGGCCGACGCCCAGTGCCGCCAAGGCGGTGATGATGGGTACCGCCATAGCGAACAACGAGCCGAAGGCGATCAGCAAGACGATGACCGCCGCGATCAGGCCGTAGACCTCGTTGCCGGACGGTCCGGTCTCGGTCTGCACCGCCGGACCGCCGTAGTCCACCTGCACACCTGCGGCCTTGATGGAGTCGAATGACTCCTTCACCTGCTCGACGGCACCCTCGGGAATGTCCTTCGCTCGTTCGGTGAACTGCACGGTGGCGATGGCTGTGCGGCTGTCGGTCGAGACCAGCCTCGGCCCAGGTCCGTATGGAGACTGCACGGCCGCGACGTCGCGGTCTGCACGCACCTTGGTGATGGCCGCCTGGACCGGCTGCCTCACCTCAGGAGAGGTCACGCCATCGTCGCTGTGGATGACCACCTGCATCCCGTCGCCCGACATGTCTGGGAACCGTTCACGCAGCGTGTCGTACGCGGCCTGGGAGTCGGTGTCGGAGAGGGTGAGATCGTTGGCGAACTGTCCGCCGTACTCGGTTCTGGCCGCTACGGCGCCGAGGAGGAGTAGGGACCAGGTGATCAGCACCAGCCAGCGGTGACGGTACGAGAAGCGGCCGAGAGCAGCAAGCAACGCTCTACCTCCCTGAAGATCGCCCCGTGCACTGGCTGATCTAGCCGCGACGTTGGACGACGGTCAAGACGCGATGCTATACGAATGACTAGACACGTGTCACCTCTGCGTTCGCCCTCGTCTGGCCACCCTGTTCCAACTCGCGTAGATTGCTGTCAGTCGGGTGTCAAGACCCATGTCGAGTGCTCACTTGGAGGCAGTCATATGGCCGTGCGGTCTCCGGGCTTCGGCCGTAGCGGAGCCGCGTTGCGCGGACGTGCCCGCGACAAGCTTCTGGACACAGCCCTTCGGCTGTTCGTGGAGCGCGGTTACGTCGGCGTGAGAGTGGAGGATATCGCCAAGGCTGCAGGCATTTCGCGCGCGACCTTCTACAAGCACTTCTCCGAACGCGAGGAGATCCTCGCCGAGTTGTTCGCACGACTGCTTGGGCGGGAGCCAGCCAGCCCACCCTCAGGATCGGCTGCCGAAACCCTTCCCCGTATCCGCAGCCTCCTTATCGACACCGCCACCCAGATGGTCGCGAATGAGGAGCTTGCAAGGTTTGTCTACACTCTGCCGATCCGCCACGCGGCGCTGGTAGGTGAGGGTGCGCGTCCACCTGTCCTGGAGGCCGTGGAACGCATGGTGGGTGAAGGAGTGGCCGCCGGCGCCGTACGGGCCGACGTACCCCCGGAGCTCATCACCGCTCACATCGGCCGGGCATTCGAAGCGGCGATCCGCGACTGGGCAGAAGATCGTGTGCACGACGTCGCCGCACATGTCGGTCTCCTTGTCGACCTGGCTATCGAGGGTGCGAGGGACCCAAGGTAGGCAGTAGCGTCGAACATCTGAGTTCGGGCGGATCAGCCACACGTCCTCCGCGGCGAGTCTCGTCTCACGGCCTGACTGCCCTGTGTCATGCGACGATTGGGTGCGCTAGATATCCTCAGATCGGTCATGCTTGCCGGCCGGGCTGAATATGTGGTTGCTAGAACCTTGACGTATTGGGCGCAAAGGACACGACGATGGTCTCCCCCTCATTTGCGACAGCCTTCAACCTCCTTTCCGGAAAACGTGAGCCAGTTTTTCTCCCACCCGCAGAATCGGATGAAAATGTCGGCGAACACCGTGGATGGCTCGAGCGTGAGCGCCGCACAGGGCAATGGCGCCAAGCATCGGCAGAGGTTGCCCACCTGCCCGTCGCCAAACTCCAGGCTGGCCAGGCGTTCAACGCGGTGACGCGGAGCTTGCGTAAGGTTTCCGGGGCCGATTTCGCCGGAATCGCGCTGATTGATCAGGCCGATCCAGACGGTTTCGTCGTCGAATCTGTGAGCGGCCTCGGGCTCGAGCACATCGTCGGGACACGGATACCACTTCGCCAGGTGGCGACCGCTGCGGATGTAGTCGAGTCAGGACGGAGCGCCGTCGCTAGCCGTCCTCCGGTTGATGAGGCCTACCGGCTTTTCCCCGAGTGGTCGAAGGCGTTTGCGAGACTCGGGCTAGCCATGGCGGCACCCCTTCGTACTCATGAGGAAATTCTCGGCGTGATCTTTGTGGCGTGGCAGCGTGGGTCACCTCACGAGGCTCGTGCTGTCCGCGAGGTTCGGCGCCTGGAGATATTCGCTACTGAGGCAGCCAGCGCTCTCCGGCTGTTTCAGGCAGTGCAGGAATCGACCCGAATGGCCGTCCTCAACGAGCGTGACCGCATCGCCCAGGACCTATGCACTGTAGCGATTCACCGGCTGTTCGGCATCGGCACACTGCTCCACGGTGCGGTTGGATTGCGCGATCGTCCGGAAGTGCGACGTCGAGTTGAGGATGCCATTGACGAATTGGATGAAGTAAACCGGGATGTCGTCGCCGCCATCCTCAACCTGGACCGAACCAACGCTTAAGGTATGTCACAAATCCCACATAGATGGAAACGCGTTGGACGGTAACCAGCGGTCTGTCCCGAGTAGCGGTGGCTCAACGCCCGGCGGTCGTTGCCTGCCAACCATGAGCACGTAGCCACGGGCCGATGGTCCTGTCCTGTTCGGCGACAACCGGCCAGAATTGTTCATCGGTCACGCCCCGCTGCATCGGCCGGAGAACCGACTCCTCCTCCTTGCCGAAGTGCAGCTCGACGGTCCCGCGCACGGCCTGTGCCGCACCAACCACATCCGCAGGCGTGGCATCTTTCTGCTCCAGGCGGTCAACGGCCATCGTGTAGGCGTCCACGAGCTCGTCGATTTCGTGGTGCTCGGCCTCCAGCGAATCTACAGAGCTACTCAGCCCACCGAGACCAAGTGACCTAGCGAGCGGCCAGAGCACCCGATCTTCTGCCTGCGCGTGCGGAACGATGACCCGATGCCAGAACTCCGCAAAGCGCCGGGCATTGTCCATTGTTGGAGCTTCTCGCAACTCTGACAGATGCCGACGCATCTCCAACACCACGACATCGTGCAACTCCAGAAACGCGCGCAAGGACCCCTCAGCCTCGACCGGCCGCAGCCGCGGAGACCCTTCCGTCACCTCCCGCATGGCTGCCAGATGCAACCTCAGCAACCACTCGATCGTGCGTACCTGGTCGAGAAGATCCTCTACCGCCGCACGCTCTCGTCCCTCAGCCCCGCCTCCACGTTTATGACAAGTTCTGGTCTCCAGAGCCTCTAGCTCGTCAACCCGAAGGCCGGTCAAGTCCTGTATCTTCGATGGAACTTGCGGAAGTATCCCAGTGTTGAGGATTATTCCTGCGATGTACGTAAGCTCCTCACACAGGTTGTTCCGCAGGGTGGCCAGGTGACCGCGTAGCTCATCGGTCGTGAGCGAACGCCCAACGGGCACCGGTTGCCGAAACTCCGGGGCGCGGAGATCCTCCTGAGAAACCATGTCAGCTCCCCTCCGTGGAACTCACGAATCACGCTAGAGTCCGGCCGTACGCCAGTGGAGGGCCCAGAGCCCTGAAGCGGCCGAGACTTACGTACGGCGCCCGCACGATGCCGTTGTATCTGGGGACTGTCAAGAAACTTGGATCGATCCTGATTACGTGATCAAGCTGTGGTTGCAGGGTCCACGTTTCACGTGGGGAGAGATCCGGCCATGCCAGCTGCCGGCGTTTGCTGCGCCGGTCCTTCTGTGCGCGGGTGCAGGATCGGATTGGAGGAACGATCAGGCACTCGAACAGACGCCTATCCCTGGACCGGCTGTCTGTTGGATCGGTCGGCATCATGGACGTTCGGTAAGACCGACGCTGGGCAACGTCGTGGAGTCCTGAGCAGATCCCCAACCGACTCGGGATCCACTTCCCCGATGCTGAGTCCATGCGGCTCTCGCACGAGGCGATCGGATTTTCTTCGCTGGCGCAAGCTGCCGGCGACCGTCAGAGAGGCGAGACTCAGGGGACGACCCGGAACACCCCGTGTGCGCCGCGTTCGGCATCGATCATCAGGTGCGAAATGAACGGATAGTCGCCGGGCTCCGGGAAGGTGAGCTCGACGAACCCGCCCTGTGCTGCCTGCAGTCCCAGGCTCTGGGCACCGCCCGATCCGCGCCGCAGCAGATGGGCACCTTCGGCGTATGCGGTGTCGAACTGGCCGCCGACCACGTGGAACGAGGTCGGCCGGTTGGGTCCGGCGTCGAGGATCCATACGCGGACCCGTTCCCCGACACGCGCGGTCAGTGGGGCGTGGTCGTACTGGTTGGCGAAGCCGTTGAAGACGACCAGGTCCGGCCGCTCCGCGGCCAGCTTGGTGGCGTCGACCTCCCCGCCTTGGTCGCCGAGGTAGAGCTCGGACTGCACCAGCAGATAGCTGCGGTCGGCGCGCGGCAGGTCCGGTGGCTCGATCACGACCGCGCCGAAGAGGCCGTTGGCGACGTGGGCTGACATGGGCATGGTGGAGCAGTGGTACATCCAGACCCCCGCGCGGGTGGCCCGGAAGCGGTAGGTCAGAGACTCACCGGGTGTGATAGTCCGCATCGGACGCTGCGGGGCGAGTGCCCCCGCGTGGAAGTCGATCGAGTGTCCGACCGAACCGCGGTTCACCAAGGTGATCTCGAACCGATCCCCGACCCGGCCGTGCAGGACCGGACCCGGGGCTGTGCCGTCGTAGGTCCACAGCCGCTGCGTGACGCCCACGGCGACCTCGCGCTCGACGTCGCGAACCACGAACGTACGCCGGTGCAGCCGGCTCTCGGATAGCGGCGGCAGCGCCGCGTCGCGGGCTGCCCAGCCGGGCGACGGTTCGGCCCTCAGGTCCAGGGAGTCCGTGGCCGGACCGGGCTCGGCGTCCTCGGCCTCCTCAGGCGTCTCTTCGCCGGTGTTTCCGCCGGGCCCGTGCTGGTGGGCGCCGTGACCCGCCGATGTCTCCGGCTCCGTGGAGGGAGCCGAACCTGTGACGTCGACGCTGAGCACCATGCCCATCTGCTTGTGGCCGACGACCGAGCACCAGCCCTCGAGGTCGCGACTGACCACTCCGACGTCGACGCGGGCGGTCTCGCCGGGCGCCAGCCTGCCGCTGTCTGCACCGGAGTCGAGGACAAGGTCGTGGACGTCCTCGTCGTCGGCGTTGGTCAGCACGACCACCAGACGATTGCCAGCCGGAACCGAGAGGGTGGCCGGGGTAAACCGCATGTCGCGCGCCTCGACCGCCACGGTTGTGGTCTCGCCGGTGGCGGCGACATCGGCGGCAGCAGATACCTGCGCGTTGGCGCCGACGGCAGCCGGGTCGACCGCGACAGCCGCGGCCACCACCAACGCCACACCGGCGAGTCCAGTCGCAGCGAAGCCAGCCACCTGGCCGGCCGGACGAGCGCGCGACCCCCGGGTGCGGTCCCGTCCCGAAGCGGACACGTCCGCTTTCGCGCGGCGCGAGGCGCGCACAGCCAGGAGCAGCAGCGGCAGCGTGGAGGCGAGCGAGAGTAGGACGAGGATCGAGGCGAGCACGCGGACGGTGCTCGGCACCGGCAGTGCGCAGAGCAGCAGGCCGGTGTTGGTGACCACAAGGCGCATGGGTGCGCCTCGGTCCACGACGGCGTTCGCCGCCCGGACCGGCGTCGGACCTCCGCCGAGCGCCACCGGAACCAGGTAGGACAATGCGCCGAGCAGCACCTGGGCACCGAAACCCGCGGCCAGGAACGGCGTCAGCCAGCCGAACACCTCCTCGACACGCAGCCACGAGGAGGCGGTGCCGATCGCGGCCCCGAGCGTGACCAGGGTGCCCACCAGCCAGGTCAGCCCGGCCAGGACCGACCAGGCAGCGAAATCGGCCGGCGGTTTACGGCGCATGGCGTCGACGAACGCCGGCGCGGTGAGGAACAGCCCAGCGACGTATCCGGCGATGCCGAGCGCCGCGAGCGGACGCAGACCGGCGGACGCACCTCCCGCGGCGACGAGCACCGAGCAGACCAGGACCGGGAGCGCCCGAGCGGCGGCCGTCTCAGCGCCATCGGCGATCCTCGTGCGCAACATGGTCGGCCACAGCGTCACGAGCGTGCCCACGACCGTGAGGCCGACCCAGCCGAGCAGGTTCACGGCCGCGTGTGCGACGAGCAGCCGAGTCTGCCACGGGTCGGCGAGGCCGCGCGCGAGCTCGGTGCCCAGGCCGGCACCGACCGGCAGGAAGCAGGCCGTCGCCACGTAGTACCGCGCCGAGGAACCGAACCGGGCCGGCAGCGCGGCACGCAGCTGGCGAACAATCGTCCAACCGTGCCAGAGGACGGCGCAGCCGACGGTGGTCGCCCCGAGCAGGGTGGCCGGCCAAGCGCCTGAGAGCACACCGGTCACCACGATGATCACACCGCCGTTGAGCAGCAGGAGCCGGCGATTCTGTCCGCGGCGGTCGTCGTCCGCGGAGTGCAGGAGCGCGTCGGTGAAGTACCTGCTCCAGACCAGGATGGCGTGAGTGACCGCGCCCAGCATGAGGAGATGGATCATCAGCCAGCGCGGCGCCGGCACGAACGGGTGCACGAACGCCACCACGACAGTGGCAGCCAACCAGACCAGCACGGGTAGGTCGCGCAGTGGCCAGAAGCCACGGTTGCCCGACGTGCTCACGACCGCCTCCGATTTCCGCGGACCATCGACACGACACCGACGGTGAGGAACGACAACACCGCCACGATGTTGAGGACGCCACCGGTGACCCAGGCACCGTGACTGCCGAGGGTGTCGCCCACCCAGAGCCGCAACGCCAGGGAGACGTGCAACAGTGCGGCCGGCGCGATGAGAGCTGGGTGGTAGGGCAGTGGTCGGCGCAGCACCGCCGGGAGGATTACCGGGGCGTGCGCCATGATCATCGACAGCGCGAACCCAAGGAACACCGCGTGCAGCACGGCGTCGTATCTCACGCCGTCCAGCGCAGGGCCACCGAGCAGCCAGACGGCGCCGGCCACACCCAGCCAGCAGTACGCCGCGAGCATGCAGCCGGCCATGTAACGGGTCAGCCCCGAGGTGTGGATCGTGCGCCGGGCGACGTCGTTGGAGGCGAGCCATCCGGTCATGATGAGCAGTGCGGCCCCGAGCAGCGCCGTGCCCGGCCGGGGCCACAGCAGAGCGGCCACGACCCCGGCCATCAGCCCGGAAGCGAGGAGCACCAGCATGCTGCCGGCCGACGGGCCCATCACGATCCGGGCCAGCTCGAGCCGCTCACCGGCGATGGTCAGCACGACGAACCCGACCAACCACGGCGTCAGCGGAGGGATAGTGGCTCCGCCCAGCCAAAGCACCCCTGCGCCCAGGGCAAGCACGGCCCCGAGGGCCTGGACCAGGACTGCCTCGTCGCGCTGCCGACGCCACAGCGGCAGGTACAGGCCGACCAGCGCGGCAGTGCCGGCCACCAAGAGGCATTGGCCAACCGCCAGCGGAGCGGGCAAGAGCAGGACCAGGGCGCCCAGGCCCAGCAGGCCGGGCGCGGCGAAGCCAAGTGGCTGACGAAGGGCGACCGCCCGTTCCACGGCGATCAGGATGCCCACGAAGCCGAGAACCATGAGCACTCCGTGCACCTCGGGCAGCCGGTCGCCCCGCACCGGCGCGGGAAAGCCGAGCAGCATCAGGGCGGCATCGAGACCGGCGAGCAGGGCAACCCCGGCGGGAGCCAGCAACGCCAGGCGGGACACGAGCGGCACGCGGACGCTGCGGAGACTGCTTGGCCTCCGAGGGTGGATGATCGTGCTCATCGGGACAGGCGCAACCGGCAGGCGCCGGGCTCCGCGAACGGAAGCAGCTCGGTGTCGTCGGGGTCCGCGCCGTACTCCTCCAGTGCGCCCTGGGCGAGGCCGAGGTGTACACCGCAGACGACATCGGGGTACTTGTGGGCGGCCTCTAGCAGTGGGCAGCGGGTGAGCCGGACCACCGAGCTGCGGGCGTCGGCCTGCGGTGCGAACCCTACTTCGTCGAGCAGGGCGACCACCTCGCGTCGGGCCGCGACCGCACTCGGGGCCTGCCTGGCGCCGCGTTCGCGCGCGAGCTCGTGGCCCCACTCCCTTCCGGCGGTAACCGCGTCGTCGATCGGAGACGCGCTGGTCCGGTGGATTGCTGCTGCCAACGCCGAGGCGAGGCCGGCGTACTCGGTGGCAGAGGCCGCGTCCCTTCCGGTGGCTTCGTACAGCCAGGCGGGCCGTCCGCGGCCGGCCGGCGCCTCGGGCTGGCGGTGGGCGAGGCCCTCGCGTACCAGCGCGTCGAGGTGTTCGCGGACCGTGTTGGCGTGCAGCCCGGAGCTGGTGACGAGCGCCGCGAGCGTGGTCGGTTCCGTCTGTGCCCGGAGCATCTCGAGCAGTGCTGACCGAGACTTGGACAGGGGCGCGCGGGGGCTGCCGCCCGGCAGTGGGCCATAGCCGGGAACTGCGTGCGGCGACCTTGGGCGCCGGTTATTTTTCACGGACCGGAGTGTAATAAAATACAGGTGCCGTGCCAAGGCGGGCCCGGCGGTCGGACGGGGCACCTGTGCGACCCCAGCGAGCCGGAGGAGCAGAGATGAACGACGTCGTCATCGCCTCGAGCCAGGAAGACGCCCGAGCTGCGGACGCGGTTGAACAGCACCACGCCGAGATGGCCGGAGCCCTGGCGATGCGGACGGAGAGGCTGATCGGCGCTGCTTCCCGGGGAGTCGCGGAGTCGGCAGAGGTCGCCCGCCGGGATCTGGTGGCCTGGTGTGAGGCGGAGCTGGCGCCACACGCGCTGGCCGAGGAAGAGACGATGTATCCGGCCGCGCACGCGACACTCGAGGGGCGGCTGCTTGTGGACGGAATGCTGGCCGAGCATCGGGTGATCATCGGCTTGGTCCGTGAGCTCTCGTCCACTGCCGAACCGGTGCGGGCAGCCGCTACGGCCCGTGCGTTGCAGGTCCTCTTCGAAAGCCACCTTGCGAAGGAGAACGATCAGCTACTCCCGCTGCTGACGGCTTCGCCTGAGGTGTCTGTCGCCGGGATCCTCGCAGGGCTGCACGAGCTGCTCGGCGATGCGGCCGACCATCAGGGCGCGTCGGAACGCAGTCATCTGCAGACCGGTCGCCGCGACTGCTCCTGCGGCGAGGTCGATCCCCCTGGATACCCGGAACTCGATGCCCGGGCCATCCCCCACGCGATCCGGCACGCCACGATCTTCGGCGCCCTCGACGCTCTGCCGGCTGGCGGTGGACTGGTCCTGGTCGTACCGCACGACCCGGTGCGGTTGCTCGCCCAAGTGGAGGAGCGCACCCCCGGCGCATTCAATGTCAATTACCTGGAACGAGGCCCGAAAAACTGGCGGCTGGAGTTGGTCCGTGCCTGACCACCACGGCCATGTGTGAGTACTGCGGCTGTCGGCAGATCGAACCGATCGCTGAACTGATGGACGAGCACCTCGGGTTGCTCGAGCTGTCCGGTGACATCCGGCGGTCGCTGATCATGACCGACTATGACGCCGCTGTCGAGACGCTCAGGGAATTCAGCCGGATGCTGGAGATTCACGTGCGCCGCGAGGAACGCGGCGTGTTCACCGCGCTGAAGGACCAGGGCGAGTTCGCGGAGGCCGTGAGGGAACTCGAGCAGGAGCACGCCAGCTTCGACCAGTCACTGGCCGCATTGGACCCCTCGGCGGCTGACTTCGACGCAGTGGTCAACCATCTGCTGAACGAACTGTCCGACCACATCGACAAGGAAAACCTCGGCATCTTTCCAGTCGCCGTGGTGTCCTTGGGTGCGTCCGGCTGGGATACCGTCACCCGCGCGCACGAGAGGGACAACTGACCAGGCGCAGCAAGCGCGGGCAGCGGTGAGCAGCCTGCTGCCCGACCGTTGCCGCCACCGTAGGCCCCCGGCCTTCGGGTTTCGGGCCAAGCGAGGTGGCTAAAGCCTCCGGCCCGCCCCGGCCACCGCCGGGTCTGTGAGTGGAACGGTGCCGACGCTGTGAGGGTCGTCAGTCATCTGGCGGCCCTTTCTTCACGCCCAGCTGCGCCGGCCGACCCGCACCCTGGCGCGCCTGCAAGACCCCCGACCTGTGCCCCCACGGGATCGACCTGCGGTGCATGCGCATCCACACCGACGGCGACCACCGCCTCGGCACCCCTCTGCGGTGACTGCTACGACTACAACCAGCACGCCGTCTGGAACACCCAGGCATCCGAACTGTGGCGACGGACTCAGATGACCGCCAAACGCCTCCTCGACCGGTACGCCCGCGACCACGGCCACGTCACCCGCACCCGCAACGCGGCGACGGGTCGGCTCCGCTGGGGCAAGACACCGGTGCGGATCTCGTTCGGCAAATGTGCAGAGTTCCAGCGACGCGGCCTGGTCCACTTCCACATCCTCGCCCGCTTCGACGGCATCAACCCCACGACCCAGAAGAGATCATCCGACCGCCTGCGTGGGCCAACTCGTTCCTGCTGGTCTGGATCCTCCGCAAAGCCGTCGAACACACGACGTTTCAGACTCACGGCCTGGTCCTCACCGACCACCACGGGAACCAGCTCGTCGACCGCTTCGGAGTGGGAGGACTCCGGCTACCACCGGCTACGACGGTGGGCACACATGCTCGGCTTCGGCGGGCACTTCTTCACCAAATCCCGGCGCTACTCCACCACCTTCCGCCACCTCCGCAAAGCCCGCGTCGCCTACCGACGCGCCCACCACGAACGGCAAGAGCACCTCAAGGAAAACGAACACCTCGAGACCATCGCCGAACTCGTCTACGCCGGCACCGGCTGGCACACCACCGGCGACGCACTCCTGGCCAACACCGCCGCCGCACTCGCCCGCGAACACCGCTACATCGCACGCCTGGGGATCGCCACCACTGGTTGAGACGTACGTGTCAACCGCCAACCACAGAAGGAGAAACAGAAACATGAAGCCGGAATGACTTTGGACGCCCGAGGAGGTGTGTCACTACCTCGGCGTACCCATCGACACCCTGTACCGATGGCGCTACCTCGGCACCGGCCCAAGGGCCGCGAGGGTCGGCAAGCACCTGCGCTATGACCCCGCCGACGTCCGCGCCTGGGTCGAACAGCAGAAGGCGACTGCCGCAGGAGTGTCGAGAAACGTGGCGACCGCTACCGAGCCAGATACCGGGGCCCGGACGGCAGGGAGCGTAACAAGACCTTCCGCCGAAAGCTCGACGCCCAACGCTGGCCGGCCGATCAGAAGGTCCGGATCTCACGTGGGGATCGGGTCGATCCTGCCGCTCTTCGAGTGGAGTTCGGCAAGGCCGCTCAGGAGTGGTTCGAAAGCACCCTGCACCTGAAACCCCGGACCCGCTCGTCGTCCCGCCATCTGCTGGATCTACGGATCCTGCCTCGTTGGAAGCACGTCCCGATGGGCAAGGTCTCGGCCATGCTTCAGGAGTGGATCACGGAGCTTGCCGGCTCGGGACTTGCGGCGTCGCAGGTCCGGCAGACGGTGTACGTCTTCTCGTCGGTATGCCAGCACGGGATCCGAACGGGACGTCTGCAGGCAAACCCGGTGACCGGGATCAAGCTGCCGAAGCTGGTATCGGCATGGTAGCGGCGATTCCTGAGCCATGCCGAGGTTGCCAAGCTCGCCGCTGAGGCTGGCCGCTACGGCACCTTCATCCGGACGTTGGCGTACACCGGTCTGCGGTGGGGTGAGGCTGTCGCGCTGCGGGTGCGGGATGTAGACCTCGCTCGTCGGCGGCTGAAGGAACGGCGAGCATTCGTCGACATCGGCGGTCAGTTGGTCGAAGGCAAGCCGAAGACCCACCAGTCCCGGACGGTGCCGTTACCTGAGGCACTTTGCGACGAGCTTCACGCCCTGGTCGCCGACCTCGATCGCGACGCGCTGGTGTTCACGGCACCGGAAGGCGGGCCACTTCGGGCGGGCAACTTCCGGCAGCGTGTATGGACACCTGCGGTCAGAGCGGCAGCGCTCGAAGGGTTCACCATCCATGGCCTTCGGCACACGGCCGCGTCGCTGTACATCTCGGCGTGCACGCCGCCGAAGGTGGTGCAGCGGATCCTTGGGCACGCATCGGTGGTGATGACGATGGACCTCTACGGCCACCTGTACCCCGATGAGATGGATACCTGGGCGGCCCGTCTCAACGAGGTTGCGAGCGAGTCGGGAGTGTGGCCAGAACGTGGCCAGATTGCCGATTCGGAGCCCAACGGATCGGAGGAAGATCGTTGATCATGCCTCTGACCTGCGGAAATGCAAGCGCCCCCGGCAGGATTCGAACCTGCGACACACGGTTTAGGAAACCGTTGCTCTATCCCCTGAGCTACGAGGGCTGGCTCGGCGCTGGCCCAGCGTATCGATGACCCAGCCCCGGTCGGGTGTCGGGCACGCCTACGTGCCGACGCTCAGTAGCCGCGCTCGACCTCGATCACGCCGACGAGCTCCTCACCTGCGATGTACCGACGTACGTTCTCGCCCACCCGTTCGGCCAGGCGAGGCATCAGCAGATGCGAAGGGTTGGCCGAGTGCGGGCTGATCAGCGCCCGCGGCTCGCTCCACAATGGATGGCCGTCGGGTAGGGGTTCGGGGTCGGTCACATCGAGCCCGACGCCGCCGATCGTCCCGGCCGCCAGCGCCTTCACGACGGCGTCGGTGTCGATCAATGATCCGCGCGCGATGTTGACGAGCCACGCGTGGGGCTGCATGAGCGCCAGCTCCCGTTCCCCGATCAGCGCCTGGGTCTCAGCGGTGGCAGGCGCGCCGATCACTACGACGTCCGACGCGGAGAGTACGCCGTCCAGCCCTGCCGGCGTGACGGTCGACGACGCGCCTGGTACGGGCGTTCCCGATCGGGTGATCGCCAGCACCCTCGCCCGGAACGGCGCGAGCAACGGAATCAGCGCCCGCCCGATCCCGCCGCACCCGACGATGCCGACGGTCTTGTCGAAGAGCGTCCCGACGTTGGGCCGCGTCCAGGTCTGTGCACGCGCCAAGGTGTGCAACTGCCGTACGCCGGCGAGCATGAGCGCCAGTGCTTGTTCGGCGACGGTCTCGGCGTAGCTGCCAACCGCGCTCGAGTAGATCTTGCCCGTACGAAAGATGTCGGCGGCGAACCACGACTCGACCCCCGCCGATGGGAGCTGCACCCACCGGATGCCCTCGTGGTCGACCTCGGCAAACTCGGCCGGCGAGCCACCCCACCAGACGATCGCCTCAGCGGCGGTACTCGTCTCGGTGGGTTCGCCGCCGGCGTTCTTGACCGCCTCGATCAGCTCCGGCGTCGCTCGGGGGCCGACGTAGATCTTCCGAGTGCGCGCTCCGTCAGTCATCTGACCATTATCTCGGCCCAGCTCCGGGCGGCCGCTCACGGGTACTTGATGTCGACCTCGGTCACGTCCAGCAGATAGTGCTGCGCGGAGTTCAACCGGTCGAACGTCGAACGCCGCAGATAGGCCTTCTGGTCCAGCTGTTGGGGGATATCCCGCCGGCAGAACGCCGAGTGCATGGCCCGCCGCGGCCGGTCGGAGCTGTTGAGGGTGCCGCCATGCCACAGGTGACTGTTGAAGACGACGACGGTACCGGCGGGTGCGAGAAGCTGCACCTGGTCGGGGTGGTCGTCCGCGGGATCGGCCATCGCCTGGCCGGGGAGTACGCCGCCCAGGTGCGATCCGGGCACGACCCGCGTGGCGCCGTTCTCGGCGGTGAAGTCGTCGAGCAGCCAGATCGAGTTGCACACGCGGTAGTCGCCCGGCTGGACCGGCTCGCCGTAGTCGGTGTGCAGGCCCTGAAGTCCCTGACCAGGCAGCGCCGCCCTGCTGTTGAGGGAGAACATCTTGAACGTACCCAGGACGTGATGGATCGCTGCGAGCACGCGAGGATGGGAGAGGCACACCTCGAACATCGGGTCCTTGTTGACCAGATCGGCCAACCTGTCCGTGCCTTCCTCCTGGTGTACCTCCAGACCTGCTTCGGCGCCCTCGGCGGCAGTGAGTTCGGCCAGCCGCGCATTGAACTTGTCGACCTCGCCTTGCGTCAGAATCCCGTACAGGGGCAGGAATCCGTTGCGGTCAAGATCTGCCTTCTCCTCGGCCGAGAGCGTGTCCTCTGCTACGCCGAGCTCGCGTAGGGCGGCGGTGATGTCCATGGGCGTTCGCTCCTTCCACACACCTTCCTCGCCGAAAGTATCGCCAGGGAAGGGCCCGCGGGCCATGCAGGACGCGACGAGCCCTATGCACAGAACGCCAGATCTGGGCAAGCTAAGGCCATGTCCGCGCTGCTCCCGCGATCCCGGGCAGAGATCGCCCCGGGTGCCGTCCACGTCCCTGACTGGCTCGACCTGGACACCCAGCGGCAACTCGTGCAGGCGTGCCGGGAGTGGGCCACCGGTCCGGCCGGCATGCGGGCGACGCGCCTGCCCAGCGGGGGCGTGATGTCCGTACGCACGGTCTGCCTCGGCTGGCACTGGGTCCCTTACCGTTACTCCCGCACCGTCGACGACGGCAGCCCGGTACGGGAGTTCCCGGACTGGTTGGGGGAGCTGGCTCGACGCGCGGTCGGGGAGGCGTACGACGATCCTGCGGTCGCGGAGGCCTACCAACCCGACATCGCGCTGATCAACTTCTACGACGACAACGCCCGGATGGGCCTTCACCAGGATCGCGACGAGCGCAGCTTGGCTCCGGTGGTGTCGCTGAGCCTCGGTGACGCGTGCATCTTCAGGTTCGGCAACACGCGCAACCGCAACCGGCCGTGGACCGACGTCGAACTCCGGTCCGGCGACCTGTTCGTCTTCGGCGGCCCGTCGCGGTTGGCGTTCCACGGCGTACCCAGAGGACTGGTCAATCCGCAGCCACCCGACGTCGCGGATGCGGAGATCGGGCTGGGCCACGGCCGGTTGAACATCACCATCCGCGAGTCGGGTCTGCGCTGATGCCCCCACGCCGAACGAACGCAGGCGCGCGGGCCGAGAGCCGCGCCAGCGACGATGCCCCCCGACTCCTCGGAGCGGGCGTGCACGTGGCTCCCCGCGGGCGGCACTTCCCCGTGCACGCGCACGGTTCCTGGGAACTCGTCTACTACCTGCGGGGGCGCGTGCGCTGTCCGATCGGTGAGGAGTGGTACGACGCGATGCCTGGCACGGTTCTGGTCACCCCGCCGGGAGTGCCGCACGCGGAGTACACCGACGCGGGCTACACGAACCGGCACATCCAGGTGCAGGCGCCAGCGAACCAGGCCTGGCCGCGGGTGTGCTACGACGACGGCGACCGCTCGCTCGGCCGGATCTTCGACGCTCTCACCCAGGAGGTGGCGCACCCGGGACCGGATCGCGACGACATGGCTCGTCTCCTGCTCGCCGAGCTGGACCTGCGGCTGCGGCGGGCCCGAGCCACTGTAGACGTGCCCTCCGGAAAGCAGTTGGTGGCGGAAGCCGAACGCCTTGTCGAGGAACGCTTCGCCAGCCGGATCCGGATCGCCGACATCGCCGCCGAGCTGGGGGTGTCGCCGTCAGGGCTCCGTGCGTACTTCGCGAGGTTCCGTGGCACCACCCTGCGGGCGTACCTCCATGCGGTGCGGCTGCGTCACGCGATGGGTTACCTGCGCAACTCCACGTTGACGCTGCAGTCGATCGCGGAGTTGACGGGGTACGACTCGGTGAGCCACCTGAGCCGTCACGTCAAAGCGGCGACGGGCGCGTCACCTGGAACCCTCCGTGGCCCGCAGCGTTCCTGATCCCTGGTCCGGCCGTACGGAGGATCTGATCCCTGGCGTATGGCCGGGTCGCCACGAGTGGCCCACGGAACGAGTGGAAGGCCCGGTGGCAAGAAGAAGCCCGCCGGTCAGTGTGAGGGAGGGATTCCCCACACCGACCGGCGGGCGGTCAAGCGCCGAAGCGCTCGGATTCTGCTGTGACGACCGTCAGGTCGTCAGTGCCGGATTAGGCGACGGAGCTTGAAGCCGGCGAGGCCGACTCCAGCCAGCATGAGCGCGATCACAGCGCCCCAGCCGAACGTCGCGAGCGGCGCCTTGTTCGACGCAGGTGCCAGGTCGGCGTTGACCGCACCCTCGCCCTTGACTCCGCCAGCCTCAGCGCCGGCCCTCACACCGGAACCGTCGGCCTCGACCTGCGCACCAGCACCGGCCTGCGGAGCTGCCGCGCCGGCCTTGACACCCGGCTCGGACACAGCAGCGACGTTGCTGCCGCAGTCCACCTTGCCGAGCTCCAGGTCGACGAGACCCGGGTAAGCCGTCTCGACACCGAGGGCGGTCACGCTGATCTGTCCGGCCTTGGCGGTCTGCTCGCCGACCTGCAGGTTGGCGAGGCGCACCGCGTCGAGCTGGTCAGCCGGAACCGCGGCGAGAACCTGGTCGAGAACACCGGTGACCTCGACCGGCAGCTGGCTCTGAACCTTCGACAGGACGTCGGTCAGGTTCAGGTCCAGGCCCTCCGGCGGAACGCTCGCCACCGGAATCTGCTGGCCGGCCACTACCGCGACGACCTGGGCCTCAACCGGGCTGGCCTTGCCGAACGTGTCGCTCGGCGTGGACAGGCAGTTGGCCGTGATCGACTTGCCGACCACCATCAGCTGGATGTCGGGCAGACCACCGGTCGGCAGGCTGCCGAGGGCCGGCAGGCCACCGAGGGAGGAAAGCTCCCCAAGGCTGAGGTCCGGAAGCGCCAGGTCCGGGGACTCGACGTCAGGCACCCCAGGAAGCGGCAGTGTGCTGGTCTGCGGCAGGTTTCCGGTCAGGTCACCGGTCGACGGAACCGCCGGCAGGAGACCTCCGGTCGACGCCAGGTTGCCACCGAGGCCGCTGAGGAGGCCGTCGGTGAGACCGTCGGTCAGCTCACCTGTCGCCGGAAGGCTCGGCAGCGCCGGAAGACCCGGGAGCTCTCCACCCAACAGGGCGGTGAGGCCGAGCGCGTCGAGCGTCCCGAGCGACACCTGGATCTGACCATCGCCAGAGACCAGGCAGCTCTGGTCGGCACCGAGCTTGACGACACCGTTGGCACCGACCACGCCCGCGCATGCGGCGGCGTAGCCATTGGAAGTCGTGGCGGCGTCCTGTCCGAGCGCACCGACGAGCGCGACCTGCTGGTCACCGATCATCGGCAGCTCAGGCGCCTTGACACCCTTCACAGTTTCCAACGCGCCATCATTAACCGAGAGGTAACCGCCACTACCGGCAACCTGTCCGCCCACGCTGATGTTGAACGAGTTGGCCTGCGCGCGGCTGACCGTCTCACCAGCAGCGATGTCACTGCCATTGCCGCCGCCCGCGCTGGCTGCAGCCGGAGCCGCGGCAAGTGCCGACACCACGGCGAGGCTCGCGCCGACGACCGCGGCACGTCCTGCCCATGCTCCAGCTCGGATGAGCTTTTCCGGGGACGACCCCGGTCCACGCATCACCATCGACGCTGTCACGTCCCTCCACTATGCGGAAATTGCCATGCCCCCCAAGGCGCTCTTGTGGCCCTGGCGTTATTTCCCTCGTGTGCTGGAGGAACGAGTCATTAAGGGGGAAGTTACGCCTTCTGCGATGAATTTTCCGATTAGGAACGATTCACGGGACGCCGCTGGCTGGGTCGGCGGTGCCTGCCCCGCGCGTACCACGGCCAGGCGTGGTGGGTCCTGGTCCCGTTCCAGTCCTCGGGCCGCATCGGCAGGGCCCCCGTGCTGCACGGTGGGGTGGCACGCGTCGTGGGGGCCCCTCGATTCGCCCGTCGGCCCTGGTCAGGCGTCCGCGAGCTGCGTCTAGCTCTCGCTCAGGCCGTCGATCGTGGCCATCTCGGCGGAGGTCAGCTCGAAGTCGAGTACGTCGACGTTGGACTCGATGCGTTCGCGTCGCGCCGACTTGGGGATCACCACGATGCCATGCTGGACGTGCCAACGGATGATGACCTGCGCGGCGGACTTGCCGTGTGCCCCGGCGATCCCGACGAGGGCCGGGTCGTCGAGCCGCGCCGCCCGGAACGGGCTGTAGCCCTCGAGAACCACTCCGCGTTCGCGCATCGCGTCGAGTACGCCGCGGTCGAACTGGAACGGGCTCCACTTGATCTGGTTCGCTGCGGGCGCCTGCCCGGTCGCCTCGATGAGCTCGTCGACCTGCGCCACGGAGTAGTTGCTCACGCCGATGGCACGGGCCAGGCCCTGCTTCTGCGCCTCGATGAAGACCTGCCACGAGTCGACCCCGGCCGTTCCAGCGGGCGGCCAGTGGATGAGCCACAGATCGACGTACGGCGTACCAAGCTTCTCAAGGCTCTCCTCGAGCGTCTGGCGTTCGCGTCCCACGTGGTCCGGCGGCATCTTGGTCGTGACGAAGATCTGGTCGCGGGGTACGCCGCTCTCGCGCAGTGCGGCGCCGACCTGGGACTCGTTGCGGTATCCCGTCGCGGTGTCGATGTGCCGGTAGCCAGTTTCCAGCGCCGTATGGACTGCGCTTCGTGCCTCGTCGTCGCGAAGTTGCCAGGTGCCGAAACCGAGGAGCGGCATGCGCCCGCCGCCCGGAAGGGCGGCAACGAGGTCGGAGGTGAGGCCGATGTTAGTCATGGGTCAGGTCCTACCCCGTCGACCGGGCGGCTGCCAAGTGAGGGGTCGCGGCGCCGCCCGGCGCTGGCCGCATCCGGTCCGCCGTTGAGTCGGGAACAACAGGGGGGACGTCCAGGTTTGCACCGGCGTGGCTACCGACGTCGCGCACGTTCCGCTGTCCGTACTCGACCTCGCCCCCGTCGGGTCGGGCCAGACCACGAGCGACGCGCTCCATGCCTCTGTCTCGCTCGCCCGGCGGGTCGAGGAGCTGGGCTATCACCGCTACTGGGTCGCCGAGCACCACAACATGCCCGGGATCGCCTCGACCAGCCCGGCGGTCATGATCGCCCATGTCGCGACCCGCACGTCCCGTATCCGGGTCGGCTCCGGCGGGGTGATGCTGCCCAACCACGCTCCGCTCGTGGTGGCCGAACAGTTCGCGATGCTGGAGGCGCTGCATCCGGGTCGGATCGACCTCGGAATCGGTCGTGCTCCCGGGACCGACCAGGCGACCGCGGCAGCGTTACGTCGTACGCCGGAAGGACTGGGAGCAGAGGACTTCCCGCGCGAACTCGACGACCTGTTGGCGCTCCTCGGTGACCCGACCCGGGCAGAAGCGCGGACTCTACGGATCACAGCCACCCCAGCGGCACTATCCTCGCCGGCGGTGTGGCTGCTCGGGTCGAGCGGCTACAGCGCCCAGGTCGCGGGCACGTTCGGGCTGCCGTTCGCGTTCGCTCATCACTTCAGCGCCCGGAACACTCTGCCGGCGCTCGATCTCTACCGCAGCGCATTCCGGGCGTCCGAGGTGCTCGACAGGCCGTACGCGATGGTCACGCAGGCGGCGTTCGTGGCCGACACCGCCGAAGAGGCCGAGCGGCAGGCCCGGCCCGCGCGGTTGGCGCAGGTCTCGCTGCGTGCGGGCCGACCGCGCGCGTTGCCGAGCCCGGAGGAAGCGGCGGCGCACGTGTGGACCACCGCCGAGCGCGAGATCCTCGCCGCCTCGCCGGGCCGGCCGACGGTAGGCGACCCCCAGGGGGTACGAACCGAACTGGCGGAGCTGGTGGCGGCGACCGGCGCCGACGAGCTGATGATCACGTCCATGACCCACGGGGTCGACGAGCGGCTCCGGAGCTTCGAACTGCTCGCGAAGGCCTGGCAGTGAGCGCGAGCGGGACAGAGACTGGAGAGATGACGCCAGCCAAGGACCCAGCCGACGGGCCGGACGTCGGAACGGCCCCGGAGTCGGATGCGGAGCCGAGTGCGGAGTCGGCCCCGGAGTCGGGGGCGGAGTCGAATGTGGAGTCGGGTGAGGAGTCGAATGTGGAGTCGGGGGCGGAGCCGAGTGCGGAGGCGGCCCACGGACGTGGCGGGCAGCGGGTCCACGAGCGGGACGACCGTAGTGCCCCGGAGCCGGGGGGCCAGCGGGTGACGCGATCGTCGGTGTCGCCGGACCGGATCGGGCCGCTGCTTCCGGCCCGGGCGGCCGAGGACGATCCGGCGTCCTGGGGCGATCGCGGGGACGATGACGACGAGCGGCTGCGGGCCGACGTACCACCCCACCACGGCGCCTGATCTCCCACGCGCTTCTCGACGACCTCGCCACCAGCCGGCCGGCGCAGGCCCGCCGCGTCCGCCGCTCACGTGACCCGCTGACGCCCAAGGTGGGTCAGGTGGTGGGGGAACCCCGCAGCACCAGGGACAGGCGAGCGGTCACCGCAGCCCGCGCCAAGTCGGCAGCGACCTCCGGCGGCACCGCCACGACAACGAGACCGCCCTCGGCACCGAAACCACCACCCACCCCACCCCCGCCACCCGCGAGCGCTGAGTCACCCGACAGCAGATCGCCGGACAGGTCACCGCCGCTCGCACCCGAACCGTCCCCGTTCCCGGCAGCCAGCCGCCCGTCTCCCGTACCAGGGAGCACGAGCACTCTCGCCTCGCGTACGACATATCGAGCCGGCGACCTGGCGTCTTCCACACCGGTCTCCGCGGCCAGCAGGTCGATCCGGTCACCGACCCGGACAAGGGCCAGTGCGCCAGCGTCGGCCACCCGCACAGGGGCCGCGACCAACTCGCCCTCGGACCGGTCGTGGAAAAGGCCGGGGCCCACCAGGTCGACATCGGTCAGTGGCGCACCCGCGCGGACCGGCCCGGCCAGGATCCGCCCGGTGCGTGGATCGCCTGGCGTCAGGGCGCCGGCGGGTATGACGTCACGGGGGAGAGCGACCGTGCGAACGTCGGAGTCGGAGAGGCGGGCGCCGCCGGGCAGGTCGCGTGCCGCCGCGAGCACCGTGGCGGTCGGCACCGGTGCGGGTTCTGTCAGGTGGAGCGCCACCGCCATGCCGGCCGCCGCCAGCCCCGCCGCGAGCAGCCGCCGGTGCCACGACACCGCCCGGCGCAGGTCGCGCCCGAACCGTTTGGTCGTCAGCATGTCGATCATTCCGGCAGGGTGAGTGGGATCGGCAGCCCGTCGAGGGCCGTGGCGCACGGGCAGGCTCGCACGGACGGGAGGTCGGGGATCACGGAGTACAGCACCTTGCGCAGGCGGTCCAGGTGGGTGGCGAAGAGCGCGAAGACCTCCGCCTGGCTGACCCCCTCTCCTTCGGTGACACCGGCGTCGAGGTCGGTGACCAGGGCTATGGCGGTGTAGCAGAGGCCGAGCTCGCGCGCCAGAACAGCTTCGGGGTGCCCGGTCATGTTGACGAGCGACCAGCCTTCTGCGGCATACGACCGGGACTCGGCGCGGGTCGAGAACCTCGGCCCTTCGATGACCACCATCGTCCCGCCACCGGTGGCCCGCCAGCCCGTTCGGTCGAGGACGTCGAGGACGACCCGGCGACCGTCGGGACAATACGGATCGGCGAAGCTCACATGGACCGCGCCCGTGTCGTAGTAGGTCTGGATCCGGCCCGACGTCCTATCGACCAACTGGTCGGGGACCACGACGCTGCCCGGGCCGAGGTCGGCCCGCAGGGAGCCGACCGCGCAAGGACCGAGGACCTGTCGTACGCCGACCGATCGCAGTGCCCAGAGGTTGGCGCGGTAGTTGATCCGATGGGGTGGATGCCGATGATCGCGCCCGTGCCGCGGCAGGAACGCGACAGCGCGGCCGCCGACGGTGCCGACGACCAGTGGATCGGACGGCTCACCGTAAGGCGTCGTGACGGCGACCTCGGTGGTGTCGTCGAGAAAGGCGTAGAAACCGGAGCCGCCGATGACGCCGATCTGCGCCCGCGTCGGCGGCGAGGAAGGGGGAGATGCGGTCATGCGGAGAGGCTAGGGAAATTCGGTCGACCTCGAGCGAGTTGTCCACATTCGCAGCCGATCGGGCACCTGTGGACAAAATCTGGCAGTACGCGGCGTCCAGCGCTCGTTGATCGCGGCGATGTGGAGGGTGGCTTCGTCGCAGGCGGCTAGCTTGTCAACGTGGTCGCGCCGGCTCGACGCCCAGGACCTAGGCCGCCGAGCCCGACTTGCTCGGTGTCGCAGAGCTGGAGGTGGAGGCTCCCGACGAGGATGAACTGGTCGCCTTGTCACCGGACTTGCCGTCACTCGACTTGCTGCCACCGCTCGACGAGGCGTCCGACGATCCGCTGCTGGACGAGGAGTCGCTGGACTTCGACTCGCCGTTGGAACTCGAGGATTCGGACGACTTCTTGCCACGGCCGTCGGACCGGCTGTCGTTGCGGTAGAAGCCCGACCCCTTGAAGACCACGCCCACGGCGCTGAAGACCTTGCGCAGCCGGCCGGCACAGGTGGGACACTCGCGGAGCGGCTCGTCGGTGAACTTCTGGACGACCTCGAGCTGCTCGTCGCAGTCGACACAGGCGTACTGATAGGTCGGCACTGCTCCTCCAGTCAACATCGCCGCCATGTCCGAGGGCGGCGGCCAACGCAGCAAAGATTAGCACTCCCGGCACCTGACTGCTAAGCGCCGGCAGCCCCTTCCGGACGCTCTCGCCGGCCCTCTCGGCCGGGCTCCGTCAGTCGAACGCGCGCAGGTCCCGGTCGGTCGCGAACCACAGCGCTTCTGGCAGGTCGAACGTCGCGAAGGCGTAGTTGCCCATCGGAAGCCAGTACGCGTACTCCTCAGGGGTGGAGCCCTGCCAGACAAGGACGATCCGCCAGGTATCGACGTACAACGTCCATACCCGGCGTTGCCGAACGGTCCCCCCGTCGTCGAACCGGTAGACGCGCTCGAGCTTCACGAGATTGCCGTGGACGTCGTCCTTCTCGGTCTCGATCTCACAGCCGGTGAGCTGCCCGAGGCCGGCGTCGATGCCTTCCCGCAGGGTCGGCAGGTCTTCGGCGACGACGCGTTCGTCGAGCTTGGTGATCCAGGCCGCGAAGTAGGTCTGCGGCGACTCCCCACCCTCGGGGGCGTACATCACGCCTTCACGGTCGTCGGCGAGCTCGAACTCGTTCCAGTCCGAGGGATACCGGAACGAGAACCGTCCGAGGGGGTCCTTGTAGGTGGTGACGCCGGTGAATCGGGGGCGTCCCGTGCGTACGGTTCCAGTCACGATGGTGTCCCTTGTGTTGCTTCCTGAGCAGCCGCCGCGGCGACGACGTCGGGCGCCTTGATCTCCGTCAGTCGGGTCGTGCCCTTGAGTGAGAGTTCGTCGGCGAAGTGGCAGGCGGCCAGGTGCGTTCCGCCAACGTCACGAAGCGGTGGCGCCTCGGTCTTGCAGATCTCCTGGGCGTACGGGCAACGCGGGTGGAAATAGCACCCACTGGGCGGATTGGCCGGGCTGGGAACCTCGCCGGCGAGCAGCGTCGGCCGGGTCCGCTTGCGTGGATCCGGTTGCGGCAGCGAGGACAGCAACGCCTCTGTGTAAGGCATCTTCGGGTTGTAGAAGAGGTCGTCGGTGGTGCCGACCTCGACCACCTTCCCGACGTACATCACCGCCACGCGGTCGGCGATGTGCTCGACCACGCTGAGATCGTGGGAAATGAAGAGGTACGTCAGGTTGAACTTGTCCTGCAGGTCCTCGAGCAGGTTGAGCACCTGCGCCTGGACCGAGACGTCCAGCGCCGACACCGGCTCGTCACACACGATCAGCTTTGGGTTGAGGGCAAGCGCGCGGGCGATGCCGATGCGCTGACGCTGGCCGCCGGAGAAGGCGTGCGGATACCTGCTCGCGTGTTCCGGACGAAGACCGACGACGGTGAGCAGTTCGGCGATCCGGTCGCGCAGCTCACGGCCACGCAACATGTTGTTGATCACGAGGGGTTCGGCGATGATCCGCCCGACCGTCATGCGGGAGTCGAGGGAGGAGAACGGATCCTGGAAGATGATCTGCATCTCCGGCCGGATCCGCTTGAGCAGCTTGGAATCGGCCTTCT
The DNA here is from genome assembly GCF_040195635.1 of Actinopolymorpha sp. B11F2. Taxonomy (NCBI): domain Bacteria; kingdom Bacillati; phylum Actinomycetota; class Actinomycetes; order Propionibacteriales; family Actinopolymorphaceae; genus Actinopolymorpha; species Actinopolymorpha sp. B11F2. The sequence goes on along the minus strand of NZ_JBEFTX010000006.1, from coordinate 293,410 downwards.
CGACGTTGATCGCCCCGAGCTCGTCGTGGTGGTAGATGACCTCGCCCTCGGTGGGTTCCTCGAGGCGCAGGATCGTCCGCCCGGACGTGCTCTTGCCGCAGCCGCTCTCGCCCACCACCGCGAACGTCTCGCCGCGTCCGATGGAGAGGTCGAGACCGTCGACGGCTTTCACCTGGCCGATGGTGCGCTTGAAGAAGCCAGCCTTGATGGGGAAGTGCTTCTTGAGTCCTTTGACCTCGAGCAGCGTCTTCTGGTTGTGCGGAGTCTCGCCCACGATTCCTCCTACTTGGCCGTCGTCGCGGACGCCACCTCGGCCGGTGTGCTGCCGGGGTAGAGATGGCACCGTACGCTGTGGTCGGTCTTGTCGGCGATCGCCGTCTCCTCGGGCAACACCGTGTCGCAGAGGCCCGGCATGGCACTGGGACACCGCGGGTGGAAGGGGCAGCCCGGCACCTTGGAGTACGGATCGGGAACGGATCCCTTGATCACCTCGAGCTGTGCTCCGCGGTTCACGCCGATCCGCGGGATCGAACGCAGCAAGGACACCGTGTAGGGATGCTTCGGGTCGTGGAACAGGTCGTCGACCGGTGCCCGCTCGACGACTCGACCCAGATACATCACCACGACCTCGTCGCAGAGCTGGGCCACCACGCCCATGCTGTGGGTGATGAACATGATCGACATTCCGAACGACTCCTGGAGCTCACGCATGAGCTCGAGGATCTGCGCCTCGGTCGTCACGTCGAGGGCGGTCGTCGGCTCGTCGGCGATCAGCAGTGTGGGCGTACACGAGAGCGCCATGGCGATCATCGCGCGCTGCCGCATGCCGCCACTGAGCTGGTGCGGATAGCTCTGTGCGATGCGGTCCGGGTTGGGCATGCCGACCCGGCGCAGGATCTCGACGGCCTTCTTCTGTGCCTCGGAGCGGTCCGATGTCTGGTGGAGCAGGACAGCTTCCTCGATCTGGTTGCCGATCGTGTAGACGGGATTCAGCGACGTCATCGGCTCCTGGAAGATCATGGAGATCTCCTGGCCGCGGATACTCCTGATCTCGGGACTGCCCGGATCGAGGCTGGTCAGGTCGACGATCTCGCTGCTGTCCGCATCGTTGTCGACCTGCCCGGACGCGCCAGCCGCAGGAGACGGCCGCGATCCGCCTGACCGCCGGCGCCTTGGCCGGAACAGGATGTCACCGCTGACGATCCGTCCGGGCTTCTCGATGATCCGCAGGATCGCCCGTGCGGTGACGCTCTTGCCACATCCGCTCTCGCCGACGATGCCGAGAACCTTGCCCCGCGGCACATCGAAACTGACGCCGTTGAGGGCGTTCACGACTCCGACCGGCGTCGGGAACTCGACGTGGACGTTGCGGACGCTGACCACCGAGTCCGTGGACATCTCGGTGTCGGGTGTGCTGATGGTCGCCTCACTCATCTGGACTTCCCTGCCTCCTAGCGCCGGTGGATCGTGCCGGTTGCCCGCCCCACGAACCCTCAGCCATAGGGGTCCACCGCGTCTCTGACTCCGTCACCCAGGAGCTGGTAACACGTCACCGCGAGAATGACGGCCACCGCGGGAATGAGCATCCAGGGATACTGCGTGACGACCTGAATCTTCTGGGCGTCCTGCAGCAGGACTCCCCAACTCACCGCCGGCGGCAGCATGCCGATGCCGAGGAACGACAGTGAGGTCTCGGCGATGATGGTCCCAGGAATCGCCAGCATCGTGACGACCACGAGGTGACTGACGGAGTTCGGCACCATGTGCGTCAGGATGATCCGGCTGTGCCCACTGCCCGCCGCGCGCGCGGCGGCCACGTAGTCGGCGCTCGAATACGCCATCACCTTTCCGCGCACCTGGCGGGCGAGACCTGCCCACGCCACCAGCGACAGGATGATGGTGATGAGGAAGTACCGTTTCGTCACGGTCATGTCTCGGGGAAGCACCGCCGCCATCGTCGCCCACAGCGGCAGCGTCGGCACAGAAAGGATGATCTCGATCGCCCGTTGGAGCAGGTTGTCCACCAGGCCGCCGAAATAGCCCGAGATCGTGCCGATGACGGCCGCGAGAATGGTCGCGACACTGACGCCGAACAGCCCGATGGTCAACGAGACCTGGGACCCGGCGAGGGTACGGCTGAAGACGTCACGACCGTCGATATCGCCACCCCACAGCATCAGCTTGGTCGGCTCCTTCGCGGTTATCAGGTGACGGTCGCTGGGGATCAAGCCCAATATCTTGTACTCGTAGCCTTTGCCGAACCACTCGACCTTCGACGCCTTGTTGCAGTCGACCTTGTATTCGAAGGTGAAGTTCTCCTCGTTGAGTGTCTGCGTCTGCCCGCAGATGGCGAGACCGCCGTCCCAGGTGAGCTTCGACGGTGCGGCGTTCTTGAGATTGGAGTCGACGGCGGTCGGGTCGTTGGGCGAGAGGAACGGAGCAAGGAGCGCGATCGCGTACATCACCAGCAGGATGAGGCCGCCGGTCACCGCGAGCTTGCTCTGCTTGAAACGCCTCGCCATCAGCCGCCACTGCGAGACCTCGCCGACGTCGCTGCCCTTTTCGATCGGAGCCGCCGTCACGTCGTGCGTGGGTTCGGAAACCATGGCCATCTTTAGTTACCCCTCACTCGGCGGAACGGGCTCGAGGATCGACCCACGCCAGCGCGATGTCGGCGAGCAGGTTGCCGATAAGCAGCAGGACGGACAAGATCATCAGAATGCCGACCGCGAGATACATGTCCTGGTTGAGCAGTGCTCGCAGGAACAGCGGCCCGATCGTGGGAAGGTTCAGCACGATTCCCACGATCGCCTCACCGGAGATGATCACCGGAAGCGTCGTACCCAGTGCCATGATCAACGGGTGAACGGCATTTCGGACCGCGTGCTTCCAGATCACCCGGCGCTCGAGCACGCCCTTGGCGCGAGCTGTCTGGACGTACTGCTGGTTCAGGACGTCGAGGAGGTTCGCCCGCATCACGCGGGTGAGCCACGCCGTGCTTCCGGCGGAGATGACGACCAACGGAATCCAGAGATGCTTGAGCAGGTCGACGACCTTGCCGACGCCCCACGGCGCGTCCTGGTACTCCACTGAGAACAGTCCGCCGACATCCGCACCCAGGAACCGGGCGGCGAAGACCAGCACGATCAGCGCCAACAGGAACTCCGGGATCGCGACGCCGATGAACTGGATGAGCGTGATGAGGTAGTCGGGTAACGAATATCGATGGGTTGCTGAATAGACACCTATAGGTATCGCGATGAGCCATGCGAGAGCGGTCGCGCCACCGGCGAGCATGATCGTGAAGCCGAGCCGGCCCCAGATGAGGTCCGCCACCGGGGTGCGTTCGGTGAACGACTGGCCGAAGTCGCCCTTGACGAAGCCGCCGATCCACTTGCCGTACTTCACCATGACCGGGTCCTTGACGCCGTAGCGGACCTCGAGCGCGGTGATCTGGTCCTGCGAGACGTTGTTGCCGATACTCCGCAGGCGTTGGATCTCAGCGGTCAGCGCGTCACCGGGAGGCGCCTCGATCAGGACAAAGCTGACGATCGAGACGATGAACAGCGTGACGACCATGTAGAGGCCTCGGCGCACGATGAACGCAAGCATGGCGGTTGTCTCCCGGTCGTTGGGTCCCCGTCAGGACTAGCAGTCGTACCCTCCAGGTACGCGCCGTGGGACCGGGAGGCGATCGGTCCCACAGCGCGTACGGTCTCGGTCAGATCTCGTGTTCCTCGGGCTTCTGCCAGAAGTAGGTCTCGGGGTCATAGACCGCGGGAGTCGGGTGGATCCACGGGTTGGCGAATCCTCCGAGTGCGAGGTTCTCCTTCCGTGGCACGTTTCCGAGATCCTTCTTGGCGAGGATGACCCGAGGTGTGTTGGCGACGACACCCATGAAGAACGGTCCGTCGGTGGCGTGGATCTTGACCATCTCCCAGACCAGCTGGTGCCGCGACATCTCGTCGGGCTCGACCTTGGTCTGGTCGTAGAGGTCCCACAGCTTCTGGATCGGTCCGTCGGGGTCCGGCTCCATCCGCGGCGGCGTGCGGTCGAACGGGTCGACGTTCAACTGCTTCTTCTCGTCCGGCGTGCCGCGGACGTTGTACATCTGGCCCTCGAGCGGCGCCCAGCGGGACGGCTCGAGCGGCACCAGCCACTGCGGGTAGACGAGGTGGTTGGGGCCGTCGCCGACCTCCCACGCGCTGTGGGCGGAGAGTTCGCCGGCGTTCCACTGGTCGCCGAACGCCTCAGGTGCCACGGGGTTCTGGGTCGCCTTGATCCCGATCTCTTTCCAGTCCGCGACGAGATACTGGTTCTTGGACTTGTGCTCGTCGTCGGTGTCGGCCGGGAAGTCGAGCCGGACGGTGAGCTTCGAACCGTCGGGGAACTCGCGGAAACCGTCGCCGTCCTTGTCGACGACGCCGATCTCGTCGAGGAGCGCCTTGGCGCCCTCCACATCATGCTCGACGAAGGAGTCCCGCCACTGCTTGTAGACGGTCTTGCCCTCGTCGTTGACGAGATACTCGATCGCCTTCGGGCTGAGTGTGCCGGTCGTGAGTTCGCCGGTGTTGAAGTAGAGCGCCTTCTGGATCTCAGTCCGATTCACTCCGAGAGACAAGGCCTGACGGAACTTCGGCTCGCGGATGAGCTCGCGGAAGTTCTCGTCCTTGTGGTCGTAGTTGAAGAAGAACATCGAGCTCGTGCCCGAGCCGCCGTCCCAGAGGATCACGTCGAGCTGGGAGGTCGACTCGGCGTTCTTCATGGTCGAGATGTCCGCCAGGCCGATGTCGGAGAACTGCCCTTGTATGTAGTCGACCTTGCCCTGCTGGGCCTGCAGCTTGCCGACCTCGGGGTCCTGGACCATCGAGAAGTTGAGCTGGTCGAGGTAGGGCAGCTGGTCACCGTTGGGCATCACGACGTAGTAGTACGGATTGCGGTCGTAGACGACGCTGCGGCCTTCGTTCAGGGTCTTGAGCTTCCACCCGGTCATCGTCGGGCAGTCTGGATTGCGGGACCAGTCGACCTTGAGCTCGAACTCCTTGCCCTGTTCCGCCCAGTCCTTTGCCACGTCCTTGTTGTACTTCGGGTGGAACTGCTCGGCGTAGTGCCGGGGTGCCATCCACTTCGGGCCGTTCCCCACGGTGCCGTTGACCCACATGGCCAGCCGGTCTGCGGTGAGCGGGGTCGGCGCGTCGAAGGTCAGCACCAGGGTGGTGTCGTCCGGAGCGGTGAACTTCGCGAGCGTGCCCTTGCCGGAGCGGGCCTCGTCCGGGGGAACGTCGGAGTGGTCCTCGTTGATGACCATGTCATCCCACCAGAACATGATGTCGGCGGTCGTCCACGGCTCGCCGTCGGACCACTTGAGGCCCTTGCGGAAATGCAGGGTCCATTCCGAGGCGTCGTCGTTGGACTCCCAGCTCTCGACGAGGCCCGGGCCGATGTCGAGCCCGTCGTTGAGATAACGCAGCAGGGAGTAGCCGTACATGAACTCCTTGACTGATCCATCGACCGGACCGCCGGTGCCGGGCTTGCTGATCAGCAACGCCTGGCCACCGAACTTGCCGGGCTGAGCCCACTTGTGCGGAATCACATATGGGTTCTCGGGAAGCCGCTCCTCGATGGGAGGCAGGTCGCCTGACTTCACCATGTCGGCAAGCATGGGCGCCTCGTTGAACTTGGCGGGCTTGCTCAGCGGCTTGGTTTCAGATCCTTTGGCCGTCGAGCCACCGGTAGGCGCCTTCGTCTCCTTCGAGCCGGAGGGAGTTCCGCTCGAACAAGAGCCGAGCATGACCGCGCCGGCCGCGGCGGCGGACGTGTAGAGGAACGTTCGGCGGTTGAGCATTGCCTGGCTCATCTGGGGTACAAAGTCACTCATCGCAGTTGCGCCCTTTCTTTCAACGGGCTAAGGGCTTACGTCCTGGGGAGCTGCCGGCGGTGCCGGCGGGGTACGCAAGCTCGGAGTGTGTGGGCGCCAGGCGACCCCACCGCGGGACGGGTGTCCGGTCCCGGTTGCCATGGCACTGAGGGGATGAAGCGATTCGCCGATGGTGGTCGAGAGTTGGCCACCACTGCCACGACGCCGCCGCCACGTCCCACCATTCGTTGGGTGCGCGCGTGTCGTGGCGTCGGTCATGCCCGGCTCACGGAGGTCTGCGAGGCGCGGTTGCGACGCGGCGTCCGTGATGGGCGAACGGCAACGAACGGACTCCGGAGAAGACTTCTCCGGAGGCGCCGATGAGTTGCCTGCCTGCTATTTGTCATCGTATTGCGACCGTCTCGTTACCTCTTCCGGGCATCGTGATGCGCCGACCTTGAACAGCTTCAAGGCCCGCGCAATTTCGGGCATGTTAATGCCCTGCAGGCCGGGGTTCCAAGGGGCTGGATCAAGTTGAGACCGACTTTCCTGGGTGGACTACGGGCGGTCAGGACTGCGTAGCGGTGCGTGGTTCAACGTTGGAGTGGGCTGTCGTGTCACTGCCGTGACCGCATTGCACGGGCATTGCGTCTCCGTTGCACTGATCGCCGCCCGCTTCGCTGGGAGCCGCCCGCTTCGCTGGGAGCCGCCCTGCCAGCGACCGTACTGGCATCGATGCCACACCTGCCGGCGGGTGCGTGCCAGAAATGGCGCAAGCACAGCAGTGCCGGTCTGGCAAGGAGAACCGGCATCCTCACCTGGCCACTACTGGCCCACCCTGCGCGGCGGCTCCCGGGCCACCGTCCGGCTCGGGGCCTTCTGGCTCACGCCGCGGATGGCCCGGCTTCACACCATGAAGACAACGAGTGGAGCCTCGATGATGGCGATTCGGCGGCGGGACGTAGCCATTAGGCTGCGGAGGGTGCGACGACCCCTTCTGGCCCGGCTCGTGTTGGGCCTCGCGATCATTCTCGTCTTCGCCCTCGTCGCCTCGGCGGGTGCGGTGATCGTGAGCGTCCGCAGGTCGCTGCCCACCTACGATGGCCGCGCCGCCCTACCCGGACTGACGGCCAAGGTGGACGTGCGTCGTGACTCCCTCGGAGTGCCACAGATCTACGCCGACTCCTCCGAAGATCTCTTTCGGGCACAGGGATATGTCCACGCGCAGGACCGGTTCTTCGAGATGGACTTTCGCCGTCATCTCACCGCGGGGCGGCTCGCCGAGTGGTTCGGCCACGACCTGGTGGAGACGGACGCTCTGGTGCGTACCCTCGGCTGGCGGCGGGTGGCTGAGCGCGAGTTCCCGTTGCTGTCGGTCCAGACGCGCGGTTATCTCAACGCCTACGCCGACGGAGTGAATGCCTACCTCGCCGAACACAGCGGTTCTCGGCTGTCCGTCGAATACACCCTCGGACGGCTCGGGCCCGGCGAACGCCCCGAGGCATGGACACCGGTCGACTCGCTCGCCTGGTTGAAAGCCATGGCGTGGGACCTCCGCGCGAACCTGGACGACGAGATCGACCGCGCCTTGGCTTCGACCAAGCTGTCGCCTCCGCGGGTCGGTGAGCTCTATCCCGCCTACCCGTTCGACCGACACACGCCCATCGTCACGGACCGGCGTGCGACGCCTGCGAGTGTCGCCCGCAGCCCGGGACGAGCCGCGCTGCCGGCCGGCACCGCCGACGCGTTGCGGAGAGTACGCCAGCTGCTCGATGCGAGCGCGCCACTCGGCGTCGGAGGCGGTATCGAAGGTGTTGGCCGCGGCCGTGACGGAGAAGGCGTCGGAGGTGGCGGTGCGGGGGCGGACGGGCGTTCCGGCCTCGGCTCGAATTCCTGGGTGATCGCAGGGAAACACACCACCACCGGCAAGCCCCTTCTCGCCAATGATCCACATCTCGCGCCCACGATGCCCTCGGTCTGGCACCAGACCGGACTGCACTGCCGGCGGCTGTCCCCCACCTGCAGGTTCGACGTCGCCGGGTTCGGCTTCGCCGGCGTACCAGGCGTTGTCATCGGCCACAACCGTCAGATCGCCTGGGGCTTCACCAACCTCGGCGCCGACGTCATGGATCTCTACGTCGAACGCGTGGACGGCAACACCTACATGTACGACGGTGAACGTGAGCCGCTGTCCACGCGCCGGGAGCTCATCGGGGTCAAAGGTGAGGAACCGGTCGGAATCGAGGTACGCGCGACCAGGCACGGACCCCTGCTCTCCGACGTTCACGACCGGGTACGCCGTGCCATGTCCCGGTCGGCCACTGGTCAGGAGGCGCGCAAAGGGGGTTGGCAGACGGGTGTGTCGCTGCGCTGGACCGCCCTCGAGCCCGGCCGCACCGCCGAGGCCATCTTCCGGTTGAACGCCGCCCGCGACTGGACGCAGTTCCGGTCGGCCGCCGAGCTTTTGGAGGTGCCGGCACAGAACCTGATCTACGCCGACGTCGACGGGCATATCGGCTACCAGGCACCCGGCCGGATCCCGGTCCGGCGGGAAGGCACCGGCGAGTGGGCGGTGCCCGGCTGGACGAGCAGGTACGAATGGGACGGCTGGGTTCCCTTCGACAAGCTGCCGTCGGTGCTCGACCCGGAGCAGGGCTACCTCGTGACCGCCAACCAGTCCGTCGCACCGGCAAGCTATCCGTACCATCTCACCGACCGGCCGGCCTACGGCTATCGCAGCGACCGGATCGGCGATCTCATTCGTACGGCGATCAAGAAGCAAGGCAAGGTTGACACTGCCACGATGCTGCGCATCCAGGCCGATACGTACAACGCCAATGCCGCGTTCCTCGTGCCGTACCTGCAGAAGGTGAAGCTCGACGGGTTCACCGCGCAAGCGCAGGAGCTCTTCGCTGGTTGGGATTTCCGCCAGGGCGTGGACTCGGCGCCGGCGGCGTACTTCAACGCGGTCTGGCGCCACCTGCTGGCGTTGACCTTCCGCGATGAGATTCCGCAAGGTGCGTGGCCGGGTGGAGGCGACCGGTGGTATGAGGTCGTGCGCCGGCTCGCCACCCAACCCGACAGCCCATGGTGGGACGACGTACGTACGAAGAAGGTGCGTGAGGACCGGGACACGATGTTGGCCAAGGCGATGGTGCGGGCCAGGGCGGAGTTGACCAAGGACCTCGCCAAGGATCCGACGCGGTGGCGTTGGGGAAAACTGCACGAGCTCGAACTGGTCAACTCCTCGTTGGGATCGAGTGGGATCGGCCCGCTGGAGCGCCTGTTCAACCGGGGCCCGTACGAAGTGGCCGGCGGCTCCGATGCGGTGCTCGCGACCGGGTGGGACGCGGCGGGGGAGGACTACTCGGTCACGTCCGTTCCGTCGATGCGGATGGTCGTCGACCTCGCAGACCTCGACCGGTCGCGGTGGATCAACCTCACCGGTGTGTCAGGGCATCCATCTTCGCCGCACTACAACGACCAGATCGAGGACTGGGTCGGCGGGAAGACTGTGCCATGGGCGTTCACCAGGCGGGCCGTGACGAAGGCAGCCGGGTACCATCTGGTCCTTGTGCCATGACCTCTCGATCCCTTCGGTCCCTTGGTTGGCGCCGGTATCCGTGATCATGAACGTGATCATGAACGTTTCGCGTCATGTACGCGACTTTTCCTTCATGATCACAGGCGCCCTGCCGACAAAGGCGATCGCCGTTACGGACGACCCCCGGCATTCGGCGGCTACGGGGGCGGGAAGCGGATCAGACCCGACGGCGTGGCTGCCGCGCGTACGCGCCAGTCGCTGCGGTCGCTGGGCACGGCACCCTCCAGAACTTCGCCGTCGTGAAGCAGTACGCAGCTGAACGCCTCGCGGGCGATCCGCGGCAGCGCGAGGTCGTAGCTGCCACCCCCGCGGCCGAGGCGCATGCCGGTGCGGTCCGCGGCCAGCCCGGGGACGAGCACGGCGTCAGCTGTCGCGACCGCCTCCCGGCCAAGGCGGCGCCCGGACGGTTCAAGCAGGCCGAGCCGCGCGCGCGTCAGCGTTCCGGGCCCGGTGTAGGCCGCCCAGTCCAGGTCGAGATCACGCCCGAGGACGGGAAGCAGTACCCGGATCCCCCGCCGATCAAGGGCGTCGAGCAGGGGACCGGTACCCGGCTCGGTGCCTACGCCGACGTAGGCCGCCACGACCGCGGCCCGGCTGACTTCGGGCACGCCGAGCAGCACCTCGCACAGTTCGACCGCGGCCGCCTGCAGGTCCGCAGGCCGCAGTTTGCTGCGCTGGAGGAGGATCCGCCGGCGGAGGCGTTCCTTCTCCTCGTGCACGTCGTAAGGCATGAAGCGCCGGCCACGCATGGTTCGTTATCTTTCCTCAACATTTGCCATCGGTGGGCGCGTTCAGAAAATGCTGTGGACAGACCGCCAGACTTGCAAATTTGCTGACCGGGTAAGCATCCCGGGATCTGTGGCAACCATGCCAGGCGTGCGTCCGCCTCGGCGTCGCCCGAACGGCCACCGCTGCCGCTCAGCCGTCCAACTGCCGGGGCCCGGCCCGCCCGCGCCCGCTCGCCGCTCGACGGCGCCGGTTCGCTACCTGCCGACGCCCGCCGAAGCCCGGACGGCCGACGGCGTGCCGACGCCTTTGCCGGGCCGTCGGTGTCCGCCCATCGAGTCAGCCGCGAGTCAGCCGGCTCTACCCGGAATCCGTCGTCTAGGGTCGGGCCATGGTCTACTCCGGTGCATCCGACTTCACGGTCCGTAAGGCCGTCATCCCCGCCGCCGGCCTCGGCACGCGTTTCCTGCCCGCGACGAAGGCGACGCCGAAGGAGATGCTTCCGGTCGTCGACAAGCCCGCGATCCAGTACGTCGTGGAGGAGGCGGTTGCGGCGGGGCTTCGTGACGTCCTCATGGTCACCGGCCGGGGCAAGCGCCCGCTCGAGGACCACTTCGACCGGGCGTACGAACTGGAGGAGGCCCTGCGCGAGAAGGGTGACAAGGAGAAGCTCGCCGAAGTCACGGTGTCGAGCGAGCTCGCCGACGTCCACTACGTACGCCAGGGTGCGCCGAAAGGACTCGGGCACGCGGTGCTCTGCGCCGCCCAACACGTCGGCAACGCGCCGTTCGCCGTACTCCTCGGTGACGACCTGATCGACGAGCGCGACCCGCTCCTGTCGACGATGATCGATGTGCAGAAGGCCAAGGGTGGCAGCGTCGTCGCGCTGATCGAGGTCGACCCGGCGCACGTCCACCTGTACGGATGTGCCGCGGTGGAGCCGACCGACCAGCCCGACGTGGTCCGGGTGACGGATCTGGTCGAGAAACCCGACGCCGCCGATGCGCCGAGCAACCTCGCGATCATCGGACGGTACGTCCTGGCGCCCGAGGTCTTCGACGTCCTCGCCGAGACGCCGCCGGGACGTGGGGGCGAGATCCAGCTGACCGATGCCCTGCGTACCCTCGCCGACCGCCCCGACCGGGGCGGGCCGGTGCACGGGGTGCTGTTCCGGGGCCGGCGTTATGACACGGGTGACAAGGCCGACTACCTCCGCGCCATCGTGCGCCTGGCCTGCGACCGGGAGGACCTCGGCCCGGAGTTTCTCGCCTGGCTCAAGGGCTTCGTCGCCGAGGCGACCGCGCCGGAAGCGGCGACGCTCCGGTGAGCGCGGCCGAAGCCGCCGGTGTGGCGGGCGTAGCGCGGGTGGGGATGATGTCCGGGTGAAGAGCGTCGAGGAACATCTGGACGCGGTCCTCGCGGGCGTCCGTGAGCTGCCGCCGTTCGAGCAGCAGCTGATGGACGCGCACGGCTGCGCCCTCTGCGAGGACGTCACGGCCGGCTTCGACCTGCCGTCGTTCGACAACTCCGCGATGGACGGCTACGCGGTACGTGCCGAGGACGTCGCGCACGCGTCCGAGGACGCGCCCGTCGTCCTGCCGGTGGTGGGCGACCTGCCGGCCGGAGGTACGCAGGCGCACGCGCTCGCACCTGGGCAGGCGTTGCGGATCATGACCGGAGCCCAGGTCCCGCGCGGATCCGACACGGTGATCCCGGTCGAGTGGACCGACGGTGGGGTCGCGAAGGTCGCGATCCGGCGACCACCCGGTGACAACTCCTATATAAGACGTCGCGGCGAGGACATCGAGACCGGACAGCTGCTGGTCGCGTCGGGCACACACCTGGACGCGAAACAGATCGCCGTCCTCGCCGCCGCCGGCCGGGATGTCGTCAAGGTCCGTCCCCGGCCGCGCGTGGTCGTACTGTCCACCGGATCGGAGTTGCGCGAGCCGGGTCAGCCTCTCGGCGAGGGTCTGATCTACGACTCCAACAGTTACACGTTGGCCGCCGCGGTCCGCGAGGCGGATGGCATCGCCTACCGCGTCGGCGTCGTCGCCGACGACGAGCGGACCTTCATGACCGTGCTGGAGGAGCAGCTCGTCCGCGCCGACCTGGTCGTGACCAGCGGGGGAGTGAGCGTCGGTGCGTACGACATCGTGAAACAGGCCCTTCGCCGTCTCGGCACGGTGGAGTTCACGCGGGTGGCGATGCAGCCGGGGATGCCGCAGGGTTTCGGCGTGATCGGTGAGGACCGTACGCCGATCTTCACGTTGCCGGGCAACCCGGTGAGTGCGTACGTCTCGTTCCAGGTCTTCGTCCGGCCCGCCCTCCGCGCGATGCTGGGCATCACCCCGGCTGTCACGCCGACGGTGACCGCGACGGCGACGACGGGTTGGCAGGCGTCTGAGGGCCGCCGGCAGTTCACGCGGGTGGAGTACACCGTCGGTCCGGACGGACGGGGGCTGGTGCGGCCGGTGAGCGGTCCCGGCTCGCACCTTGTCGGTGGGCTGGCGCGGGCCAATGCGCTCGCCATCGTGCCCGAGGGTGTACGTGAGGTGCCTGAGGGCGGGGCGATCGAGGTGATGGTTCTCGGTGCGCCGCGATGACGTACGCCGAGACGACAGTGCGCTGTTGGACGAGGGGCCCTTCACGCAGGAGGCTCAGTTGGATGAGGGCGCCTCTCATGCGAGGGCTGATTGGATGAGGGCGCCCCTCACGCCAACCTGTGGGGTGAGGGCGTCCCTCACGCGGCGTTCACGCCAGGCGGGGTCTGGGACAGGAGAGGAAGCGAGCTGATGTCCGAAGAGCCGGCGTTGACGCATCTGGACGACCGTGGCGCGGCCAGGATGGTCGACGTCTCGGCGAAGCCGGCCAGCGCCCGCACCGCGCGGGCCACCGGCCTGGTCCTCGTCTCCGCCGAGGTGATCGCCCTCCTGCGCGGGCCCGGCGTACCCAAGGGCGATGCGCTCGCCGTTGCTCGGATCGCCGGGATCATGGGCGCGAAGCGGACGCCCGAACTCGTACCCCTCTGCCATCCGATCGGCATCACCGGAGTCGATGTTGACCTCACGGTGCTCGACGAGGGCGTGGCAATCGCCGCCCGCGTCCGCACCACCGACCGTACGGGCGTCGAGATGGAGGCTCTCGCCGCCGTCGTGACTGCGGGGCTCGCCGTCGTCGACATGGTGAAGGCGGTGGATCCGGCGGCGGTGATCACCGACGTACGGGTCGAGGAGAAGACGGGCGGTACGTCGGGGGACTGGCGGCGGTCATGATGAGAGCGTGCGTGGTGACGGTGTCCAACCGCGCGGCGGCGGGTGTCTACGCCGACCGGGCCGGGCCGATTCTCGTGGCCGGGCTGCGTGAGCTCGGGTTCGCCGCCGACGAACCCCTGGTGGTCCCCGATGGCGAGCCTGTCGTGACGGCGTTGCGGGAGGCGGTCGCCGAGGCGTACGACGTGGTTCTCACCACGGGAGGTACCGGCCTGAACCCGAACGACCAGACCCCGGAGATGACCCGTCGGGTGCTCGAGGTCGAGGTACCCGGACTCGCTGAGGCCGTGCGGGCGTACGGTGTTGATCACGGGGTACCCACCGCGGCGCTGTCACGCGGGCTGGCCGGCCTGGCAGGATCGACGCTCATCGTCAATTTGCCGGGCTCGTCCGGCGGCGCCCGGGACGGGATGGCGGTCCTGGCACCGGTCTTGCGGCACGCGGTCGAACAGATCCGGGGCGGGGATCACCCTGCTGCGCAGGGCGGGGAAGGTACGCGGGGCGGGCACGATACGCAGGGCGGGGAAGGCACGAAGGACGAGCACGGTGGTCAGGACAAGCGCGACGCGGTGAGCGGGAGCCAGTGAAACACGCGGGGAGGCAGAGCCTCCGCCGGCCGTGGCCGGTACGGCTTTCCGAGGGACCAGTCGGGCTGCGGCCCCTCCGGACCCGAGACGCTGGTGCCTGGCGGCAGGTGCGGTCGCGCAACCTGGCCTGGCTCCAACCGTGGGAGGCGACCCCACCTCCAGGTGTCGACCCGCGTCCCCGCAGCTTCCGCGCCATGACCCGCTCGCTCCGCGCGCAGGCGCGGGTGGGGCTGTGCCTCCCGTTCGTCGTGACGTACGCCGACTCCGGGTCCGATCCGGATGCCACCACCGCCCGCGCGGAGCGACTGGTCGGGCAGCTCACCGTCAGCGGCATCACGCTCGGTTCGGCCCGTTGGGCGCAGATCGGGTATTGGATCGACCAGGCGTACGCCGGCCGCGGCATCATGCCGACGGCTGTCGCGCTCGCGTGTGACCACTGCTTCTTCGTCCTGGGTCTGCACCGGATCGAGATCAATATCCGGCCGGAGAACGCCGCCAGCCTCAGGGTGGTGGACAAGCTCGGGTTCCGCCGTGAGGGGATCCGGCCGCGGTACCTCCACATCGATGGTGACTGGCGCGACCATGTCGCGTACGCCCTGCATGCGGAGGAAGTGCCTGAGGGCGTGCTCACCCGGTGGCGGCGGAGGCGGGCGATGGAGGAGCGGCACCGCGGCACCTCCGCGCCGCAGCAGGGCCCGTCGGCCTGACTTCCGCCGTCGGTGGAAGGCACTCTCACGACACACCGTCTGACCTGCACGGTAAAGCGCGGTCGCTTGCGTACTTTTCTACCCGTGGGTACTGGGCTGATCTACGCGGCGATCGTCGCTGCCTGGGCCGCCTACCTTGTTCCCGGGTGGATTCGGCGGCACGAGGAGGTGGCCGACGCGGCACCGGTGGTCGACCGGGCGCCGCCGCCGGTACGCGTCCTGGAGCGGCGCCACTCCGGACGCGGTGCGACTGCTGACCACTCCCGCGACGCGACGGGCGACGACGAACGACGACCCCCGGTGTACGGGCCGCCGCGTTCGGGTGCTGCGCGCCCGTCGTCTGTCGTACGCCGTCGGCGACGCGTCCTGGTGGGACTGATCGGGCTCACCACTGTCGTCGCGGTGCTCGGTGCGTTCCGGCTCGCCCCGTGGTGGGCGCTTGCGGTGCCCGTGGGAAGCGTCGCGGCGTACCTCCTGATCTGCGCGGTTCTCGCCCGGGGGCATCGCAGCCAGGGCGTGCGGGCGGTGGCGTCGGCCTCGCCGTCCAGCGCGAAGGAGGGGAAGGGTGCCGCGAGGGCTTCCGGATCTGCCCGATCCGGGCGCGCTCCGGCCGCTCATGGTGTGGTCCGTACGACGGCCGCGCGGTTGGCCGAGACGGCGGACTGCCCGGCGCCCGACGCGAGGACCGTGTCGGTGAGGGTTGACCCGTCGTTTGGTGCCGGTGCCGGTGCCGGTGCCGGCGGCGGTGGCGTACCGGCCGCGCGGGAGCCGACCGACCCTGGGCTGTGGGATCCGGTCCAGGTGCCCCTGCCGACATACGTCACGAAGGCCAAGGCGACCCGCACGGTGCGTACGGTCGAACTCGGCGAGCCCGGCACGAGGTCATCGGGGCGGCTGCCCGAGGCGGAACTCCTCTCCCGGCCAGAAGAGTCCGTGATGCTGCTCGATGAGACAGAGCAGCCGGGCCCGGCCCTCGACGAAGCACAGTCTGACGCCGGGGAGTCTGAGCGTCGCCGTGCTGTCGGGGACTGAGCCAGGCGGACGAACTCGAGGTCTCCAGGCCGTCACTGTCCGGGGACTGTGCCGGCGCCAAGGGCTTGCCGCCGATTCGTCCGGTGCGCCGTGCTATCGTCTTCGTCGGTCGATCGCCGCCTTTGAACGTTTGTCAGAAGTGCGGCTCGACCGCCCGGGGGCTGTAGCGCAGTCCGGTAGCGCACCTCGTTCGCATCGAGGGGGTCAGGGGTTCAAATCCCCTCAGCTCCACTTTTGTACTCTGGAAGCGGTAAGCCGCTCGCCTGCGAAAGCTGCAGGTGAGCGGCTTATTTGCTGCTCGGCGGATGTCCGGGCGGATACGGCAGCGACCGGACTTGAACGCCTACCTGTTCCCCAAGCGTTCCGACGGCGAGCCCGATGTCGCGGCTCTGCTATTTCCGGCTCTACAAGGGTCAAGGCGCCGCTGAGCACCGCCCGGCTACCGCCCTTGCGGGCGGCCGTGGGCGGCCGTCCTCGGGGTCTCCGGGCGGGCACGTGAAGGAGCCGAATCTTCTCGGTAGGCTCAGCCGATGCCCGAGCTGCCAGGCGAGCTGGTCTCACTGCGCACCCTTGAGGTGGCCGATGTCCCGCGGCTCCGCGAACTTCGCCCACGCGGCTGGTCGCCCGGTGACGACTGGCCCCTCGAAGGGTCAGCGGCGACTCGCTACACGATCTTGCTCGACAGATCCATCGTCGGCTTCATCCAGTCCAATGAGAACCCAGATCCGGAGTACCGGCACGCCAGCATCGACATCTTCGTCGGTACGCCCTACCACGGTCAGGGCATCGGTACCGATGCCGTTCGCACGCTTGCCGTCCATCTCGCCCGTGACCTGGGACATCATCGAGTTGTCATCGACCCACGAGCGGACAATGCAGCAGCCATCCGGTGCTACTGCAAGGTCGGCTTCAAGCCGGTCGGCGTGATGCGTCGCTATGAACGCAACCTCGAAACGGGCGAGTGGAACGATGCGCTCCTCATGGACTTGCTCGCCGAAGACCTCGACATCTCTCGAGCCGCTCTCCGGGACTGAACGCTGACCTGACCCCCTGATCGGGCGCGGTCGACCTCATGGTCGAGCCCTGACCAAACCCTTACTGGGGATTGCCAAAATCCCGCCGGGAAAGCCGGTCATTGGCCGGACGTGCACTGGCAGAGCGGGTGGCCGCCCTGCGGGCACGTCGAAGGAGACATCCTCGACTGCGGTGAGTTCGCGCCCAAGGTCTTGGCGGCGGCACGGAAGCTCACAACCGCCGTCGTCATGAGCGGTCAGTGCGCCGGTTGTTTGACGTTGATGTTGTACGCGCAGAGGAACAGCATGACGACGGACCCGGCAATCACGACCCACCGCGTGGCGCCGCCGACAATAGCGGCGACGGGCATCAGCAGCAGGGCGATTCCGAGCAGGATGACCGCAGTCCTCTTGTTGGAGAGTGACTGGGGCATGAGACGGAGCTCCGTTTCGTTGTTGGCAGCGGTACTCATGATCTCGATCCTGGCTAGGAGGAGCTGCGGCCGGATCATCCTGTCCGACACCATCCACAAGGGCAATAGCAGGAGGTCCGACGGGCGTGCAACTGGCGTCATGTAAGCAGTTCAATCTGGCTGGCCCACGCCTTTCCGGGTCGCGGCCCGCGTCCTTCCCGTGGGCAGGTTGTGGGGTGACGGTGGCTCAGGTTGGGGCTTGGCCGTAGTTTTGCAAGATGGGTTCAGCCTGGACTCATCGTGATCAGCTAAGCGCTGGTGGGGTGATCGGGCTGCGGATTCTCGGGGTCGCACTCGCGTACTACCTCGCGGCCGTGGTCGGACTGCTCCTGAGCGCACCATTCGGTGGTCCTGTCCGCTCGCTGTGGATTCCGGCGGGTGTCGCGTTGGCGTGCTTTTTGACCCTTGGTCTCCGCACCTGGACATGGCCCGGAATCGCTATTGGTTCCCTGGCGGCCACTGTGCCTCTTCTGCCGCCATCTGCTGCCCTGCTGGTCACTCTGGGGAACACACTCGCGCCGGTCTGCGCTTACGTTCTGCTCCGGTCGGTTGATTTCAGGAAGGAACTCGATCGACTCCGAGACACCTTCGCCCTGGTTCTTATCGCAGCCTTCGGCGCGATGACGATCAGCGCGACCCTCGGCGCGGTTGCGATCACGTTCCTGACCGTGGGGGAACCTGCCGGGTTCCTGGCCGTCTGGGCTGTCTGGTGGTCCAGCGACGTATTGGGCGTGTTGGTCGTGACTCCCTTCCTGCTCGTCCTGCTTCGTATCCGGCGGGCGTTCGGTGCTGGCTGGGTGAGGTGGCTGGAGATGGCGCTTCTCCTTCTCGTGACGTTCACCGTCAGCATGGCTGCGACGAGAAACCTCGGCCTGCTCTTCCTGGCGTTTCCCCTCGTGATCTGGGCAGCATGGCGCTTCCAGTTGCCGGGCGTCGCGCCATGCAACCTCATCGTGTCCGCCATAGCGATCGACGCTGCCGCACATGGATACGGCCTCTTCGCTGGACGTCCGCTGCTGGCCAACATCACGATCCTGCAGGTGTTCGAGGGGACTGTCGTCCTGTCCGGCCTCTTCCTCGCTGTTGTCATCACCGCGTGGCGGAGGTCGCGCGCGGAGATCGAACAGGCGGTGGCCACGCTGACCGACGCCCTTGCCCGTCTGCAGGACAGCATGCTCCCCGGACAGAAGTACCTCTCGATGATGCGGGACATTCCCCACGAACCTGGGGTGAGAAAACAGAATCCGGACGACACCTAGCCTCCGCCTTGCGCCGCCTGGCGGTGGTCACTGTTGTCGGCACGTCCGTAGGCCGGCGTCGAGGACGGTGGGCCCATTGATGGGGCAGTGCTCTCTTAACGACTAGTTCCTGGATCGTGTTCGGCGGATCGTGGCTCGAAAGGTTGGGGTGGTATCGGAGCGGTGCCGCTCACCTGGGCAATGAGCTCTGCTGCAACTTCGCGAAGAGGGCGTTTAGAGCTTTGGGAACGCTTTCGCAGCACATTGAACGCCTCGTCGGCATTGCAGCCTCGCTTTGCCATCAAAATTCCCAGAGCCTGATCGATAAAGGTCCGTGACGTCAGTGTCTGCGCTAGTTGTGCCGTCACATCAGCCTTCCCGGTGCGACGCATCGCTAGTCCGAGCGCTGTGGAGGCTTGGACTACATACATTTCCGCAAGTCGGCGTTCGATGCCGTTGAAGGCGTGTGGACGGTCGTACCCGTACATGTTCAGGGCGCCGACCGTCTGCCCGTCCACGTTGTTCAACGGGAAGCTCAATGAGCATCTGACGCCTAGTCGGAGAGCCTGCTCGCGGTACCGCTTCCAGCGATCGTCGACCTGCAGATCGGACACATCGACGATCTCTCCGGTCCGCAATGTCTGCAGGCACGGTCCTTCGTCTACCGCGAACTGCTTCTCGTCCAGCAAGGGTGCGCGTTGATCGCTTGCGGCGACGGTGCCGGGCCGCCCATCGTAATGTGCGGTGATACCGCACGAGGCTGGCGGTTGGACGACATTTGCGGCGAGCCATGCCACCTTATTGAGATAAGCCTCGACGTGGGGTCCTGTCACCAAGAGTGTTTGCACAGAGCCGAGCAACGTCGACGAAATCTCGTCGCGTTGGTCTGTGTGATGCTGCCACTCGATTGCCATCTGATCCACCCGTTGACCTGTTTCCCCATATGGGCAGTTCGGCTGGAACGCCGCTAACGGATGAGCCTCACCGCTCTAAACGTTACGCCCGACCGCTTCGCGCACCATGTCGGCGTGACCCGTGTGCATCATGTCCTCCAGAGGCAGATCTCTCCAGTCCATGACCGCACAGTGGCACGAGTCATAGATGATCTGCCGACCAGAAGCGGCCAATGGGGTCACGCGGTAGGTCCTCGGGCGTAAGCGGGCACTGGCTGGCGTCCGCGACGGTCGAGCTGTTCGAGCAGTACGGATTCCAGCGCGTACGCCAGGTCGGCAAGCACGCGTGGATCGTGAACCGCGTACTCGACCCCGCGTGACGCGCCACTCGACGTGCCATCTCGCTCCGGTTGACCCCGTTGCGCTGCGTCGCGTGAGCTACCCGGCCGCGCCGCCCGCTTGCCCACGCCGTGCCCAGACGGCGCCGCGCCGCCGCCCGGAGTGGAGCGAGGAAGCTATGTCGGACGTTCTGCTCGAAACGCGAGCAGCAGCGGCAGTGTGCGTTCTGGTGACTCGACAACCTTGTTGATACGCAGCCCGGCTGTGAGAACCGGGTTGAGCAGGTCGGGAAGTGGGAGGTGCCGGACGCCGACCCGGCTGCGGATACCGTCGCCTATTCCCGGTCCGGTGAAGTGAAGCTGCGTGTCGCGATAGCCCTCGTGCAGGATGCGTGTGCCGTCATCGCGTAGTTCGGAGAATGGGCCGATGAAGCATGGATGGACGCCTGCGTAGACGAAAGCGCCTCCGGGCCGGAGGACGCGCTGGGCTTCCCGCACAGCGGAGGCCCAGTCGTCGAAGTCCGTATGCGTGGCCAGACTCACGACAGCGTCCATGCTCTCCGATGCCACGGGTAGGTGGGCCGCGTCCGCGCACGCGACAGCGCCGAGCCGACGTGAGGCACGGGCGATCCGAAGCTCTTCGCGGGACAGGTCGATGCCGACGGTGTGCCAACCGAGATTCCGGATTCCGGGGGCCCGCGCACCTGTTCCACACCCGAGGTCCAGGCACCGGCCGGTTCCCGGGCCAAGCAGGTCCCAGAACATGGTCTGGTCGGGTGTCGGTCCACCGCCCGACATGACAGTGTCGAACCACTCGGCTACGGCATCGTATCGGGCCACCGGTGCCATGGGATCGCTCCCATCGCAGCATCACGCACAGGCTGGAGACCAGTCTGGCATGCGTTCTCCTGCGGTGCCCGGTCGTCACCGCCTACCCGCTGAGCAGCGGCACTGCCGTCGCGCAACCTCAGCGAATGCGAGAGGGCCGGGGCATCGTTGCCCGGCCCTCTGCGTCGACACCTGCCTCGACTAGCCAGCGCTGGTCGCGCTCGTCTGGATCTTCACCGTGTAGTCCGCGCCTTCGCAGGAATCCGGAGAGGTGTTGGAGATAGACACCGCGTCCTCGATGACGAAGTTCTTGGCCTCACCAGCCTCGAACCGCTCGTCGACGTACGCATGGCTCGACGTGGTACCAGGCGCGACCACGAGGTGGGTCTCACAGCCAGGCACGGAGGACGTCACGATGGCCGGAGTGTTGGCCTTCGCAACTCCACGAACGGCCACCGGGTTGAGGTTCTTGATACGGAACTTCAGGTCCGCCTTCTGGGTCGGCAGCAGGCCGTCCGTGGTCACCGAGACGTTGGTCACCTCCAGGTCGGCCATCTCGCCGCCCGGAACGTCGAAGCTGAAATTGCCGTTCGCAATCCACGCTGCCGAAGCGACTGAACCCGCGAGCAGGGCGGCTGCCATACCGCTAATCGCGGCACCCTTGATGATGTTGCGTCGAATCTGCATACGGATTCCCCGTACCCTTTCCTCTCTGGACCTGCCCTACGTGGGCAGCGTGGGACGGGCAGGGTTCGAACCTGCCAGATTTCGCCATTCGCCCCGACCTGCTGAGTCACTCGTCGCCAGAACAAGCGGGTGCAGGCGGCAATCTTCACCGTTCTCGGTGCATAGCTGATCCGCGCCGGCCACCCAGTCGCGTGGAGTCACCGATCCACCCGCGACGGCCGCACACCAACGAGGCGCAGCTGTTCCCCCCTGAGCGACGACCTGTGCGGCGGCAGGACCGGCAACCCGGTCCTGCCACCCCCTCCGCACATGCACCACTGAAACGGCCCCAGTGGCGCATCCCCCTGCCGCGGACCCCCTACGTGCCCACGCAATCCCCCCACCGCCGCTCCGCGCCGAGCGGTGTTGCGTATGCGGCATCAGTATTGCGCAAGCGCAATGAATGTGCAAGCCCAGCCGTCGAGCGACTCGCCTGGCTTCCACGAGGGCTCGCACGGAGTGGTGGAGCACGCGTGAGCGTGAAGAGTGCCGATAAAGAGAAGCTCGTCGGACGAGAGGACGCGCCCAGGACCGGAAGGAGGTACGCCCAGGGGGAAGTACGTCCAGGAGAGAAGTACCTGTGCGGGGAGATACTCCAGCCGTGGCCGCGAGGTTGCGCGGACCGGGGGTATTGCGCATACGCTACGAAGTATGAGCTGGTGGAACTACGTACAGCGGATCACCCGGCGGTCGAGTCAGCATGAGATCGCCCGGCGGCTCGGGATATCGCCGTCGAGCGTCAACCGGTGGAAGACGTCCGACCCGAAGCCCGAGAGCGTCCGCGCGTTGGCGGTGGAGTACGGACGACCGGTGCCCGAGGCGTTCGTCGCGGCGGGGTACATGGAACCGGGTGACGTGGAAGGTCTGGAGAACGTCGAGGCGGCCGCGGGCCAGACCGGCCCGCTGTCGGTCAAGGAGGCCGCGGAAAAGATATGGGCGCTCGAGGCGCTGCCCGAGGAGACCAGGCGACTGCTCATCCTGGAGCTGCTGGAGCGGGCGGGTCGCGATGATGCGGCCCAGGCGGGTTGAGCGCGTCGCCCGGAGGTTGGCCGTACCCGCGCGGAGGTTGTGACGCACCGCTCGGCTTGTGACGCACCGCGCACCGGACTGTGCAGCGCGATGACGAGGTGATAAAACGTCCGTTGTGTCCTTGGGGGTCTATATCGGCGTGGCGATCGCGGCGCTGGGGATCGTTGGTGCCTGGATTGTCGCGCGCACGGTGAGCCGCCGTGCTCACCGGCAGATGCGCGCTGAGGTGACGGCGCTGCGGACCGAGCTGAGTGGAGCGCTGGCGCGGATCTCCTCCAGAGAAGAAGCCGCCACCATCATGGCCCGCGTCGATGCGGCCATGGCTGACGAACCGGAACCCAAACGCCGGGCGAGGCTGCTGCTCATCAAGGGCGGACTCATGGTTGGCGCCGCGGCCGGAACGGCGGCGACCGCGCTCGCCCGCCGCGTACGCGAACACCCCGTGCTGGCGGGGGTGGCGTTCGCGGCCGCGGCTGGTGCGGTGAGTTTCGCCGCGATGGGGCCACCCACCGGTGATCCCGAGGCGCGGGAGCAGGCGCCGGGACGACAGGCCTCGCTCCCGACCAGGGCACCCACCGCGCAGCCGACGCCGAGGGCTCCCACCGCGGAAGCCGAGGATCCTGAGTCAGCTGGCGAGCCGGCCCCGCCTGGGCCCGAGGCGTCGACCGGCGATGACCGGCAGGCGCCCGCGACGCCTGATCCGGCCCCGACCGGTGGTGACGTGCCGCCAAGTTCGGTCCCGCGTAATCCCCCGGCAGATCCGGAGCCGCCCACAGATCTGGGCCCCGAGCCGCCGACCGACCCCGAGCCGCCCACAGACCCGGAACCACCGACCGATCCGGAACCACCGACCGACCCCGAGCCGCCCACAGACCCGGAACCACCCACGGACCCGGAACCACCCACGGACCCGACGCAGTCGTGCACCATCCAGGTCGGCCGGCTCCTGTGCGTGACGCTTCCCCTGTGAGTGGAGCGGCCTCTTCCACCTCAGACACCGGCGCCGGCTAGTTGTTGCGGATCACGACCCGTCGCTGCCCTCGGTTCAGTCCCCGGTTCAGTCGTCCGTCGATCGCTTCG
The DNA here is from genome assembly GCF_040195635.1 of Actinopolymorpha sp. B11F2. Taxonomy (NCBI): domain Bacteria; kingdom Bacillati; phylum Actinomycetota; class Actinomycetes; order Propionibacteriales; family Actinopolymorphaceae; genus Actinopolymorpha; species Actinopolymorpha sp. B11F2. The sequence goes on along the minus strand of NZ_JBEFTX010000006.1, from coordinate 270,007 downwards.
ATGTCGTCCGTGCTGGCCCCACCGGACGAAGATCGGGGAGGTTGACCACGATCGCTTCCTGCGTACTCCGAGCGATGACCACTACCGCTTCCACCTCCGGATCGGGGTTCTCCTCGCGATGGGGTACGAAGGGTGGAACGAAGACGTAGTCCCCCGCCTGGGTACGGATGCGGACTTCATGCGCATCGTCGCCGTCCCCTTCGAGGAAGACGAACTCGGGGGCTCCACTGACCACGTAGATCGCGGTCTCGGAGTCGCCGTGATGGTGGTTGGCAGAGGCCAGGCGCGGCGCGACGTGGGTCTGGCCCATCCAGAGCTTCTGCGAGCCCACCGACGCTCCGCTGATCGCGGCCAGCCGGTGCATGCCGGCGGACTGCGCGGTCTCCGGTGAGAGCACCGCCGGCGTGAGGTGGTGCAGCCGGTGGAACGGATCATCCTGCACGGCGGAGTCCTGGTTCGGTCTGCCTTGTGAGTGGCTGGACATGGCCCTCCTCGCTCGTTCCGCAGTTTTGGGCCGTGGGCCCGTATCCCGAATGCCAGGGCGTCCATCTTCGCGGGTCCCGCGGCAGCGATGCGAAGCGCCCGCCGTGACGCGCCTGCCGCCCGCCGTGACGCGCCAGTCCCTTGCGGTCAGGACCTTGGTCCCTATGCAGGGTGTTTGGTCGTCGAGAAACATGAGGGGTAGGCCTGTGGAGCAAGCGGGAAAGCCTGATAAGGGCTGAGTAACCGGAGGATCGAGAGATCCAGACGGTGAACCCGACCACCAAATCCGGGTAGTACCGGAGATGGAAAACTTGTTCTGCAGGTCCTTAATCGTGCCTGGACCTCACTCATCGGCTGAGCTGACGCGAGTCAGCCGTGGCTCGGGCCGGACGCGGCGTGAAGGTCTGCCGGTACGCGAGTGGCGTCGTACCGACAGTCCTGCGGAAGTGTTGACGCAGCGTGATGGCGCTGCTGAATCCGCACCACGAGGCGACCTCCTCCACTGACAGGTCGGTGGTCTCGAGCAGTTCCCTGGCTCGTTGCAGCCGTCGACCGATCAGCCATTGCAGGGGCGTCGTGCCGGTTTGTGCGCGGAACCGGCGGTTGAGCGTCCGTACGCTGGTCCCCGCCCGGCAGGCGACCGCCTCCAGGGTCAGGTCTGCGGCGAGGTTGTCCTCCAGCCATCGCATCACCGGCTCCAGACTGCGGCCAGTGTCCGGGCGTACGTAGTGGACGACCTGCGCCTGACCGCCATCTCGCTGGAGTGGCATCACCGTGTGGCGAGCTGTCTCGGCCGCCACAGCCGAGCCGTGGTCGCGCCGGACGAGATGCAGGCAGAGATCGAGTCCGGCAGCCCCGCCCGCGGTGGTGAGGATGTCCCCGTCGTCGACGAACAGCACCGCGTCGTCGATGCGTACGTCCGGATGGAGCGAAGACAGCTGGGCGGCATGTGTCCAGTGGGTCGCGGCTCTCCGGCCGTCGAGGAGTCCGGTCGCGGCCAGCACGAAGACACCGTTGCAGATCGCGACCAGCCGCACGCCTCGCCCGTGCGCGTCGCGAAGCAGCCGGATCACCTCCTCCGGAGGAGGCTCGGTATACCGAGACAGTCCGGGAATCCAGATCGTGTCAGCGGCGGCAGCGTCGGCCCAGGAGTACGGAGGGAGGATCCGGAACGCGACGTCCCCATACGGCACGGTCGTGGTGACCATGGGCCCACACACCCGCACGTTGTACAGCGGCTGAGCGGGCGGACCGTGGTGACCCATCGGGTACGCCTGCGCGAAGATCATGCAGGGGATGGAGATGTCGATGCCACCGGATCGCTCCAGCGCCAGGATCGCCACGGTGTGCATGTCCAGAACCTATCGATAGCCGGCAGTCTCGCCCATGGTCTGCCGGGTCCGCCGCTATGAGCATGGCGGACATGCTCATCACTTTCGGCGCTGGCCCACTCTCGATGCTGGTGTTCGTTCTCGTCGCTGCGGTATCACTTGCCGTCTTCGTCCTTGCCGGGTGGTTCACCGACAGACTTCTCGGTGGGTACGCCCAACACTGGGCACGGCAACTCCAGCAACGAGCGGAGCGCTAGGGGGTGTCTGATCGATCGTGATCCATCAGACACCCCTAGGACACGCAGAACCACTCGAACGTCCGGACGCGGCTGGTGCTTCTCGGGTTCAGCCGAGTTCCACCACCACGGCATCGCGGGCGGGCAACTGGACGTCGATCGAATGTTGGTCAACCAGGACGGCGCTCTCGCCGCCACCCCACAGGACCTCCAGTTCGCCGACGGCCTTCGCGGTGGCGGCGAGACTGGCGGTGACCCGCACCGGTTCCCGGGTCGGGTTGAGCAACCAGAGATACCTGCCGCCGTCACCGTCGTGGACCCGTGCGGTCACCCGCGAATCACTGACCCTGACCCGCTGCCGCTGCCCCGCCCAGTCCAGCAGCCGAGCGAAATAGCTTCGCGTCCCCTGCGCATGATGGCGGTGGTAACCCACGCTCGGGAACGTTCCCACCAGCCGCGTCCGCCCTTCGCCGACAGCGTGGTCGACGGCCGCGACCTTGCCATCGGCGTACCACCCGACCGGCGTGCCCGTCGTCGGCTCGTACGCCTGCAGGAAGACACCGCCGTGCACCGTCGAGCCGTCCACGCGGAGCGAGAGGTCGTCGAGCAGGTCGGGCGTGAACTCGACATAGGACTCGCGCGCTCCGAACAGAGCGTCGAGCCCTCGGTGCGGTTGAGTCGTCCCGACTTTGCCGTGGTCGGAGAAGTACGCCGGACACCCCTCGGCGACAAGCATCCCGCCGGCCTCGACCCAGGCGCGCAGCTTGTCCGCAGTCGCTTTCGTCAACATCACCGGGAACGGAAGGTAGAGCAAGGTCGGGTTGACAGTGCCCGGAGCGGCAACGCCGTCCCCGGCCTCGAGATCGTCGACGTGAACGAAGGTCGCGTGAATGTTGTTCGCGAAGAATCCCTGATAGGCGCCCTGCATCGCCCGCGCATAGTGATCGGTACTTCCCTGCTGGGCATAGGTGAAGAGCTGCGTCTCCGGCACGTAGAGAATCCCGACATCGGCCGGCGCCGGCCCGGACTGCCACAGCTGTCGCTGCGCAGGCGCAGTCGCCCACTCAGCGAGGGAGGACACCATCGCCGACCGGTCCGTGCGTGAGCCGTCCATGCCGTACGCACCGAACGCACCGAACAGTGGCCCGTCCAGCAACGGCCGCCACCGCAGATAGAAGAGCCCCGATGCCCCGCCGGCGAAGCTCGCGAGGTTCCAGTAGCGGATGTCCTCGACCGAGGCGATCCGGCCTTCGTCGCGTGGCTTTCCGATCACCTGGCGCTGCATCCACAGCGGTCCCGCGTAGGCTTCGGCGTGCCAGAACGGTTTGCCGCGGCACGCCGACCGGACAAGATCCATCGCGTGCAGCTGCTTCCACGGTTCGTCACCGTGTCGGCTCGACCCCCAGGTGAGGCCGTACGACTCGACCTCGGCCGCCGCACGCCAGTCGTCGGTGCCGCGCGGCGCGGCATGGGTCAAGCTCCCCGCGACTCCGTGCGCGGTGAGCGCGCAGTCACCATCGATCGAGCGAACCAGTTCCGCCCGCCAGCGCATCAGGCGGTAGGCGTTGTCCTGGCGGAAGGTGAGCCAGTCGAGCACGTCGGCGTAGGGCTCGATGGTGCGCGGCGGGTCGATGTCGTCCCAGGTGGCGTAGCTGTGCCGGCCCCAGGCTTCGCCGAGGCTACGCAGATCCCCGTAGCGTTCGCGCAGCCAGGAGCGGAACTTCTCGGCTGTGGCCGGGCAGTAGCAGACGTCCTCGCCGTAACCGCATTCGTTCCAGATGTCGTAGCCGCCAAGGCCGGGGTGGCCGCGGTACCGGGTCACCAGCGCAGTCAGGAAGGCTCCGGCATGGTCCCGCGCATCCTCGTTGTCGAGGCAGAGGCCGGGGAAGCCGCCGATCGCACAGCTCGGGCTGATGCCCGAACGCACCGGTGTGCCGTCGCGGCGTTCGAATCGCGCGTGCGCCAGCGAACGGAACGCCCACTCCGGTGCCGACGTCATCATCTCCGCGACGATGGTCCTGATGCCGTTGTCGGCCGCGAGGTCGAGTTGGCGGTCGTAGTCGGCCCAGTCGAACTCTCCGGGCGCGATCTCGACCGCCGACCACAGGAACCAGTGCCGGAAGGCGTTGTGGCCGTCCTCGGCCGCTGTCTGGTAGTCCCGTGTCCAGTCCTCGCGAGGTGGGTTCGACTTGCGGAAATACACCGCACCATAAGGAAATGCAGGCAGGTTGCCGGCTGGCACTACGACCGCCCCTCCATCGTGACGTCGGATCGTCCGGGCCGAGGAGCGCTGGACGGACGATGGACCGAACGTCTCAACCAACTCGAAAGTTTCGCTATTCGGAATTGCTACTCTGCTGTACGAGAAGATAACGAGCGGTCTTCCAGCGCCGCAAGGCGTTGGGCGGAACAGGCCGAGCGAACCTGGACACCGTGCCCGGTTGGATAGGCTGCTCGCCATGTCTCGGCCCGAGCGTGCCGACGCCGCGCGCAACCGCCAGCGGGTACTCGACGCGGCGGCCGAACTCTTCGCCGCTCGGGGAGCCCGCAACGTCACCATGGGAGATGTCGCGTCCGCGGCGGGTGTGGGTCGCGGCACCCTCTACCGCCGCTATCCCGACATCGCCTCGATCGCACGCGCCCTCCTCGACGAACACGAACGCAGTCTGCAGGAACAGCTGCTCCGCGGTGATCCACCACTCGGCCCGGGGGCGCCGCCGGCCGAGCGGCTCGCCGCGTTCTATGCCGCGATGGTCGAGCTGCTCGAGAGCCACATCCATCTCGCGCTCGGTGCAGAGGTCGGGGAAGCGCGGTTCGCGACTGGTGCCTACGGCTTCTGGCGGGTTCATGTGCGGGCCCTGCTCAAGGACGCACAGGTACCCGATCCCGCCCCGCTCGTCGACAGTCTCCTTGCCCCGCTCGCTCCCGACGTCTACTCCTACCAACGTCATGAACGCCGGATTTCGGCGAGGCGGATCCGTACTGGTCTCGAACGTCTTGCCCACCAGATGCTCGGCGCGGACCGCGCCTAAGGGCGCGCCCAAGCCATACTTAGGCGCGCCCAGCCGCAGGCCTGACGCTGGTCAGTGCGCGGCAGCAGCCTCGCGCCGCCGTCCTTTCGCGCCGCGCCCGGCCGATCTCGTCATGACGGCCATGGCGAGTGTGAGCGCCCCGAACACCAGCAGCCAGATCCCCAGAATCGCCGTGAGAACGCCCAGCGAGGTTCCGCCGATCGCAAGGGTGATGATGCCCACGACGACGGCCAGGCACCCTGCGAGCATTGGAAGGCCCATGGACCGAGGCCCACGGTCCGGCCCGAAGAGCGTCGCCAGCACGGCGAGTGCTCCAGCGGCGAACCAGAACACCCCGAACAACGTGGCCAGGGTGGCGACCGAAGCCCCGCCATCGCGCAACGCGAGAACGCCGACGATGAGCGCGAAGGTCCCGAGGAATCCCATCACGACCGGTCCGGTACGGTCCGATTCCCCGGCTGCCGCCCGTGCGAAGCAGAAGACGCCGTACACCAGGACCTGGATCGCGAAGAGGACAGCCGCGGCGGTGAGGGAGATGCCCGGCCATGCCAGCGCGATGATGCCCACGATCAGACTGACGCACCCGAGTGCGAAGAGCGGCATCCACGAACGCATCTTCGCGAGAGCGCCGGCCTTGCCTTCTCCGCGCTCGCCCGCCGGCCGTTCGGTCCTCCGCTCGGCGCGCTCGGCCGGCCGTTCGGTCGTCCGGCCATACGAACGCTCCGACGTCTCCTCCGAAGGCTTTGCCTGGGCTGGTACTCCCGGAGCCTGGGCAGTTTCGGTCTCCCGTGTCCCAGGTGCTTGATCCCTTCTGGGATCATGCGGATCCGTTGTCATTGCTCTCGCCCCTTCGCCCCCTTTGTGCGGAGTCGAAATCGGCGGTGAGGGTCTGGCTGAGTTTCCTGTCCGGTGGTCAGCGAGATCTCCCGCCAGCACCATCCACAAAGGGGATCTCTCGGGTCGCCACGCCCTTGTGGAAGTCGAGCGTCTGCGACGCAATTGTCCTTGCTGCGTTGGACTTCTGGTGTTGTCGGTCACGACGAACGGGCTGGCGCCGACGTCAACGGAGAAGCTCACGTGAAGTCTTCGCCGGCACCTGCGCCTCCGTCATTCCAAGCGCCACGTTACGCAGCAGTTCGGCAAGTTTCGAGTGCCGTCTGGCAGAAATTCGTGGTCTGATGACCCGAGCGACACCGACATAAGGCCTCATGCGGAATTCCTCCCCCGTGAGGCGAATTGCCACGGGGGAGGAACTCCTCGACTCAGGGGCGCAGGCCCTTGCTCTCGAGCCAGGCGTACGGGTCGATCGCGGTGTTCAGACCGCCCCCGTTGGGCCGGACCTCGAGGTGCAGGTGCGGACCAGTCGCGTTGCCGGTGGCGCCGACGTAACCGATCACGGTCCCGGCGCTGACCTCGCCCGAGGTCTGTGCCAGGCGGGACATGTGCGCGTACAGGGTGACGGTGCCGTCGGCGTGCCGGACCTTGATCCGGTTGCCGTAGGCGCCGTCCCATCCCGCGCTGACGATCCGACCTGCTCCGACGGCGCGGATCGGCGAACCACTGCTGGCGCCGAAGTCGAGCCCGTGGTGCGATGACGACCAGTTGCTCCCGCTCTGCCCGAACCGCGCGGTCAGGCGGTACGACGTGAGTGGCAGGACCCAATCCTTGGCTGCTGGCTTTGCGGCCTGCTGGTCCGACGACCGGTCAGAGGACCGCGACGACCGTTGGGCGCCCGCGTCGCGCGCCGAGCCCTTCTTGCTGGGAGCGCGATCGTTCGCCGGGCTGGCCTTGCCCACGAGACGCAGCCGGGCGTCGGGGAGGATCAGGTCCGGGTTCGATCCGATCACACCACGGTTGATCTTCCACAGCGCACTCCAGCCGCCCGGCACCCGGTTCGCCCGGGCGATGCCGGAGAGGGTGTCACCCGGCCGGACCACATAGGTGCCCGCTGCCGGCTTGCGCGCCGGTACCGACTTCGGCGCCGACCGAGCGGCGCGGGCGGACCTGGCGGCGCGCGCGCTCGCGCTGTCTCGGGCTCGCTGCTGTTTGGTGGTCTTGGTGCTGGACGGACTCCCCGCGGTCCCTGCCTTGTCGCCCTCGTCGAGGCCGAGCTTGCGGGAGCAGGCGGGCCAGGCGTTCCAGCCCTGGACGTCGAGAACCTTCTCGGCGATGGCAATCTGTTCGGCCCTGGTCGCGAGGTCTGCGCGGGACGCATATTTCGTGCCGCCGAACTCACGCCAGGTGGGACCGGCGAACTGCAGGCCGCCGTAATAGCCGTTGCCGGTGTTGATGCTCCAGTCGCCGCTACTCTCGCACTGCGCGAGGCGATTCCAGGTGTCGGCCGTGGCGGCGTGCGCAGGTGCTGCGAAACCGACCATGGGTACGGCCGCGGCGACGCCGGTGAGTGCGGCTGTCCTGGTGACTTTCTTCGCCACTTTTCGGCGCCGGGTGGTGCCGCGGTGTTTTGCCTTATAGGGCATGTAAAGATCCGTTCCCTCTCGTCGCCCGCGGAGTTAGCTGTCGGGTTCGGGCGAGAGGAATGCCCGGCCTGCCTACGACGGCGGCTTAACCCCAGAACCCCACCACCGATGGGGTTCCACTCACGTTGGGTCCTCCGTCTCCGCCCAACCGAGATGGGGACACGACACCACTGGGCGGAGCTCGGCGAAGCGGGTCGTCACGCGCCCGGATAGGCACGATCGATGGTGAGATAGTCCTAACAGAGGATCTTTGTTCCTATCCAGTGACCTCGTCGCCATCGGCTACGATCGCGCGTCGTAGTACGCCAGAATTCCGGCCCGCACGTGTCCGGCATCCCGTGGCGATGATGGCGATGCACGTGAGGCGCATTGCCGCGTACGTTCTGCGAGAAAGACCTTCTTGACCTCAGGCCGGTTGGGGATTGAACGAATCCCTCATAGCAAGAAATAGCGCGATTTGTCGCTTGTACCGACGGCCGAGTTCGCCGATTCCGCCGCCTACTATGATCGATAGCGGTGGAACCCTGCCGTGTGATGCAAATCACATGTGAGCCCTAGGTGGGAGTGGGCGCGCTCGCCAACTTTGCCGCTCGTCCTGGCGACCGCAGCCCGCCGGGGTCTCTTCGAGGTGGCACCTGCATCGCCAATCGTTGCCATTTCGTGTTCTTCGGAAGATTTTCTCTCTTACCGGACATGTCACCCGTTTGAAGACCCCTCTGCAGGGCCTTCCGGTCGCGGCGCTCGAAGGATTTGCGGTTTCGGCCAAATCTCTGGTCAACGGGAGGGCAATGGGATTGCTCGCCTGACGTCCAGGCCGCTGGACGAACGTCGGCGAGGAAGATAATTTCCTCTCGTCCAGTTGGTCGTGCAACCGGTTCACATCCAGGGGGATCTGCCGGCGGGAACGGTGCGGGACCAGCGTGCGTCGCCAGCGGGGCCCGCTTACGGGGGGCGGGCCCCTGTACGGGAGAGCAAAAGGGGGGTTTGGCCGTGGCCACGTTCGACGTGTCGGCCGAGTACATGACGGAGGCCAGCGCCTGGGTGATCCGTGTCGACGGTGTGGGAGCGGCGGCCGCGAAGTCATGGGACGAGGTGACCTCCGTCGCCGCCCGCCTGATCGCTGAAGCATCCGGGGGGGATGCTTCAGCGGTCGACATGCGGGTCGACTGGTTACTCCCGGATGACGTGGCCGACGCCCTGGACGCCGCGGACACGCACGCCCGCGAGGAGCAGGAAGCGCATCACGCGCGCATGCTGTCGCTGCGTCGGGCCGCCAGGCTCCTGCGTGACGTCGGTATGCCGGGACGCGACGCCGCTCGCATCCTGGGGATCTCCAAGTCCCGGGTGTTCCAGCTCACGGCCGAAGACGCCGAAGACGCCGCCGACGTGGCCGAAGCCGTCGACACGGCGAAGGGCGCCTGACGTCCGGCGTCGCCGAGGTCCTGATCGCAGCGGCACCTGTCGCAGCGGCGCCACTGCCGTGGTCGAACCGGGTGGTGGATCGCGTCGTGCGTACCGTCAGGTGCTGTTCCGGCGGAACTCGCTGACGGAGATCCCGCCGACGCCCCAGTTGTCCGTGTCCACCTCGTCGATCACGACGAACGTCCGCGCCGGATCCTTGTCGAGGACCCGCACCAGCAGGTCGGTCACACCCTTGATCAACTCGGCCTTCTGCTCGGCGGTGGCGCCGTCGCGGGTGATCCGGACATTGACGTACGGCATGGGGCCTCCTCGAATCGGGACCTTCGGTCGGTTCTCGCCGATGACCCAACCAACCGGGCAGCCGGGACATTCCTGGTCGCGGGACCGGCGTAGGACTGGCAGCATGGTGGACGGGACACCCACGCGGCGGGTTGCGGAGCAGTCGTAGCCTGCAAGTGGTCGAGGACCGTGCTGAGGGCGACGGTCACACTCGATCACCTGGGGGCCACCCCAGCCGCCGACGACGCAAGGGGGTGGACATGCGCTTCCTCCATGACCGGGTTCCTGAGCAGGATCTCACGTACTCGGATGTGTTCCTCGTACCCAACCGCTCGGCGGTCGCGTCCCGGCTCGACGTCGACCTGGCGACCGCCGACGGCAGCGGCACGACCCTCCCCATCATCGCCGCGAACATGACCGCCGTTTCCGGCCGCCGGATGGCCGAGACCGTGGCCCGGTGCGGCGGGTTGGCCATCATCCCGCAGGACATCCCGGTCGACGTGGTCGCCGACGTCGTGTCCTGGACCAAGCGACGGCACACGGTCTACGACACGCCAATCACGATGGTCCGCACAGGAACGGTGGGCGAGGCGATCAACCTGCTCCCCAAGCGCGGACACGGCGCGGTCATCGTCGTCGAGGACGGCCGGGCGATCGGTGTCGTGACCGAGGCCGACTGCGAAGGAGTCGACCGGTTCACCCAGCTCGGCGGCATCATGTCGACCGAACTGCTCACCCTGCCGGCCGGCATCGACGCCGAGGACGCGTTCAACCAGCTGCACGATGGCCGGCACCGGCTCGCGCCGGTTGTCGACGCGGACGGACGGATCGTCGGCATCCTCACCCGCCTCCGGGCGCTTCGCGCGAGCCTGTACGAACCCGCCACGGATGCGGCCGGCAAGCTCCGGATCGGTGCCGCGCTCGGCATCAACGGCGACGTCGAGACCAAGGCCAAGGCGCTCCTCGACGCCGGCGTGGACGTCCTGGTCGTCGACACCGCGCACGGACATCAGGAACGCACCCTCGACGTGCTCCGGCTCCTTCGCGCCCTCCAGCCGTCCGTGCCGATCGTGGCGGGCAACGTCGCCACCGCCGAAGGAGTCAGCGACCTGGTGGCTGCGGGCGCCGACATCGTGAAGGTCGGCGTCGGCCCCGGCGCCATGTGCACCACCCGGATGAAGACGGCGGTGGGCCGGCCGCAGTTCTCCGCGGTGTACGAATGCGCGACGCGGGCCCGCGCGCTCGGCAAGCATGTTTGGGCCGACGGCGGCGTACGCCATCCACGCGACGTGGCGCTCGCACTCGCCGCAGGGGCCGCCAACGTGATGATCGGTTCGTGGTTCGCCGGTACGTACGAGTCGCCGGGCGACGCGCAACGCGACCACGAGGGCCGGCTCTACAAGGAGAGCTTCGGGATGGCGTCGGCCCGCGCGGTGCGGTTCCGTACCGCCGAGGACACGCCGTTCGAGCGCGCCCGCAAGGGGTTGTTCGGCGAGGGCATCTCCAGTGCGCGGATGTATCTCGACCCGGAGCATCCGAGCGTGGAGGACCTCCTCGACGCCATCGTGGCCGGGGTCCGCAGCTCATGCACCTACGTCGGGGCGACGAACCTCGAGGAGTTCCACGAACGCGCGGTTGTGGGTGTCCAGAGTGCGGCCGGCTACACCGAGGGGATGCCGCTCGACTCCAGCTGGTGACAGCGACTGGCGACGTCGGCGGGACTGCGCCGAGTGACGACGCGCCCCGTGTGTGCCCGAGCGGCGACGAGGCGAGCGGCGACGCGTTCTCCCGCGATGGCCAATGTCCCGACCGCCTCGGGACCAACGGCCCGTCCGGCACACCCCGTGGTGATGGTGAGGTATTCGGACAGGGAAGCCCTTTGGTGGAAGCGGTTCGGGGAAACGGGGGGCGCAAGGTGACTCGAACCGCGGGCGCCGAAGGGCTCCCCTCCTTCTTTGCCGCATGCACCTCGGTAATTGCCTTTGGCGGTCGACGGGTTACGAGCCGATCAGGATCCTGAGGACGTCGCGGATCGAGACCATCCCGACGCAGTTCTCGCCGGATCGGATCGGCATGTGCCGGACCTCGGCGTCGCGCATCAGCCTCGCCACATCGAACGTGGAGTCGGTGGGGTTCGCCCACACCGTGTCGAGGCCCACCACGTCCGCCGCCCAGACCTCGTCGGGGTCGCCACCGGCGGCGAGAGCGCGTACGACGTCGCGTTCGGAAATGAGGCCGAGCGGTCTGTCGTCCTCGTCGCTTGTCACGATCAGCGCCCCGATGTTGGCGGCGGTCAGGGTCTCGGCGGCGACCCGCAGCGAGTCGTGGCCGCCGATCGTGGCGACCGGGCTGCTCATGATGCGTTCGACCGGGTCATGCGGGCCGGCGGGCCGGATGCGCGCCGCGGGTGCCGCCTGCTGCCGTGGGACCCCACCCCTGGCGGGTAGCACGCGGGTGTCCGGACCCGGAGACAGCACGGACTCGTGTCCGTCATCCCAGGCCACGCGGTAGTGCTCGGCGTCCGGTCCGCCGAGGACCTCCTGGACAGTTCCCTCCCGTGGCGGCAGGCCGAGGCTCTCGGTCCGAACCACGATGCGATCACCGACAGACGCGTGCATGTCAGGCCTTCTTCCGCACGAATCGTCGCGAGGCATCCTGCCCCACGATGACGGTCGCCCGCGCGGATGCGGAACTGGTCCGGCCTGCGGACGGCTGTCAGTCCAGGACGAACGTGACGAGCAGATTGACCTGGTATTCGGTGATCTGCCCGTCTTGGACCTTCACCTGTTGTTCCTTTACCCAGGCGCCGGTCACGTTGCGGAGGGTCAGCGTCGCCCGCGAGATCCCTACCCGAATCGCGTCGTCGAAGCTCTGTGCGGACCGGGCCGAGATCTCGGTGATCCGCGCGACGTCACCCATGAGTGAGCCTCCCGTTTTCCCACTCGACGACCGCTCCGGCGATGACGACAGCTTCTGGGTATCAGAATGCGTTCTGGCTCCAGTCGCTTTCTGATGTACGAGGTATTCCCCCCGGTGTGCCGAGTCTTTCCCAGGTGTGACCATTTTTCTCGCGGATGCGAAAGTGGTCATCTCTCACTTTCGTCGCCGCATTCTCCGCACCCCAGGGTCGAAGGTCCCGTTGGACGACCTGCCAAGGACGCGTCAGCTGGCGGCGGACTCTTCTTCGTACGACGCGGCCGCGTGCAGCTTGCGCAGGAGCCCAAGCTCCGCCGCGTTCTTCATCAGCTCGGTGTTGACCCAGGCCACGACATGGCCGAACGGCTTTGTGCCGCGGAGGAACCAGCCACTGCGCGCGTGGGAGTCCAGCTCCGCTTCGTCGAGTGCGTCCACCGCCGCGCTCCAGCGTTCCTTGCAGTCCAGGATCCAGTGCACTGCCGCGTCGGCGCTTCCGGGCCATTCGAAGTCCGTACGCAAGAGGCGGCCGTGCGTACCGAAACAGCTGTCATAGGTTTGTGTCCACCAGAAACCGATGTGCCACAGCAGCCAGGCGATCGAGGGCGCCGGTGCCGGTTGTGGTGTGGGAACCTCCCAGTCCGCGCACCATTGACCACCACCCTGACGACGTACGGTCCAACAGTGGACAGTGGGTTCCCACAGGCATTCCTCGTCGTTGAGATCGCCCAGATGTAACTCGAGCAGCGACCACGCGACGTCGAGCTGCCAACGCAACAAGGTGATCCGACTGCCACCCGACATGTGCCCGCCTCCCTCGTCGCAACCTGATGTGCGGCCCATTTCTTGGCCAGCACGGGCGGGAGGATCATGTCATCAATTCGCGGCCGTACCCATCGAATTATCGGGCGCCACCAAATGCGGCGGCGACGGGCATCCGGCTAAACCCAGGAGCGGAACCACATCCGGTTCAGCCATTCGTCGTACGGAATGACCTGATCGGTGAGGATCGGGTAGAGATAGGCGAAGTTCAGCAGTACGAGAAGGGTGAATCCGCCGACGGCGGCCGCGCCCCACATCCGGCGTGTCGGCGAAGCGTCGGCGGGACCGAGGATCTTGCCCAGGACGAGCACCACCCCGATGACGAGCCAGGGCAGGATCACGATCGCGTAGAAGTAGAAGATCGGCCGGTCGGTGTAGGCGAACCACGGCAGCCAGGTCGCTGCGACCCCCACCAGCGGGACGCCGAAGCGCCAGTCGCGGGCCGCGACCCACCACATGCCGCAGGCGGCCAGTGCGAGGACGGCTCCCCACCACAGCACGGGAGTGCCGATGCCGAGGATCTCCTGGACGCAGCGGCTGGTGGGGCACCCCTGGTCGGGTCCGATCTTGTCTACCCAGTCGAAGGACACCGGTCGGGCGATGACCAGCCAGCCGAACGGATCAGAGGCGTACTGGTGCTTCTCGGTGAGGTGGGTGTGGAAGTACATGATCTCGGCGTGGTAGTGCCACAACGACCGCAGCGCGTCGGGCACCAGCACCGCCAGGCCGCTCGCCGGCCGGTCCTGCGCCCACGTCCGGTCGTAGCCGTCGGGCGAGGCGAACCAGCCGGCCCATGAGAGGAGGTACACGGCGATGGCCGTGCCGACGACCGTGGTGAAGGCCAGGACCGCGTCGCGTGCGATCCGCCCCGCGTGGGCGAGGCCGATGCTGACTCCGATCGCCCGCCGGGCGCCGATGTCCCACGCCCAGGTGAGCAGGCCGAACGCCGCCAGCGCGAACGCTGCGTTCCACTTCGTCGCGGCCGCGAGGCCGAAGCACACGCCGGCGACGAGCCGCCACGGTCGCCACCAGAGGTCGGGGCCCCAGGCACCGACGGCGACGCGGCCGATGGGTTCCACGGCGTCGACGAACCGGCGCCGGGCCCAGTCGCGGTCGATCAGCAGGGCACCGAACGCCAGCAGCAGCCACACCATCGCCGGCATGTCCAGCAGAGCGATCCGGCTCTCGACCAGGTGCAGACCGTCGAGGGCGAACAGGAAGCCGGCCAGGCAGCCGAGCAGCGTCGAACGGGTGAGTCGGCGTACGACGCGGGCCATCACCAGAATCGACAGGGTGGCGAACAGCGCGATCGCGACCCGCCAGCCGAACGGGTCCATCCCGACCGCCCACTCGCCCAGGGCGATCAGCCACTTGCCCGCCGGTGGATGGACGACGAACGCCGGACCGTCGAGGACGTCGAGGTCGCCGGCGAGGATGCGTTCGTTCGCCTTGTCGACGAACTGGTGCTCCACGCCGTAGCGCAGCAGGCTGAACGCATCCTTGGGGTAGTAGGTCTCGTCGAAGACGAACTTCGCCGGCCGGCCGAGGTCGATCAGCCGCAGGACCGCCGCGAACACCGTGATCAGCAGCGGGGCGACCCACCCCCAGATACCGTCGTCGGGCATCGGCGGGCAGAGGCGTTCGCGCAGGGACGGGAGGGGCCGGCCCTCACTGTCGCGACCGACCACCACGGCGGTCGACTGCGCGAAGCTGGCCTGGCCGGATGCCGGCTCTGGGCCGCCGGCACGGTCGGACGTCGTCGTCATCCCGGTCATCGTACGGATAGCGTCCGGCCTGTCGCCGGCAACACCAGGCAGACCCTGGGTGCGAGGATGGATCAGTGACACCGCGTACGCAGCCCCCCGCCCGCGATGATCGCCACGGCGGGGTGCTCGTCCTGGCCGCGACGCCGATCGGGTCTCTCGCCGACGCTCCACCCCGGCTCGGTACCGAGCTCGCAGGCGCCGATGTGGTGGCCGCGGAGGACACCCGCCGCCTGAGCCGGTTGCTGACCGGGCTCGGTGTCGAGGTGGCCGGGCGGATCGTGTCGTACTTCGAAGGCAACGAAGCCAGGCGTACGACCGAACTCCTGGACGCGCTCGCCGCCGGCCAGCGGGTCGTCCTGGTGACCGACGCGGGCATGCCGTCGGTGTCCGACCCCGGGTTCCGGCTGGTCGCCGCCGCGGTCGATGCCGGCGTGCACGTCACCGTCGTCCCCGGTCCGTCCGCGGTGCTGGCCGCCCTCGCCGTCTCCGGACTGCCGGTCGACCGGTTCTGCTTCGAGGGTTTCCTGCCGCGGAAGGCATCCGAGCGTGGGAGGCGGCTGGCCGACCTCGCCACCGAACGCCGGACCATGGTCTTCTTCGAGGCGCCCCACCGGCTGGCCGTCACCCTCGAGGCGATGGCGACCGCCTTCGGCCCCGACCGCCGGGCCGCGGTGTGCCGTGAGCTCACCAAGATCCACGAGGAGGTACGCCGGGAACCGCTGGCCGCGCTGGCGGAGTGGGTCGAGGACAAGGGCGTACGCGGCGAGATCACGGTCGTGGTGGAGGGAGCTCCGGAAACCGCGCGAGCCGCCGTCGACGTGGCCGAACTCCGGCGCCAGGTCGACTCCCTGGTCGACGCCGGCGCCTCCCGCAAGGACGCGATCACCGAGGTCGCGCAGGTCACCGGCACACCACGCCGGACCGTCTATGCCGCCGCCGTCGCCTCGCCACCCACGCGGTGAAGGTCATCGGCTGATCGTCTGACCGGCCTTACTAGGATCACGGACATGGACGATGCCGCACAGCACCGCCCGGACACCGGGGGCAACAAGGCGTTCTACGTCACGACGCCGATTTACTACGTCAACGACGCACCCCACATCGGGCACGCCTACACGACCATTGCCGCCGATGTCCTGGCCCGCTGGCACCGCCAGCGCGGCGAGGCCGTGTGGTTCCTGACCGGCACGGACGAACACGGCCAGAAGGTCATGCGGAGCGCGGAGGCGCACGGCGTCGGCCCCCGCAAGTGGGCGGACCGCCTGGTCGAGACGGCCTGGAAGCCGGTGCTCGAGACCATCGACGCGAGCAACGACGACTTCATCCGTACGACCGAAACCCGGCACACCGAACGGGTTCGGGAGTTTTGGCAGCATCTGTACGACGCCGGCCAGGTCTACCCGGGCACCTACGAGGGTCCCTACTGCGTGAGCTGCGAGGAGTTCAAGATCCCCGCGGAGCTGGTCGACGGTGTGGGCGGCGAGAAGCTCTGCCCGGTGCACGGCCGTCCGGTCGAGATGCTCTCGGAGACCAACTACTTCTTCCGGCTCTCGGCCTACACCGACAAGCTGTTGGCTTACTACAACGAGCACCCGGAGTTCGTGCAGCCGTCGAGCGCGCGCAACGAGGTCGTGGCGTTCGTCAAACAGGGCCTGCAGGACCTGTCGATCACCCGGTCGACGTTCGACTGGGGCATTCCGGTGCCGTGGGACGACGACCACGTGTTGTACGTCTGGATCGACGCACTGCTCAACTACGTCACCGCCGCCGGCTACCGCACCGACCCGCTGCTGTTCAAGCGGGTGTGGCCCGCCGACGTTCACCTTGTGGGCAAGGACATCCTGCGTTTCCACGCGGTGATCTGGCCGGCGATGCTGATGGCGGCGGGCCTGCCCCTGCCGCAGACGGTCTTCGCCCACGGTTGGCTGCTGGTCGGCGGCGAGAAGATGAGCAAGACGAAGCTGACCGGCATCGCGCCGAGCCAGATCGTCGACACCTTCGGGTCGGACGCGTTCCGCTACTACCTGCTGCGGGCGATCCAGTTCGGCGCGGACGGTTCCTTCTCGTGGGAGCACCTGCGCGCGGTCTACACCTCCGAGCTGGCCAACGGGTTGGGCAACCTCGCGTCCCGGGTGGCGGCCATGGTCGGGCAGTACTTCGGCGGCACGCTGCCGCGCGCCTCTGACCACGGGCCCGCCGAGCAGGTGCTCGCCGACAAGCTCGCCGAGACGGTACGCACCGCCGACGACGCGGTGAGCGCCCTGCGGTTCCAGGACGCACTCGCCGCGATCGACGGGTTCGTGTCGGCGGTCAACGGTTACCTCACCGAACAACAGCCGTGGAAGGTCGCGAAGGACGACTCGCCCGGCGCACACTCCCGGCTGGGCACGATCCTCTACACCGCGGCCGAGTCGCTGCGGGCGATCGCCGTGCTGCTCAACCCGGTGATGCCGAAGGCCGCGGCGGCCCTGTGGGCGCAGCTGGGGGCGGCCAGTTCCCTCGGTGAACTCGACGTCCAGCCGCTCACCAACGCGGGCCGGTGGGGGATCCTTCCGGCGGGGTCCGTGGTGACCAAGGGGCGCCCGTTGTTCCCGCGGATCGAGGAGGAACCGGAGTCCCTGTGACCAGCCCTTCCGGTGGCCACGAGAGTGCAGCCGGAGTCCCTGTGAGCCCCGCCGCCAGCACTGGCGGCGGAACCGGTGGCCGGTCCGATCCACCGCCCATTCCGGCGCCTCTGGTGTCGCCGGTCGTCGACTCGCACTGCCACCTCGACGTCGTACGCCGGACGGCGGACGGCCGGCCGGACGCACCCATCGACGAACCGGAGGTCGAGGCTGCGCTCGCGCGCGCGGCCTCGGCCGGAGTACCCCGGATCGTCCAGATCGGCTGCGACCTGCCCGGCGCGCAGTGGGCCGTGGAGGTGGCCGACCGGTTCACCGCCCTGGTTGCGGGAGTGGCGCTGCACCCCAACGAGGTCCCGGCGCTGGCGGAGGCGGGTGAGCTCGACGCCGCGCTCGCCGAGATCGACCGGCTGGCCGGGGCGAGTGCGCGGGTGCGGGCGGTCGGCGAGACCGGCCTCGACCACTTTCGTACGCCCGAGTCGGGGTGGAAGGTCCAGGAGGACGCGTTCCGCACGCACATCGGGTTGGCGAAGGCGCACGACAAGGCGCTCGTCATCCACGACCGGGACGCCCACGACGACGTGCTGCGGGTGCTCGCCGAGGAGGGCTCGCCGGACCGGGTGGTGATGCACTGCTTCTCTGGTGACGTCGCGATGGCGCGCGAGTGCGTGCGCAGGGACTACTTCCTGTCGTTCGCCGGCACGGTGACGTTCCGGAACGCCTCGTCGTTGCGGGAGGCGTTGGCCGTCGTCCCGGAGGAGCGGCTCCTCGCCGAGACCGACGCGCCGTACCTCACGCCCCATCCGTACCGCGGGCGTACCAACGCGAGCTACCTCATCCCGCTCACGGTCCGGTGCATGGCGGAGGTCCGCGGTGTGGAGGAGGAGTCCCTCTGCGCGGCGATCAACGCGGCAACCGAGGCGGCCTTCGGCACCTGGTAGCCACCTTGGGGTCCCTGCGCGGGACGGACCGGCCGGCCCGCGGGTTGATCGGTGCCGTCGTCGTCCTTCTTGACCTTGAGCGCACTCCAGCTCCTACCGTCCAGCCCATGGACTACAGATATCTCGGCCGTACTGGGTTGAAAGTCAGTGAGTTGTGCCTCGGGACGATGTCCTTCGGCGCGCGGACCGACGAGGAGACCGCCCATCGGATGCTGGACCGGTTCGTCGAGGCGGGTGGGACGTTCATCGACACCGCCGACGTCTACAGCGCCGGTGTCTCTGAGGAGATCCTGGGACGTTGGCTGGAACGGCAGTCGCGCGACGACCTGGTGATCGCGACGAAGGCGTACGGCGACATGGGTCCCGGCCCCAATGAGGGCGGCGGTGGGCGTAAGCATCTGCTCAGCGCTGTCGAGGCGAGCCTGCGTCGGCTTCGCACGGACTACATCGACCTCTACCAGACCCACGTCTTCGACGACGCCACGCCGCTCGAGGAAACGCTGTCCACGCTCGACGGTCTCGTCCGCAGCGGCAAGGTCCGCTTCCTCGGTGCCAGCAACTACGCCGGCTGGCAGCTGCAGAAGGCCATCGACCTGGCCCGCCAGCACGGCTGGGAGCCGTTCTCCTGCCTCCAGCCGCTCTACAACCTGCTGGACCGCGAGGCGGAGTGGGATCTGGTCCCGGTCAGCCGCAACGAGGGCGTCGGGATCATCCCGTGGAGCCCGCTACGAGGTGGTTGGCTGACCGGCCGCTACCGGCGTGAGATGGAAGCCCCGCCGGCAGGCAGCCGGGTGGATGCGGATCCTGACGCGGGCGGCTGGCCCGAAGCCTGGCAGACCTACGCCAACGCGCGTACGTGGGACGTGATCGACGCGCTTGTCGAGATCGGCGAGAAGATCGGCCGGACCCCGGCCCAGGTGGCACTGCGCTGGGTCATGCAGCGCCCCGGCGTGACCGCGCCGATCATCGGAGCGCGGACACCGGAACAACTCGAGGACAACCTCGCCACGGCCGACAGCCCACTCTCCGACGACCACATGGAACAACTCACCACGATCAGCGACCGCCCGATGCCGTACCCGTTCGGACTGCTGACCCGCTTCAGGCGGCGCTGACGCCCGTCGGATCCGGGTCTTCTGGTCGCCCCGGCGTGTGTGCCGTTCGCTCGCCGGCAGCGAACGACACGGGCCGGCGGTCGGGTAGAGATGGGGCATGGAGGTCCTGACGGTCGGCCACGGCACCGCGTCGGCCGAGGAGTTGGCGGCGCTCCTGCGGGCCGCCGGCGTACGGCTTCTCGTCGACGTCCGGACGGCCCCCGGTAGCCGCCGGAACCCGCAGGTCGCCCGGTCTGCCCTGGAGGAGTGGCTGCCCGGGCACGGGATCGACTACCGGTGGGAACGCCGGCTCGGTGGCTGGCGCAAGGCTCCCGCCGACTCGCCCGACGTGGCGCTCCGGCAGCCTGCCTTCGCGGGGTATGCGGCGCACATGCGCTCGACCGAGTTCGCCGACGCGGTCGACACGCTGCTGGTCGACGCCGCCGACCGGCGTACGACCGTGATGTGTGCGGAGAGCGTGTGGTGGCGCTGCCACCGGCGGATGCTCGCGGACTATCTCGTGCTCGTCCGGGATGTGACAGTGCGTCACCTGTTCCACGACGGTCGTTTGGAGGTGCACCGCCCCACCGACGTCGTACGGGTGGGGCCGGACGGGCTGCTCGTCTACGACGCCGGCCAGCAGACCCTCTGACTGTCCTGGCCAGCGAGGCTCGCGGTACCCGGAACATGCGTCGACCCCTTGCCCGGGCGCCACGCTCCTAGCTGGCCAGGTGAATGTCCCGCCCAGCCAGGTGTGTGCCCCGCCCGCCCAGCCAGGTGTGTGCCCCGCCCGCCCAGCCAGGTGTGTGCCCCGCCCGCCCAGCCTGGTGTGTGCCCCGCCCGCCCAGCCAGGTGTGTGCCGCGCCCGCCCAGCCAGGTGTGTGCCCTGCCCGACCAGGGTCGCTGGCATGGTCAGCGTGGTCATCTGCGCAAGCCCCGGGGCTGTCACGCGCGCCGGGTCCGTACCAATGGCCGGATGCGGGTCTCCTGCCCCTTCGGGCAGTATTGGCTACGGTGCGTAGTGCATTGGGGAGAGAATTTACACACTGGGTTGATGAGTGCGGGATCCTCCCGTATCGTCGCCAAGCGTTGGCCGGGGTCGGGAAGCCTCGGGCGGCGTACCAGGGGGGTTTCGCAAGGCGCTCCGACGACGCTGAAGAGCACGTCAGCTGTCGTGTCCTCTCAAGGGGAGGGGAGAGGGCGCCGACACTGCCGCTTGCTGGCGCCACTCGTGCCCGTGCCCGGAAAGCGCAAGCATCGGAGCACCGTGCATAAGAAGGGTTTGATCGGTGCCGTTGGCATCGCAGTCGTAGGGGCACTCGGTCTCAGCGGCGCCGCCTACGCCACACTTGACAAGGCCGTCACTGTCTCGGTCGACGGCAAGGATCGCACCGTCCACACGTTCGGCTCCTCAGTGGCCGACGTCCTTCAAGCAGCAGATATTCCGGTCAGCGGCCGCGATCTCGTCGCGCCGGGTCCGTCCACCAAGATCACGGACGGTAGCCGGATCGCGGTCCGTTATTCCCGCCCGTTGACACTCATGGTCGACGGCAGGAAGCAGACCCACTGGGTGACGGCGTTGAGCGTCGGGGAGGCGTTCAACGATCTCGGCGTCCGCTACGCCGGAGCGAAGATGTCGGCCAGCCGTTCGGTCGGGATCGGCCGGAAGGGGCTCGGCGTCGAGGTGCGTACGGTCAAACGCATCATCGTCAAGCACGACGGCACCCAGACCGGGATCTCCGCGCCCGTCCTCACTGTCGAGGAGGCGCTGGCCGCCGCCAATGTCAAGATCGACGCCGATGACAGGATCAGACCCGCCCTGTCCACCACGGTCGACAACGGCGTCACGATCTCGATCAACCGGATCGATACCCGGACGCGGCAGGTGACGGTCGCGATTCCGTACAAGACGGTCCGCAAGGAGGACTCGTCGATGTACGACGACCAGAGCAAGGTCGAACGCGCGGGACAGCAGGGTACGAAGGCGCAGGTCATTCGGATCGTCTACGTCGACGGCAAGAAGGCCAGCACCAAGGTCCTCTCCCAGCGGGTGGTGTCCAAGCCGGTCGACAAGGTGGTCGTCGTCGGCACCAAGGAGCGTCCCTCGGGCGGCGGCTCGGTCGGCGGCTCGGTCGACAGTCTCAACTGGGCGGCCCTCGCCGACTGCGAGTCCAGTGGCAACCCGGACGCGGTCAACCCGGCGGGTTACTACGGGCTGTACCAGTTCTCGCTGTCGACCTGGGAGTCGGTCGGCGGGTCCGGGAACCCGGTCGACAACTCCTCGGCGGAGCAGACCTACCGCGCGAAGCTCCTCTACCAGCGGTCGGGCGCCGGCCAGTGGCCCGTCTGCGGGAGCCGGCTCTTCAGCTGAGAGGCGGGACCGAAACCCTCAGCTGAGGGCGAGTACGCGCAGGCGCCCGGGTGGGAGACCGATAGCGTTCCCACCGTGAGCGAGGCGTCTGGCGCGACCTCCGCCGGTCCGAGGCTCCTCGGACCGGCGGAGGTGCGTGCGCTGGCCAGTGAGCTGGGGATTCGCCCCACCAAGCAGCGCGGCCAGAACTTCGTCACCGACCCCAACACGGTCCGGCGCGTCGTACGAGCCGCCGGCGTGGGTTCCCGTGATGTCGTCCTCGAGATCGGCCCCGGGCTGGGTTCGCTGACGCTGGCGTTGCTCGACGCGGTCACGCAGGTCGTGGCGGTGGAGATCGACGACGCGCTGGCGGCGGCGTTGCCGCGGACGGTCGCTCGGTTCGCGCCGGGGCAGGCCGACCGGCTCTCCGTCGTCCACGCTGACGCGCTCCAGCTGGCCCGGCTGCCCGAGCGGGCAGGTGCTCTGACCGGTCCGGGGGCGCCGACGGCGCTGGTCGCCAACCTGCCGTACAACGTCGCCGTACCCGTGCTCCTCGAGGTTCTCGCTCACCTCCCGTCGATCCAGCACGGCCTCGTCATGGTCCAGTTGGAGGTCGCCGACCGGCTCGCCGCCACGCCCGGGTCGAAGATCTACGGCATCCCGAGCGTGAAGACCGCGTGGTACGCAGAGGTCCGCAAGGTCGGCCTGGTCGGGCGTACCGTCTTCTGGCCGCAGCCCAACGTCGACTCCGGTCTGGTGGCGTTCACCCGGCGCCCACCGCCTTCGACCAGCGCGTCGCGGGACGAGGTCTTCACAGTGGTCGACGCCGCGTTCGGGCAGCGGCGCAAGACCGTCCGCTCGGCGCTGGCCGGGCTGGCCGGTTCGCCACGGCTGGCCGAGGAGGCGCTGCGGAGCGCCGGAGTAGACCCGGCCGCCCGAGGCGAACGACTCGACGTGGCGGCGTTCGCCCGGATCGCCGAGGGACTTCGGGCGACGGTGAGCGAGCACAACCAGTCTGACGATGCACGGACGAGTGAGAGGAAGCCCGGCCGGTGAGTGCGGTGAGTGCGGAACGTGCCGTGGTCGTGCGTACGCCGGCAAAGGTGAATCTGGCGCTCATGGTCGGGCCGCCCCGCTCCGACGGGTTCCACGAGCTGGCATCGGTCTACCAGGCGGTGAGCCTGTACGACGAGGTGGCGGCTGCCCCTCTCCCGGGCGGCGGGATCACGGTCACGGTTCGCGGCGCCGACGAGTCGCCGGAGACCGTGGCCGGTATCCCGCTCGACGCCGACAACCTGGCTGTCAGGGCGGCTGCCCTGCTGGCCACCCGGACCAGGGTCGACGCGGGCGTGGCGCTCGAGATCCGGAAGGGGATCCCGGTCGCCGGCGGCATGGCCGGCGGGAGCAGCGACGCGGCCGCGACACTCGTGGCCTGCGATGCGTTGTGGGGGACGAAACTCGACCGGTCGCACCTCCTCGAGCTCGCGGCGGAGTTGGGCAGCGACGTGCCGTTCTGCCTGGTCGGAGGTACGGCGGTGGGTGCCGGCCACGGCGAGATCGTGACGCCGGCCCTCGCACGCGGCAGCTACCACTGGGTCTTCGCGCTCGACGGGAACGGACTGTCGACTCCCGCCGTCTACGCCGAGCTTGACCGGCTGCGGGGGGACCTCGCCGTCCTTCCGCCGCGCGTCCCCGGGCCGTTGATGTCGGCACTGCGTACCGGCGACACGCGGGGCGTCGGCCAGGCGTTGGCCAACGATCTGCAACCGGCGGCGTTGCGCCTGCGGAGTCGGCTGGGACAGGTGCTCGCGGCCGGTGAGGAACTCGGCACGCTCGGCGCCATCGTGTCGGGATCGGGTCCGACGTGTGCGTTCCTCGCCCGCAGCGACGAGCACGCCACGGACCTCGCGGCCCGGCTCGCGGGGTCGGGCGTGTGCACGACCGTACGCAGGGCTTCCGGCCCTGTCCCGGGCGCGCGGATCGTCGACGCCTGAGGGCACCCGCCCAGGCCCGGTGCCTGAGCCACCCCGCTGACCCAGGCCATCCGAGGGCCGTCCGGGTGGTGGCGGTGAGCCTGAGCCGGTGAAATCGGTTGCGCCTCGTCGCCGCGTTCGGGCAAGGTTGCCCGGACGGCATCGCGGTCCGCGATGCTCGCAGCAGCGTCGGCGTCACGCCGGCAGGATCGATCCCGTGGTGATCGGGTTCGAGGGACCGAGGAGGTGCGTCATGGCCAAGTCCGTCGCCTGGGCTGGGTATCGCACCCGCCCTCACGTGCATCTCCTCCCGCGCTGACGCCGGGCACTCCCCTCGCGTCGCGGCGCGCCTGGAGGGATGCGTTCCCTCGAAGGAGCTTTCTGTGCGCAAGCGCAATCTCGATCTTGATTCTTCCGAGCGTCCCGACGATCACCTGAACGACCCCCAGAACGACCTGACCTTGGCACGCGGCGGTCCGCACGACGCCGTCGTGTACGACCTCACCTACGGCGACTCCGAGGACGGCGTCACCGAGGACAGCACCACTGAGGACAGTGCGGGCCTGGCGAGTGCCCTCTGGGATGACGCCGACGACTTCGACGAGTTCGACCTGTACGACGACGATGCGCCCAGGGCGACGCGGATGCGCCGTCGACGGGACGAGAGTGGTCCCGCTCCAAGGGCGCGGGGGCGGATGACCGAGGAGGCCCGCGCCCGACTCGCCACGGAACGTGAGGCGGCCACGATCGCCGACGGGCCGCCCACCGGATACCGGTGGACCACCTGGGACGACCTCGGAGCCCCCCGCGGCCCCGAGCCGTACCCGGACTGGCTCGTCACCGATCTCGCGGCTGTCGACACCGAGTTCGGCGTTCTCAAGACCGGCAAGGAGGCGGACGTCTTCCTGATCGAACGGGCCACGCTGCGCCAGCAACACGGGGGAGATGGGCCCGACACCGATCGCGCCTGTCTGCTCGCGTCCAAGCGCTACCGCAGCGCCGACCACCGGTTGTTCCACCGGGACTCCGGCTATCTCGAGGGACGCCGCGCCCGCAAGTCACGCGAGGCGCGGGCGCTCTCCAACCGGACGAACTTCGGCCGCAACCTGATCGCACAGCAGTGGGCGGTCACCGAGTTCGCCGCGCTGGGTGAGCTGTGGTCCGCGGGCGCTCCGGTGCCCTACCCGGTCCAGCACATCGGGACCGAGCTGTTGATGGAGTTCGTGGGTACGAACGACGGTGCCGCCGCGCCCCGGCTGGCGCAGCTGCGACCCGAACCGGCGGAGCTCGCCTCCCTCTGGGACCAACTGCTCGACGCGCTGATGGTCCTGGCGCGGCTGGGTTACACGCATGGTGACCTGTCGGCGTACAACCTGCTCGTCCACGAGGACACCCTGGTCCTCATCGACCTGCCGCAGCTGGTGGATGTCGTGACCAACCCGCAGGGTGTCCGGTTCCTCGAACGCGACGCGCAGACGATCTGCGCCTGGTTCGTGTCGCGTGGGCTCGCGCCAGACGTCGCCGACCCGGGCCACGTGGTCGCGATGGTGCTCGCCGAGGCCGGCGTGACGTGACGGTGGACGCCTCGGTTTCCTGATCATGTGCGCGGACCTTGGGGTTCTCCCTACGGGAGCGCGCGCATGATCCCCACATGATCATGAACCGAGGTGCGCGGGGCACCGGAGTGGTGCCGGCTTGTCGGTGGTACGAGTCAAGATGAAGCCGATGAGTCAGGATGAGCACGTGAGCGACAAGCAGGCCGGGCAGCCTGAGCAGTCTGGCCAGTCCGAGCAGCCTGGGCAGGCTGGGCAGTCCGGGCAGGCCGGGCGAGCCGAGGAGGCGGGCCAGGCTGAGCAGCACATCGAG
This sequence comes from Actinopolymorpha sp. B11F2, assembly GCF_040195635.1. Classification (NCBI taxonomy): domain Bacteria; kingdom Bacillati; phylum Actinomycetota; class Actinomycetes; order Propionibacteriales; family Actinopolymorphaceae; genus Actinopolymorpha; species Actinopolymorpha sp. B11F2. The sequence continues at coordinate 244,398 of NZ_JBEFTX010000006.1, read as the reverse complement.
GAGTCGTTCACCGGAGTTGACTGGTACGGCCGTGAGCTCGACGGTCATCGCTACGTCCGGTGCGTGTTCTACGACGTCGACCTCACCGAGACCCGGAGCAGGGGCGCGATCTTCGACCGGTGCGAGTTCGGCAACTGCAAGTTCAACGCCTCCGCGCACACGGATTCGGCGTTCGTCGGCTGCGAGTTTCGTCGTACGACCTTCTTCTCGGCCACGCTCGATGGCTGCAAGCTCACGGGGAGCAGCTTCGTCGACTGCGTCCTGCGGCCCATCACGGTGACGGGAGGCCTCTGGTCGAGTGTGCTGCTGCGGGGCGCGGACCTGACCGGCGTCGACCTCACCGGCGTACGGCTCGGCGACTCGGACTTGTCCGAGGCCGATCTCACCGGCGCCAAGTTGCGCGACTGCGACCTCAGCTACACGACGTTTCGCGGGGCAGTGCTGAAGGAAGCCGATCTGCGCGGTGCCACCCTGCGGGCGGTCGACCTGAGTTCGGCGAAGCTCGACGGCACGCACGTCGACCTGGCGGGCGCGGTCGCCCTGGCCGAATCACACGGTGCGCGGGTCGACACCACACCCTGACCCCCTCGGCCGGGTGTTACGACCAGTCGAAGCCGGGTGCGTGATCGGTGGCTGTCCGCGGCGGCTCGTCACACATGATCACCTGCGTACAACCGTCGTGGCCGTGGATCGCCGTGACGTCGGCGAGTGACTCGTACACGTTGACGGACGGACGGGCGCCGCACCACGCGAGGCTGACCTTCCCGTTGGGGTAGATGGTCCCCCAGGCGACGACACCGGTTCCGGAGACGCCGCTCGCGTCGCGATGCCGGTAGAGCTGGAAGCGGCACGGCATAACTGTCGTGACGACGGGCATTGACCCTCCATCTGACGTGAAGGCGGCCCAACGATGTTGGGTCCTACGGGCCGCCGCGCAGGGAATGGGCCGGGGTCTACGACGGCCCGTAGGGACTCCCAGAGTGACAGGATCACCACGGATGGTCAAGTAACTCTTCCAATGTAAATTTTCCTGATCTGTCCTGGGCGTTCCGAATGACAATTTCCAAACTGATCGATGCGAAAGGACTTGCGACATCTATGGGCAAGGGGTCACACTTGGGCGCAGTTACTCACCGGGGAGGTTTGCATGCCCAGAGTGACCGGACCCACGATCGCTCGCTGGCGGCTTGGCAAGGAGCTCAAGCAGCTCCGGGAGTCCGCCGGGTGTTCCTACCTGGACGCCGCACACCGGCTGGACTGCTCCGAGTCCAAGATCCGCAAGATCGAAGCGTCCGAGGTCGGGGTCGTCCGGGCTGAGCTCGACTCTCTCCTCGAGCTGTACAAGCTCGAGGACGACGACCTCAGATACCTCCTGCACGAGCTGCAGAGGTTGGGCAAGCAGCGCGGTTGGTGGGCCCCGTTGGGTTCGATGCCCAAGCAGTACGCGTTCTTCCTGTCGCTGGAGTCGGACGCGCGCCGGGTGCGTACGTTCGAACCGATGGTCGTTCCCGGCCAACTGCAGACCGAGGAGTATGCCTACGCACTCGACGCGATGTGCACGTTCGAGTCACCGGAGGAGCTCGAGCGGTCGGTTCAGATCCGGATGGCCCGCCAGGAGGCGTTCTGGAGGGGCCGCAACGACCCGAGCCGACTCTGGGTGATCGTCGACGAGGCCGCGCTGCGGCGACCCGTCGGGAAGAAACCCGGCATCATGCGCGGCCAACTCATGCGGCTGCTCGAGCTGAGCGACCAGTGCATCTTCCAGATCGTGCCGTTCGAGGTGGGGAGCTACCCGGGCACGATCGGCCCGTTCACGATCTGCGAGTTCGACGAGAACGTTCACTCTCCCGTGGTCTACACCCATGGGCAGGCCGGCATCGCCTACCTGGAGAAGCCGGAGGACGTCGAGCGCGCGGGGCGGGCGTTCAACCACATGGCGGCGATGGCCCTCAGCCCGGCGCAGTCCGGGAAGAAGATCTTGGCCATCCTCTCGGAGATGGCCAAATTACAAGGAGGCGAAAATGAAGGATGACCTGATTCAGGCGAGATGGCGGAAGGCGTCCGCGTCCATCGGCATGTCCAACTGTGTCGAAGTGGCCGACCTGGGCGCCCGAATCGCCGTTCGCGACTCGAAGGACCGGCGTGGCCCGGCGCTGGTTTTCAGCGCTGGCGCGTGGTCCAGCTTCGTCGGCAGCGCCAAGAAGGGCGAGTTCAACCTGCGCTGAGCGCCGTCCTGCTCGGTGCGTGATTCGGTGCCGGCAAAATATCGTTACATATGATGAAAGAACGGAAACCCCCGGCTTGTCCGGGGGTTTCCGCATGGCGGCATACATGGCGAAAGGTGTGCAGAAAGCCGGAATTCGGAATTCGCCCGAATGTCGAGGCCCGGAATTTCGCATGCTGGTTGAGGCGGCGAGGCGCACGAGGACCTCACGGCGCAATCGCGCCCGGACCTCATCGGGCGTCGTGGACCGGTGCGCGGTCAGCGCGGGCGTACAGTTCGGCGAACTCCGGTGAGCCGTCGTCGGTACGTACGTCGAAGGTCACGCCACGGTCCTGCACGGGGTAGTTGCCGGCGAGGCAGTCGTTCCACAGATCCGGCATGTGGGCGTAGTGGACGAGCCGGCCGCTTGGCCAGCCGACGGACAGGATGTGCCGCCGCTCGGGCCGCGAGTATGGCGGGTCCATCCGGTACCGCTCCAGCGCGGCCTCGTCGACGGTCACGCCGAGACCCGGCCCGGTCGGTGCCTGGACGAAGCCGTTCCTGATGAGGAGCGGGTCGACGATGAGGTCGTCGGCGTAGTTGTTCATCGCCGTGACCGCCGGCCAACGGGCGTGGGAAAGGACGGCGCCGAGGTGGGCGCACAACGCCGTGGTGAGGCCGGTCCCGACCATCTGCAGCCAGAACGGCTTGCCGAACTCGGCGTTCAGCGTGTTCTGCCGGAGCATCGCGGCGATGCCCCGCTCCACGACGAAGCCATCACACGTCTCCTGCCGGAGCATCGCTTGGTACGGCTGGGCGTGCAGGTGGACCGCGACCGGGCGTGCGACCTTGGCGCGGATCTGCCGGTAACCCTCCAGGTCGGCGTGCGGGATCGGCGTCTCGTAGATCGCGACCCGCTCGTCGCGGTCGAGTTCGCGCAGCACCGGGACGGCCTCGCCGGCGTGCAGCAGCATGCCGTTCCAGTCGATGTCGAGCCGGTAGTGCGATGGCGTCGCCGCGCCGATCGCCGCGACCTGTTCGTACACGTCGAACCATGGGCGGGCCTTGAACTTGTGGTAGGCGTAACCGGCGGCCACCGCGTCGGCCGCTTCCGCCGCGAGTGCGGCTGGCGCCATCTTCGTGTTCCACCAGGCGATCGGGCACCAGTCGCGGACCCGCGGACCGAGCAGCGCCGAGACAGGAACTCCGAGCGCCTTGCCGACCACGTCGTACATCGCCATCTGCAGGCCGGGTCCCAGCGAGTCGTCAGCGAGGAAGTCGGCCGGGTTGCCCCCTCGGACGCGGGCGATCGCCTTGTCGGACACCTTGCCCCAGCTGTAGTGGAGCAGGGTCTCGCCGAAGCCGGTGATTCCCGCGTCGGTGCTGAGCTTGATGACCTCGACGACGGACCAGTTCCAGACGTTGGGAAGCAGGGCGTTCCACTCCTGGCAGCGGTCGGTGAACGGTACGTCGACGACGATGCGTTCGACCTCGGTGATCTTCAGGCGAGCGACCATGCGTTCCATCCTGACGTGGATCGAGGGTCCTTGCCGAGGGTGTGGCCCGGGCACGTCCGGGGCTGGACTCGACGACTCCGAGCGGCCGGAGAGCGCGGTCGTGGTCGATCGTGGCGGTACCTGGACCCCGGGATAGCCTCGAACGTCGCCCGTACGACAGGAGTACGACAGGAAGGTCGCATGGCAATCAACCCGGTCAATCTCGTCAACCTCGAACGCGTCGAGAAGGCGTACGGCGTCGAGCGGCTCCTCGATGGCGTCAGCCTCGGCGTGGCAGCGGGCGAGCGGATCGGCATCGTCGGGCGGAACGGTGCCGGCAAGACCACGTTGCTGGCACTGCTCGCCCAGGAGGAGGAACCGGACGCCGGTCGGGTCACGCTGAACCGCGGCCTGCGGGTGGGCAGGCTCGGCCAGCGCGACGACCTGGACCCTGGCGCGACGGTGGCGTCGGTCGTTCTGGGCGGGCGGGCCGAGCACGAGTGGATGGGCGACCGGAAGGCCCGCGAGGTGCTGGCGGGTCTGCTCGCCGACGTTCCGTCCGACCGGGTGGTCGGCGGGCTGTCGGGCGGGGAGCGCAGGCGGGTCGCGTTGGCGGCCCTGCTCGTCGACGAGCACGACCTGCTGCTGCTCGACGAGCCGACCAACCACCTTGACCTCGAGGTCACGGACTGGCTGGCGCGGCACCTCGTGGCGCGGGGCGAAGCTGTGGTCGCGGTGACGCACGACCGGTGGTTCCTCGATGCGGTGTGTACGACGACGTGGGAGCTGGACGGCGGCTCGGTTGCTGCGTACGACGGAGGTTATGCGGCGTACGTCCTGGCCCGGGCCGAACGGGAACGGATGGCCGACGCGACCGAGACGAAGCGGCAGAACCTGCTGCGCAAGGAGCTCGCCTGGCTCCGCCGGGGCGCGCCAGCCCGGACGTCGAAGCCGAAGTTCCGCCTCGACGCGGCGTCCGCGCTGATCGCCGACGAGCCGGATCCGCGCGATTCGCTCGCGCTGGCGAAGTTCGCGTCGGCGCGGCTCGGCAAGCAGGTCATCGACCTGACAGACGTCGACGTCGTGCGCGGGTCACGGGAGTTGTTGCGGCGGGTGACCTGGCAGCTCGGCCCCGGCGACCGGATCGGGATCGTCGGTGTCAACGGTGCCGGCAAGACGACGCTGCTGCGACTGCTGGCCGGCGAGGACGAGCCGGCGGCGGGAAAGCTGGCGTGGGGGCGTACGGTCCAGCTCGGCCACCTCGCGCAGGAGCTGGGCGGGCTCGACGACGACTCGACCGTGGTCGACGCGGCCGAAGGCGTACGGCGGGTCGTGAAACTCCGCCCGGGCAACGTGCGACCGGGCGCGATCGGGCGTCGGCTGGTGCCCACGTCCGGGCCGGAGGTCACAGCGATGTCGCTGCTGGAAAGGTTCGGGTTCCGGGGTGACCTGCTGCGCGCCCGGGTGGGTGACCTGTCCGGGGGTGAGCGGCGGCGGTTGGAGCTGCTGTGCCTGCTGCTCGACGAACCGAACGTCCTGCTGCTCGACGAACCGACGAACGACCTCGACATCGACACGCTGCGGGTGGTGGAGGACTTCCTCGACGGGTTTGCTGGGTCGGTCGTGGTGGTGACGCACGACCGATACTTCCTCGAACGTGTCTGCGACACGGTCTGGGCGCTGCTCGGCGACGGGAGCCTCGGCATGCTGCCGGGTGGGGTGGAGGAGTACCTCGCGCGGCGACGGGACGCGGACGATGGGCGGCCGAGTCGTACGCCAGCTTCAGTACGTGCTGGTGAGTCTGGTCGTGCTGGTGAGTCTGGTCGTGCTGGTGAGTCTGGTCGGGTTGGGGAGTCTGGTCGGGTTGGGGAGTCTGGTCGGGTTGGGGAGTCTGGTCGGGTTGGGGACTCTCGGGCCGGGGAGCCTGTTCGGGCAGGGGAGTCCGGCGGTGGTTCGGGCGTACGAACGATCGACGCCTCCGAGCTTCGGGCGGCCAAGAAGGAACTCGCCCGGCTCGAGCGCCAGCTCACCCGCCTGAGTGCGCGCGAAGTGGAGCTGCACGCCGAGCTTGCCGCTCACGCAAGTGACTACGAACGACTGATGAAGCTCGACGAGGAGCTCCGCACTGTGCGTACAGAGAAGGACAGCGTCGAGACCCGCTGGCTGGAGCTCGCTGAAGCCGTCGACTGACCTCCCCGTGATCATGATCGTGATCATGAAGACTCTTGGGCGGTATGGCCCCTCTTAGCTTCATGGTCCGGTTTGCCTTCACACTCGCCCTCTTGAACGACACCACGGGAACCCCGCCCGACACCTGAGTTCGTTGAACGGCTGAGAGGGCTCGGGGTTGTGGCCTCCGGCGGGGCGATCCTGGCCGCAACCTTCGCGGGCGCGCCGCCGTCGTCGCCGTCGTCGTCGTCGCCGCCGCCGTCGCCGCCGTCGCCGCCATGGGTGCCGTCGCCGGCCTCGGACTCCCACTCCTGCGGCGGCGCGCTGGCCTTCCTGCCCAGCTACCTGCAATCACCGGTCGGCTACAGCGCACCGCGCCGGCACGACCGGTCTCATGATTGTGAAGCGAGACCGGACCATGAAGGGAAACGGGGCCATACCGCCCTGGACTCTTCATGATCACGATCATGATCACGCGGAGGCGGCGTGCGCGCCGGACGGGGGCGCACGCGTCGGAGGGGGTACTGCGCGACGGGATGCGGCCGGGGGGCGTGCGCCGCTGGCAGTCGGGTCAGCGGGGTTCCCAGGCGCCGGGCGAGTTGGCGAGCTTGCGGATCTGGGCGGGGAAGTGGCCGCTCACGACGGTGGCGAGTGTGGTTTCGTCGAGGACGCCGCGCACTGCTGCCCGGGTCGCGACCCACACGACCTGCAGGTGTTCGGCCGCGCCTTCGTAGGTCGCCTCCTCCGGCCGCATCCCGCGTACGCCGGCGAGCGGCCCGTCGACCGCCCGGATGATGTCCCCGACCGTGATCCGGTCCGCCTCTGCCGCCAGCCGGTAACCACCGACCGCGCCGCGATGGCTGCGTACCAGCCCCGCCCGGCGCAGGTCACCCAGGATCGCCTCCAGGAACTTGTGCGGCAGCCCTTGGCCGTCCGCCAGTGCCTGCGCGGTCACCATGTCACCGGCCTGGGCTAGCACCAGCATGGCGCGAACCGCGTAGTCTGCGCGAGCCGAAATCTGCACGCCGACATCATGGCGTACGACCGGGTGGTTCGGGGGGAGCGGCGTGCCTGGTGACGCTGTACTCGCCGTCCTCACGTATAGCCCGACGGCATGCGCACGTCGTACTCACGTCTGTTCGTCGAACGGCATCACGAGCCGGCGCAGCAGTGCGGCCAGCTGGGTGCGGTCGTCGTCTGGCAGTCCGGCCAGGAGGGCGCGCTCGTGGTCGAGCAGTCCCGCGAGCGCCGCGTCGACCCGCTTCTGGCCGACGTCGGTGAGCCGGACCCTTACCCCGCGACGGTCCGCGGGCTCGGGCCGTCGCTCGACCAGGCCTTTCGCGGCCAGCCGGTCGATCCGGTTCGTCATCGTCCCGCTGGTGACGAGGGTCTGGGTGAGCAGGCGACCGGGTGAGAGTTCGTAGGGCTGACCCGCCCGGCGCAGCGCGGTCAGGACATCGAACTCCCACGTTTCGAGATCGTGTGCGGCGAAGACCAGCCGGCGGGCGCGGTCGAGGTGGCGGGCAAGTCGGGAGATCCGGGAGAGTACTTCGAAGGGGGAGACGTCGAGGTCGGGCAGCTCCCGACGCCAGGCAGTCACCAGGCGGTCGACCTCGTCCTGGTGGTCGTCTGCCGGCTGGTTCGTCTCCATCGTCACAGCCTAGCCCGACGTCGACTGGATCAAGACTCTTGACATCAAGAGACTTGGCCCGGAAGACTATCTCGACGTCAAGATATCTACCTCGCGGTGCGACCCGAGTTCTTCGGACAACGAGTTGGAGCGCGGGCCCCATGAACCAGACCAGGGAGTACGCATGACCACCGGCAGTACCGCCGCCGACAGTCCTCCTGATCGCACGGCCGACAGCCCTGCCGATGGCACAGCCGACAGCCCTGCCGATGGCACAGCCGACAGCCCTGCCGATGGCACAGCCGACACCACCGCCGCCGACACCACCGCCGAAAGCGCCGACGATGGCACAGGCGACAGCGACGACAGTGGCCTGGCGTGGGACCCCGGCCAGTACCTCAAGTACGCCGACGAGCGCGGCCGGCCGTTCGCCGACCTGCTCGCCCGCGTCGGCGCCCGCGATCCCCGGTACGTCGTCGACATTGGCTGCGGGCCGGGGCAACTCACCGCGGGACTGTGCGCCCGCTGGCCCGACGCCGACATCGAGGGTGTCGACTCGTCCGTACCGATGATCGAGCGCGCCCAGGCCCTCCGGGACCAGGGCGAGACCGCCGGAAGCACGCCTGCCGCGGGCGAGACCGGGCGGCTGTCGTTCCGCCTCGGCGACCTCCGCGACTGGCGGCCGGAGCGTCCCGTCGACGTCCTCATCACCAACGCCACCCTGCAGTGGGTGCCCGGCCATGTCGACCTGTTGCCCACCTGGGTCAGCTACCTCGCTCGGGACGGATGGCTCGCGCTCCAGGTGCCGGGCAACTTCGACAGTCCGAGCCACCGGACGCTGTTCGCGCTCGCCGCCGAGGAACCCTGGGCGCGCCACCTCACCGCTCCCGTTCGCCAGCGTCCCAGCGCACCTGGACCGGACGTCTACCTGGACGTACTGGCCGCCGCGGGATGCCAGGTCGATGCCTGGGAGACGACCTACCTGCACGTCCTTCAGGGCGAGGACGCCGTCTTCGAATGGGTCAAGGGCACCGGCGCGCGGCCCGTTCTGCAGGCGCTGCCCGATGACGTACGACCGGACTTCGAGGCCGCCTACAAGGCCCGGCTCCGTGAGGCGTACCCACCGCGCGACGTCGGCACAGTCCTCCCGTACCGACGGGTGTTCGCCGTCGCGCGGAGGGTTGGCTGATGAGTGCGCGTACGCCGGACCGCGTGCCCCCGCGGGACGACGTGCCTTCGTCGGGCGGTACGCCGAGGACCGGCCTGGTCGTGCGTGAGGCGCGGCGGGCCGACCTGGCGACGATCGTGGCGCTCATCGCCGCCGATGCGATTCGCGAGGTCAGGGAGACCGTCCCCGCTGGCGCATCCGGCGAGCCCAGCGAACCCGCCGGGCTCCGCCACGACGTCGCCGACGACGGTCTGGAGCCGGGTTACGTGGCGGCGTTCGATGAGATCGCCGCTGATCCGAACACGCTGCTCCTGGTTGGCGAGCTGCCGGCCGGACGCGGTGCCGAGGTGGTCGCGACCTGCCAGCTCACGTTCCTGCGGCATCTCATGTACCACGGCGGGGTTGTCGCTCAGGTCGAGGCAGTCCGTACCGCCGCACATCTGCGCGGGCACGGGATCGGCACCGCGCTCATGGACTGGGTGGTCGCCGAGTCGCGGCGACGGGGTGCGGTACGCCTGCAGCTCACCAGCAACCGCGCCAGGGGCGACGCGCACCGCTTCTACGAACGACTGGGCTTCAAGGCCAGCCATGTCGGCATGAAGCTCTACCTTGGCACGGACGCGGCCGGAGCGGCCGGATGAAGCTGCACCATGTCCAGGTGTCCTGCCCACCCGGCGGTGAGGAGGCCGCGCGTGCGTTCTATGCGGGAGCGCTCGGCCTGGTCGAGGTGGACAAACCGCCCGCCCTCGCTGCCCGAGGCGGGGCGTGGTTCCGCGCCGCCCCTGCCGCGCCCGCCGCCCCCGCCGCGTCTGCCGCGTCTGCCGCGTCTGCCGTGCCTGCCGCGCCTGCCGCGCCTGCCGCGCCCGACGGTGCGGGTGGTGCGCTCGAATTGCACGTCGGCGTCGAGCAGGATTTCCGCCCGGCCAGGAAGGCGCATCCGGCTCTCCTCGTCGCCGACATCGACGCGGCGGCGGATGGGATCGAGGCCGCAGGCTTCCCGGTGGAGTGGGACCCGCACTATCCCGGCCACCGCCGGTTCTATACCGCTGATGGTCATGGCAACCGGGTAGAGATCCTCAGCCCGGATGGTCCAGGCTAAGGCTCATGTCAGACTCGGGATCCACCTCGCGCCCGCGCGTCCTGCTCACCGGAGCGACCGGCTATATCGCCGGCCAGCTGCTGCCGGAGTTCCGGACGCGTTACGACCTGCGCCTCGTCGACGTCCGCCCCGGCGACGATGTCGAGGTCGCCGACCTGCTGAACGCTCCGGTTGGCGAGCTCGCGCCGCTCTTCGAGGGCGTCGACACCGTGGTCCACACCGCGTACCACCGGCCGAGTGGTGACGACCCGCAGTCGAAGTACGACGGCGAACGCCTCAACATCGACCTGATGCAACGCGTCTATCAGCTGTCGCTCGACCACGGTGTCCGCCGGGTGGTCGCGGCGAGCACCAACCAGGCCGCGAAATGGTACGAACAGCCCTACTACAAAGGTCTCCGGGACCGGGTGAGCCCCGAGGACTACCCTCGGCCGGACAACTTCTACGGCTGGGCGAAGGCGGCCTACGAGTCCCTCGGCTTCCTCTACGCCTGCGGCGGCGCGGGTCGGGCGCTGGAGGTCGTCCAGATCAGGATCGTCGCACCCCGCGAGATCGAGGCGGAGAAGTTCCGCGACCTGCCGGCCCAACGCTACGTCCGCGACCTCGCCGGCTACATCTCCGAGCGTGACCTGCAGCAGCTGTTCTGCAGGTCGATCGAGGCCGGGGACATCGCCGACGAGCACGGCGTACCGTTCCACATCTTCTACGGCGTCTCCGACAACGCGCGCACATTCTGGAGCATCACCAACGCACGCAAGGTGATCGGGTACGCACCACAGGACAATTCTGAGGAGCGATACGCCGCCGACATCGCCAAGCTCCTGCACGGCAGGTGAGACCGGACCGCGCCACCCGGTCCGCCGGCAAACCTGCCGTCCTCGCCGTGCGGGCCCGATAGCGTGCGGCTCGTGCGAAACGGCGTACGTGCCTGGCTGGTCCCTCGGCGGCCCGACCACCCGGAGATCGTCAGCGACCCCCGCGAACGGCGGGCGTTGGTGCTCGAGTTGGTACTGGTCTTCAGCATGACGCTGGGGCTGGCCGGCCTGCGCAGCCTGCTGTCCCTCCTTGATGCCCTGCTGCGTCCTGAGCCACTGAGCAAGCAGGCGGTCGCCCTGAACGCCTCGCGGGCGGCGCAACAGCTGATCGACTTGGCGTTCCAGCTGGCGGGTGTCCTGCAACTGCTGGCCTGGGGCGGGCTGGCGATCTATCTGCTGTGGCGGACCGGTGTCCTGGCGCGGATGATCGGCCTGGATCGCACCCGGATCTGGCGTGACGTCGGCCTCGGGGTGGGCCTCGCCGCGCTGATCGGGATCCCGGGGTTGGGGCTCTACCTCGTGGCGCAGGCGTTCGACCTCAATCTCACCGTGCAACCGTCGACGCTGGGCGACCACTGGTGGCGGGTGCCGTCGCTGGTGTTGTCCGCGGCCGGAAATGCCTGGGCGGAGGAGGTCCTCGTCGTCGGGTACCTGCTGACCCGGCTGCGTCAGCTCGGATGGGGCGAGAACGCGGGGCTGGCCGTGTCGGCGCTGCTGCGTGGTTCGTACCACCTCTACCAGGGGTTCGGCGGCTTCGTCGGCAACGTGATCATGGGCGTGATCTTCGGTCGGCTCTGGCAACGGACCAACCGGCTGTGGCCGCTCGTGCTCGCGCACACCCTGCTGGACGTGGTGGCGTTCGTGGGGTACGCCCTGCTCAAGGGGCGGGTCGGTTGGCTGCCGTGAGATTCGTACGCCGCATGTCTTCAGGGGATCACAGCAGTCCGGTGCGGTCCGCGTAACAGGCGCTGAACCTGTCGGCGTCGTTGGTCAGCGGGATGCACGGCTGGGCCCGGTCCGCCCAGACGAAGCCCAGAATGATCGTCGCCAGCGCAAGGGTCAGTGCGGTGTACGTCGCCGCCTTGTTGGTCGCCCGGCCGCGGTAGACCCGGACGACCCCCGTCAGCGACAGGGCCAGCGCCAGCGCGGCGAGGAGGACGGCCTGCGGCCAGGCGACGAGCAGGCTCCCGGCGAAGGCGACGCTCGCGAGGACGAGCGCGATCCAGCCCGAAAGGTTCAGCGGCTTGCGAGCCGGAGGGGGCTGAATGCCGTCCGCGCCTGGGCTTGCTGCGAGGTCATCGGCGGGTTGATCGGCGCCGGTGGAGCCGGGCGAGCGTTCATCCTGCTGATCACTGCCGTGATCCTGGGTGGTCATTGCCCGATTGTCGCGCGTTGACGGTGGCCGTGACTACGGGGACCCCTGCCGACGTAGGCCCCGACGACCCTCATGCGGCCGGGTGCGATGCGTACGGCGTGGTCAGGCGGCAAGGAGCAGCCAGGTGTCAGGCGGCAGGTCGGGCTTGCCCGGGATCGGGCGAAGCTCGTCCTTCCAGGCCGACCCGGCCACCGCCGTCGCGACCCGCCGCCAGAACCGGGCGGCCGCGGGATTCGCCTCCTGGAACGGGATCTCCCAGCGCCCCGGGTGCCGGCTGAGCAGCTCCGTCGCGGCGGCATGCCCGACGTGCTGTCTGCGCGCCGCGCGTACGACGAAGAACTCGCCCATCACCCGAGCCTCCCCCGACAGCCCGCGGACGAGGGCGAAACCTGCCAGCCCGGAGTCGGTGTGGATCAGGTAGCCGCACCGGTCGGGATCGTTGTAGTAGAGCGGCAGCCGCCCGCTGCTGTAGACCCCTTCGTCGGTCGGCATCGCACCACGGAACTCCGACAGGTCGTGGCTGTACAGCTGCCAGAGTCGTTCGACCACCGGTCGATCGTCGGCGAGTATCGGAGCGAGGGTCAAGGCGGGAGGCACCCGGTCATCCTGCCATCCGGCGCCGCGCCCTCCGCGCTGTCGACCCGTCGACCTGACCGCCGTCCGCTAGGTGACGCGCAGTTGCGGCGAGTCGCCAATGCGTGACGAAACTCATCGCCGCGTGTGTCCGGGGCTTGGGTCCGGAGGTCCCGTCGTACGGTCATAAACCGGTGGAAGGCGCCGACCCTCCCCCGCGTAGGCTGTGGAGCGCCCTGTGGGGTGTCGTCTAAGGGCAAGACCTCAGATTTTGGATCTGATGATGGGGGTTCGAGTCCTCCCACCCCAGCACTCTGGCCAGCGGATACGTGCGCCGGACACCATTCCGTCGGTTCTGTGCCCACAGCGTTGCCCATGAGCACAATGTCCCGCATGGCCGGGAAGCGGGGCGGTACGTCGCCCACGCGGCTCGGTACGGCAGCGAGGCGACTCGTGGGGTGTACGCCGGCCTCGACCCGTTGACCGGCAAGGACAGCTACCTCACCGAGTCGACGAAGGGCCAAGGCGAGGCGGAGAAGATCCGCACCCGGCTCCTTGCGCAGGTCGACAAGCAGCGCCAGGCGGCCACCAAGCCGACGCTCGGTTACGTCCTCGACTCCTGGATCCAGATCCACGACATCGAGGAGACCACCCGCGACAACCACCGCTGGTACGTCGAGCGAGTCATCAGACCGGACTTGGGCGACATACCGATCCGGAAGCTCATCGCACCGTCCTTGAGGAGTCCTACGCGCAGCTGCGGCGCTGCCGCGACCGATGCTGGGAGTGGATGCCCAGCAACCGCCCGCCGCTGGTGTCGCTGGGTTGTGGTGTTCAGGCATGGGAACTGGCCAAGGGTCAGCGCGCGTGGGTGTAGCTGTACTCGAAGGCGACGAACTCCTCGGTCGGCTCGGCGGACAGTCGCTTCAGGTACAGCCGGACGACCTGGCGGTGCGCGCCTGGCTGGAGCCGGAGTCGCGCGGTGAACGGCACATCGGAGTCGTTACCCCACGTCGGGGCGACAAACGGCTCGCGAAGCGTGAACCAGAGAGAGCCGGCGTGTTCGGTGGCAGTGGGGTACGTCATCATCTGCGGAAGCCGCGAGTCGATCGAGAAGTACTCATAGGTCTTGGTGACGACGTTCCAGCTGACCGTGGCGCTCCTCGTGAACGGGTCGCCCTCCACACCTTTCGCCAACTCCATCTTCTCCTCGACGTAGGAGCTGTGGACGAACCGGCGATGCGCCGTCGCGGCCGGCAATGTCACCGGATCGCTGTCTGGGCCGGTCCACATGCGTTGCTGCACGTTCCAGGTCCCATCCAGCTGGCTCAGCAGGTCCCTGGGTTCGTCCTGTATCCCGACGCGTGCGCCGGGACCACCTTTGTGACGTGGCAGATCGGCCGCGGCGTTGCCGGTACCGAGCAGGACGGAGCACAGAGACAGCACGACGGCGATGGTTCGGGCTATCTGGGTTCGGTTCACGGTTTGCTCCCAAAGGAATCGTGGAGGACGGACATCGTTGACCTGCCCGCTTTCGGGCGACTATCGCGAGAACGCCGTTCATGAGGAAGACGTAGATAGCAAAAGCACTGCTCTCGAAGCTGAAGCTGCGTATCGCCAGGATTCCCAGGCCGAACCCGACAGTGCTGATGGTGTAGGCGATCCAGCTTTCGGTTTCGGGGTGCCTGAACGCTTTGACGAACGTCGGCACGCCCGCGAGAACGTCCGCTGTCAACGCGAAGACGATCGCGAGGTTCGGGTCGTTCGTCACCGCCCACGCGATGATGCCGACGATCGCCGCAGCCATCAGGCCGTAATCCGTCGGCCGTGACTTCCAGTAGGCCTTCTTGTTGAGGAAGGAGGCGATGACGACGAGAAGCGGAGTGAAGCCGGCGGCGAATGTCAGCCAAGACGCTTCGTCGACACCCTGGGCGCGTTGGGCGACGAAGATGACCGTCGGGAACAGCCACCAGAGCAGCCAGGTGACTCGGTTGGGCTGTGACTTGCCGACGGTGGTTTCGTAGAGATAGTAGAGACCGCCGAAGGATGAGATGGCCGCGCCGACGATTGCGAAATACTCGGGGAGCATGCCCGCGGGGCTCACCTTGCCCTCCGAAGGCCGAATCTTGATCGTGGCGTTGCACGCCTTCGACCCCTTGGCGGCGAGTTTGAGTGCCACGTCGAGGTCTGGGGCCTCGATGATTCAGAAGTCGACGAACGCCGCCACGTACCGAGCGGGCAGCTCCCCCGACATCCTGGCGCGCGGGCTCGCAGATCGTGCATGATCGGCGTACTGTTTGCCAGCCTGTCCGCTGCGGGCCCCCAGTCAGATGGAGCCATACCGATGGAGCTTTCCGAGCTGAGGATCTTCCTGACCCTGTGTGAGGAGCTCCATTTCGGCCGCACCGCTGAACGGCTGCGGATACCTCAGTCGAACGTGAGCCGGGTGATCACTCGGCTGGAGCGACAGTTGGGCAACCAGTTGTTCCGTCGGACCAGCCGCCGTGTCGAGCTGACAGCGTCCGGGGCCTTGTTCCGCAGCAGGGTGGAGCCTGCGTACTGCGAGATCCAGGGTGCGGTGGAGGAGATGAAGGGCTCTCGTCCCGTGCTCCGGGTTGGATTCACGGCAACGACCGGCGGGCGGGCATTGACCCGGCTGCTCGAGGCATACTCCCGCCGTTATCTGGAGACCGTGGTCGAACATGTTGAACTTCCCCTGACCGATCGACAGTACGACCCGCTCCGCGAGGATCGGATCGACGTGTTGTGCTATTGGCGGACCGGAGCGGCGCCCACAGACCTGGTTGAAGATGTCACCATCGCGCGGCCGGCTCGTGTGATCGCCATGTCGGCCGACCACCCACTCGCCGGCGAGGAGATGATCTCGGCAACCCAGATCGATTCCTGGATCCGAAATGACGGCTCGGCACCACCGGCCGTGCTTGACCTGCTTCTGCCGCCGCGGCTTCCAGACGGCACGCCGGTCCGGGTCGCTCATCTCGGGCTGACCACGCTGCCGCCCTTGCTGATGAGGATTGTCCGCGGTGACCTGTGCCATGCCACAGTCGACACGCTGACCGAGTCATGCCGTCGCGACGACATCGCTTTCGTGCCAGCGACCGACCTGCCGCCGCTCGAGTTGTGCCTGGTCCGTCGGCACGGAGTTCGCAATCTCCATCTGACCAGGCTGATCGATCTCGTCTCCGACGCGCCCTCTGGCAGCGAGATCGTCAGTTCGCCGTCGTGGGTACGCAACGGCGGTCCGCAGGGCAGCCCGCGCCCCGCGAGAAACTCTGCGATCCGCAGGCCCCTGACCAGTCCAGGGGCGTCGAGATCGTCGACCAGCTTCGCCCCGTACGGGCCGTGCGCGGTGGCGACCAGCTTCGCCCCGTACGGGCCGTGCGCGGTGGCGACCAGCCAGCCAGGTGGTGGAGTTCATCCCCTGACCGGCCAGCGGCGTGACCGACTCGGCGGGATACGGCCAGGCGCGCAACGCCGCTTCGACGTACGAGGCCGGAATCACTGCGACATGGTAGCCGTGACCACACGAAGCACTATCAGATCGCGAGACGCGCGCACTCATTGAGCGTCTGCGGTCTGACTTCGGTGCTGAGTTGAGCTCGTTCAGTCCCCGGTCAAGGTGAGGGGACCGCGTTCGAGGACCTCGGCGAGACGCAGTGCGGTAGCGGCGAGAGCTGCCTGGTTTCCGGTCCACACGTTCCACCCCAGATGGGTGAAACCGATGTGCAGCTCATAGCAGTGGTGGCGGGCGGCGACGTCGACGAGGGCGCCGCGCTCGGCCTGCACGCTCGGCTCCCGTAGCAGTCCGGGCAGCGGGTCGGCAGCGGCGATCCCCGGGTGGAACGACGCCCAGAAGCTGCACCAGGCGGCATCGAAGAGGAAGTCACCGCGCACCGAACACTTCCACGACAGCACCGCTTCGACCCGGTGGGCGTCCGGACTCACCAGCACGTTGCCGTGCAACAGATCGCCGTGTACCAGGTCCCGGCGTTCCGGGCAGGCGTCCACGAGGGCTGACACCCGCTCGGTGACCGCCGCGGAGAGCGCGGCCAGCTTCCGGTCGCGCGCCAGGGCGGCACTCCATCCGTGCACCAGTTTCTCCGGATCGTCGACCAGGCCGGCGAGGAGGAACTCCCGCCAGCTGCCGGCGGATGCGTCCGGCTGGTGCCAGAGCACCGGAGAACCCGGACGCGCCGGCGCTTGGTAGAGAGCGACGAGCAGGCGGGTGAGGGTGGGGCCGGTCGCGTCGGCCAGCTTCACCGGGGTGTCCTCGAGGAACCGCCCGTGGTGACGCACCGAGATGGCGTACGCCCGTCCGGACGTGGTTGTGCCCACCTCCCTGACTTCCGGCACGGGCAGATCCGGGCCGTCGAAGGCCATCGCCATCCGGTCGGCCTCGTACCAGGCCACCTCCTGACCGAAGCGGACCACCAGCTCTTCGCCGCCTGCCCGGTAGGCCCACGCCGATGACCACGCCCCGCCCGAAAGCGGCTCCAGGTCCTCCGCAGTACCCGGCCGTCCGGCCAGGAACGCCTCGACCTCCTGCTGCCTCAGCTCCTCGACGCCCACCACGCCATTATCTGCCGAGTCAGGCGCAGTTCAGGAACGTCCGGATGTGCTGTGACCAGATATCGGTTTTCTCGAAGTGGCACATGTGGGCGGCGTTCTCGATGGTCGCCAGGTCGCTGTTGGGCACGGCGGCGTGCAGGCGCTGGGCGAGCTGCACTGGGAAGCCCATGTCCTTCTCGCCGTGCAGGATGAGGATCGGCTTCCCCGATGTGCGCAGGATCTCCTCGGGGTTACCTGTGAACCATGGATGCATTCGCCCGTCGAGGGCGCGTTCGTAGCTCCAGTCCCCCTCGTCCAGGCCGTCCAGCAGCTTGAGATACGCAGGTGCCAGATCCAGATCCCAGACGAAGATCGTCGAGTTACGCAGCGCCCAATTCTGGGCTTCCTCCGCACGGCGCCGCCGCTGGTACTCCTCCCAGTTCTCGAGGTACGGCTCGTTGTCGGCTGAGCTGTACACCGAGGTGGAGGCCATTACCAGGCGGCGTACGTGGTTCGGATGCTTGTCCACGAACTGGACGGCGGCGCGCCCACCGGTCGAGAAGCCGAGTAGATCCACTTGCCCAAGCTCCAGCTTGTCGATCAGCCGGCGGGCATCCTCGATGACGTACTCCGGCTGCAGCGCTTCAGCAGGCAGGTTGCGGCTGCTCCGTCCGAGGCCGCGAAAGTCGAAGAGCACCACGTGATGGTCACCAGCCAGGGGTTCGAACCCGGGCAACAGGTAGCTGTGACCGACGTCTGGTCCACCGTGCAGCACCACCAAGGAGGGCTTGTCTCGCCGACGCTCACCGAGCTGGCGCACGAACAGCGTCACATCTCCTACATCGACCAGCTCGCCGTCATCCATGGGACCAGCATGTCAGGCGGTGTGGCTCACGATGAGTTTCGGTCGTCCGGCAGGTCATACCTTCCGAGAGCCGGCGATGCGTCGGGCCAGACAAGTGAAAGGTGAACCGATGAACGCAAACAGCCCGAACGCGATGCCCGAGATCGTCGACCGGGCAACCTGGCAGGCCGAGGTCGACCGGGTGCTGGTGCGGGAGAAGGCGCACACCCGTGAGGGCGACGCGATCGCGGCCGCCCGGCGGCGGCTGCCGATGGTCGAGGTGGACGCGCAGGTCCCGCTGGTCGGTGCGCAGGGCCCGGTGCCCCTTGTCGAGGTGTTCGAGGGGCGGCGGCAGCTGATCACGTACCTTCACATGTGGCACGACGGCAAGCCTGCGGCGGACCAGTGTGAGGGCTGCACGTTCTTCACCGGGCACGCGTTGGAGCTGTCCTATCTGCACAGCCGCGACGTCACGTACGCGACGTTCTGTCAGGGGCCGTACGCCGAAAGTGCGCGCTACCGGGACTTCATGGGCTGGGATATGCCGTGGTACTCGGCGCGCGACTCAGGGGACGCGTTGCTCGCCGGGCGTCCCTTCGGCGGCTATATCTGCTATCTGCGTGACGGCGACCGGGTGTTCGAGACGTACTGGTCGACCGGACGCGGCACCGAGGCCGGCGCCACCAGCTATCACCTGCTCGATCTCACCGTGTACGGCCGGCAGGAGACCTGGGAGGACTCGCCGGCCGGCTGGCCGCGGCTTAGCGGCACCGCCGGTGGGCAGTTCCGGACCGACGGACGGCCCACGGCACAGTGGTCCCGACTCGCCGCGGGCCGGTCTGACGATCTTTGATCCACTTGAAGGGTTGACCCAGCAACAGGGGTGCCGGAGACGCGTACTGGAATCCTGTGGCGGTTGCTAGCGCAAGCGTGACAAGGTGCCGCGTATGCCCGAAGTCGTGCTGCCACTGACGGTGAGAGATCTGACTGCCGAGGACCTGTATCCGGGTTTCTCCGGGTGGACAGAGACCTATCTTGAGGGCACATTCAAAGCGCTCGACCGGGCGAAGCGCGGCGAGGTCGACTTCCTCGCAGTCTGTCCGCCGTCTGACATTCCAGTGGCGACCGGCGGGGTCGACTACGCCAAGCCCTCGGGTATCCCAGTGCTGTGGCAGCTTTCGGTTGACGCGTCGCTGCATTCCTGTGGCATCGGCACGGTCCTCATCCAGGCATTGGAGCAGCGGATCCGCGGACGCGGCCTCACCTTGGCCGAACTTGGCTTCGACGAGAACAAGCCACGGCCACGCACACTCTATGAACGCCTCGGCTACGTCGTCACCGGCCGCGAACCTGGAGCCTGGGACGAGGAGGCGCCGGACGGCACGGTGACCCGCTACGAAACGATGATCACGGTCATGCGTAAGAAGCTCGCCTAGTTGCTGGTGAGGAGGTCATCGGAGTTGAGGACGGCGGCGACGGCCTCGATCTCGACGAGCTGGTCGCGGTATCCGAGGACGGTGACACCCATCAGCGTGATGGGTGCGTCGTGCTCACCGAACGCGTCCCTGACCACCTGCCACGCCGTGAACAGATCCCGTCGTTCGGTGGAGGCGACCAGGACGGTGGTCTTCACGACGTCCTCCAGCGTCGCCCCGGCGGCGGCGAGCGCGGTGTGGAGATTGTCCATCGCCTTGGCCGCCTGTCCGGCGTAGTCACCGACGGCCGCGATCGACCCGTCCTCGGTCAACGGCACGCGCCCGCCAGGAAGATCAGTCGCGACCTCGCCGGCGCGGTTGCCGCGTACGCGTACTCGGCGACGTCCGACAGCCGTTCGGCCCGGATGAGCGTGACGGCACCTGGCATGGTTCTCCTCGTGCTGTTGGTCTGCTCGCCTCTGGCTGGGCCGTGCCAGCGTACGACTGGACAGGCGGCACGACGCATACACGGCCACGACGGCTACGACGGCCACGGCGGCCACGGCGGCCACGGGAGGGACGCGCAGACAGTGGCAGCGGATCCGGACGAAGGACTCGACGAGGCCGGCTACATCACGACAGGCGTGGACCTCGCCAAGGTTTGCGCACCCTTCGATGCTGTGCTCGCGGAGGTATCGACAAGGATCAGGGCAGCCCTGCAACAAGAGCTACACGGCCTCTACCTCTACGGGAGCGTGGCTACTGGCCTGGCCGTACCACCTGGCTCAGACGTGGATTTGCTGGCCGTGGTCACCACTGAACGCGCGATCGACATGTGCCACCACCTCACCGAGGACCTCACCAATCAGTATCGCTCCACTGTGAGGGACGTCGCGATCGGAGCCGGCTCGCTGGAGAGCTTCCTTGCCCCAACACAGGCAGCAAAGGCTAACCGTTGCTTCCTCAAGCACTACTGCGTCTGCATCGCCGGAGTCGATCTCCGGACAGACCTTCCAAGGTGCCAGCCAGACAAGGACCTCGCACGCGAGTTCGTCGGCGATCTGGAAGGCATGATCGCCGGCTTTCGGCAACGCCTGCAGGACACCACGTCACCAAACGACGTCGAGGAGGTGGCCGCATCGGTGGGTCGCAGGCTCCTCATGGCTGCGGCAGTGCTGTACTCCATCACCGACCGAAGGTGGACGACAGCACGCACGGCCGGCGCCAGAATGCTCACCCAGCATCATCCCGAATATGCCGAGTACGCCAGCCAGGCTCTTGCGTGGATCGGCGCACCGTACCGTCCCGCTGGCGTGGCCCCGGCCATTCCTGGTCCCAGCCGCAGGAATGTCGAGACAGTTCTCAACGAACTCGGTGCGTTGGTTATCCGCGATATCAGGAACCACCTTGCCGGTGAGTGAGGGTAGTTCGGCGGCTACATGCGTTCGATCCGACCGAGCCGCGTATAGCTACGATGGTCTCGCCGGCGTTATTTGCGGACGCACCCCAAGCGGGCACCAAGGGTTGGCGGACTTCGACACCACGGTGGACAGGCCGGCCGATATGCAATCGTTCGTGCTAACTTACCGTTCGTGCAGGCTTACCCAGGTGAGGCGCATGGCAACTTGGTCGAGATTGTTGCCCAAGCCGAAGGTCGATCCGTATGAACACGATCGTCCAACTCCAGGTCAATCTATTCTGCGAGAACGTCGAGAGTTGCCTGTCCTTCTACGGCCGACTGGGCCTTCCCGAAATGTTCCGCTTTCCGACCACCGGGGCGATCGAGCATGCCGGCTCCGGTACGCCTGGGTCCGAGACCCCGACGGTCACCAGGTGAAGATCGTCCGGCCCCGCTAACCGGTGCGCCCCCGCTGGTCCGGGCTGAGCTACGCCGGCTCGACGCGGCGGCGCACCACGGTGCACCGCTCGTGTTTCTCCACGAACTCGAACTTGTGCGCGTCGAACAGCGATCTTGGGCCGCGCCAGTTGTCCTCGTCGGCGTTCTCCTGGTCGTTGAACGGATACGCCTCGACCCAGGCCATCCCCCTCGCCGGCGCGTCGGCGAGGACCCGTTGGAGCAGGCTGCCTACGAGCCCATGACCCCGGTATGGCGGTGCGATCCCGAAGCACGAGAGGGAAATCACGTCGCGGTCGGGAGGGTTGGCGCCTTCGCCGACCCTGTACATGGAGCACTCCACTCGCGTCGAGGCATTGACCCAGCCGGCTGGCCTGTCGTCGGCGTAGGCGAGATAGCCGAATACTCGTCCGCTCTCGAGGAGGCTGATCATCAGCTCCCGATTCTGCCTCCACGGTCGTAGTTCGCCCCCACGTTCCTGGCCGCGTTCGAACACGTGTGGCCCGCTGCAGTAGCACACAGCGTCGACGGGGTTGCCGGCGAATGCGTCATGGTCGAAGAAGGCGAGCCAGTCGGGGATACGCGAGGCCGAGACCGGTTGGATGGTCACGGTGCCGATGGTGTCGAGGCGCTCCGTCGATCCGGTGAGACGTTGCGTCGCTTCGGCGAAGTTGCGGATGGCCATCTCGGGGAACGGCCAGTCCGGGTGTTGTGAGCGGGCGTGCGCAACGTAGGCATCGCTGAACGCCTTGAGGTCGAGCCCCTCCACGAGGGCCGAACACCCGTTGCACCGAAGGCTGTGGTTCGCCGGCATGCTCAGCACCTCCGTCGTTGGCGTGTGACCCAACCTAGACGGCATCGGCGCCAGGATCTGTCCTCTATTCCGAAGCGTGACCGCGTGGGGGAGCCGCTGGTTCGGCGGCGGCCGGTGCGAGCCAGTGAACTAACGTGAGTGCGTGAGCATCGAGGTCAAGCCTGCGACCGCGGCGCGGTTCGACGACGTAGCGATCATGCTCGGTCCCAAGAATCCCGATTCTTCGGTGTGTTGGTGTCTCAGTCACCGGCTTGACTCGAAGACCAACCGCGAGCTGGTCGGGCGCGCACGGGGAGATCACGTCAGGTAGCTGTGCTCCCGCAAGGTCGCACCGGGTGTCCTGGGCTACGAGGACGGCGAAGTCGTCGGGTGGGCCGCTGTCGCACCTCGAGCGGAGCTTCCGTTCGCGCGCTCGAGGAAGATCCCGCACGTCGACGAGTTGCCCGTCTGGTCGGTGTGGTGCATCCGCGTGCGTCCCGGCCACCGCGGCAAGGGCATCTCCCACGTCCTGCTCGACGGCGCTGTGGCGTACGCGCGGTCATGTCGTGCGCCCGCGATCGAGGGATGTCCGGTCGACAACAAGGGAGAGAAGGACAATGAGAGGGATCAGGCAGGTACGGGCGGCGAGCGCTTCTGACGGCAATGAACGTGACGGGCTATAGTGACTGAGCGGCGAAGGCTTCCGACCGATTGAGCCAAGCGCTCTCGATCTTCTGCCGTTCCTCTCAGGTCACAGACCACCTAGGCGTACACGGATCGCCCCACCCATTTCGCCACCTCACGAATTCGTTCACATCCGCGACAAGGAATCAACCATGCCCAGATACATCCTCACTGGCACGCCGGGCGCAGGAAAAACAGCGCTACTGCGCGGGCTGGAGGCCAACGGACAGGCCGTAGTCGAAGAAGCGGCAACGGACGTCATAGCCCTACGGCAGTCACTCGGCGACGACGAACCATCGAAGGACCCAAGCTTCATCGATGCGATCGTTGACCTGCAACGCCAGCGGGAGAGCCGTGCGCGAGCCGCGGACGCGGACGTCATCTACTTTGACCGCTCACCCATCTGCACCCTGGCATTGAGCCGTTACCTACGGTTCCCGACATCGCCCCGTCTGGCTGCTGAGATCGACCGGATTGTTCAACACGCCGTCTATTCAGCAACCGTCTTCTTCGTCCGGAACCAGGGCAGCATCCAGCCGACAGCAGCCAGACGGATCACCTTCGAGGGCTCCTTGACCTTCGAGCGGCTGCATGAGGACACCTATCGCCAGTTGGGGTTCGAGCTCGTCGAGGTACCTGCCGGCCCGTTGGTCCAGCGCATCGCACTCGTTCAGCAAACCGTGGAGCAACTCCAACGCAATAGCTCCAGCGCACAAGCAGGACTCCCTGAGGCCAGTAGAGAAGGCAGCTGACCCGGCATGCGCGTCATGGCAACGTGGCACCGCTCTCAGCGTCGGGTCGTGACCCGCTAGCGTGCTCCGATGCTGTGGTCACGCCGCTCTTGGCGGGCAGGATGCATGTTCGTCATCGCGACGCTCGTTCTCGGCTGCGGCGCTTGGGGGCAACGCCCAGATCACATCGCCGACTTCTCCCGAATGTGCGACGGCCGCCGCGCCTTCAGCCAGGCCGCCCCGTATCGTGGCCCCGGTCCCCATCCGGCGAAGGCGGGCACACCGTCACCGTCTATCAGGGCCGCCACCAGGTCGACGTCTACGTCGTACGCACCGGTCGCTTGGTGGCCTCGTTGACCATCAACGGTAGTCCTGATGCGGGCTCCTGCTCGGACTGGATTCTCGTCGACTCCGACGAGCCCACGGTCAGGAGTTACGAGACCGGTCTCGACCAGGAGGACTAGGCTGCCCGCCTGCGGGTGCAGGTCGGCTTGGTGTTCGATGTCTGGGTGGGTCATGGACCTTTGGAGCTTCTGCGTGCTGCGGTGGAGCGTGCCCGAGCGCTGACCTGTGCTCGGCCGGCCACGGGACGGACCCACGACGCCGCGGACGAGATCCTGGGCACCTTTGCTACCGACAGTGCGCTCGGTTTCGACCCCTTTCCCCTCCTGCGAGCACTGAACCGGGCCGGGGCACGGACCGTGGTGATCGGACAGGTCGCGGGGATTCTGCACGGGTCGGTCGAGCTGACCGGAGATCTCGACCTGTTGTGGGACGGGGATCCGTCGCAGGCTGAAGCTCTGTCGGCTGCCTTTGACGCCGCGGGCTGCCACCTGCTTGACGATGACGGAGTGCCTGTCGCGCTCGGGCCGGAAGCCTTCCTCCAACCCAAGGTCCAGTTCGAGTCGCCGCAGGCGAGCGGTGACTGCTGCACTCCGGCTCTGCCCTGGGGTGCGCTGCCGGTCCGGGACTTCCTCGGCCGTGCGTTGACCGCGTCCGGCGCGGACGGCCTCGAGGTCTGCTACCTGCGCCGGGAGGATCTCGTTCTCATGCGCCGAGCGGTCGGACGTCCGAAGGACCTGCGACGGGCAGACGAACTCGAGCGCCTGCGAGACAGGTAGGGCTCGAAGCCTGAGTACGCGTGGAACGCCGTCACCGGTCGCGGCCGTTCGCGGAAGACCCGCTGGCGCGTACGTCGCGCCTGGGGGATCGTGACTGAGCGGCCTTGCCTCCCGGCCGGCACACCTGCAGTGAACGGAGCATCGAACACACATGTTGAATCCCGAGGTCGCACCAGGGCCGTTCACCGACCTTGATCGGTTTGTGTTCGAGTCGTGGGGATACCTGGTGATCCCCGACGTACTGTCCGCCGACGAGGCCGCGGACTGCTACGACGCCTCACAGCGGCTACACGCCGCACGGGACCGGGAGTTCGGGCAGATCGGGCGCGGATACGAGACCGAGCCGTGTCTCGAGCGGTTGATCGACCATCCGGCGGTCCTGCCGAAGGTCCGCGGCCTGTTCGGCGACCGGTTCATCCTGCAGGCCAGCTGGAACACGATGCAGCCGGCACACGGTGGAGTGGGTGGCTGGCACCAGGACGGGTCGAGTGCGTACAACTTCAATCAGGTCGGATACCCGGTACCGCTGATCCAGTTGCGGGCATCGTTCCTGCTGACCGACCAGACCGAGCCGGGCACCGGCAACATGGAGCTGATCCCGGGCAGCCACCGCAGCCAGGTGCCGTTGCCGCCCGACATCCGAACGAACCGGGGTGACGTCCCGATCGGTCACGTGATCTGCGCGCCGATCGGTTCGGTGCTGTTGTTCCACAACGGGGTCTGGCACCGCACGTACCGCCACGACGGTGAGCGCGACCGCTATACGGCGCACTATGTCTACAGCCCTCCGTGGGTCCGGCCCGCCGACCGGTTCACCAACTCCGAGGCGTTCCTGGAACGTACGACCCCGATGTGCCGCGCCCTGATGGGCGAGTTCGATCGACCGGATGCCCCCTACGGCGCCAGCTACGAACCACTCCCGTTCGAATAGTTCGTAGGTACGCCCGGTTGGAGCCGACCGGCCGGGGCGTCACCTCATGGCGGCAGCGAGGTGCTTGGCGGAGCTGCCCCAGCCGGCGGGGTCGGCTCCACGTGGAACGCACTGCAAGGTGCGCAAGAGCATGAGAGGGTGCAGCCACGCTGCCTCGGTGGCCGAGAGCGGGCGTACCGACTGGTATCCCGCCACGAACGCCGCGTGGGTTTCCGGCGGTACCGGCCCCCAGCTCCTGTACTGCGTTCCGAGCATGACGGCCCCTCGGGCGATGTCGACCACGCAGTGATCGAGCGTGGCCTCCTCGAAGTCGAGGACACCGGCGACTCGGGACCCGCCGTAGAGGACGTTGGCGGAGCGGATGTCATTGTGGATGAGTTGGGTGGGCAGAACGTCGTCTGATTCCCGAGCAGCCAGGAATTGCCGGAGTACGTCGACGCCGGTCGCGGGATCGTCGCGGTTCCTGGACTCGATTCCATGGGTCATCCGCGCAACCATCGGCGCGGGCGGTTCCAGCGCACCGAGGGTCGTCAGGCGGTCGACGTCGGGATACTCGGCGAGCGCGAGATGCAACGCGGCCAGGACGGCACCGGCCGCCCGCACCTGCGTTGGCTCAGAGACGTCGAGGAGTGCACCGTCGACCTGTGGCAGGAGACCGAGTGACGCGCCGTCGATCTCGACCTGGCGCCTGCCGTCAATGGCCGGAAGGGGCGCGGCCACCGGAAGGCCACAGCCTTCCAGCCAGCCGGTGAGGCGGGCCAGCTCGGCCAGTCGAGGATGGAGCCCGGGTACGACCGACCACTTCGCGACCAGCCGGTGCGTGTCCGTCGTCAGCCACGCCAGTGCGTTGCCCGCGCTGATCACGAGACGCTCACAGGAGTTCACCCGGAAACCCCAGTGTTTCGCCAGTACGACGCCAAGCCACTGGCAGGCCTCTTCCGCATCGGTGAACCCGAAGCGCTGGCGAAGAGCATCGTGAGGATCGCTGGCTTCCCACAGCATCGCCAGCTCTGGCGGTTTCGTCGCGGACATGACCGAGAGTCCACCACAGGTCGGTGGCGATCCGCAGTGGAGGTCGCGTGCCGGGCGGGACGCCCTGCCGAGTTCTGCTGTCCGCCAACGGTCAGAGCGTTGCGTGGATGGGCACAGCCATGGCGGGACTCTCAGGGAGTCATTCGTTCGGCCGGTTGTCGGCTCGAGGGTCGGTGTGGGGCTTGTCGTGGCTCTCTTCTGGGCTTTTGGCTGGGTGCTTGCCTCCGCTCGCCTGCTCCCAGGCTGACAGTAACGCCGAGTAGGCGATCGGCACGAGAAACATCCACCAGCCGACGTCAGTCATCACGAACACCGCGATGCAGATGCACCACACGAGCGGCGTCAGCCCGGCGGCGAACGTGCGCACTGCCGCGGCTTTGCGAGAACGAACGGCCAGCCTGGCATCCGCCGGGCTCGGCTGGCCGGATGGGACGCCGCGACCGGTGCCCGGGGCCGGCGAGCGGCCGAGAAGGGGATGCGGCTCGGGGAGATCGACGAACAACTTCCTGATCTCACCCCTGGTGCGTGCCGAGATGATCTGTGAGGAGCGCTCGCTGTGCTCGTCGATGTCGAGGCGCCCCGCTGCCAGATGCTCGGCGAGCATGCGCAGCGCGTCGTCACGCTCGGCATCGCCGATACGCAACTCGTCCATCGACACCAATTGAGTGTGCCAGATGGTACGCCGAATCGTGGACCTGTTGCAGGACGTATCTCGGTGCGGTGGTCGCGCCAGGTCCGGAGAGGCACCGGGTGGTTCACCGCGGTGCCTCCCCGATGCCCCGACTGCGGTTTCGCGCTCGTACACGAGTACGGCAGTGCACGATTCCACCGGATGTCCCAGCCGGTGGGCGTGTGGCTGAGATGGGGCCGGAGGATCTGGACGGGAGTCGGCCGCCGCTGTCACTGTCGATTCATGACCGTGCTGTGGGTGTCCGCGGGGATTCTGGTCGTCCTGGCTGTGTTGGGCTATCTCAACATGCGCCAGCGCAGGAAGCGCGAAATGCTGACCTGGGACTCCGGCAGCGAGCGGCTGCAGTCCAGGGGAGATTCGGAGTCACGGTATCCCCGGCCGCAGTACGGGTCATTCCCGTACTCCGGCGGTGGTGGCGGAGGCGACGGCGGTGGCGGTGGTGGCGGAGGCGACGGCTGAGCGCCGAAGCCCCGGCCTGGCTATCCCGCGTCGCGCCGTGGGTCTTCACGGACAAGTGTTCTGACCCACTCGGCGAGAGATGCTTCCGATCCTGTCAGTAGCGGTCCGGCATAGCCTCCCGACCTTCATCGCCTCGCTGCCTGCTCATCACCACGGTCGCGACAACGGCGATGATGCCCGCCACCATGAGAATCGCGCCCATCGCGTAGTCCTCGATGTAGGGCAGGTCGACGTGAACCGCCCAGGCAAGGACGGCGCCGACGGCGAAGAGCAGGATTCCGGTTCCCACGCCAGCTTCCGGACGTTCCGCTTTGAGAATCACCGACACGACGACAGAGGCGATTCCAGCGAGTACGAGGACGAGCCCGAGCGCGTCATCGCTGACGTACGGAAGGTCGATGTTGACCGCCCATGTCAAAGCGGCGCCGACAGCGATCAAGAAGATGCCTGTCCCGATTCCCATGGATCTCCTCCTGGTTGGATTGGTGAACCGATGCGAACCCCCCGTCACGCTGTGATTGCCGGAGTCGCCTTCCTACCGACCCTTTCGATGCCTGCCGCGTCCCGCGCGCACGACGGCGGGCTGTGCTTCCTCGGCCTGCGTCTCCAGCCTGGCACGTCGTACGAACTCATCCTCGGTACAGGCTTCCACCTCCGTGATGTGGCCGCCGAGTTGGTGCCGTGCCAGGTGCGTCGTGACCGTTTCGGCCGCTGCTATGACAGCACCCGGGAGACTGTTCGCATCCATGTGGACACTGACGGAGAGGTCCCCGGGCGGAGTGGTGTTCCCCACTGTCGCTCCGTATCCGATCTCCTTCTGCAACTGCTGGCAGATCTCGGGTGGAACGATCGGGTGACCGGTTTGAATGCTCAGGTCAATCCACCAGGTGGTCACTGGTTTCCCTCCCCTGGAAAACAGCAAAAAGGGCCCCACCTTCGGGACCCCGTTCGTGCGTGACGCACCATTGCGCCCGGTCGCTCACCGCGACGCTCCGCTTTGTGGTTTCGCGGTCGCACGGCGTACATCGATTGTTGTGCTGGTGCTCTGTGCAGCAGGCAAGCGGCCTAGGTGAAGTAACGCACGACGATAGAGCAGGTTACGCGATCCGGCCGCATTCAACGCGTGGTTGACGAAGTCGCGACGAAGGGCGTCCAGTGGCTCCACGCGGTCATGCGACCGCGGCGGGTCGTCGATCCAGCCGAAAGCCCTTGTCAGCGTCCAAGGCGGCCCCTGGCGACAGTCGTTCCCAGCCGTCGGTCAGAGGGCTGGTGGCAGCCGCCAACCGCGCGAGCACCTCCGAGCCGAATGGTTGCATCAGCAGGCCGGGGATCCCGGTGCTAAATCGACGAGCCGACCAGGGTCGCGCTCCTTGCCGCGCACTTCGGCCACCACATCAACGCCCGCGCGGCAGCGCCTGGCCGAGCTCTGCGAGGAGAAGCTCGAGGGACTGCCGTTCCTGGTCGGACGTACGACGTCGATCGTGGGTTACGGTCGAGCAATGTGGGCGTACCAGCTTGACGGGCCAGGCAGGATACGCGACGTCGACTGCGACCCGCCGAACCCGGCGGACCTGCGGCCGGGCGACCTCCTGCTCCGCTTCCTCGTCGGCGGCATCTGCGGCAGCGACGTACCCAAGTTCACCGGCGCCGCCCCGGCGGACGGCCACGACCAGCCGGGCCCGGGCTATCCGCTCCACGAGATCGTCGCGGAGGTGGTCGCGAGCGCGAGCGCGCGGTTTCGAGCCGGCGATCGTGTGGTGGGCGTCGCGCGGGGAGTACAGGGCCTGCGGGAGTACTCCGTCACGTCGGACTTCCTGGTGTGCGCCGTGCCTGACCAGTTGCCCGGTCAGTTGCCTGACCGGTTGCCTGACCTGCAGGCGATCGCGGCCCAGCCCCTCGCCACGGTCCTCAGTGCGGTCGACCGGGCACCCGACGTCGCCGGTCGTACCGTCGCGGTGCTCGGCCTCGGGCCGATCGGCCTGCTGTTCGCCCACGTACTGAAGGCCCGGGGGGCGCGGTCCGTCGTCGGGGTCGACCCGGTTGACCGGACCGAGGTGGCGGCCGACTACGGCCTGGACGAGTCGGTCGCGTCCACCGCGTCCGCGTGGGTTGCCGGGCTCGCCGACGACGACCGGGTGGATCTGTGTGTGGAGGCGGTCGGCCACCAGACCGCGACCCTCGCCGACGCGGTGCGCGCGGCGGCACCCGGCGGGCACGTGCTGGCGTTCGGGGTGGTCGACACCGAGGACCACGTGGTGCCGTTCAGGACGTTCTTCCGCAAGAACCTCTCGATGACAGCGGGTACGACGCCGCACGATCATTGGGTGCCCTACCTCGGCCGGGCGCTCGAGCTGCTCGCCGCGCGACCGCTGCCGGCGTACGTGACGCACGCCCTGCCGGTCACGGAGGCGCAGAAGGCGTACGACCTCGCCGCCACGCCGGCTCCCGGGCGGCTCAAGGTCGCCATGACCGCATGAGCCCGCCATCCTCGGTGCTCATGGCGGCCAGTCTCACAGGCATCTCGGGACCGAAGGGTGGTCAGGCTTCCGGCGGGATGATCCACACGTCGTCCGGGATCCGCTTCTCGAGCGCCTTGACCCGGGTGCCCAGCGCGCGGTCCGTGCCATCCCACACGACCAGCGCGCAGTCGGCCTGGGCGACGAGCCAGTCGTTGCGGCGGGCGATGACGCGGGCCGCCACCTGCGTGGACGTCGGCTTGTCCGGGGAGAACGTGAGGCTGGCCGAGGCCGCGTCCATCAGCTCCCGGAAGCTCACCCGGCGGGCCTGCGGCCACACCTCGTCGGGGTTGGGGAACGCGAGCACCGGGACGTACGGCACCCTCGCCCGCGCCGCCGCCTGCGCTCCGAGCTGCTCCGCGCCGAGACCGAGACCGGTGAGCACCACGAGGTCGGGATGCACGGCACGGAGCCCTGCGAGGATCTCGGTCAGCTTGCGGCCGACCTGGGCGGCGACAGGATTGTCGTCGTACCCACCGAGTTGTGGTGGCCGAGGCCCGAAGACGACCACCCGGTAGCCGGCCGGTGCGGCGAGACCGCTGACCGCCTTACCGGACGCGGCCGTGCTGCGCTTGCGTTCGGGCTTGTCGGGCGGTCCCAGCTCCGCCGGCGGGCGTGAACCCGACCGTCCCGCCTGGGTACGTGCCGCCTCGGCGGCGAGCCGGTCGACGAGGTCGTTCATCGCATCGCCGCTGTGGCCGCGTACCCACTGGAAGGTGAGCTTCCCGTTGCGGGCATGGAACAGCTCGACCAGTGGCCGCCACAGGTCCTGGTTCGCGACCGGCTGGCGGGCGGCGTTCGTCCAGCCCTTGCGTTCCCAGGAGGCGTACCAGCGCTTGTTGAAGCAGTTCACGACGTACAGCGAGTCACTGACAACGGTCAGCGGGCCGTCCAGCGCGCGTACCGCCGACAACGCGGCCATGAGTTCCATCCGCTGGTTGGTGGTCTTCGGGTCGGCACCGCTCGCATGTGCGCCGCCGGGCACGGCCCATGCCCAACCACCCGGGCCGTCCGGGTTCTGCAGACAGGCGCCATCTGTGTAGACGGTCGTGGGCATCCACCCAGCATCTCGTACCGCCGCCGACACAGATCAGCGGGTACGCATGTCGGTGGGATGAGCCACCGGGTCGCCGAGGTGTTGGGCGGGCCGGCGCAGTGGGTGCCGTGTGGGGGGTCGGAACGTGGGTTTCGCCAACAGCGTAAGGGATTTCGACCTCCACCCGTGCGGGGCCACTGGTTGCTGCAATGATCATTTTGGGCTTAGCCGAACGCATGAGCGACACGGGGGTGCGCGTCTCACCACTGCCGTAGGGGTTCACCGAGATGGTGCCCGGTCCCGGCTTGGCAGCTGCGTCGGCGCGGGTCGATCGTGATGCGTGTAACGGCTACGAGTTGGAGGAGCTGATCCGCGCGCGGCGGAGCTGATCTCCTCCCTGGAGGCGGCCTGTCTGGCCGATGCGGCCGCACTCGCCTATTGTCCGGCCGGTCTGGTCGATGGTCCGGCGGACCGATCAGCGGAGCCGGAGCCCCATGGTTCGGCCTTGTTGGAGCAGTTGTTGGGGTGGTCGGCCTATCACGCCGACTGGTACCTCGACCTCGCCCTGCTCCTGAGAACCATCCCCCGGACCCGTGCGGCTCTGGCTGCCGGTCAGCTCGAGCTCGCCGACGCTCGCGCGATCGCCGAACGGATCCGCGTTCTGGAAACCGCGGAGGAGCGGCGTGCGGTGGAGGACGCCCTGTTCCCGGACGTGTTGGGGCTGCGGGCGGGATTGTTGCGAATCCGGGTCGAAGCCGAAGTGCTCAAGATCAACCCGGAAGCAGCCGTACTCAGGCACAAGCGGGCTCGGGCCAACCGTGGTGTCGACGTGTATCCAGCGATCGACGGGGTGGCCGACCTGCGGCTGCACGGGATCCCTGCGGACCAGGCGGTCGAAGCGTACGCCTACCTGGACGCCATGGCACGATCGATGAAGTCCGCCGGCGACGAACGCACCCTGCCCCAACTTCGCGCCGACATCGCCGCCAGCCTGCTGTCCGGCCGCGCCGACATCACCACCTGTGGCAGTGGCGACGCCAGCCGGGCGGCCGCTGACGGTTCGAGTCCCGCCGGGAGCGACGCCACCGACACCGATCCGGGCTGTTCGCACACCGGCTGCGACCACGAGCATCATGACCGGTACTGCCCTTGCCCCGACTGCAAACCCGCCACGTACCGTCCCGATCCAGCCGGTTCGAGTGGCCCAGCCGGCCGCGACGGCAGAGCGGCCGGCTGGGCCGGCCGCGACGGCAGAGCGGCCGGCGACCAAGCCGGCCGCGACGACCAGGAAGCTGGCGGCGATGCCTGTTCCGGGCGGGACCAGGGCGTCACCGACGGCCAGCTGGATGGGCAGGAACACGCCGACCCGGCGGGTGGCTGGGACCACGCGGACCGGCAGTCGGCGGGGTTCCAGCGACCGCTGGTGCGGACCAGGGCGAAGATCCAACTCACCATCCCGCTCCTCGCCCTGCTCAACGTGTCGGGACAGCCCGCCGAACTCGGCGGCTACGGGCCGATCCTGCTCGAAACAGCCCGCCGGATCATGGCCAACCACCTGGACAACCCTGATGCCCTGTTCACGGTGGGGGTGACGCATCCGATCACCGGGCGATTACTGTCCCTTCACCCTGTCCCACGCAGGTTCCTCCGCGGACTCGCCGCAGAATTGGTCGAAGCCCTCAACCAACGCTGCGTCTGGCCAACGTGTCGCCGTCCGGCGAACACGTGCCAGCTCGATCACACCACCGACCATGCCGACGGCGGCGAGACTTCCATCGACAACAGCGGAACCATGTGCCCACGCCACCACGCCGTCAAGAGCGGAGCCGAGTGGAAGCTACAGCAGCCGACACCGGGGCATTTCACCTTCACCGACCCACGCGGACGCACCTACCGGACCGAACCACCACGCCTCACCGACCCCGACCCCCTCGCCGACGGCGACCCGCCACCGTTCTGACGAGCCGACCCAGCTGAGAGTCGGCTCGGACGATCGACGGACGGCGGTGCGAGCCCCCCGAGCACACCGGGCCAGGTGCGTGCGGACTCCGGGCACTTGCCGCGACGTACGCCGAGTGCGGCGGTCCGCGGGTTACTCCTCGGGGCCGGCCAGCAGGAACCTGGCAAGTACGAACACCAGCCAGAGCACCAGCGCGACCGCGGGCGTGGCCTGCACGGGTCCCGGCCAGCCGCGCGCTCCCATCCGCCGGATGAGGACGATGACACCCCAGCTCAGCACGAGGACGACGACCGCGGCCGGGACGATGATCAGGAGGGAGATCGCGAAATACCAGCCACCGGCGCGGACCGGGTCGGTTCCAGGGACCGAGAAGAATCCCCACGCCACCAGGCCCAGGACTCCGGCAAGGACAACGCCGACCAGGCCCGCCGCCCACAGGTAGCCGCGTCCGCCCGGAGCGGGATCGGGCAGGGGATTCAGGACTGTCGCATCGGATGTGGACGTCGACGTGGTTTCTCCGGCCATCGCGACCTCCTCGTCGGGCGGGTCTCGACCGACAGGTACCTGGTGCGCGGACGATAACCTCGGAACGGCCTGGCCGCCATAAGGCTGACCGCTGTTGGCATCCGAAGTCCAAGCGGGGCCATGATGGGTCCCGTGGCGCGTTGTCTCTTGCGCCATGTGGAGGTCGAGTACCAATGCCAGTGCCGCCGTCGCAGTCGCCGCCCACCCAGAAGGCGTCGCGGTTCCTCCTGCAGATGGCGGGCAAGAGCGGTACCGGCAAGAGCACCATCGCTGGACCGCTGGCCCGCACATTCGGCGCGGTCACGCTCGACATCGACGTACTCAAGTCGACGGCGTTGGATATCGGGCTCGCCTGGCACGACGCCGGCAGGATCGGGTACGAAGGCACCTGGTCACTCGCGGAATCCCTGCTCTGTCAGGGGATCAGCGTCATCATCGACAGCCCGTGCCGGTTCGAGCGCATCGTGACCGAGGGCATGGCCATCGCGAAACGCCAGTCGGCCGTCTACTGTTTCGTCGAATGCGTACTCCCTGACACAGACGAGCTGCGGCGCCGGCTGCGATCACGCACGCGCCGGCGGAGCCAGCTGGTGGACCTGGGTGTCTCCTCACCCGACGCACCGACGGACAGCACCCTGGCCGCGCAGGTCCGCGACCAGGGCGAAGGAGCCCTGCGGACGAGATATCCACCAGGGCCATGGCTTCAGGTCGACACCGGTAAGGATCTTGACCGATGCCTCGCGCTCGCCGCGGACTATCTCACGCGCGTTCTCGGTGAACCCGCGGCGGGCGAAGGGTAGCCTCGCCGGCATGACCACGGCGCTTGTCAGCGGCGTGGTCGTCAACTCTGCGGCGGAATCGTCCAACAGCCTGGCGTTTGCGGTCCCGCCACGCCGGTGCCATGTGTTGGCTCCCGCGTGCCGCAGGCCGGTCGAAGGGCAGTGGGCGAAGCCCCGACCCACCCGGCCGCCGACGAGAGTTTCTGTCCGGACGCGGCGATGGCCAGGTGTTGCCGCTCGCTGGCTGGGCGACCGCCGGGTCGGATACGTTGAAAAATCGAATGAGGTAAGGGGAACCGGCTGCCGCTGTCGTCTCGCGCGTCGGCTCGGTGTGCCTGCAGCCAGGCGGGTACGGTGAGAGGAGCAGGCTCGTGAAGATCACCGACGTGTCGGCATATCCGATCGCGGGAGAGCGCCGGTCGTCCCTGATCGTCGTCGTCGACACCGACGAGGGGATCTACGGCGTCGGCGAGGCTGGCGTGTCGGGCCACGAGGCGGCGGAGGCCGCGGCCTGCGTAGCCTTCCGGGACCTGATCGTCGGACAGGATCCGTTCCGGATCGAGCATTTGTGGCAGGTCATGTCACGTGGGCGGTTCTTTCCAGCGCGCGGCGCCATCGCGGCAGCGCTGTCCGCGGTCGACATCGCGTTGTGGGACATCAAAGGCAAGGCGCTCGACCAGCCGGTCTACAACCTCCTCGGGGGCCGGGTCCGCGACTCCGTACCCTGCTACACCCACCTGCGGGCCACTCGTGGCGGTGACAGCGGGCTCGGCGATGCGAGTGACCGGTTGTCCCCGGCGCGCGCGGCTGTCGATGCCGGCTGGAAACACCTGCGCTACAGCCCCAATGACGAGAACGGAATACTCGAACCACGGCGTTCTGCGCGTCAGGCGGTGGAATTCACCCGTGCCCTGCGGGAGGAGTTCGGGCCGGACATCGAACTGTTGATCGACATCCATACCAGGTTGGGACTTCCCGAGGCACAGTACTTCTGCGACGCCGTCACCGAACTGCACCCGTTCTTCGTCGAGGACCCGTTGAGGTCGGAGTACGTCGAGGGTTACCGGCAGTTGAGGCGTTCGACCAGGGTGCCCCTCGCCGCGGGCGAACAGCTGGATTCGAAGGTCGCGTTCCGGCCGCTGATCGAAGAGGACCTGATCGACTACGCCCGGATCGATCTGTGCATCGTCGGTGGCCTCACCGAGGCGGTGAAAGTCGCCGCGAACTGCGAGACGCACGGAATCCGCACTGCGGTCCACAATCCGTTGGGCGTGGTGAGCACCGCCGCCTGCCTGCACTTCAACCTCGCGATCACGCCGTTCGGTATCCAGGAGCAGGCGTACCCACCCGGCATCGACACCGAGATCTTCCCCGTCCAGGCGTTCGAGCTCAGGCGTGGTTCACTGTTTCCTCGTGACGCACCGGGTCTTGGCGTGGAGTTCGACCGGGAGGCGGCGCGGGCGCGGGAGTTCCGCGGCAGCGCCAAACTGCCGTTGCTGCGGCGGGCCGACGGTTCGTTCACGAACTGGTAGGCCGTTGGCGGCGGAGCGTCACGTGCGTCGCATCACTTGGAGGAGCGTTGACAGATCCGGTACGCATCGGCGTGGTCGGCGCGGGAACCCTTGCCCAGCGAGGGATTCTGCCCCACCTCAGCCAGGACGACGTGCAGGACCGAGTACGTGTCCAGGCCGTCTGTGACCCGGCCGAAGGCCGGGCAGCCGAGGTGGCCGCCCGGTTCGGGATTCCCCAGGCGTTCACCGACTATTCCGATCTCCTCGAACGCGGCGAGGTCGACGCGCTGACCATTGCCTCACCTATCGGGCTGCACTACGAGCAGTGTCGGGACGCGCTCGACGCGGGCAAGCACCTCCACGTCAACAAGTCCTTGACGACGACCGTGGCCGAGGCGACCGACCTCATCGACCGCGCCCACGTCGGCGGTCTGAGGATCGTCGCATCGCCCGGAGAGATCCTCCGGCCACAGCATGCCCACGTGCGGGAACTGATCGCCGGCGGCGCGATCGGGACCCTGTGCTGGGCGACGTGCGGTGCCGCTTTCGGCACCTACCATGAACAGGAGCCTGAGCGCACCAAACCCAGTGGTGCCTCGACGATCGATCCGTCGTGGTACTTCCGCCGGCCAGGAGGTGGCCCGCTCTATGACATGACCGTGTACTCCCTGCACGCGCTGACGTCCGTCCTCGGGGCGGCGCGTCGGATCACCGCGATGTCGGCCACCCGGATTCCGGAGCGGATGTTCCAGGGCAGGGCGGTCCAGTGCGACGCCCACGACAACACCGTGATGCTGCTCGACTTCGGCGACGGACTGTTCGCGATGGCCTACGGCACGGCGGCCGGTTCGATCAACAAGGGCTTCTACGGCAGCTTTTTTGGTACCGAGGGCTCGATCATCGGTATGGAGCACAACGGCGAGGCGCTGGAGTTCCCCGGCAAGGAGATCGTCGACCAGGCCTCGGCGGAATGGATCGGCCGGCAGTGGGTGCTTCCGCACGTGGTGGGTCCGCATCGCGACCTCGACGAGGCGCATGTCTTCGAGGACATCATGCAGCTCGTCGACTGGGTGCGCGACGATCGGCCGTCTCCGGTCTCGGCCGAGCATGCCCGGCACGTCATCGACATCATTTCCTCGGCATACCGGTCCGCCGAGACGGGCCAGGCCTGCGAGCTGACGACGACGTTCTGAGGTTCGTAGGAAGAACGCTGGTCACACGATCGGAGGTCGGCCGAGCCTGGTCATGTGCCACACCGTGCGCCAGCGGATCGGCCGGCGCCGGCCACAGCGCGACGTCCATCCCTCGGCGAACCCACCCCACCAGGCACGCAGGCCGGCGAGCGGCGGGCGGCGGATGACCGTGATCACGATCCACATGCTGAGGTAGATCGGCACCAGGATCGCCGGCAGGTGGCGGCGGGCGAGCCAGACCCGGTTGCGGGCGTTGAACCGGTAGTAGACCGCGTGTCGGCTCGGGTGCGTACGCGGATGTCGGAGCTCGATGTCAGGTCGGTACTCGATCCGCCACCCGGCATCGAGTGCGCGCCAGGCGAGGTCGGTCTCCTCGTGGGCGTAGAAGTACTCGGTCGGCCAGTCACCGATCTGGTCGAGCACGGCCATGCGTACGGCGGCGCCCCCGCCGAGGAAGGTCGTGACCTGGGAGGCCCGGAACGGATCGTTGGCTCGCAGGCGGGGAATGTGGCGCCGCTGCGTGACGCCTTGTTCGTCAGCGATGCGGAAGCTGACGATGCCGAGGCTCGGATCGGTGGCGAACGCGGTACGCACCCGGGAGGCCGAGGTCGGATCGGGCAGCAGCCCGTCGTCGTCGAGGTACATCACGACGTCGACACCGCCACGGGACCGCAGCGCCGACAGCGCGGCGTTGCGTCCACCCGACACGCCCAGGTTTCGTGGGAGGTCGATGCCCTCGACGCCGGCGGGAAGGGCGGGGAGGACAGTGCCATTGCCGATGACGACGATCCGCATCGGTGGTCCGGCCTGCGCTGCGACAGAACGCAACAGGGCAGCGAGTTCGGCGGGCCGGTCGCCGAGCGTGAGAATGACCACGCCGAGCCGGACTGCCGTGGCGGCGCCCGCCGTCCGCGCGGTCTGAAGCTGGCCGGATGTCCTCACGATCCCCCCGCCGGCGCAAGCCGACAACAATGACATGCGGGTGAAATACCCAGCAACGGATCGTAACGAACCCATAGGAGAACCCGCTGGGCCATTCCGGCATGAGAGCTGAATCGTTAGCTTCTCCGTCGCGCGGACACGAGTGCCTGTGGAGGTGCGCGATCTGGCCCGTTTTGATGGGGCTCGAGGACGGGCTGTCAACGACGGATTGACAACGTCGTGAACGAAAGAAGGGGCTGCGCGGAGGTGCGCAGCGATGGGTAGCTCCACACCCCCGCGTAGAGGCTGTTTCCCCGTCGCAGGTCCCGCCAATCTTCCCGATTTCTCGTGCGTAGTGGTCCACCCCGGACCGCGTTGGTGATCTCGCGGACCGATCTACGCCGATGCTGATTTGTGCAGGGCGCCGGAGTGATCGGCCAGGCCCTGGGCGCATGCCCTGACAAAGCCGCCGAGGATCCGGCGATAGAACCAGCCGGTTCCCGGCACCTTGGCAGCGAAAGTCGAATGCCAACGAATGGTCGTACCGTCGTCGCTCGGTTCGAGATCGACATCCGCGCGGTAGTCGCGGACCGGTATCCCGCTCAGCAGGGTGTAGGAAAGCCGGCGATCGGGCCGTAGTTCCACGACTCGTTCCCGCGAAACTGCCCACCTGCTGCGGAAGACCCGGATGGCGCCCACCTCCTCGCCGCCGCCGTCGCCGGGCCGTTCCAGTCCGAACGTCACCATGGGTGACCAGTGTGGCCAACTCGCACCGTCGGTGAGGAGTGCGTAGACCACGGCGGGCGGGGCGGTGGAGTGCGCGCGAACGTCGATCTCATGACGACGACTCATGTACCAAATGGTACATGAGTCGTCTGGCTCAGCTGCCGCTCTTGCGGCGGAACGAGCGGCGCCCGGTCGTCGGACCGAAACCGTCGTGCACCTTCGAGCCGCCCTTGCCGGTGCCGTCGGCGGAGCGGTGTTCGCCCTGCTGCTTCTGCTTGCGCTGCAGGCTCTCGCGGAACTTGCGGCGTACGTCGTCGCTCGGGTCCGCGGACCCCGCGTCGCCCGCGCCAGCAGCCGAAGCCTCCGCCGCGGAGTCGGGATCGGACTCGGCGGCTGGCTCCGGGGCTGCGGAGTCTTTGGGCGCCTGCGCAGCTGCCTTGGAGGCGCTGCCACGCTTCTGATCTTGGCCGGCCATACGTACAGCCTGGCATGCTTCGGCCCGGGATGCGAACCCGATACCCCGACCGCGTGCCCGAGCCCCCGGGCCGTGCCTACGCCAGGGGGACTGAACCCGCTCGGTCACCTTCGCGGCCGGCTTCTCGGGGCACACTGGAAATCGTTACTTCACCCGCGTTTGGTTTTTTGCCCTGCGGGCAAGCATTCCCCCGTAATCGAAGGGCGGGGGATCTTCGGTGGCGACAGTTCGATCGCCAGCGCACGAGGCGCCAGTAACGCCTTCGGGACGTTCGTTTGGCGCGATCGTCGTCAGCTGGATCACCTCCACCGACCACAAGGTCATCGGAAAGCTCTATCTCGCGACGTCGTTCTCGTTCTTTCTCGTCGCCGGCCTGATGGCGATGTTGATGCGGGCAGAGCTCGCGGTGCCCGGTATGCAGGTTCTCGGCACGGTCAAGGGCCCGGAGATCTACAACCAGCTCTTCACCATGCACGGCACGATCATGCTGTTGCTGTTCGCCACACCGCTGTTCGTCGGGTTCGCCAACGTCATCATGCCGCTGCAGATCGGCGCACCCGATGTGGCGTTCCCGCGACTGAACATGCTCAGTTACTGGATGTTCCTGTTCGGTGGGCTGATCGTCCTGGCAGGATTCATCACCCCGAACGGCGCAGCGAGTTTCGGGTGGACCGGCTACGCCACCCTCAACAACGTCGTCCATTCGCCGACCATCGGCGCGGACCTGTGGGTGATGGGTCTCTATCTCGCCGGGCTCGGCACGATCCTTGGTGGCGTCAACTTCATCACGACGATCATGTGCCTGCGTGCGCCCGGCATGACGATGTTCCGGATGCCGATCTTCACCTGGAACACGTTGATCACCAGCGTGATGGTCATCATGGCGTTCCCGATCCTCGCTGGAGCGCTGCTCGAACTCGAGGCTGACCGGCGACTCGGCGCTCACATCTACGATGCCGCGACCGGCGGGCCGATCCTGTGGCAGCACCTGTTCTGGTTCTTCGGCCATCCCGAGGTCTACATCATCGCGTTGCCGTTCTTCGGCATCGTCACCGAAGTGATTCCGGTGTTCAGTCGCAAACCCCTCTTCGGGTACTCCGGCATGGTCGCGGCGACGATCGCCATCGCGTTGCTGTCGATGACCGTGTGGGCACATCACATGTTCGCCACGGGCAGCGTCTACCTGCCGTTCTTCTCGCTGTTGAGCTTCCTCATCGCCGTTCCGACCGGAATCAAGTTCTTCAACTGGATCGGCACGATGTGGCGTGGATCGATCACCTTCGAGACACCCATGCTCTGGTCGGTCGGGTTCCTGGTGACGTTCCTTTTCGGCGGGATGACCGGAGTGATCCTTGCGTCGCCGCCGATGGACTTCCATGTCACCGACACCTACTTCGTGGTCGGTCACTTCCACTATGTCGTGTTTGGCACTGTCGTGTTCGCGATGTTCGCGGGCTTCTACTTCTGGTGGCCCAAGATGACCGGCCGGATGCTCGACGAAACGCTCGGCAAGGTGCATTTCTGGACATTGTTCGTTGGCTTTCACACGACATTCCTGGTCCAGCACTGGCTGGGCGCGGAGGGAATGCCGAGAAGGTACGTCGACTACCTGCCGGGGGACGGTTTCACGACGCTCAACATCATCTCGTCGGTGGGTGCGTTCCTGCTCGGCATGTCGACTCTGCCCTTCCTGCTCAACGTCGTCCTCTCCCGGCGGAACCCGCTGGTGGGAGTCGACGACCCGTGGGGCTGGGGGCGCTCGCTCGAGTGGGCGACGTCATGTCCGCCGCCACGGCACAACTTCACGTCGATGCCGCGCATCCGGTCAGATAGCCCCGCATTCGAAGTTCATCACCCGGAGATTACGCGACTCGAATTGGAGCAATACAACGGTAGGAGCACACCAGAACAAGATGCTGGCAACTCCTGGGGCCTTTCGAAGAGGGAAGAGGAGTAGCAACCGATGGAGCAGAACTACACGCTCGATGTGTCGCCTGACGTCGAATCCGCGCCGCAGGGTGCCGCTGCCGCGGACGGTTCGGCCGCCTGTATCCCGGGCCAGCGCGCCGATGCCGACGGGCAAGCGAACGTCGTGAAGGCCGGACGGGGACGTCCGTCCTTGGGGGGACAGGGCAGGTCGCCGCAGGTGACGTTCCGGGCGCCGCCGTCGTTGCGCGCGCAGGCGGAGGAGCGCGCGGCCAGAGACGGCAAGACCGTGTCGCAGCTGGCGAGGGAAGCCTTCGAGATGTACCTCACCAGCTGACGCTGGTGAGTGCGTACGGACATCGATCCGACGCGGAGCGAACCGAACCCCGCGATCGAACGGCCGGACCCGCCAGCAACACGCGTAGATTCCCCACGATGCACGGTGGACCCACCGTGCATCGTGGGGAATATTCATGTCTGTCCGATCATTCCGCAGCCACCCGGTAGCCCTGGCGCGGGGCCGGGGCCCGGTATCACGGCTGGGATCGGATGACTCGGATGAGAGGTCAGGACCGGATGCGCGGAGGAAGCGAGATCTGCATCGTCGCCGCGTGTTCGTTGGGCGCGTCCTTGGCGGCCGAGCGCAGCCACATGCGCCGGTAGGGCCCGCTGGCATGGATCAGATCGGTCGGGGCTCCTCGCTGGACCACCCGTCCGCCCGCCAGCACGATGATCTCGTCCACCACGCTGAGCCCGGCCAGCCGGTGCGTGACCAGCAGAGTCGTCCGTCCCTGCGTGGCCACCAGCAGATCCCGCATCAGGGCGGACGCCGTGGCGTCGTCGACGTGGGCGGTGGGCTCGTCCAGCAACAGGATGGCCGGATCGGCGAGGAGCGTCCGCGCGAGGGCGAGGCGCTGGCGTTCTCCGCCGGAGAGTCGTACGCCCCGTTCACCCACCGGGGTGTCGAGGCCCAGGGGAAGCCGACCGACCCACCGCCACATCCGGGCCCGCTCCAACGCCTCCGACAGCTGCTCCTCGGTCGCGTCAGGACGGCCGAGCAGCAGGTTGTTGCGGATCGTCGCGTCGAACAGATGCGCGTCCTGCGCGCACGCGGCGATCGCGTTTCGACGTGCCCCGTCGTCAAGCGCCGCCAGATCGACGCTTTCGCCACCGGCGCCGACGACCTGGATGCTCCCCGTCTCTGGTGGCAGGAACCCCAGGATCGCCGTGACGAGCGTGCTCTTACCGGCGCCGCTCTCGCCGACGATCGCCACGCGTCTGCCTGGTTCGAGCATCAGGTCGACCTCGTACAGCGTGGGCGCTGCCGCCCCCGGCCACCGCACTGCCAGGTCACGGATCTCGAGCGCCAACGATCCGACGGGCGCCGGCAGGTGGCCGTCATCCGTCGACGGCCTCGGCAGGTCGGCGAGGGCGCGGAGCCGGTCGACCGCCCGTAGTCCGCGGGCGAGCTGGTGGAACGCCATCGGCAACGGAGTCGCCACCTCGAACGCCGCGAGCGCGGTCAGCGCCAGCACGGGAAGGAGGACGCCGGACACCTCGCCGGACCGGACCGCGGGGATGCCCACCACCAGCTCGCCGAGCACCGTCAGGCCGGCCGCCGCCGTCGTCATGGCGGCAGCCGCGCTGGCCGACGCCGCCGTCCGCTTCGCCCGCAGGGTGAGCTCGGTGTCTTCGGCGTCGAGGCGTTCGAGCCAGCGATGAGCGGCACTGTGGGCGGTCAGGTCGGCCAGCCCGCTGAGGAGTTCGACGACCGAACCGGTGAGCGTTCCCCGCGCCGGCGCCACCCGCCGGTCGGCGACCTTCGCGGCCCTGAGCGCCACCAGTGGCGTGACGACACCGGCGAGGAGGAGGCCGGCAGCAAGGACCGCACCGCCGGCGGGAAGGACGTAACCGAGCCCGACCGCGGCTGCCGTACCACTGATCACGGCCACGCCGATCGGCAGCAGGCCGCGAACCAGCAGGTCCTGGACGGCATCGAGCCGCGCGGACCAGCCAGCGGATGGAGCTCGGCCGCCGACCCGTCGCCCGGCGGTCGGAGCTTCCCCGGGTGTCCGCTGACCTCATCCGGGCACTCCCAGCCGATCAAGGCGTACGACGTGATGGCACAACCGCAGCAGGCCGGGCCGGTGGGTGACGAGGATGACCGTACGTCCGGTGAGGACCGCGGGAAGAGCCTGGAGCAACGCGGTCTCGGTCTCGGGATCGACACCTTCGGTCGGCTCGTCGAGCAGCAGCAGGGGTGCGTCGCGCAACAGCGCGCGGGCCAGCGCGACCCGGCGGCGCTGCCCGGCGGACAGGCCGAGCCCGCGTTCACCGATCTCCAGCGTCATCGACACGTCGACCGCGGCCGACCTGGCCGCCCGGGCGATGGCGTCGGCGTCGGCGTGTGGGTCGCGGAGCGCGATGTTGTCGGCGACCGTACCGGCGAACAGCACCGGATCCTGCGGGAGCCACCCGATCCGGCTTCGCCAGGCGTCGGCGTCGAGCGTTGCGAGATCGATGTCGTCGACAAGAACCCGGCCATGGTCGGGACGAACGAAGCCGAGCAGCAAAGCGAGCACGGTCGACTTACCCGCCCCACTTGGCGCCACGAGGCCGGTGACCTGGCCTGGCGCCAGCTCCACCGAC
The DNA here is from genome assembly GCF_040195635.1 of Actinopolymorpha sp. B11F2. NCBI lineage: Bacteria > Bacillati > Actinomycetota > Actinomycetes > Propionibacteriales > Actinopolymorphaceae > Actinopolymorpha > Actinopolymorpha sp. B11F2. The sequence goes on along the minus strand of NZ_JBEFTX010000006.1, from coordinate 200,528 downwards.
AGGTCCTCGAGCGGTGGGTGCGCCCGATCGCTGCCGAGGACGGTGACGTCGTCGAGCCGGATCGCTGCGGTACGCGGATCGGGTACCGGTTGGTGATAGTGGCCGGCTCGCGGTCGGTCGGCGGTGAGGCTCGACCCCGGGACCGGTTGTTCGAGGACGCTGAACATGTCCGCAGCGGCGCTGAGACCTTCGGCGCTGGCGTGATAGTGCGCGGCGCCCTGTCGCAGCGGCCAGTACGCTTCCGGCACCAGCAGCAGGACGAAGAGTGCCGTCCGCAGGTCGAGCTCGCCCCCGGCGACCCGCACGGCGATCGCGACCGCCACGACGACGAACGACAACGCGGCGGTGAGCTCCAGCGCCAGCGACGTCAGGAACGCCACCCGCATGGTCGAAAGGCTCGCCCGGCGCTGCTGGTCGGCGAGACGGGCGATGATCGTCGACTGCGCCCTGGACCTGCCGAAGGCCTTGAGCGTGCCCAACCCGGACAGGATGTCGAGGAAATGGTGCGCAAGTGCCTGCAGGGCGTCCCACTGCCGAATCACCCGGCGGCGGGTGGCGACGCCGACCAGCACCATGAACGCCGGGATCAGCGGTACGGTCACGATCACCACGAGCGCACTCGCCCGATCCGTACCGGCCAGCATGGCGATCACCGCGACGGGAATAAGCCCGGCCAGAACGAGCTGCGGAAGGTAGCGCGAGAAGTACGAGTCCAGCGCGTCGATCCCGCGCGTCGTAAGACTCGCCAGCTCACCGCTCCGCTCGCCTGCCAGCCAGCGCGGTCCGAGGCGTACGACATGGTGTAACAGGTGTTGACGCAACTCCTGCTTGACAGCGGTCGAGGTCCGGTGGGCGGCTACCTCAGCCGCCCACGCCAGCAACGCGCGGGCGCAGATCGTGAGAAGGAGAATCACGAGGGGTACGGCGAGTGCCGTGAGGTCCCGCTGCTGTTCGAACGCCAGCACGAGGACGGTCGCGAGCACGTACGCCTGCGCAAGGATGAGGCTCGCCTGGGTGATCCCGATCGCCACCATGGAGGTGAGGTAGCCACGCGTGGCGCGGGCGTAGCGCAGCAGACGTCGATCGAACGCCCGCATCAGCAGGACCCGACGTCAGGGCGCGACAAGGCAGACATGAGGGACATAAGGGTATTCCCGCGGGTCGCTGATCACACGGCGGCCATGGTGGGAACCTCCCCGCGAGCCTAGCCACCTGGAACACTACCGGTGATCATGTTCGTGATCATGAAGATTCTGTCGGTGTATACGCCGGTTTCTTCATGATCACGGTCGCGCGGCGGGGGACCAGATCACGGTCACGATCACCGGAACGGCGGTCCGTCTCGCGGTGGCTGGCGCTGGGTGGGCACCTCGTCGTCGGTGAGGCGTACACGGGAGGCGGGATGTTCGACCAGGGCGAGCACCCGGCTGGCCATGAATCGCGCGGTGCGGACGGCGGTGCCCCCTCTCGTCACTTCGCTCACCTCGATGATTCCCCGGCCGGTCGTGATCTCGACGCGCCGGCCCATCCGGGTGGCGATCACCTCGTAGGTCCGCGTCTCGCCACCGGCATCGATCACGATCTCGACCCGGTCGCCCTTCATACGTCGATCGTCGTCCATCAACCGGGCCGGCGTCTGCGAATCGTGGACGTTCCGCCGGACTCGGACGACCAGTCTCATGCCCGCACGACCTGTGACCGGCCCGGGCGACCATCACCTGACTGGCGCCGTGGGCCGTCAGGCGCTGTCGTCGGTCAGAAGCTCGCGAAGAGGTACGGCGTCGCTGGGGGAAACAGCGTGCGCAGGGCCTGGGCCGCTTCGGCGTCGATCTTTCCGTAGCCCTGCAGCGCGACCTCCGCCGGATCGAGTACGCCGTAGACGAGCGCGGCCAGGCCGTGGGACGTCAGCGTCGCGGTGGGCAGCCCCGAGCCCGTACCGGAACCTGAGCCCGCACCGGAACCTGAGCCCGCGCCACCGGATCGGGTCGGGACCGAGTTGACCTCCAACTCGCCGGTCGTACCGTCCAGCACCCACGTCCCCGCGACGAACGGATCGTCGACGACCTCGACCCGCACGCGTGAGGAGCCGACCGAGATCCCGGCGAGCCCTTCGACGGACAGCACCCGGCCCATCGGTGCACTGTGGAGCGGGCTGGCGATCTTGGTCTCGTCGGTGTAGCGGATGTCGGTGTACCACAGGTCCGGCCGGCCATCCGGCGGCAGTTCGAAGGTGAACGCGGAGTACTGCTCGGCGTGCAGCCCCAACCACTGCAGCAGCAACACCCGACCGGCCAGACCGCGGCTGAGGAACCGTGAACCCTGCAGCTCGTGGCCGAATCCGTTCGTACGGTAGAGCAGCGCGCCGGCCACCTCGTCGTTCTGGCGGGCGAGGATCACCCAGTGGCTGTCCGAGTCGCGAAGTTCGGTGACGCTACGGCGAGGGGGCACCGAGAAGCCGTGGCGCTCGCCGAGCAGCTGTTCGATGAAGCGGTGATAGTCGTCGAACGCGGTACCGATCCGGTGCAGACTCAGCTCGCCTCCCGGCACCTCCGCGTGGCGGATTCGGTGGAGTCCGTCAGGGAAGAGCCGGATGCTGCGCGGCTTGGGGAAGCCGACGTAGCCCGCGCGTTCGTAGAACGACATCCGGTACGGATAGAGGGTGCTGACCACGTGTCCGCTGTCGCGCATCTCGCCGTGCAGCCTGGTGAGCAGGCGGGCGACATGCCCCTGCCGCCGGGCCGCCGGATGCGTCGCCACACCACTCACACCGAGCATGGGGAGCGTTCGGCCGCGGACGTGCTGGCGCATCGGGATCCCCACCGCGGTGGCGGAGGCCTCGGCGCCGGTGAACGACACCAGTGTCACGTTGTCCTCGCGGTAGGCCAGGGACCGCCGCCAGCCGTCGGCCTGGGGCGCGGCGGCCACCGGGGTGGCGCCGAAGGCGTAGTCCTGCAGGGGGTACGCGGTGGCGAGCAGTTCCTCGCCCGTGACCCGCCGGATGGTCGATGAGGTGTCTGTCACGAGCCGGCACGTTACTCCGAGCTGTGGGATCGATTCGAGCCGGGAAAACCTCCGACGACGCGCTGAGCCTCGTGGGTGTCGGTCGAGAGGGAAAGGTGGCGGCGATACGCGGTCGGGGTGAGCCCGACGAGGGACCGGAACCGGCGGGCGAAGTACGTCGGATCCGGCCAACCTACGAGGGCACCCACCCGGGCCACCGGCAACGTTGTCCGGGCCAGCATTCCTGCCGCATTCTCCGCCCGCAGCCGCGAGAGGTACGCGATCGGTGACAGCCCGACATGTCGCCGGAAAAGCCTCGTGAGATATGTCGGATCCAGACTCACCAGCCGGGCCAGGTCCGCCACCTGCCAGGGATGCTCGGGCTCGGTGTCGAGGTGCGCGCATGCGGCGGCGACCGCGGGGTGGACCGTACCGGCGGCCCGCGCCGACGGGTCGCCGCCCGCACTGGCGTCCATGCCCGACACACCGCCCGCGATTCGGCCGAGTACGCCAAGCAACTGTCCGAGCAGCACGATCCGGTGCGCTGGCGGGGACGTGGGAGGCGCGGCCAGCCGCTGCCGCAGGAGGTCGATCTCGGCGATCGTGTCGTCGGCGTCGGTGGCGCTGATCCTCCTCCGCAGAACGCCGTGGCTCCCGGTGGCCAGCGGCCCGGTCCACAACAGGTCCCGGACGCCCGGATCGTCACGCAGGAAGCCAAGGTCCGTCCGGAGCGCGGACATGGAGACGCAGGTGTTGGCGACGACGAGGTGGTCGCAGGCGACGAAGCCGTGCCAGGCGCCCGGGCGCAGGACGAACACGGCTCCCCGGCGTACCTCCTCCTCTCCCTGCGCACACACGTGCCGGCCGGTCCCTCCGCCCACGACGGCGATCTCGCAGAAGTCGTGCCCGTGGATCTCGGTGCCGCCCTCGAGGTCGTAGATGCCGGCGAGCACCGGCAGGGCCGCGGCACGGAACAGGTCGTGCTCGCGGTAGACCGGTGCGGTTCCGCCGGCTGCCGACGCCATCGAGGGATCGTACGCCGGTTTCGGATGCTGACGGGACGACCGGCTCCGGTCGGCGAGGTCAGGATCGTCCGAGTGCTGGTCGGGATCGGCCTAGCCGCGTCACCGGGGAGAGGGCCAGCCTGGAGGCAGGCACCGACCCGTGGTTCCAGGGAGGCTCACATGACCATCGACGAGGCGGACGTACGACGCGGCGACGTCGACCCGGCCACCGGCGCCATCCCTACGGCGCTGGTCGAGTCGTATCGCCAGGATGGTTTCGTCCGAGTCCGTGGAGTACTCGCACCCGCGGAGGTCGACAGGTTCCGCGCCGCGGCCGAGGCGTACCTCGAAGCCCATCGTTCGGAGAGCCACGCCGGAGGTGGGGTCTTCACCCAACTGGTCAACGTCTGGCAACGCGATCCCACGATCCGTGAGCTGACGCTGCATCCCCGCGTGGCGGGCGTCGCCGAGCAGCTCATCGGGACATCCGTACGCATATGGCACGACCACATGCTGGTGAAGGAACCGCACAACGACGTGGCGACGGAGTTCCACCAGGACCGGCCGTACTGGCCGCACGCCGGTGACCGGCTCTCGGTGTCGGCGTGGATCGCTCTGGTCGACGTACCACCCGAACGCGGTTGCATGACGTTCCTGCCCGGAACTCAACGGCTGACCGGGTTCCGGCCGCAGAACCTGCGCGACGAGGAGGACCTGTTCACGGTCGACCCCTCGCTGCGCTGGTCTCCCCGGGTGACGGTCCCGTTGCGGGCCGGGGACTGCACGTTCCACTCCAGCTACACCGGGCACATGGCGCTGCCCAACCGCACCGATCAGGCGAGGCTCGCGCATGTGTCCATCTACATGGACGCGGCGACGACGTACACCGGCGCGCCGCACGTCGTCACCGATTCGCTGGGCCTTCGGCCGGGCGACCCGCTCGACGGCGAAACGTTCCCCCGCCCACGCAGCTGAGCCCGGCCGGGGATTCGGACGAAGTATGGGGCCGCATGAGACCCCGAGGAGGAGTCTTGACGATGCATGATCTTTCGCGCAGAAGGTTTCTCGGCGTTGTCGCGGCCGGTGTCGTGGTGGGGGGCTGCTCCGGGCAGGACGGCACCGGCTCAGGCGGGCGCGGTAGTGCAGGGGGTACGCCCAAACCGGGTCAGTACAAGGAGTCGCCCGTGCTTGCCGAGCGGGTGAAGTCTGGCGACCTGCCGCCACTTGCGAAGCGGCTGCCGAAAGAGCCGTTCGTCGTCCGGCCGGGCGTGCTGGTGGACGAAAAGTTCGTCAAGCTGGCACAGGGCAAGTACGGCGGGACGCTCCAGCTTCCCCAGGAGTTGCCGAACTTCGACCCCCACGTGTTCCTCGGCAACATCGAGCCCATGCTCTGGGCACGCAACGGATTTGGTTATGCACAGGGCGAGACGCTCGTGGGCAATGTGGTCGCCGGTTACGAGGCGAACAACGACAACACCGTGTTCACGTTCCACATGCGGGAAGGGTTGAAGTGGTCCGACGGTGAGCCGGTGACGACCGAGGATGTGCGGTTCGCCTTCGAGGATGTCCTTTACAACAAGGAGATCACGCCGATCTTCCCGGACTATCTGCAGGCGGCCCGTCGGACGAGCAATGCGCCGGCGAAGTTGGAGGTGATCGACGACTTCACGTTCAGCCTGACCTTCGACGCGCCCTATGGCACTTTTCCGGCGCAGGTCGGGATCGCCCAGTGGCGCAGTTACGGCGACATCATCAAGCCGAGGCACTACCTGGAGCAGTTCCATGAGAAGTACGCGGACAAGGCGAAGTTGCGGGAGATGTTGAAGGAGGAGTCGATTCCCGCGGACCAGTGGTTCAACCTGTTCACCGCCAAGCAGATGGGCGCCTGGCTGGATGTGTCGAACGAGCAGTTCATGGGACATCCGACGTTGACGGCGTGGGTGATGTCGAGGGCCAGCGACGGGGTGTTCGGCTTCGAACGCAATCCGTACTACTTCAAGCTCGACTCGGCGGGGAGTCAGTTGCCGTACATCGACGAGCTTCGTTCGCAGTTGGTGCAGGACAAGGAGACGCTGACCTCGCGGGCGTTGTTCGGTGAGTTCGACTACCTCGGCGAGCGGGCGTCGCTGCGGCAGATCTCGCTGATCGCGGAGAAGGCGGACAAGGGCGAGGTCACCATGCATGTGGCCCGGATGCACCGGCTCCCGATCAGCTTCGCGCTGAACCTGACCCACACCGACAAGGTGTGGCGCAAGGTCGTACGTGACCTGCGGTTCCGGCAGGCGCTGGACCTGGCCATCAACCGTGAGGAGATCATCGAGAACTTCTACCTCGGTGAGTTCGCCAGCATTCCCACGCAGACGAGCAACGGAAAGTACGACGTGGCGGAGGCGAACCGGCTGCTGGATGACGTGGGGCTCGCCGAGAAGGACGGCGACGGATTCCGGCTGGGCCCCGACGGCAAACGCTTCCGCATTCCGTTCGAAGTCCAGGACGCTTCCGAGGACCACATCCCGATGAGCGAGCTCATCGCTGAACACTGGAAGAAGGTCGGAGTCTTCACCACGGTGCGCAAGCTCGATGCGACAGTTGCCGGCGAGCGCCAGGAGGCGAACCAGATCAAGGCAACTGGCCTCTGGGCTGCCCATGACATGTGGTCGAGTGCCGGGTGGGACGACTATCTTCCGGGAACCTACTGGGGTCCGCTCTGGGCCTTGTGGAACAGCACCCAGGGCGAGGACGGCGAGGAGCCCATTCCCGAGGTCAAGGAACTCTTCGAGCTGCACGGACAGTTCATGTCCGCAACGATCGGCTCGCCCGAGGGCAAGGCCGCCCTGGAGGGCATCCTCGAGAGCTATCGCGACAATGTGTGGACGTTCAACCCGGTCGAGCGCTCCTACTACCCGACGTTCTGGACCAAGCGCGTCAAGAATGTGCCGGAAGGTGTCAAGGAAGAAGTGTTCGGAATCGTCGTCAACATCAGTATGGAGCAGTGGTACATCGACGGTTGAGCGCAGGAGTTCGGACGGGCTCCACCACCCTGCACGATGATCAGCTGTCATCCGATGGTCTGGCCCGACCATCGGGCGGACCGGTACGCCGGGCGGCCAGCACGTCGCCGATGAAGAAGTCGTAGACGAGTACCCCGATCACACCGCCCACGAGCGGCCCGACGATCGGGATCCAGAAGTACCAGCTGAACGCCCCCGGATCCGTACCAGGTAACGCGGTCTCACCCCAACCCGCCAGCCACGCGAAGACCCGAGGACCGAAGTCGCGGGCAGGGTTGATGGCGTAGCCCGCGTTCGCGCCGTACGAGATGCCGATGGCGGCGACGATCAGGCCGATGATGAACGGCCCCATGTTCGCCTGAACCGCCATGTTCCGTCGGTCGATGACGGCGACGATGAGCAGGAGCAGCAGGGCAGTGCCGACTACCTGGTCGACGAACGGCCCGACCCAGCTTCCGTGGAAGTAGCCCGCTGGTACCGTCGCGAAGATCGAGAACGTACTGAGGGCTTCGCCGGACCCCCGAGGTGTGTGCGCAGCCGTGTTGTAGGCGTTGATCGCCGATTCGTACACCGCGTAGACGACCGCCGCACCGGCGAACGCGCCGAGCACCTGGGCGACGACGTACGGACCGACCTTCGACCACGGGAACTGCCGGCGCACCGCGAACCCCAGCGTGACGGCCGGGTTGATGTGTGCCCCGCTGACCCCGCCCGCGACGTACACTCCGAACGTCACCGCGAACGCCCATCCGAACGCGATCAGGAGCCAGTCACCCGCGGCCTCGAAGATGACCGTCGGTCCACCCGTGCGGTCCGAGCCGGGCAGGCCGGCGACCGCCATCGCGACCGCGCCGTCGCCGAAGAGGATGAGGACGAACGTACCCAGGAACTCCGCCAGGGTCTCGCCCCACAGCCCGCCCACGCGCTTCAGCCCACGCGGGCTCCTTCGCAGCGCGGGGATCTCTTCACTCACCGTCCACCCCAGATGTCCCACCCACGCACGACCGAGCCCGCGGGTACGAAAGGGCCATACCCGCAACGGTCCCGCGCCCTTCGGATGCCATCGGTGTTCGCGCCCAGGTGAGGAAAAGACATGCCTGTTCTTCAGCCTGGGCACCCGGTTCCACCGTCGATGACCCGTTCGGGACGCGTTTCGCGTTCGGCGCGGCGTAGGTACGTAAAAGACGCAGTCAGGTGGTGTTCGTCCCAGCCTGGCCCGACCTTTTGCCCTAGGCACGAAAGGAGGCGACGTCGTGGACCGGGCATCGTCACGACGCACGGGGCGCGCGGCCGCACTTGCCTTGGCGGGTGTCCTTGTCGTCGGCCTACCAGCGGGAGCTGCCGCGGAACCCGGTACGGGCTCCGGATCTGGCGAGGGCTCCGGATCTGGCGCGGGCCAGGAAACGGTCCCGAGCTCCCAACTGGTCCATGACGCTCAGGTGCGTGCACGGGCCGCGGCGTCGTCGCTCGGCCAGCTCCAGGCACGCCTCGCCCGCGCGGACAACCGTCTTCGCCGGCTCGACGTCGCCGCCCAGCAGGCGGTGGAGCACTACAGCACGGCCGTCTATCGGCGGACGCAGGCCGCGGACGCGGTACGAGTGACGACGGCACAGGCCTCAGCGGCGAGGCGTACTACCGAACGGCGCCGCCAGGCGGTTGCCGAGATCGCGGCCGCGACGTACCGACTCGATCCGGGGTGGGGTCCGATGTCGACCTACCTCGATGCCGCCGGGCCGGACGACCTGCTGGACCAGACGATCACCATGACCATGGTGTCCGCCTCGGTCGCCAGCCGGTACGAAGCGCTTCGCGCCAGCCAGTCGGTGTCGGCCGTTTTCGCGGCCCAGGCACGAGACGCCCTCGACACCGGACGCTGGGCCGCCGCCGCGGCGGACACTGCCCGGCGGCAGGTGACGGCCGCGGTCGCGTCACAGTCACGGTCGGTCGACAGCCTCACCGCCCAGAAGCGCGCGTTGCTGGTCCGGCTCGCGAGGCTCGAACGCGTGTCCGTACATCTCGCGGCCGCGCGTCAGCACGCGCTCGAACGCAGGGCCCGGCAGCGTGCCGAAGAGGCGCGCGACCTGCCGCCGGAGGACGGCGATGACGGTGGCGGCGGTGGCGGCGGTCCGACCACGCGGCAACGTGAGCGTGCGGTGGGGTACGCGCTCGCCCAACTCGGTGAGCCGTACGTCTTCGGCGCCGACGGACCCGACAGCTGGGACTGCTCCGGGCTGACGATGCGGGCGTGGGCGGCGGCGGGTGTCTCGATGCCGCACTTCGCCCGCGGCCAGTACTGGCAGTCGATGCGGATCCGGCTGGCCGCGCTCCGCCGGGGCGATCTGGTGTTCTGGGCCAGCGATCCGGAGGACTCGAACACGATCCACCATGTGGCGATGTACCTCGGGCGCGGCCGGATGATCCATGCTCCACGACCGGGACGCGATGTCGAGCGGAGGTCCCTGTGGTACATGGGGACGCCCACCCACGTCGCGCAGGTCCGCTGAGCATCCTGGAAGACTGTGAGCCTCATGCGCAGGCTCATCGCGTTCCTCACCGACTACGGCACCCGGGACGGGTTCGTCGCCGTGTGCCACGGAATTCTGGCCCGCTCGGCGCCCGACACCCGGGTGCTCGACGTGAGCCACGATGTCCCGCCGCAGGACGTGCGGCACGGCGCCGCGGTGCTCGCCCGGGTGGCGCCCTACCTTCCGCCGGCGATCTACGTCGGCGTCGTCGATCCTGGAGTGGGTACGTCGCGCCGGGGTGTCGCACTGCTCGCCGGACCGAGCCTGCTCCTCGGACCCGACAACGGCCTGCTCATCCAGGCGGCCGAGGTCCTCGGCGGTGTCCGTCGGGCGTACGCCCTCACCAACGTCGCGCTCTGGCTGCCCGACGTCGATCCGACGTTCCACGGAAGGGATGTCTTCGCGCCGGTTGCCGGCCATCTCGCGAGCGGCGGCGAGGTCGGGCGGGTCGGCGAACCGCTGCCGCCGGCAGAGTTGGTCCGGCTGCCGGCGCCCCGCTGGGAGCTCGCCGGCGACGCGCTGACGGCGGAGGTCACCTACCTCGACCGGTTCGGCAATGTCCAGCTTGCCGGTGGGCCGGCCGAGCTCGCCGCCGTCGGCGCGCTGGGTACGCAAGGCACAGTTGACGTCCAGGTCGGTGACCTGGTGGACCATGCCCAGGTGGGGCGGACCTTCGCCGACGTCGCGGTGGGGGAGCTGGTCGTCTACCTCGACTCCGACGGCCGGCTCGCGCTCGCGGTCAACTGCGGTGACGCGGGTGTACGCCTGAACGCGAAGCCCGGCGACCTCGTACGGCTGGCCCGCCCGACCTGACTCCCGGCGCACCATTCAGCCCGGCGACGTGTCAGCGGACCCATACGGACGCGTCGTTCAGAGGCTGCCCAGGTCGGAGGAGACCCAGCGCTCCGGCCGCATGAAGATGGCGACCTGCTCGCCGTGCTCGGCGAGGGCGACCTCGACGTAGGCGGCGCGCTTGTCCTCCGGCACGTACCGTCCCGCCATCTCCTGCAGATGTTCCGTCGTCCCGGGGACGATCCGGGTCACCGGACCCTCGGCGGAGACGTACCGGATGGTCGGGGTCACCCGGTCCACCATGAGCGTGAACCGCCCGGCCGCCTCGAGGAGCGCGGTCTTGCGGGAGTCGACCCCGGTGAGGATCCACGCCTCCCCGCCGGGGGTGTACTGGTACCACATCGGCACCGTCAGCGGGCCGCGATCCTGCCCGGAGACGACCGCCAGGGCCGCGATGTGCGGCTCGGCCAGGAACTGCTCGCGTTCGTCGGCTGTCAGAGCCACGGTGACCCTCTCCTTCTGCCCGGCAGGGCGTTGGTAGCCGTTCCGGTACTCATGCGTGGGATTGCGGGGTATCGCGCAGACGCTGCTGCGAGGCGACGATCTCCGCTTCCGCCTCGGCCCGGCCGACCCAGGTGGCACCCTCGACCGACTTCCCGGGCTCGAGCGCCTTGTAGACGGTGAAGAAGTGCTCGATCTCCAGCCGGTCGAACTCGGCCACCTGGTCGATCTCGCGCAGGTGGTCGAGTCTCGGATCGCCCGCGGGTACGCAGAGCACCTTGTCGTCGCGGCCCTTCTCGTCCCGCATCCGGAACATCCCGATGGGGCGGGAGAGGATCAGGCAGCCGGGAAACGTCGGCTCCTGCAACAGGACAAGGGCGTCGAGCGGGTCGCCGTCCTGGCCGAGCGTGTGCTCGATGAAGCCGTAGTCGGCGGGATACTGCGTCGCGGTGAAGAGCGTGCGGTCGAGCCGGATCCGCCCTGTGGCGTGGTCCATCTCGTACTTGTTCCGCTGGCCCTTGGGAATCTCGATCGTCACGTCGACGTCCACGACAGCTCCTGACCGGTGTGAGATCAATGCCGGACCCAGCTTTTCACCGCACACCTCGTCGGGGCACACCGACCACACCGCGCGGTGTGGTCGGGCAGTTCCGCGGCGGAGAGAAGAACCCCGGAAGGTACGCCCGTGTGGCGCGGTGTCGGGCCCGGCACGTAAGGTCCCTCCACCGGGGTATGTGGTGCGGAAGGGCGCCGGCACGCCGGCTCCTCACCGTTCCGGGGGTGTCACGAGCGCCCGCCGGCGTTCCTGGCCGGCGTACGCACGTGAGAACAGGGGAAGGGTCAGCCAGCGTGACCGAACAACCGAAGCGACCGCGCGGCCGGCGGGCACTGACGATGGTGGTGCTGCTCGTCCTGACGGCGGTGGGGGCAGGTGCCGGCGCGGTCTACACCGGCGGTGTGACGTTCAGCTGGGCGGGCGCGGGCCAAGGGCCCGCGACGCCGACGACGCCGGTCGGCAGGCCGACACCGAGTCCCAGCCCGACCCGGCCAGCGGCCGGGCCGGTGCTGGCTCCCCTTACCGGCCGGGCAAAAGTGCCGACCAGGGCCGGTCTCGAGCGTGCGCTCGCGGCGGCGATCGGTCCGGTCAACCTCGGCCCGCACGCCTCGGTGGCGGTGCGTGACCTCCTAACCGGCCGGTTGCTCTACGGCAAGGACCCCGCGGGTGCCTACATCCCGGCGTCCACGACCAAGATCCTCACGAGCGCGGCGGTCCTCGCGGTGCTCGGTCCAGAGCATCGGTTCAGGACGACGGTGGTGGCGGGAGCGGGGCCAGGCGAGATCGTGCTGGTCGGTGGCGGCGACCCGCTCCTCGCGACCGCGGCCGCCCGGGCCCGCGCCACGGACGCGACGCGCGGCACGGGAGTGCCCGTGACGATCGAGGACCTGGCCGTACGCACCGCCCGGCAGCTGCGCGCGTCCGGCACCACACAGGTGACGGTCCGCGTCGACGACACGCTCTTCCGCGAGCCGGTGAGCCCGACATGGGAGAGCCAGTACGTCCCGACCGGTGTGGTCGCACCGGTCTCCGCGCTCTGGGTCGACGAGGCGAAGGTCTCGTGGCCCTCCCACCGCCCCCGCGCGGCGGATCCGGCGATGACCGCCGCCCAGGCGTACGTCCAGATGCTGCGGAAGGCGGGCATCACCGTCCGGGGCGAACTCGCCCGGGGCAAAGCCCCCGCCAAGGCCCGCGAGCTCGCCGCCGTCTCCTCGCCACCGCTCGCCGACATCGTCGAACACGTGCTGCTCGTCAGCGACAACGACGGCGCCGAGGTCCTCGCCCGCCACGTGGCGGTTGCCGAGAGGCGGCCGGCGACCTTCGCCGGAGCGGGGGAGGCGATCAAGGCCGTCCTCAGCCGGCTGGGCGTGGAGGGCCTCTCCGGCATCAAGCTGTACGACGGAAGTGGCCTGTCGCGGGACAACCGGATCAGCGCGGACGTCCTCACCCAGACACTCGCGACGGCCGCGCGGCCGGAGTTCCCCGACCTGCGAGCCGTGGTGACCGGTCTCCCGGTGGCGGGCTACACCGGCAGCCTGGACGACCGGTTCGCCGGTGACGCGTCCGCGCCGGGTGTCGGGATCGTCCGCGCCAAGACCGGCACGTTGAGCGCGGTCTCGTCGCTCGCCGGCGTCGTGACGACGAAGGACGGTGCCCTCCTGGCTTTCGCCGTCATGTCGGACCAGGCACGACAGAACGATCCGCGCCCCTCCATCGACCAGGCCGCGTCCGCGCTCGCCAGCTGCGGCTGCCGTTAGCGAGTGTGTCGGGCACTTCCGGATCAGTCCGAGCCGGCGCAGCCCGACCGCGTACGGTGGAGGCCATGAGCAACCGTGCAGGACCGGGGTGGACCCCGGACCCCGACAGCCCAGGGCCCGGAGACACCCGAGACCGCAACGGTGCAGGATCCGACGGCGGCGAGATGGTCGACTGGGACGTTGCCCTCACCACCGCTCACCGCCTGCTGCGACCCGGACCCGACGTCAGCCTCGACGAGGCCCGTGAGGTCGTGGCGGATCTCCGCGAGTTCGCCCGCAAGGCAGAGGGGCATGTCCGCACCTACACCGGCCTGCACGCCAGCGGTGCCCGGGCGCCAGTCGTCGTGGTCGACCGAGTGGGCTGGGTCCAGGCGAACGTCGATGCGTTTCGGCAGATCCTCGAACCCCTGGTCGAGAAGGTCCGGGAACGCCGGAGCGATGCCACCGGCGGGATGATGGGTGCGTTCGGCTCCCGGGTGACCGGGGTCGAGGCCGGCGCCCTGCTCGCGTTCCTCTCCAGCAAGGTCCTGGGGCAGTTCGACCCGTTCTGGTCCGACGACACGGTGGGCGCTGTCCCCGCGCCGCGGACCAGCTCCGACGACGGTGCCGCGACGCCGGGCCAATCGGGCGCCACTCCTGACGGCGGTGGCAACGGCGGTGGCAATAGTGGTCGTGGTGGTGCGACGTCGAGTGGCGGCGATCTCGTACCCAGCCTGGCGCCGGCGGGACGGCTGCTGCTGGTCGCGCCCAACGTCGTCCACATCGAACGCGACCTCGGCGTCGACCCGCACGACTTCCGCCTGTGGGTCTGCCTGCACGAGGAGACGCACCGGGTGCAGTTCACCGCGGTCCCCTGGTTGCGCGACCACCTGCGAGGAGAGATCCGCGGGTTCCTCGAGCACACCGACCTCGACCCGGGCGCGATGTTCTCCCAGCTCCGCCAGGGTGTCGAACAACTCGGCCGGATCGCCCGCGGTGGCGGTGACGAAGTGTCGTTCATCGACCTCGTCCAGACGCCTGCCCAGCGGGAGATCATCGACCGGGTCACCGCGGTGATGTCGTTGCTCGAGGGCCATGCCGACGTCGTGATGGACGGTGTCGGTCCGGAGGTCATCGCGTCGGTCGCGACGATCCGCGAGCGGTTCCAGCAGCGGCGCGGTGGCGGCAACTGGCTCGACCAGTTCCTCAAGCGGATCCTGGGTCTCGACGCCAAGCTTCGGCAGTACCGCGACGGCGCCGCGTTCGTCCGCGCGGTCGTGTCGTCGGCCGGGCAGGAAGGCTTCAACAAGGTCTGGGAATCGCCGGACCATCTCCCCAGCAAGGCGGAGATCGCCGACCCGGACGCATGGGTGAGCCGCATGCGCGGCACGTCCTAGAAACTAGGACGGCAGCGACGTGGGATGCTGCGGGGTGGCTCGGCGGTGATGGGTCCCCACCCGGCGGTGGCGGCCGTACGCCTGGCCGTCCGGCGGTCGCTCGCCGACCTCGACGCCGGCGTGCTCGTCCTGGTGGCCGGCTCGGGCGGTGCCGACTCGACCGCGCTCGCGGCCGCCGCGGCGTTCGAGGCGCGTCGGGGTGCGTGGCGGGTGGGTGGGGTGACGGTCGACCACGGCCTGCAGGATGGCTCGGCCGAACGCGCCGCCGCTGTCGCGGACCTCCTGCGTTCCCTCGGGCTGGATCCGGTCGAGATCGCGAGAGTGCGCGTCGACGGATCCGGAGGTCCGGAAGCCGCTGCCCGCCGCGCCCGCTACGCCGCGCTCGACGAGGCCGCCGCGCGGCTGAGTGCCGTCGCCGTGCTGCTGGGTCATACCCGAGACGACCAGGCCGAGACCGTCCTTCTCGGGTTGGCTCGCGGATCCGGTGCCCGGTCTCTCTCCGGGATGCCGGGCCGCGCCCCCGCAGGTGGTGCGTACCGCCGTCCGCTTCTCGGACTCGACCGCGAGACGACCCGTGCCGCCTGCACCGCCGAAGGGCTCGCCATCTGGGACGACCCGCACAACACCGATCCGGCGTACACCCGGGTGCGCGTGCGGCAGCGGGTCCTTCCGGTGCTGGAACGCGAGCTGGGCCCGGGCGTCGCCTCCGCGCTCGCCCGTACCGCCGACCTGCTCCGCGACGACGCCGACGCCCTCGACGCGTGGGCGGACCGTGCGTACGCCGACTGCGTGACGGGCGACACGGCGCCGAACCTCGCCCTGCACGTCGACCGGCTGGTGGCGGTGCCCGCGGCCGTCCGGCGGCGGGTCATCCACCGGGCCGCACTCCGCGCCGGCTGCCCGGGCACAGACCTGTTCGCGAGCCACGTCGCCGCCGTGGACGCGCTGGTCGTCGAGTGGCGTGGTCAGGCCTGGGTCGACCTGCCGGGTGGGGTCCGCGCGCACCGTCGTACCGACCTGCTCTGCTTCACCGCCGCGCCCCACCACCCTCGTGGCAAATGACCACGCTGAGCAGGCTGCGCGTCGCGAATGACCACGCTGAGCAGGCTGCGCGTCGCGAATGACCACGCTGAGCAGGCTGTGCGTCGCGAATGACCACGCTGAGCAGGCTCGTGGTGCCAGGACAGGTGCCGACGCATGGTCCGCGTACCGAGGGCCTGCTCAGCGTGGTCATTTACCGCGCCGTCATCGGCGGCTCCGCCTGCTCGCCCCACCAACCCGCGCGAGTCGACGGACAGGGCTGACCGTCCGAGTCCGAGCCTGCTGTGGCACGCTGGCCATCGCAGTGAGGTTCGAGGCGCACACAGGTACAGACAGCTACACCTGTGCCTCGCCGAGTACTTCTCCTCCACCGTCCGTTCGACACTCGCCGGAGACCCCACGTGGATCCCGACCAGATCGACCACGACCTCAAGACCGTCCTGCTTCCCGAGGACCAGATCCAGGCCAAAGTTCGCGAACTCGCCGCCGCGGTCGAACGAGACTACGCAGGACAGGACCTCCTCCTGGTCGGCGTACTCAAGGGTGCCGTCATGGTGATGGCCGACTTCGCCCGCGCGCTCGGCCGCCACGTGGAGATGGACTGGGTGGCGTACTCCTCCTACGGCTCGGGCACCGAGTCCTCGGGGGTCGTACGCATTCTCAAGGACCTCGACACCGACATCACCGGCCGCAACGTGCTGATCGTCGAGGACATCATCGACACCGGCCTCACCCTGTCGTGGCTGGTCACGAACCTCCGCTCCCGCGGTCCGGCGTCGGTCGAGATCTGCACCCTCCTGCGCAAGCCGGAGGCGGTGAAGATGTCGGTTTCGGTGAAGTACGTCGGATTCGACATACCTGACGAGTTCGTGGTCGGATATGGCCTCGATCACAACGAGAAGTACCGCAACCTGCGTTGTGTCGGTACTCTCGCGCCGCACGTCTACACCAGCGTTTGACGATGCTGGTCATCCCTCGCGATGATCATGGGCTCGAGCGCATTTGCCACGCCCGGGCCCGATCCGGGTGGCGCCAGGTATCCCAAATGGGCGTGCTCGGCCGGCCTGTCCGAAGCCGCTGGGAACACCCGACCTCGGCTGCAACGTTTCGCTGATGAGGAGGAGAACTTCGAGTACGCCGCTGCCGTACCGGCAATAAGCCCGGTGTACGGTCGTACTCTCCCCACGCCGTGGGGCGAGTGTGATGCGGTGACCACTCGAATGACCGATGTCGTTCTGGAGAACCGCAGCGCCTACTCGGCGTTTCTGGGTGGATGAGCAGGAGGGACGGGGCCGCAAGTCCCGGGAGTATGGACCTTAAGCGCTTCTTCCGTGGGCCGATCTTCTGGATCGCTGTGCTCATCATCGTGATCCTGTTCATCGGCGACCTCGTGACCCGATCGGGCGGCTTCCAACAGACCGACACCTACAAGGTGGTCGACCAGATCCGGTCGGACAAGGTCGCGTCGGCGGTGATCGTCGGCGGCACCGACCAGGAGATCAGGGTGACCACCAAGGGCGGCGAGAAGATGAAGGCCGCCTGGGTCAACGGCCAGGACCTCGAGCTGCAGAAGCTGCTGCAGCAGAAGGCCGACCAGAACAAGCTCCCGGAGGGCTACGACGTCGAGATCTCCCGGCCCAGCCTGCTCGGCTCGCTCATCTCCACCCTGTTGCCGTTCATCCTCATCGCCCTGCTGTTCCTCTTCCTGATGAACCAGTTCCAGGGCGGCGGCAGCCGGGTGATGAACTTCGGCAAGTCCAAGGCCAAGCTGATCAGCAAGGACACCCCGAAGTCGACGTTTGCCGACGTCGCGGGCTGTGACGAGGCGATCGAGGAGCTCGGGGAGATCAAGGAGTTCCTCCAGGAGCCCGCGAAGTTCCAGGCGGTCGGCGCCAAGATCCCCAAGGGCGTCCTGCTCTACGGCCCGCCCGGCACCGGCAAGACCCTGCTGGCCCGTGCGGTGGCCGGCGAGGCGGGCGTTCCGTTCTACTCCATCTCCGGCTCCGACTTCGTGGAGATGTTCGTCGGTGTCGGCGCATCCCGAGTCCGCGACCTCTTCGAGCAGGCCAAGGCCAACGCGCCGGCCATCGTCTTCATCGACGAGATCGACGCCGTGGGCCGGCACCGTGGCGCCGGGCTCGGTGGCGGGCACGACGAGCGCGAGCAGACCCTCAACCAGCTGCTGGTCGAGATGGACGGTTTCGACGTCCGCGGTGGTGTGATCCTCATCGCGGCCACCAACCGGCCCGACATCCTCGACCCGGCGCTGCTGCGCCCGGGCCGGTTCGACCGGCAGATCAGCGTCGAGGCGCCCGACCTCATCGGCCGCCACAAGATTCTCCAGGTCCACGCGCGTGGCAAGCCCGTCGAGCCGAACGTCGACCTGCTCGCCGTGGCGCGTCGTACTCCCGGATTCTCCGGTGCCGACCTCGCCAACGTCCTGAACGAAGCGGCCCTGCTCACCGCCCGGCAGAACAAGAAGCTCGTCGACGACGACGCCCTTGACGAGGCGATCGACCGGGTCATCGCCGGACCGCAGAAGCGGACCCGGTTGATGAGCGACAAGGAGAAGAAGATCACCGCCTACCACGAAGGCGGACACGCCCTGGTCGCCACGGCCCTGCCCGGCAACGACCCGGTGCACAAGGTCACGATCCTGCCGCGCGGGCGGGCCCTCGGTTACACGATGGCGCTGCCCGACGAGGACAAGTACAGCACCACGCGCTCGGAGATGCTCGACAAGCTCGCCTACATGATGGGTGGCCGGGCCGCCGAGGAGCTGGTCTTCCACGACCCGACAACCGGTGCGGCCAACGACATCGAGAAGGCGACCGGACTGGCCCGGGCGATGGTCACGCAGTACGGCATGACCGAACGCCTCGGCGCGATCAAGTTCGGCGACAGCAACTCCGAGCCGTTCCTCGGCCGCGAGCTGGGCCACCAGCGGAACTACTCCGAGGAAGTGGCCGCGCTCGTCGACGAGGAGGTCCGCCGGCTGGTCGACGCGGCGCACCAGGAGGCCTTCGACGTCCTGGTCGAGAACCGTGACGTCCTCGACAACCTCGTCCTGGAGCTCCTCGAGCACGAGACCCTCGACAAGGCAGAGCTCGCCACGGTCTTCGAGCCGGTGCGGCGCCGGGAGATCCGGCCGGCCTGGACCGGCTCGCCGACCCGGAGGCCGTCGGAGATCCCACCGGTCGAGACGCCGAAGGCGGCGCTGTCGCCCAACGGCCAGGGCCCGGAGGGTGGTCTCGTGATCGGCCCCGCGCCGGATGGAGAGCCTGACGTCCAGGAGGGCCGGTCGGGCGCACCTCCGGGCGAGCCTGGCCCGGCGGCCGGACCCGCGTGAGCCCAGCGGCAGCGTGAGCCCACCAGGTGCGGATGTGCCGGACGAGAGCACGGCAGCGGTGAACGCGACGGATGGGAGCCCGGCCGACGTACCGCCGTTCGACCACGAACGCGCCGAGCGGGCGGTCCGTGAGCTGTTGCTCGCCATCGGCGAGAATCCCGATCGTGACGGGTTGAAGGACACACCGGCCCGGGTGGCCCGGACCTACGCGGAGATGTTCGCCGGGCTGCGGATGACCGCGGCGGGAGTCCTCACCACGACGTTCGACATCGGGCACGACGAGATGGTGCTCGTCAAGGACATCGAGGTCTGGTCGGTGTGTGAGCATCATTTGGTGCCGTTCACCGGATCGGCGCACGTCGGCTACATTCCCAATACCCAGGGACAGATCACCGGGCTCTCGAAGCTCGCCCGGCTCGTGGACGTGTTTGCCAAGCGTCCGCAGGTGCAGGAGCGGTTGACGAGCCAGATCGCCGACGCGCTGGAGGAGATCCTCCGGCCTCGGGGCGTGATCGTCGTGATCGAGTGTGAGCACTTGTGCATGACCATGCGGGGAGTACGCAAGCCAGGGGCGAAGACGGTCACCTCTGCCGTGCGGGGACAGTTGCGCGATGCGGCGACCCGGGCGGAGGCGATGAGCCTCATCATCGGCGGCTGAGGCTCACCCGCCGGTGGACGCCGTCTGCCGGCTGACCGGGCAGCGCCGACGCTGCTTCGCGGCAAACGGATCGGCGACGTTCTCCGATGTCGCGAGAACGTCGCCGAGGCGTCTGCCTCAGCTGCGTTGGAGGGTGGTGCGGGTCCCGACCTGCGCAGCCCTCGAACTGGTTGTCCGACTGCTCAGAGGCCGACCGGAACGTTCGGCATGTGGACCCAGAGCTGACGCTGGTGGACGTACTGACGGTCGGGCAGTTCCTCGAGCAGTGCGACAAGCTCTGCGCGAGCGCCCTGTGCTCGTGCGGCGTTCACCAGCTGTCCACGCGACGCCGGGCCAACGGCGAAGGCGTCATCGAGGACATCAAGGATTTCGACGCGAGTGACGGGCTCAGCGGGCGCGACAACGACCGTGGGGGAATCGGCGATGTCGACGGCAGCGGTGCTCATGACGCTCCTTTCAGCGGCCGGCGGTCCAACCGGTCGGGTAGAGCCGGCGGCCTGGATGAGCTGTGTGGTCCCATCCCCACAGTGGTCAACGGATGACCCCACGCCAAGGCTACGGCTCTTCTCACCTGATTGCGGGAACTTGGGGTGAACCAGCGACGAAAGCCGCGGGATGCGTCAATGCCGCAAACTCATGCCCAGCGCTTCCTCGTGGGTGAGGGGGCCCTTCATGGGAAAGGTTCGTAGGAAGGGCCCCCTCATCCCACAGCGCCGCCTGACCGCCCTCGGCGTCAGCGCAGGGCTTCGAGCAGGAGCGGCAGGGACAAGCGGAGCTCGCGTTCCCAGTATGCCCACGCGTGCGTTCCTGGACCGTAGAAGTGCGTCACCACGTGTCGTGCGCCGACCTCCTCGAGCCGATCGGCCAGGAGCAGGTTCTCCTGTTCCAGCAGGACCTCGATCCCGCCCGAGACGTCGGGCGGGTCCAGCGGTCCGTTCTCGCCGTTTCCGCACGACAGGTAGACGGGGATGTTGCGCAGCCGGTGGGCCAGATCGACGGGATTGTGTGCGGCCCAGATGTCAGCCTGCATACCCGAATCGCCCCACAGGGCAAGGGGATCCAGGTTGTATCGGCGGACGAAACCCAGGATCGTCCCGGCTGCACCGGGGGTGTGCCGGTTGTCGACGACGCCGCTGTACGAGGCGGCAGCACGGAAGAACCCGGGATTGCGTGCCGCATAGGACAGCGCGCCGAAGCCACCCATCGACAGGCCCGCGACGACGCGATGGTCGCCGGCGCCGTAGCCGCCTTCGACGATCTTGCGTACCTCCCGCAGGTGGAAGGTCTCCCATGCTGGCGCGCCGCCCTCGCCGTAGTTCCACCAGTCGCTGTACCAGCCGGTGACGCCCGCCTCGGGCATGACGACGAGGACGTCACGCAACTCGGGGAACTCCTCGACGTCCGTTGCCCCGGTCCAACTCGTGTAGTCGCCGCAGCAGCCGTGCAGGAGATAGAGAACCGGCCACTCCTGACCGGGCCGGCGGTCCTCCCAGCCGTCCGGTGTGAGGAGCCGGACCTTCGCCTCCGTCGCGAGGGCCGGCGAGGAGATCGTGAGGTCGACCTGGCGGGGTGCGACCTGTTCCTCGTCGACGACGACGGCCTTCTCGCGCTGCACCGCGGTCGCCTGGGCCGGGTTGGCGGCACCGACCAGTCCGGCCAGCAGAAGAAGGGCAAGAACGAGAAGTACGCCGGTAGCCGGTGATGACGAGCCGCGCCCTACGATCGCTGGAAGCGGCCCGGGAACTGCCAGTGCGCGGCGCCCGCGGTCGGCACGACTGGTCGATGCACGCATGAGCGACCTCCTGATCGAACGACACCTGAGCGAGGACTGGGATCGAGAACCGGAAGGGTCGAGCGGCGGGAGACCCGCCCACGCCGTCCGGCCCCGAACGTCGCGGAACCGGCATCACCCGTCAAGGTGTGGCACGCGACCTTGGCCGCGGTCAGCCAGCTGACCCGCCGAACGTCCGTAGGGGCGGGACAGCGGGGGGTCGGAAGAGGCGGGTCGGAAGAGGCGGATCGGAAGAGGCGGAGAGGAGAGGACGTGGGCGGTGTACCGGTCCGCTATCTCGCGGGTCTGCCGAAGCCCGGGAGGGCGCTGGTCATGGGTGTGCTCAACGTCACGCCTGACTCGTTCTCCGACGGTGGCCGGTGGCTGGAGCCCGACCACGCGATAGCCCACGGCCACGAACTGCTCGCCGAGGGCGCCGATGTCGTCGACGTAGGTGGCGAGTCGACCCGGCCGGGAGCGCCGCGCCCCCCGGAGGAGGAGGAACTGCGCCGAGTCCTGCCGGTGGTCCGGGCGCTCGCCAGCGACGGGGCACTCGTGTCGATCGACACGATGCGGGCCGGTGTCGCGCGGGCCGCCGTCGACGCCGGCGCCGTCGTCGTCAACGACGTGTCCGGTGGCCTCGCCGATCCGGCGATGTTGCCGTTCGTCGCCACGGCAGGGACGTCGTACATCTGCATGCACTGGCGCGGGCACTCCGACCAGATGCAGACCCGGGCGAGCTACCGTGATGTCGTCGCCGACGTGGGGGCAGAGCTCCGCGACCGGCTGCAGGCGGCGCTGGCGGCGGGGATCCACGCGGACCGCGTGGCGATCGACCCGGGCATCGGGTACGCCAAGAGCGCCGACCACAACTGGGCTGTCCTCGCCGCCCTCGACGACCTGGTCCACCTCGGTCATCCTGTGTTGGTCGGGGCGTCCCGGAAACGGTTTCTCGGAGCTCTCCTCGCCGACCCGGTGACCGGAGAGCCTCGACCCGAGGACGACCGCGATGACGCGAGTGCGGCGGTGTCCGCACTGGCGGCCGCGGCGGGCGTCTGGTGCGTCCGTGTCCACGCCGTCCGGCCGACCCTGGACGCCGTCCGGGTGGCGGCTCGATGGGGCGCGGGCCGGGGGGAATAGCGGTTCGACCGGGAACGGTTGTGTCTCGCGGTTGACCGTATGGGCTTCGTCCTGGGCGGTTTGCCACGTTGACATACGCCTGACCGGATCTCGGGCGGCGCCCGCTCGGCAAAGGCGGGGTGGCCCAGGGACGGGACGGACCCGAGACTGGGCGTACCCGAAAGTCTCGGTCGGAATGGAAGAATCGGGTACCTCTGGTTTTCGCCTGACATATCCGCGCCGGTACTGTCGGGCACCTGGAGTTCGCGGCGTGGGAAGGAGGGATGTCGTGGTCGATCGGATAGCGCTTCGGGGGCTCCGGATATTCGGGCACCACGGGGTCCATCCGAAGGAGCGGGCACAGGGGCAGCTCTTCATCGTCGACGTCGTCCTCGGCGTCGACACCCGGCCCGCGGCGAAGACGGACGAACTGACCGAAACCGTTGACTACTCCCGGCTCGCCACAGATGTGGCCGACGCGGTGGGGAGGGATCCTGTGGATCTCCTCGAAACGGTGGCACAGCGTGTCGCTGATCTGTGCCTTGACCAGCCGCTCGTCGCGGAGGTCAAGGTCACCATTCACAAGCCAGAGGCGCCTGTCGGCGTAGAGCTCGACGACGTCGCCGTCACCATTCACCGGAGCCGTACGTGACAGAGACGCCCAACCCCTGGATCATCGACGCCGATACCTTGACCGGAGGCCTGCGCCCCATCCGGCGCGTCGTCATCGCCCTGGGCAGCAACCTGGGCGACCGGGCGGCCAACCTGCAGGGTGCGCTCAACGCCCTGGCGGACACCCCTGATGTCGAAGTCGTCGAGGTCTCACCGGTCTACGAGACGGCGCCGGTCGGCGCCCCCGAAGGATCTCCGTACTTCCTCAACGCGGTCGTCGTGGTCGACTCCACGCTGCACGCCAGGACCCTGCTGGAGCGGGCGCTGGCGATCGAGGACGCGTTCGGGCGAGTACGTACCGAGCCCGGTGCGCCGCGCACACTCGACGTCGACCTGCTGGTCGTGGGCGACAAGGTGGTCGACGAGGACGACTTCGTTCTTCCGCATCCGCGGGCGCATGAGCGGCCCTTCGTCCTCGTCCCGTGGGCGGCCGTCGACCGCGAAGGCGAGATCCCTGGCCAGGGCCGGGTCGGTGACCTCGTGCGCGTCATCGACACGACGACCATCACCCGGGTCGACGGCCTCGAGCTCAAGATCGAATGACGCCGGTACGCAGCACACGTATCGGCCTGCTCGTCCTGCTCCTCCTTCTCGGCGGAGCGCTGGGCTGGAGCGGCGTCGCGGTCCTCGAGGCGACCGGCATGATCGTTGCGAGGACTCCGTGGTCGGCGGCGGGCGGCCTCGCGTTCTTCGCGGCCCTGCTCCTGGCCGGTGCGTGGTACATGTACGACCGGGTGCATCGCAAGCAGCGCAGGGTCGACGGTCTGACAGCCGTCCGGTTGCTCGCACTGGCGAAGGCGAGCGCGCTGGTCGGTGCGCTCGTCGCGGGGATCTATGCGGGGGTCGCGGTCCACTACGTACCCGCCTTCGACACACCGGACGGACGCGAGCGGGTGGTCCGGGGGATCATCACGGCGGTCGCGGCGCTCGTCGTCGTGGTGGGTGGACTGCTGCTCGAACGCGCGTGCAAGGTTCCGAAGAGTCCTGACGACGCCGAGGGCCAGTCGAGCGCCGGTCGAGGCGGCGAGGTCCGCTGAGCCGGCCGGCGCGAACACCACCAGGGCGTACACCCACGGCTTCACTGTGTGATGACGTGAGTACGAGAAGTACCAGACTCTCCGGAAATATGGGGATGTCTGGCGTTAGTACGGTCACGAACCGTAGCCTCTCCGCATGGCACGTAGCGGCGATCACCGTATCCGTCACCTCGCCCGGTGGGTGGCCACGCCAACCCTGCTGCTAGCCGCGGCCGCAGTTCTCTACGCTGCCTATCAACGCGATGTGCCGATCCTCATCGGTGCCGCCGTCGTTGCCCTCGTGGCTGGCGTCATTGCGGTAGTGGTTTTCGACGTCGAACTCATCCGGAGCCGGCGTGCCCACGGGGCCGACCGGGTGGCACAGGCCCGTGCCTACGCCGCCATGTACGCCGCACATGTCCGTGTCATGGCCGAAGGTTTCGCCCTCGCCAACCCCGAGGTCCAGGCGCAGCGGGCCCGAGAGGCCGTCGCGGCGGCGGAGCGGAAGGTAGGCCCGGACGACGCGTTGTTCGGTACGCAGGGCGCCACGGACGCACCGCGGAGTTCAGCCGCCACCGTCGAGCAGGTCGGCGAGGCTGCACCTACTGATACGCCGCCCGCGACGATTGCGGCCACCGCCAACGGGCAGCTGGTCGATGTCGCGGCGCACGCCGGGCGCGTCGTGGCCGAGCCCGCCCAGCAACTCGCGCTGGTGGCTCTGGGCCTGGGCAAGGTGGCGCACGAGCAGGTCGTGGCCACGCGTTCCGCCGACGAGCAGCCGGCCCCGACCGGCGTACGGCCGAGCACCCCTGCCACCGACATGGACACAGACATCCGCGATACCGAGACCCGCGACACCGACACCCGCGACACCGACACCCGCGACACCGACACCCGCGACACCGTGGCCCAGGTCGCCCAGTCGCAGGACTCCGTGGTCCAGGGCGCCGAGGGCCCGGTCGCCCGAGCTCAGGACACCCAGGACGGCAGGGCTCAGGACACCCAGGACGGCAGGGCTCAGGACACCCAGGACGGCAAGGACGCGCCCGCAGACGTACCCATCCCAGCCGCAACAGCCGAGCCGGTCGACGCCGTTTCAGCGGATCCCGACCGAGCGGAGATGTGGGACAACCGCGAGGCGCCGACCGTCGTCGACCTCAAGGCGTGGGAGATCCGTGCGCGGGTGGCCGCCGAAGAGGAGCGCGAGGAGCGCGAACGTCAGGTTCGCGCCGCTGCCGTCGGAGAAGAAGGCGACGGCGTGGGCGGCGAGTCCGACCAGCACGCGACCGCCCGCCATCCCAAGCGGACCCGGTTCCGCCGGGCCAAGGCGAAGGCGCGCCGCAAAGGCGCCTGAGCCGCCAGCCTCGCTGTCGTCTGGCCTCGCTGTCGTCTGGCCTCGCTGTCGTCTGGCCTCGCTGTCGCCCGGCCTCGCTGTCGCCCGGCCTTGCTGTCGTATGGCCCCGTTGTCGTATGGCCTCGCTGTCGTATGGCCTCGCTGTCGACCGGCCGACCCGGGGTACGCGACCGATCCCACGCTCGGACCGTGCGACCGGTCCAGTCACCAGCGTGGCCGATCCGATGCCGCGGGCGTGCTACTTGTCGATGTCGCCGACCACGAAGAACATCGAACCGAGGATCGCGACCAGATCAGCGACCACGCACCCGGGCACGAGTTCGGGAAGCACGGCGATGTTGTTGAACGACGCCGACCGCAGCTTCATCCGCCACGGCGTCTTCTCCCCGCGCGAGACGAGGTAGTAGCCGTTGAGCCCGAGGGGGTTCTCGGTCCAGGCGTACGTCGAACCCTCCGGCGCCTTGAGAATCTTCGGCAGGCGCACGTTGACGGGCCCGGCAGCCAGCGACCGCAGCCGATCGATGCAGGCCTCCGCGAGGTCGAGGGACACATGAACCTGGTCGCGGAGTACGGAGAACCGAGCGAAGCAGTCGCCCTCAGAACCCGTGACCACCCGCCCAGGACCGCCGGCGGCGAAGAGCTCGTCGTACGCGAGGTAGGGCTCGTCGCGGCGCAGGTCCACATCGACTCCGGAGGCCCGCGCGATGGGACCGGAGATGCCGTACGCATGCACGAGTTCGGGCGAGACGACCCCGACACCGCGGGTACGGGCGGCGAAGATCTCGTTGCCGAAGACGAGGTTCTCCAGTTCCGGCAGCCGCCCACGCACCGCGGCGACTGCGGCGGCCGCGCGGTCCAGCCAGCCGGCCGGCAGGTCCTCCTTCAGCCCGCCGACCCGGTTGAACATGTAGTGCATCCGACCGCCGGCAATTTCCTCCATCACCTGCTGCAGCGTCTCCCGCTCCCGGAACGCGTAGAACACCGGCGTGATCGCGCCCACCTCGAGGGGGTAGCTGCCGAGGAACATCAGGTGGTTGAGGACGCGGTTGAGTTCGGCCAGCAGCATGCGCGCCCAGACCGCCCGGACCGGGACCTCCATGCCGAGCATCCGTTCGACGGCCAACACCACACCCAGCTCGCTGGAGAACGCCGATAACCAGTCGTGCCGGTTGGCCAGCATGATGATCTGGCGGTAGTCGCGGACCTCGAACAGCTTCTCTGCGCCCCGGTGCATGTAGCCGATCACGGGTTCGCAGGTGACGATGCGTTCACCGTCGAGGGTGAGGCGGAGCCGGAGTACGCCGTGGGTGGCTGGGTGCTGCGGCCCGATGTTCAGCACCATGTCCTGGGTGGCGAGCTCGTCGCCGCCACCACGCTCGTACAAGTCACTGTCGTAGGACTCGCGTTCGTACGACGACAATGGTGTGGGGAGGCCGGCGGCACCCGCGCCGAGACTCACTATCCGCTCGGTCGTCACGGCGTCCATGCTTGCACAGCGCACTCCGGATAGCCTCACTTGCTATGGACACCTTGTTCGCGCCGCCGGGCGAGCGCTGGCAGGCCGTGTCGCCGCGACTGCGGACAGTACGGCGGACACTCCTGACATTCTGGCTGGGCTTCGGCGGCCTGGCCGCCGCGATCGCCGTGGGGATCGTCGTCGACTGGCGGCTGGCCGGAGGGGTGATCGTGGCGGCCGCGGCCCTCTTCGGCTGGGCGTGGTGGTTGATCGACCGCAACTGGCGTTCGTGGGGGTACGCAGAGCGCGGTGACGATCTGCTCGTCACCCACGGAGTGCTGTTCAAGACGCTGGTCGTGGTGCCGTACGGACGGATGCAGTTCGTCGACGTGACCGCCGGTCCGGTGGAGCGGAAGTTCGGCATCGCGAAGGTCCAGCTGCACACGGCCACACCTGCGACCGACGCGGAGATTCCAGGGCTGACACCGGACGAGGCGGAGCGGCTGCGCGACCGGTTGGCCGCACTCGGCGAGGCGCGGGCGACTGGACTGTGAGCTTGACGGACGCGAGGAACGCGATGCCCGAGTGGGAGCCGGGTCGAACCGACGGTGAGCCGGGGGCAGCCGACATGCCGACGACCCCTGGTGCGCAGGGTGCCGCCGACGGGTCGGCCGATGGTCCACGGTTGGCCGATGGTCCGGGTGCGGCCGATCGTCCACGGCCCGCCGATGGTCCGCGCCCGGGCGATGGTTCAGGGTCGGCCGATGGTTCAGGGTCGGCCGACGGGGAGGGGACACGGGTGGGACCGCGGGAGGCCGACGGGGTGCGTTCGGAACCCGCGTTGGAGCTCGAGCCCGACCTCAGCGCGACGGTGACCGAGCTCCGCCGACTGCATCCGGTGACGCCGGTACTCAACGGCTGGAAGTACTTCGCCATCGCCGTGGCGGTCATCGGCCAGGACGCCGTACGCCAGCTGGAGTTCGGACTCTTCGGCATCCAGCTCGCGGCGGCGTTGGTTCTCGGCGTGGTGCTGGGGTCGTTCTCGTGGTGGTTCACGAAGTACCGGATCGAGGGCGACGAGCTCCGGATCGAGAGCGGCTTTCTGTTCCGGCGTTCGCGGAGAATTCGGATCGACCGGTTGCAGGCCGTCGACATCGTGCGTCCCGTGCTCGCCCGCCTGCTCGGGGTCGCAGAACTTCGGCTCGAGGTGGCCGGCGGCGGCAAGACGGAGGCGCCGCTCGCCTACCTGACCGAGCCGGGTGCGCAACAGCTGCGGGCCGAGCTGCTCGCCCGGGCCGCCGGCCTCGACGCTGACACCCCCGAAGCGCCGGAACGCCGACTGGTCGCCGTACCCCCTGGCGTGCTCCTCGCGTCCACGGTCGTGAGTGCGCCGTTCCTCACTGCGGCGCTCGGCTTCGTCGCCGTCGCCATCACGTCCACCGTCCTGGGCGAGGTCGTCGGGCTCGCGTTCCTCCTCCCATGGGCGCTGGGAGGCCTCGGTGTGGTGTGGCGGCAGTTCATCAGCGAGTTCGGGTTCACCGTGAGCGAGTCGCCCGACGGTCTGCGGATCCGTAAGGGCATGCTCGACACCTGGGCGCAGACGGTGCCGCCGGGGCGGGTACAGGGAGTCGAGATCGAGCAGCAGCTGCTGTGGCGGCCCAAGACGTGGGTGAAACTCTCGGTCGACGTGGCGGGCTACGGCGGCAAGGGCTCGAACGGGAACCAGACGTCCTCGACGTTGCTGCCAGTCGCGCCGTGGCCGGTGGCCCGCGCGCTCCTGCAGCGAGTGCTGCCAGGAGTCGATACCGACGAGGTCGAACGCATGGTGGCGCCGCGGTCGGCCCGCTGGCTGCGTCCCATCGGGTGGCGCTACCTTCGCCACGGCACCGACGAGCGGGTCTTCGTCACCGATGCCGGCTGGCTGACCAGGCGTACCGCCGTCGTGCCCCACGCCAAGATGCAGAGCGTCCGGGTGACGCAGGGTCCGCTCCAGCGTCGCCTGGGGCTCGCGAACGTCCATGTCGACACCCCGGTGGGTCCGGTCAACGCGGTCGCGATCCATCGCTCGAGCGCCGTCGCTCGGGAGCTCGCCGAGAAGCAGCCCGAACGTTCGCGCCGGGCCCGCCAGATCGCCGGCCCCGAACGCTGGATGCAGTCAACCCGTGATCATGATCGTGATCATGAAGGATTTGCGGGCGTATGAGCCGGTTTTCCTTCACGATCATGCTCGGCGGGCCACGGTCCCGGATCAGGGCGGGACTTCACGAAGCCGGGCGGAGTTCGCTAAGCCGGGTGGGAGTTCGCTAAGCCGGGTGGGAGTTCGCTAAGCCCGGTGGGAGTTCGCTAAGCCGGGTGGGAATGGTGCTAACCCGGGTGGGAGCTCACGAAGCCGGGTGGCAGTTCCGCGTCACCCTTCGCCTGCAGCAGCCACCAGAAGCCGCCGAGACCTGCGGGGTCGACCAACTCGCCCGCTTCGCTCGCCTGTGACAAGGCGGCGAGGTACGCCTGAGGATCGGTGTGGGCCATTGTCAGCGGCGGACGGCCACCGTGGACGCCGAGCACACCCAGCGCGGCTCGCTGGCTGGTCAGCGCCGTTCCTCGTCCCGCGCCGCCCGAATGCTCCCCTGCGTAGGCCACCGCGTCGACCGCCACGTGCGCGGTGATGTCGCATGACCCGTCGGGTACCGGAGGCACCATCCGCCCCGCGCGATAGGCGGTGAGCGTCCCGACCGCGGACCGGCTCTCGCGCAGATGCCCGTAGTCGATGGCGAGTGCAAGGCCCGACCGCAACCGGCGTACGACGTCCGCCCACGCGGAGTCCCGCGGCGCCCCGATCTCCGCCCTCGTGCCCGGCGGTGCGCCGGCAAGTGGCCACCACTCGCGTAGCCAGCCGGCCTGCGCGGGAGAAACGGGTGAGCCGAACCGTTCCTCACCGGTTTCGACGTTCACCTCGATCTGGCGTACGACATGATCGGGATCCACCTCGACCACGTCGAGCGGGACGTTGTCCAGCCATTCGTTCGCCACGACGAGAGCGTCGATACCGGGCGGTACGGCGTCCGTCCACGTCACCTCCGCGGGCAGATCGTCCGGCTGTTCGGCGATCTCCACGGCGACGAGGGTGAGGTCCGGCGCGAGCTCGTGCAGTGTGCGGGCCAGCTCGCCCCGCCCGGCACCGACGTCGACGACCGTCCTGAGGCCCGCCGCACGCGCCAACCGCACCAGTGCTGCCGCGAACGCGGACGACACGTGAACCGAGGTCCGGAAATGCCGCGCCGGTACGTGCGTACGAAAGAAACCGCTCGGACCGTAGAGCGCTTCCGCGGTCGCCGCCCGCCAGGTTTGCCAGCAGCCGGAGCCCGCGCACCCTGGAATTCCGGTCTCCACGGCCGCGACCCTAGTCACCTTGCTCACCCTGCCGCCCGACCTGTCCGAAGATGCTGAGCGCCGGAGGGGATCCGATCCTTCGGACAAGGTGAGCTGCCTGCCTCAGCCGAGGTTGAACAGAATGACCAGGATGAACCACAACGCGACGAACGCGAGTTCCAGGTAGCCGAGGACCAGTCCCGTCACCGCAAGTCCGGCCCCGTCGTCGTTCGTACGCCGGATCCTGGCAAGCGCGAGGTGGCCCGTCACGATGGCTGGCACCGCGCTCATACCGGACGTGCACAGGCCGAGAATGGCGCACGCGATGGAGACCTTGGCGAGCGGCTCGGTGACGCGGACAGGTGCGGGCACGTAGTTTGCCCAGGGATTGGCCAGCGGTGCTGGTGGCGGCATCCGGGGACTCGGAAGGGCCGCTGAGCGACCGACGGTCTCATCGTGGGGCGCAGGCAACCGACCGGCGTACCCCGTGCCCTCACCCGAGGTCCCACCGGATATTCCGGGGACGCCGGGCCTTGGCGGAAGGGGGATACTCGGCGTTCCGGATCCATCGGGCGCACCGGGCGCGGGCAGCTGTGTCGGGAACGGAAGGGGCCCCACCGGCAGGTCCACGATCTGGCCGTGGAGTTCGCCGTAGGTACGGGACCTCATGACGAGATCGAGGCGTTCGTGGTGTTCGTCCCAGTCGAGGCGGCCTTCGGCCACGGCTGCCTTGAGCACGTCGGCCGCACGCTCCCGATCAGCGTCGGACGCCCGCATGGACTGCCAGTCCGTGCTCATCTCACCCCCAGCCCGGGTCGAGATGGGATGCCGCGTCGAGGCGACCGCGGAACACTCCCCTCCTGCCATTGTGCAGTGCAGCGGACGAGTTGGCCGCGATCTGCGGTGCCTGGCTTCTCCGGCCCACCGCAAGTCCGGCATTCGGGGTGAGCCGCCGGGGGGAGTCCGGTCACCGACCAGGGGGATGACCTGGCGGGTGGCAGTGGCGGCGGGCGGTGGAGCGCCAGGCGAGCGTCAGAAGGAGCTGAAGATGCCGACGCCGAAGAGGATCACCAGCAGGGTTCCGATGACCGCGGAGTATCCGACACAGAGCCCGACGATCGCCATGCCGCGGCCGTCATCGCCACTGTCCCTGATCCGGGAGAGCGCCATGTGGCCGGTCACGATGGCGGGGACCGCCGTGAGACCGCACGTGAACGTCGAGATCACGGCCAGGATCACCGACGCCTTGGCCAGGTCGTCGGTCGGGCGGGCGGTGGGAGGGGTGTAGTGCGCCCACGGGTTCATCGCCTGCGTGGCATAACGGGGGACGTCCGGATAGGACGCCCGGGCATTTCCTGCGGGGAACGGCAGTGGACCCGCCGGCAGATCGGCGACCAGGCGCTGCAACTCGCCGTAGGAACGTGCCCGCATCACAAGGTCAAGCCGGCGGCGATGCTCGGCGTCGTCGAGCCGACCTTCCGCGTACGCAGCCTTGAGGACGTCGGCGGTGCGCTCCCGGTCAGCGTGGGACGCCCGCATGGAATGCCAGTCGCCGCTCATGAGCGCCCCCCTTCGTTCACTGTCCCTCATCCGAACCGCGGACCTGTACCCATTGTGACCCCCGGACGCGAGTTTCACGGCTCGGGACATGATCGGTCGACCGGTGATGACCGGATGACAGTCGGGCAGGAGAACCGGTGGTCGTCGGCAGAGGTGCCGGTGGTGGCAGAGGGACGAGTGGTGGCAGAGGGACGAGTGGTGGCAGAGACGCCGGTGCTTGCCCGGGGACAAGTAAGGTGGCGGAGCCGGGGGCAGCCGTATGCGCCTTGTCCCTCGTACCTCCCCGACTGGACACTCACGCGAGGAAAGGCGACGGCCGATGCTGTTCGCGATCGACGTCGGCAACACCCAGACGGTGCTCGGCCTCTTCGCCGGCGCCGAGCTGGTCGATCACTGGCGAGTGGCCACCGATGACCGGCGTACGGCCGACGAACTGGCCGTGTTGGTCGCCGGGCTGCTGGCCGGCCGGTCGGGCACGGCCGCGGCTTCGGCCGCAACCTCCGCCGCGCCGCCGGGTGCGGGCCCAGCATCGACGCCAACTTCCACGTCAGCCGAGGGATCCGGTGTGGGGCCGGGCGGTGTGACCGGGGTCGCGGTCTGTTCCACTGTGCCTGCGGTCCTGTACGAACTGCGCGAAATGCTGCGCCGGTACTACGCGGACGTGCCCGGCGTGGTGGTCGAACCGGGCGTACGTACTGGCGTCCCGGTCCTCATGGACAACCCGCGGGAAGTGGGCGCAGACCGGATCGTCAACGCGCTCGCGGTTTTCGAACGCCACGGCCGACCCTGCATCGTCGTCGACTTCGGCACCGCCACCACGTTCGACGTCGTGAGCGCGCGGGGTGAGTACATCGGCGGCGCGATCGCGCCGGGCATCGAGATCTCGCTCGAAGCCCTCGGCCGCCGTGGCGCCCAACTGCGTCGGGTTGAGCTGCTCCGTCCCCGCACGGTGATCGCCAAGAACACGGTCGAAGCCCTGCAGTCCGGCGCCGTCTACGGTTTCGCTGGCCAGGTCGACGGACTTGTCGAGCGTATGGTTGCCGAACTCGGCCTCACCCTCGACGACGTCACGATCGTCGCCACCGGTGGCCTCGCGCCGCTCGTCATCGAGCAGTGCCGCACCGTCGATCACCACGAGCCCTGGCTGACCCTGCATGGACTCCGTCTGGTCTATGAGCGCAACCGACCTGGAGAATGAGTCGCCCGCCGATCCGAGTCGAACCGATCTGAGTCGCCCCACCGAATCTGACCGGCCGGCGACTCCCGTCGGGGCCACGGATCTCTACCTGGAGGTGCGAGAGTGAGCGTTCTGAAGGCGTTCGACCTGTCCGGCAAGACCGCTCTGGTCACCGGCGGCAACCGCGGCCTGGGGCGGGCGTTCGCGCTCGCACTCGCCGAAGCGGGCGCAGACGTCGCGATCGCCGCGCGTGATGCCAGCCGGTCGAGCAAGGTCGTGGCGGAGATCACCGAACGGTCGGTCCGCGGGTTCGCAGTGGCCGCCGACATCACCCAGCGCGCCGATGTCGAACGCATGACCGACGCGGTGATCGCCGAGTTCGGCAGGATCGACATTCTCGTCAACAATGCCGGTGACTGTGTTCACCGCGC
Source organism: Actinopolymorpha sp. B11F2 (assembly GCF_040195635.1). NCBI lineage: Bacteria > Bacillati > Actinomycetota > Actinomycetes > Propionibacteriales > Actinopolymorphaceae > Actinopolymorpha > Actinopolymorpha sp. B11F2. The sequence continues at coordinate 167,036 of NZ_JBEFTX010000006.1, read as the reverse complement.
GGCCCTCGACGTGCCCGACGAGGAATGGCACCGGGTGATCGACGTCAACCTGCACGGTGTCTGGCTGTGCAGCACGGTCGCCGCCCGCCACATGATCGCGTCCGGTGGTGGAGCCATTGTCAATATCGGCTCGATCTCCTCACTCATCGTCAACCGCCCGCAGTGGCAGCCGGCCTACAACGCGTCGAAGGCGGCGGTGCACCAGCTCACCAAGTCCCTCGCCGCCGAGTGGGCGCCGCACAATATCCGGGTCAATGCGTTGGCTCCGGGATATGTCAAAACCGAGATGGCTCCCGTCGACCGGCCGGAGTTCCGCAAGCACTGGATTGAGGACGCCCCGATGCAGCGGTACGCCGTACCGGAGGAAATCGCGCCGAGTGTCGTCTATCTCGCGAGTGACGCGTCGTCGTTCATGACTGGAACCGTCCTCGTCATCGACGGCGGCTACACGCTCTGGTAAATCCGCGACGTGCCGCGGTGAATGCGTACGTCCCGCCTGGGCGGGGCGGGCGGATTCGTGCCGTTTCCGGGCCGCCCGTGGTGCTGCTCAGGACGTGGGTGCCCGGCCGGCGAGAAGATCACGTACCTCGGGAACGTGCCGCGTGGCGTTCACGAGTACGTCGGGAAAGTCCGTCGTCACGGCGTCGGCACCCGCCCGGAGGGCGCGGAGCAGCCCGTCGGCATCGTTGACCGGCCAGGTGTAGACCTCGAACCCTTCGGCGTGGCACGTCCTGGCGAATTCCTCGTCCAGTTCGGCCAGTCCGGGACACACCGCGCTGACGCCGAGGGAGCGGCCCTTTTCGACGAGTTCGGGGCGCGCGTGGGACGCAATGAGTCCTGTCTTCATGGTCGGGAGATAACTGCGCGTCTCCTGGATGGTCTCGGCGGAGAACGACGTCACCGTGATCCGGTCGGCGAGGCCACGTCCGCGGATCATGTCGAGGGCCGGACGGCAGGCCTCGGCCGCCTTGATCTCCGCCTGCAGCGGTAGGTCGATGTCGTCCAACACTTCAGCGAACGTGGGAATCTTCTCGCCCGCTCCCGCGTCGAGCGTCTTGACCTCGTCGAGGGTCATGGCCGCGATCGGCCCTTTTCCGTCGGTCGTCCTCTCGACATCGGCGTCGTGCAGGATCACCAGGTGTTCGTCACTGGTGAGGCGTAGATCGAGCTCGACCGCGTGGGCTCCTTCGGCGACCGCACGGCGAAAGGAACGAAGAGTGTTCTCGGGTTCGAGTCCCAAGGCGCCGCGGTGTCCGACGAGGGCGAAGGTCACTGGTGGCCTACCTACTTCTCGAGTCGGCGTTCGGAGTGGACATTCGGTTCGGCAGGTGATGAGCCTCTCACAGCCGCGTGGCCACGTGCGCATCCGGCCGGGAGGCCGACGGCGTACCATCGGCTCCGATTGTGGTGACCCTGATTGTGCTGACCCCGATTGTGGCGGCCCGGCGTTGTGGGCCATCCGGCATTGTGGGCCATCCGGCATTGTGGTGGCGAGCTTCGTTCGCCGGGCCACCCCGATAAGCACGGTGTTCTTCGTACCTAATAATCTGGGAAGCCATGACCGAAACGCCTGCGGCTGATCCTGCGCGAGAAGACGATCTTCCGGAGCAGATGCGGATCAGGCGCGACAAGCGTTCCCGGTTGATCGAACGCGGCATCGATCCCTATCCGGTCTCCATCGCACGTACGCATACACTCGCCGAGCTTCGCGCGAGGTTCCACGACCTTCCGCCGGACCACTCGACCGGTGAAACGGTGACCGTTGTCGGCCGCGTCATCTTCCTCCGGATCACCGGCAAGCTCTGCTTCGCGAGGCTCCGTGACGGCGACGGCACCGAGGTGCAGGCCATGGTCTCTCTCGACCGGCTAGGTGCTGAGTCGCTTGCCGACTGGAAGTCCCAGGTCGATATCGGTGACCACGTGGGTGTCGAGGGGGAAGTCATCACCAGCCGGCGTGGTGAGCTCTCGGTTGCCGCCACGCGGTGGTTCATCGCCGCCAAGGCTCTCCGGCCTCTTCCGGTCGAACACAAGGAACTGTCCGACGAGCACCGGGTCCGGCAGCGCTATCTCGACCTCATCGCCCGGCCGGAAGCGCGCGAGCAGCTGCTCGCCCGGTCGACCGCGACCGCGTCCATCCGGAACACTCTCACCGCACGTGGCTATGTCGAAGTCGAGACGCCTGTGCTGCAGGCCATCCACGGCGGTGCCGCGGCCCGGCCGTTCGCCACCCATTTCCATGCGTTCGACCGGGAGTACTACCTGCGGATCGCGATCGAGCTGTACCTCAAGCGACTGGTTGTCGGCGGCGTCCACAAGGTTTTCGAGATCGGACGCAACTTCCGCAATGAGGGCCTCGACAGCACGCATTCGCCGGAGTTCACGATGCTCGAGGCGTACGAAGCATATGGCGACTATCACACGATGGCCGAACTCGTCCGCACCCTGATCCTCGATGCCGCCAGGGCGCTGGGGTCCACCGTCGTACCAGACGGTGAGGGTGGAGAGATCGACCTCGAGTCCGAATGGCGCTGGCTTCCCGTCCATGAGGCGGTTTCCGCGGCGGTCGGCGAAGAGATCACGCCGGACACGAAGGAGCCGGAGCTGCGGCGGTACGCCGACCGGCTCGATGTCGCCCTGCAACCCGGCTGGACATCGGGCGAGATCGTGCTGGAGCTGTTCGAGAAGCTCGTCGAGCACACGATCGTCGAGCCGACATATGTCTGTGACTATCCAGCCGACGTACGCCCGCTCGCCCGGCCACACCGAAAGGACCCGCGCCTCGCCGAGGCTTTCGACCTGATAGCGGCGGGAGTCGAGCTGTCACCGGCATATTCCGAGCTCGTCGATCCGGTCGAACAACGCGAGCGACTCCTCCAGCAGTCGATCCGGGCCGCTGGCGGCGATCCGGACGCGATGCAACTCGACGAGGATTTCCTGCGTGCCCTCGAATACGGCATGCCACCCACTGGCGGCATGGGCCTGGGAATTGATCGGCTGGTCATGCTGCTGACCGGCACCCGCTCCATTCGCGACACCATCCTCTTCCCCCTGGTCAAGCCCGAGTTCTGAGGAAGCTCCGGGAGCGCAGGTGGCTACCGCACTCGAAACGCAATGGATCGGCTGCATTGCGTCAGGACCCATTGCGGACGTGTTTCGGCGATGTCGCCACCTCGATTGAACAGCGGACGCCACGGTCGGCAGGTTTGGCGGCGTCGCATTGGGCGGCAGCTTTCCGAGGTCCCTGTCATTCGCTGGTCGCTTCCCCGATGCCACCTGAGATAGTGCAATGAAGTAGCTATTCCCCATTTGCCCGAGCCCCAATTTGGCTCTATTGTTGTGCCAGCCCGCGAGTATTCGAGAAGGGAACCCCGTAGTGGCGACAAAGACTAACGTCGTTCTTATCGACGACCTTGATGGGTCGGAGGCCGAGGAGAGCGTGAAGTTTGCGCTTGACGGTGTCTCCTACGAGATCGATCTCTCCGCCAAGAATGCCGCGAAGCTGCGGAAGGAACTTGGCTCCTACGTCGGCTCCGCCCGCCGGGTTGGTGGACGCGCTGCTCGAGGTCGGGCCGCCAAGCCGGTTCGTGGTGCGGCCCGCAAGCCCGAAACCGCGGACATCCGCGCTTGGGCCAAGGACCAGGGTTATGACGTGAGTGACCGTGGTCGGATTCCGGCCGAGATCATCGAGGCTTACCAGAAGGGCCGCCGATAGGGCCGGCAAGTGGTTCCGCCCGGTGGCGTCGCTCCACGGCCTGAGCCGGGCAGATCCTGACGACGGTTTGCTTCCCACTTCCTGAGATCACCTAGGATGCGCCGCACCATCCGCTTCCGACGATCCCAAGATGCCTGGGGGGATTGAGTGGATGAAGGCGGGATCGTAACAAGGCGTCATTGATGTCTACGCTGAGTGACATTCCTTGGTAAGACGCGAAGGCCCCTGAGGATCGTCCTTGGGGGCCTTGTCGTACCTCCCTGAACGTTCATGTGAGGGACGTCGGCTTACGGAGCGTTACGCCATCCGCGGCATGCGGGGTACTTCCGGTGTTCGCTTCGGGCGTAACACCTCGTCAGATGCGGCACTCAGGGAACAGAGTAGGAAGACCTGACGGTTGCATGTTGCGTACTGTTCACAGCCCGCAGCCGATTGATCTCATGTCGAAACCTGGTGGGATCGGGATAGGTCGTCGGTGGGGTCTAGCATGAAACGCAGGGGCCGGGGATTCGTCCCGACCCCTCGAGCCGTCTCCAGCCCGGGGAGCAAAGATGTTTGAGAGGTTCACCGACCGCGCGAGGCGGGTTGTCGTCCTGGCCCAGGAAGAGGCCCGGATGCTCAGCCACAACTACATCGGCACCGAGCACATCCTTCTGGGCCTGATCCACGAGGGCGAGGGCGTGGCCGCCAAGGCGCTCGAGAGCCTCGGTATCTCGCTGGAGGCCGTCCGTGCCCAGGTCGAGGAGATCATCGGCCAGGGTCAGCAGGCGCCCAGCGGGCACATCCCGTTCACGCCGCGGGCCAAGAAGGTCCTCGAGCTGTCCCTTCGCGAGGCCCTCCAGCTCGGCCACAACTACATCGGCACCGAACACATCCTTCTCGGCCTGATCCGCGAGGGTGAGGGCGTGGCTGCCCAGGTGCTGGTCAAGTTGGGTGCCGACCTCGGTCGGGTCCGCCAGCAGGTCATCCAGCTGCTCTCGGGCTACCAGGGCAAGGAGACCGCGAGCGCCGGTGCGAGTGGCAGTGGCGAGGGTTCGCCGCAGGGTTCGCTCGTCCTGGACCAGTTCGGGCGGAACTACACACAAGGTGCACGCGAGGGCAAGCTCGACCCGGTGATCGGCCGGGAGAAGGAAATCGAGCGGGTCATGCAGGTGCTGTCCCGGCGTACCAAGAACAACCCGGTGCTCATCGGAGAGCCAGGCGTCGGCAAGACCGCGATCGTCGAGGGCCTCGCCCAGCAGATCGTCCGCGGCGACGTGCCCGAGACGCTCAAGGACAAGCAGATCTACAGCCTCGACCTGGGCGCCCTCGTCGCCGGGTCGCGTTACCGCGGTGACTTCGAGGAACGCCTGAAGAAGGTCCTCAAGGAGATCCGCACCCGCGGCGACATCATCCTGTTCATCGACGAGCTGCACACGCTCGTGGGTGCCGGCGCCGCCGAGGGCGCGATCGACGCGGCGAGCATCCTCAAGCCGATGCTGGCCCGCGGCGAGCTGCAGACCATCGGCGCGACCACACTCGACGAATACCGCAAATACCTCGAGAAAGACGCCGCGCTCGAACGCCGGTTCCAGCCGATCCACGTGCAGGAGCCGTCCATCGCCCTGACCATCGAGATGCTCAAGGGCCAGCGCGACCGGTACGAAGCGCACCACCGGGTGACGATCACCGACCAGGCGATCGTGGCCGCGGCGGAGCTCTCCGAGCGCTACATCTCCGACCGTTACCTCCCCGACAAGGCGATCGACCTGATCGACGAGGCCGGCTCGAGGCTGCGGATCCGGCGGATGACCGCGCCGCCTGACCTGCGGGAGTTCGACGAGCGGATCGCGAATGTCCGGCGTGACAAGGAAGCCGCGATCGACGCTCAGGACTTCGAGCGTGCCGCCTCCCTGCGCGACGAGGAGAAGAAGCTCATCGCGCAGAAGGCCGAGCGGGAGAAGCAGTGGAAGGCCGGCGACATGGACGTCGTGGCCGAGGTCGACGAGGAGCTCATCGCCGAGGTCCTCGCGATCGCCACCGGCATCCCCGTCTTCCGTCTCACCGAGGAGGAGTCGCAGCGCCTGCTCCGCATGGAGGATGAGCTGCACAAGCACTACATCGGCCAGGAAGACGCAGTGCACGCTCTGGCGAAGTCGATCCGGCGGACCCGGGCGGGCCTGAAGGACCCGAAGCGGCCGAGCGGTTCGTTCATCTTCGCCGGACCGTCCGGCGTCGGTAAGACCTACCTGTCGAAGACGCTCGCGGAGTTCCTCTTCGGTGACGAGTCGGCGCTGATCGCACTCGACATGAGCGAGTACTCCGAGAAGCACACCGTCTCGCGGCTGTTCGGTTCGCCTCCTGGCTACGTCGGCTACGACGAGGGCGGCCAGCTGACCGAGAAGGTGCGGCGCAAGCCGTTCTCGGTCGTCCTCTTCGACGAGATCGAGAAGGCCCACCCCGAGATCTTCAACTCGCTGTTGCAGATCCTCGAAGAAGGCCGGCTCACCGACGCCCAGGGTCGGGTCGTCGACTTCAAGAACACGGTCATCATCATGACGACCAACCTCGGTACGAAGGACATTGCCAAGGGTGTCCACCTCGGGTTCTCGCAGGCCCAGGACAACCGTGGTTCGTACGAACGGATGAAGAACAAGGTGCAGGAAGAGCTGAAGCAGCACTTCCGGCCGGAGTTCCTCAACCGGGTCGACGAGATCATCGTCTTCCCGCCGTTCACCGAGGACGAGGTCCTGGAGATCGTCGACCTGCAGATCGCCGAGGTCGAGAACCGGTTGAAGAACAAGGACATGGGCATCGAGGTGACCCAGCCGGCGAAGCAGCTGCTGGCCAAGCGTGGTTGGGACCCGGTGATGGGCGCCCGGCCGCTGCGCCGGACGATCCAACGCGAGATCGAGGACGCACTGGCCGAGAAGTTGCTGTTCGGCGAGCTCACGCCTGGCCAGATCGTGTTGGTCGACGTCGAAGGCGAGGGCAAGGCGGCGACGCTGACCTTCCGCGGTACGCCGAAGGCTGCCGTGCCTGACCTGCCGACGATCACCGCCACGACCCAGGAGTAGTCACCCACACTGCTCACACGCAGAGGAGTGGCGGCCACGGTCATCCGTGGCCGCCCCTCCCTTTTCCCTACGCCGCGCGCCCGTGATCATGACCGTGATCACGAAGCGTATGGGGAACTATGGCCCCGTTTCCCTTCATGGCTCTGTTTGCCTTCATGATCATTGGCGGGCTCGGCTCGCTCTGATCGGGCCGGGAGTTGGAACGCGTCACTGGTCACGGGCTCGACGAGACCGTCGGCGACGAGGCTGTCGAGGGCGCGTTCGCGTTGGAGTGCGTCAGGCCAGACCGACTCGAGGTCTGGCCGACCGACTGGCCCGGACGCTTCACGGAGGACCTTCAGCAGCCGGCCCCGGCACTGGCGGTCTGTGCCTTCGTAGGTCTGTCGCCGCCGCGCGGGTCCGTCGTACGCCGGCCGACCGGCAATTCGCCAGGCGCACATCCGGCTGAGCGGGCAGGCCGCACACCGCGGCGACCGCGCCGTGCACACGAGCGCGCCGACCTCCATGACGGCGACCGCCCAGGATGCGGCTGTCTCGGCCTCGTCCGGTAGCAGGCTCGCAGCGGTCCGGCGTTCGCCCGCAGTGGTGGCTGTCGGCGGGTACTCCACGCCGTCGACGACTCGCCCCAGGACCCGTCGGACGTTCGTGTCCAGCACGGCGTGCCGCTGCCGGAAGGCGAACGACGCGACCGCGGCCGCGGTGTAGTCGCCGATGCCGGGGAGCGCGCGAAGATCGTCGTACGCCATCGGGACATCGCCGTCGTGGCGGCGCACGATCGTTGTCGCGGCCGCGTGCAGGCGAAGCGCCCGGCGTGGATAGCCGAGGCGACCCCACTGCCGCACCGCCTCGCCGGGGGTGTCATCGGCGAGCGCACGCGGCTCTGGCCAGCGTCGTAGCCATGAGTCGTACGCCGGAAGGACGCGGTTCACGGGAGTCTGCTGGAGCATGATCTCGCTGACGAGGATGCCCCACGGGCTGGCTTCGGGCCGTCGCCAGGGCAGGTCGCGGGCGTTGGCGGCGTACCAGCGCAGGACCGGCGCGTGCAGAGGTGACGTCGGCATGACAAGACCGATCTTCCCACGCGCTGGTATCGGTGTCGGGTTAGCGGTCTCCGGCCGTGAGGAGTACGGCGTGGGGGCGGGATATCGCGCGGCCGGCTCGTTACGCTCCGTGTCATGGGCTCGCTGCTCCGGCCGGTCGGGCCGCTGCCGGCGTGGGTCTACTGGGCACGGCGGGCGGTCCTCTTCGTCCTGCTCGCACTCCTCATCTGGCTCGTCGCCAGCTCGCTGACCCCGAACGATCCGAAAGGCGCCGCCGCGCCTGCCCGCGGCGACGGGGCGGGTCCCACGTCGAACGCATCTGATCGGCCGCAGTCGCGGAACACCCCGTCGGCGACGTCGGCCCCGCGCCCAACCTCCGGCGGGGGGAAGGAGTCGCATATGCCAGAAGTGAAGGTGCCAGCGACCTCACCCGCGCACACGAAGCAGCCGGGTGCGCGACCGGTGGCGAGTCCGAGCGCCTGTCCCGCGAGCTGGCTCGAGGTACGTACGGACGCCGCGACGGACGGCCCGGCGGTGGCCGGATCCGAGGTGGATGTCGTCGTCGAGATCGTGAACGACGGTGCGGATCCGTGCGTCCTTACCGTCGACGCGGAGTCGTTCCAGGTCCAGGTCACCTCCGGGAACGACCTGATCTGGGACACGAGTCACTGCCCGTCGGTCGTACCTTCGGGCACGTTCACCCTCGGCCCGGCGAAGGCACAGAGGGTCGCGATCGCGTGGCCGGGGATGCGTTCGCGCGAAGGGTGCCCCTCCGGGCAACCGAAGGCACTGCCCGGCTACTACGCGGCGGGCGCCTCCGTGCACGGCCGGGCTTCCGCGACCGACCGCTTCCAGCTGACCGCCATCTGACCGCAGCATTCACTGTCGTCGCCGCGCCCGAGCGGTTCGAGTGGTGCTCAAGCGGAACCGCTGACCGAGGGCCCCGGCCGGCTCTCAGGACGTGAGATGGCCGATTCCGCACCGTGACAGCGCTCGCGACGAGGGACTAGCGTGCGAGCGGTGCTTGCGTAGATGCGACCGTCGTTCCGGGGTTTCAAGCACCAATGGGCACATCGTCGTGCGCTGGTTCAGGCCACCTCGCCACCGGAGCGACGGCATGCGAACGGAGCGGCTCTCGATGACAGATCTGGCGATCGGCGTGATCGGATACGGCCTCCGCGGTGGGCTGTCGAGGCATGCGCACCGGCCCGACGAGGGCTCCAGGGTCGTCGCCCTCTACGACCCGGACACCTCGGCACATGACCGGTTCCGCAACGACTTCGGTTCGGGCGTACGCACGACAAAGGATCTTGACGAGTTCCTCGCGTACGGTCTGGACGCGGTGTTTGTCGTCAGTCCCGACTATCTGCATGAGGAACACGCGCTCGCCATGCTGGGCGCCGGAATTTCGATCTACCTGGAAAAGCCGATGGCGATCACCACCGAGGGCTGCGACCGGATTCTCGCCGCGGCCCAGAAGTCGGATGGCCGGCTTTACCTCGGGCACAACATGCGCCACATGCCGTTCGTACGGGAAATGAAACGGCTGATCGACGACGGCGCCATCGGCGAACCGAAGGTGGCGTGGTGCCGGCATTTCGTCGGGAACGGCGGCGACTTCTACTTCGCCGACTGGCACGCCGAACGACGGTATGGCACGAGCCTTCTGCTCCAGAAGGGCGCGCACGACATCGATGTGCTGCACTGGCTGTGCGGGTCGTACGCCCAAGAGGTGACGGGTATGGGCGACCGCATGGTGTATTCGCCGGAGCAGGGTGGAGGCGAAGCCACGGCGTGGTGGAAGAGTGCCGATCGCCTGAAGCGCTGGCCGCCGAAATCGTTGACCGGGCTCAATCCGGCCATGGATGTCGAGGACGTGTCGATGCTGACGATGCGGCTCGGCAACGGCATTCTCGCCTCGTACCAGCAGTGTCATTTCACGCCGGACTACTGGCGCAACTACACGATCATCGGTACCGAAGGGCGGATCGAGAACTTCGGCAATGGTGAGCCCGGCACGGCGATCCGGGTGTGGAACCAGCGGCACGACTACCACGCCGAGGGAGATGTCGCGGTTCCACTGGAGCCGGAGACCGGTGGTCACGGTGGTGCGGACCCGCGGATCGTGGGGGAGTTCCTGCGGTACGCCCGCGAGGGTGGTGACACCGAGACGTCGCCGGTCGCGGCGAGGTACGCGGTGGCGGCCGGATGTGCGGGAGCGGAGTCGCTGCGGTCCGGCGGGGTCCCGGTGCGGGTTCCTGACGTGGACCCGGCGGCTGCGGCCCACTTCGGCGGGTGAGCTCAACCCACTGAGACGTCGCTCCGCCGGCCTGCGTTGTTCGTCGCTCCGCGGGGGTCCGTGGCTCGGGTGGGACTCGCCGGGTCTCCCGCGTTCGTCGCGTGCGCGCAACGGGGATCGCTGACGCTGACTGGTCCGGCCCGTGGTGAATCTGTTGGCCAGCTCACCGACTTGCGAAGTTATTGCGTATACGCAATACTCATGGCGCACGCGCACCAAGGCGGGATGTCGGAGCTCGCGTGCCGGGACATCCATCACCGCGGACTCGTGAGTCGGGCACGCGCACAACGGCGGTCTTCCTGCTTCGGAGGGGGCGGCAGGACGACCGTCGGCGGTGCAGCTACACCGCCTGCTGACGTCATACGTTCACTGGCCCGGTGGCGTCGGCACTTCTGAAGCGGTTGGTCAGGGGGGCTCTTCATGCAAAGAATCTTTGTATGAAGAGTGCCCCTGATGCGAACCTATGGGACCAGGGTGCCCTTCATGTGAAGGCTCCGGTGGTGCTGCCCCTCACGCAAGAGGCTCCCTGGGTGCTGATGCCTTGCATGCGTACGTACAAACCAGCAAGGGCGCCAGGGCAGGCTCAGACGTAGCGTTCGAGGATGCTCGACTCGGCGAGCCGGGACAGTCCTTCGCGGACCGAGCGGGCGCGGTGTTCTCCCACCCCACCCACCGCCTGCAGGTCGTCGATGCTCGCGGCGAGCAGCTTCTGCAGGCTGCCGAAGTGGTCGACGAGCCGGTCGATGACCGCACCGGGGAGGCGGGGCACCTTGGCCAGGAGCCGGTAGCCGCGCGGGCTCACCGCCGCGTCGAGGGCGTCGCCGCCGTGGCCGAGGGCGCGGGCGACCGAGCCGATGTCCAACAGATCCGTGGCGGAGATGGCGTCCAGCTCGTCGAGGGCTTCGTTCACGTTGCGGGGTCGCCGGCTGGGAGCGGCGGGGAGATAGTCGCGCGCGACGAGTTCGCGCTCCGGCCCGACGCCTGCGACGAGCTCGTCCAGCTGGAGGGACAGCAGCCGGCCGTCGACGCCGAGCTCGACGACGTACCCCTGGATCTCGTTGGCGATCCGGCGCACCATTTCCAGCCGCTGGGCGACCGCGGCGACGTCGCGAACGGTCACCAGGTCCTCGATCTCCAGCGCGGACAGCGTGCCCGACACCTCGTCGAGCCGGAGCTTGTAGCGCTCGAGCGTCGCGAGGGCCTGGTTGGCGCGGGACAGGATCTGGCCGGTGTCCTCGAGGACGTACCTGATGTCATCGACGTACAGCCCGATGATCCGCATCGACTGCGACACCGAGACGACCGGGAATCCGGTCTGCTTGGCGACCCGCTCGGCGGTGCGGTGGCGGGTGCCCGTCTCGACCGTCGGGATCGAGGAGTCGGGCATCAGGTGGACGGCGGCCCGCAGGATCCGGGTGCAGTCGCGGTCGGCGATGATCGCGCCGTCCATCTTGGCGAGCTCGCGGAGCCCGGTGGCGCTGAACTCGACATCCAGAGCGAAGCCGCCGGTGCACAACGTGTCCACGGTGCGGTCGTATCCGAGCACGATGAGGGCGCCGGTACGGCCGCGGAGGACGCGCTCGAGCCCGTCGCGCAACGCCGTTCCCGGCGCGACCGCGGCGAGCGTCGCCCGGAGTCGGGCGTCCGGGCCCTTGTCACTTGCAGCCACAACTCTCCAGGATTGGTCAAGCCTGCTCTGCAGCAGTCTACGTGGGGGGCCCCGGCGTCGCGCCGCACGCCATGCCCGGTGCCTTGCGTGAGTGGTAAGTCAGGAGTCTGACGGTGTTGGGTCCCTCCCGGAGGCCAAAAGTCGCTCAACGTGACCGGTAGTGGACACAGCGGTGCGGCTGGGCGGGCGAGACGGCATCTTCGTACCCGCTCAGACTCTGGGAGGGGCCGATGACCGCAGCTGTCCGACCACACACCCTGCGCACGGAGTACGCCGAGAACCCGGTGGGCCTCGAGGAGCCGGCGCCGAGGTTCTCCTGGCTCCTCGCGACCACACCCGCGGCGACCGGGACGAGGCGCACCGACTACGGCTCCCAGAACGAGGGTTCGCGCGGTTCAGCGGACGGCCAGTCGGCGTACCAGATCAGGGTGGCGTCCTCGGTCGACGTGCTCCTCGCCGGCGGGTCCGATGTCTGGGACTCCGGGCCCGTCGAGTCGAGGCGTCCAGCACAGGTGGAGTACGCAGGCCAGCCCCTCCGGTCGGCCACGGCGTACCTCTGGACGGTCCGCGTCTGGGACGCGGACGGCGAGGCGTCGGAGTGGTCGGATCCGGCGTCGTTCGAGATGGGTCTGCTCTCGCCCGACGACTGGGGCGGTGCCACGTGGATCGGACACCCGGCGAGCGGGTCGGCGGGCGGCCCGTCGAACGGCGGAGCGGCCGAGGCCCTGCCCGCGCCGCTCCTGCGTACGGCGTTCAGGTTGTCGCGTGAGGACTCGGCCGGCAGCTCGCCTGTGCGGGCGCGGCTCTACGCCTGCGGGCTGGGATATGGCGAGTACTACCTCGACGGCCACCGGGTCGGGCGTGCGGTGCTGGACCCGGCGCCCACCAACTACGACGCCACCGTCCTCTACTCGACGTATGACGTGACCGACCTCCTCGCGGCCGCCCCGCCTGGCGCTGAGCACGTACTCGCCGCCCACCTCGGGCGGGGCCGGTACGGCGAGCCGACGACGAGCGTGTGGTACTGGGAGCAGGCACCCTGGTGGGACCACCCGAAACTGCTGGCCCAGTTGGTCGTGTCGTACGCCGATGGCCGTGTGCAGCGGATCGTGACCGACCCGACCTGGCGCAGCATCGACGGTCCGGTCCGCGTGGACTCGCTGTTCGCCGGTGAACGCTACGACGCCCGCCACGAGCAGCCGGGATGGACCGAGCGCGGCTTCGACGACTCCGCGTGGTCGCGCGCGGCCGCGGTGGCGCCGCCGAAGGGTGCGCTGCGCGCGCAGCAGGTCGAACCGATCGAGCCGGTAGCGGAGATCGCACCAGTCGCGCTCACCTCGCCGCGGCCAGGGGTGTTCGTCTTCGACGTGGGCCAGCAGATCGCCGGGTGGGCCCGGCTGCGCCTGTCGGGACCGGCGGGTACGGAGGTGACGATCAGCTACGGCGAAAAGCTGCGCGTCGATGGCACGGTCGAAACCGACCAGCAGTTGCCGCTGATCGATGCCGATATCCAGACCGACGCGTACGTTCTCCGGGGCGGTGACGTCGAAACGTACGAGCCGCGCTTTTCGTACAAGGGGTTTCAGTTCGTCCAGGTCGAGTATCCGGTGGATGGCGCTGACAGTCACGGCAAGGGCAGCGAGCCTTACCGGCCGACGCTCGCCGACCTGCGCGCGGTCGTCGTACACACGTCGGTCGCGTCGACGGGTGAGTTCTTGTGCGACGACGAGTTGGTCAATCGACTGCATTCGGCGACCCGCTGGGCGATCCTCAACAACCTGCACGGCGTGCCGACGGATACGCCGGTGTTCGAGAAGAACGGCTGGACCGGTGACGCCCACCTCACCGCCGGCGCGGCCGCGCACAACTTTCACATGCCGCGCTTCTATACCAAGTGGCTGCAGGACTGGGTTGACGCGCAGGTGCCGAGTGGCGAGTTTCCTCCCATCATTCCGACCAGTGGGTGGGGCTATCACGGCGATCCCCGGTCGGCGATCGCCGGTCCGATTCCGGCGTGGGAAGTGGCGTACGTCGAAATCCTGTGGACGATGTACATGTCCTACGGTGATGAACGGATTCTCTCCCGACACTACGATCACGCGCGACGCTATCTCGACTATCTGGTCGACGGTTACGTCGACGATGATGTCGTCCTGGTGGGACTCGGGGACTGGCTGCCGCCGGATGTGGGCGGGGCACCACCGGAGGGTCCTGGCATCTATGAGACGGCGTATACCTGGCGTTACGCCGCACTGCTCGCCGCCATCGCCGCGGTGATCGGCCGGGACGGCGACATTCCTGCGTACGAAGAGCTTCAGGGCCGGTTGAGGACCGGATTCAACCGCGCCTTCTTCGATGCCGCGGCGGGGATCTATCACGGTGAGAAACCGGCGGGGTACCGTCAGGCGGCCAATGTCATCGCGCTGTCGTTCGGCCTGGTGCCGCACGACGTGCGTCCAACAGTGTTCGGCAATCTCGTCGCGGACATCCACGCCCGTCAAGATCACCTTGACACCGGTGTGATCGGGACGAAGCTGCTCTTTCCGTTGTTGACCGCGAACGGCGAGGTGGACCTGGCATTCAGGGTGGCCACCCAGCGTACCTACCCTGGTTACGGTTTCTGGATCGAGCAGGGCGCGACGTCGCTGTACGAGCACTGGGGTGCGGACTCGCGTTCGCGGAACCACCATTTCTTCGGCCATGTCGATCAGTGGTTCGTCGAGGACCTCGCCGGGCTGTCACCGTCCGCGCCCGGGTATGCAAAGGTGCGGGTCCGGCCGGTGCCACCCCAGGCGCTCAGCCATGCGTACGCCTCCATCGACACCATCCGCGGCAGGGTGGCGACGTCATGGCGGCGGCGTGACGACGGATACGAACTCCGCGTGGAACTTCCGCCCGGCGTAACCGGCGAGGTGTACCTCCCACGGGCGTCAGGAGGCCACGAAGACGCCCGCGAATGCGGCGAAGGCGTCCACATCTTCACCTGATCAGGTTGACCGATCATGGAGGGCGCGAGAGAGGAAGAGCAGGGCTCCCTTGTCGTCGTCCTCGCGGCGGTCGAGTTCCATGCCGATCCGCTGCAGGACGTGCACCGATGCCAGATTGCCCGGACGGACAGTTGCCCACACCCGCCCCAGCCGGGCACGGGCGCACTCCGCGAGGACCGCCTCCGCTGCCTCGGTGGCGTATCCGAGACCTTGGCAGTCCCGCCTGATCATGTAGCCGATCTCTGGTTCGTTCGCGCCGGTCCGTCCGACAAAGATGCCGCAGTTGCCAATGAGCCGGCCCGTCGCCTTCAACTGCAAGCCGTACCAACAAAGACTCAGCTCTGTTCGGGTCGCGATTCGACGCTCGATCCATGCTTCGGTCTGTTCGATCCGGGTGAACGGACCACCGCCGATCGTGTGTGTATGCGGATCGGCGAAGATCTCGTGGAGCGCCGGTGCGTCATCGCGCCGAAATGCCCGCAGACGCAGGCGTTTCGTCGAAAGGGAAGGCCGCATCGCTATCGGCTGAGGACGGGGCTGAGTTCGACGACATCCAGCGGGATGTCGTAGGGGCCTTGGGTGGCGGGGGTTTCGATGTCGTACGGGCCGCGGTCGCCGATGGTGAAGCTGCCCCACCAGCGGGTGGTGAGGGTGATGGTGCGTGGGCCGGTGGTCTCGTAGGTGTGGACGACCTGCGGGTTGGGGTCGGTGTAGGTGTTTCCGGGAATGTCGAACTCACGGGTGAGTCCGGGTTCGAAGGTCCATTCCCACTCGCCGCGAGCCGTCACGGTGACCTCGAAGTTGAAGACGGGAACGGTGGCGGCAGGCATGAGCCGTGGCTGGCCGGAGTGGAAGAACGTGGGGAGTTGGGTGACGGCCTGGCCATCGGGCGGCTGCAGCTTGGGTGCCTGGGCGGGTACGAGTGTCCGCCAGCGGGTCTGGACCTGGTTCCAGACGTCGTCGGGAGTGAGGGCATCGTCGGGATCGCCGAGGCACAGGGTGCCGACCTGGTTCCAACCGCCTCCGCCCGGTCGGAGCAGGAACACGTCGTGGACCCAGCGGGGCGATCCATCGTCGTTCTCGCCGCATCTCATGAGCTCGTGGCAGAGGACGTTGCCGCCGAGTTCGCAGGTCTTCTCGAGCCGCCATTCGCATCCCGGGCAGGAGGAGCCGCCGGAATCGACAACCTGGCCGTCCTGGTTGAACAACGCTGCCTGCCCGACAAACGCATCACCCTCACCGCGAGGATCCGGATCCGGCGGCGGCGGAGGCGGAGGCTCAGGATCCCCACCGCACTTCGCACAGCCTGGCGTGGCATGGGCTATCTGACTCCATGACTCGACCGCGACGATCGCAAGGACCATGAGCAGGCAGGCGAGGAGGGCGGTGCTTGCGGTTACTCCTCGAAGCGTTGCGATAGGACGAGCCATGTGTCCCCCTCTTTCATGAACTCGATCCGACCGTTCGCTGACCCGGCCGGGAACTCCTCAACCGACCTTCCTTTCTCATCTACTTCTTCTGAGAAGTCGGCCAAGAGCTTGAACGTCACGATCTCGTGGCTTGGATCGGCGTCCTGTGGTTCTACCTCGAAGTTGTCGACCGTGTACTCAGGCACGTCGGAGAATCGGTGACCCTTCTTCCTCACCGTCGCGATGTCATTCAGATAGAAGCCGCCGGCCCGGCTGTGGGGCACGATCACGGCCTCGATCGGAGCCGGATCGAGCGTCGCGTATGCCTTGGTGACGGCGGCGTAGAACGCGACCGTCGCCGCTTCCAGTTGCTCCTCGACTGATCCGGCCGCAGCGGACGGGCTCGGCGATGCGCTGGGTGTTTTGGTCACCGTCGGTGACTCGCTGGTGGGCTCCTTCGACGCGGTGTCGACGGGCGTGGGCTCAGGGTTGTTCGCGCATGCGACCGGCATGACG
This sequence comes from Actinopolymorpha sp. B11F2, assembly GCF_040195635.1. Lineage (NCBI taxonomy): Bacteria > Bacillati > Actinomycetota > Actinomycetes > Propionibacteriales > Actinopolymorphaceae > Actinopolymorpha > Actinopolymorpha sp. B11F2. The sequence continues at coordinate 150,348 of NZ_JBEFTX010000006.1, read as the reverse complement.
GCGAGGAGAAGACCCGTGCAGGCGAGCGCGATCCGATGCAGGGGTGGCGGTGTTCCGGCACGACCAGGCGTGAGCATGGGAGTACATTAGGCGATTCGCCACATTTCGGAAGTCCTCATCCACAGGCCGTTAGGCATGGCGCGGGCAGAATCGTCTGTCGTCTGAGTCCGACAGGCGCACGCCGGATCCGCACCCCATCAGATGATCAGGTCGATGTGGCATCTCGCCTCACCGGCGTGCGCGAGCTTGGCGTCGCAGGTCATGAGGGTGCATCCGAGACCTTCGGCCAGGGCGACATAGGCGGCGCCATACGGGGTGACGTTGTTGCGGAGCTCCCACATTCGGTCCAGCAACGGCGCGAGTGGCATACGCCGGATGGGGAAGCTTGCCAAATGGCGCAAAGCGCCCGGCACAGCCTCGGTCAGGGCTGCACTGTGCCGCCCCATCCGTCGTAGCGCGGAGACGACCTCGGAATCAATGTGCGCCGGAGCGTAGAGCGCACTTCCCGACGAGATCCGCTCCACCGTCTGCTGGCGTCGCGCATCATCGGCAGCGTAGAAAGCCGCGAGGACAGATGCGTCGATGACCGCCAGGCTCACGGCGCCTCGCGCACGTCTCGTACGGCGGCAACCGCGTCGTCAAGGCTGATCCCGGTCCCGTGCGGCGGCCCGTATGTGGCGGCATAGTCCGCCAGGTCGAGAGTCCGAGCCAGCTCCACCAGACGTTCGACGACGAACGCGTTGAGCGACTGGTGGCTAATCTCGGCGCCTCTGCTGAGTCTGGCGTAAACGTCGTCCGGTACATCCCGGAGATTCATCCGCCTCATGGCACCATTATGGCACCGTCAGGAAACGTGTGTGGTCCGCCGTAGGGCATTTGCCTGAAATGCACGGGGTTATCCACAGTTGAACCGCCTGACCCGGAGATCTTGCCTTAGGGTCGGCCGAAGATCGTTACGCGTTGGCCACGGGAGGGGCGTATGGCGAAGGAGTACAACCCCGATGTGATCCGGTTCATGGCAGGTCAGCTGGAGATGGCCGCCGGCGAGCTCGACGAATCTGGCAACTCGCTGCCCGCCGAGGTGGACGCGAGCGTCCTCGGCCCGCCGATCCGAGACCTGGTCGAGAGCGTGGCCGCGAACGTGACCGCACTGGTAACGGGCCTTGATGCCGTTGCTGGCGAGGCGAGGGAGTCGGCACGTCAGTACTACGCTACGGAGGCTGCCAACCAAGAGCGGATGAACGAGCTGGCCCGGAACCTGTTCCAGATCGATCCGGACGCAGGACTCTAAGCGACATGCTCGGGACCAGCGTGGGCGGCGACCTGGGGTCGATCGATGCCCTGAAGCAGTGGGTCCACCGAACATCCGCCACGGTGGACGATGCCACTCGGACGATGCGGGGAGTCCAGGAAGGCGCCGAGGAGTCCTGGACTGACGACGCGGGTGAGTTGTTTGCCGCGAAGCTGAAGCTCGGTGTGGCTTACGCCCGGAGGCTTGCAGATGCACTCGATCGGTTGGAGCGCTTGCTGGATGACTGTCGGGACAGTGTTGCGCGCGCCCAGGAACTGATGGCCGATGCCGAACGAATCGCTGACGACGGTGGTCTCGCGATCGTCGACCACCGGATCGTGCCGCCTACCTACGGAGATCGACCTGGCGGCTCGTCGATGCCGTTGTACGACCAGGAGCAGATGAGCTATCTCTATGACGACCCTGAGCTGCGGGAGTGGTACGACGCGCGGTGTCGCACGTACCACGAAGCCGAGGAGCAGGTGGAACGGGCCTGCCAGATTCTGGTTGATCGGCTGGATGACCTGGGCGTGAATACGAAGCGGGACTGGTCCAGCCTGTACTTCACGCTCGGCGACATCGCTGGCGGCGAGATCGGCTTGCTCTCGGACTGGCGGAAAGGCGCCTATCGCAAAGGCATGGACGGCGCTGCCCAGCGCGCGCGGGACGCCCTCGAAAGGGCTGGGCAGTTGGAAGACCGAGCCGCCCGTCGAGGCAACTGGTCCCTGGTTGACGCCGAGTGGGAGGTCAAGTACACCAACGAGCAACGTGCCGACACGCTCGCACGTTATGCCCGCCGGGCTGGCATCGTAGCGAAGGTCCTCAAAGGAGCGGGCCCGGTACTCACGCTAATCAGCCTCGCCGTCGACGTGGGGGTCAAGGGCGATCCCGTTCCCAAGGCACTCGCATCTGCAGGGGTCGGCGCAATCGCAGGATTCGCGGTGGTAGGAATCTTCGGCGGTCCTTCCGGGTGGCTCGTCCTAATAGCCGCAGGTGCTGTCGGATACCTCGCGGGTGACTATGCTGGTGAGCTTTACGACAAGTACGAGCCAGCTAGAGACAAGTTGCTTCGCGAGTACGACAGTCTCGGGCCCGGACCTGCGCGCTTGGAGCGGCCAGGCCAATGAATAGGGTAGTAGGCCTCTTCGAGGGGCTGACGAGCCAAGCTCGACGAGAGGATTTGGTGGGATCGTGACGGCAGTCCATGGTCTCCTTGGGTACTGGCCTGAGGCGTGGATAGGTTCAGCGAAACGGCAGAACGTCTGGTTCGGGCTTTGCACTCTTCTGCTTCTTCTTTTCGTTGTAGCTGGTACTCAAGGCGCCTTGGTTGGCGAAGCTCGAGGAAATCTCATGCTCGCGTTCGCGCCGTTTCTCCTGTTCGGTATGGCGCTTGGATGCCTGGTGTTGTTTGCTCCGAAGGGACGAGGATGTAGCACGGTGGGTGGGTTGCAGCTGAGAGGTGCGCTTGGATCGACGACGACGATGTTGTACGCGAGAGGTCCTAGGTTTGTGTCTTACGGCGTTTACCTGTCCTTGGCTATACCGCTAACACTGGCGCCGCTCCTCGCCCCGAGGATCCCGGATGACGGTACCCGGTGGAGCGCCTGGTTTCATTTGTGGGCTCCGTTCATGCCAATCGCTGCGATGGTCGCTCTGGCATACGTCTTTAGTGGAGTTTTCCGAAAGCGTCGGCAGCTTGGAGTCGGGCTGAGTAAGAGCGGTGTCTACCACTGGTCGTGGTTCGGGTGCTGCTTTTACAAGTGGGAGTGGATCTTCGAAGCTCGCGCGGTCGCGCAGGGATACGGCACCGGTGGGCTCAATATCGTTCTAGACGTCCACGAGCCTGCGGGGCGACCCGCCAACGATGAGGAAAACTGGATCGCCGACCTTGACTTCTTTCGCAAGAAGCGCCGCGTACTCACGGCTGGCTACCTCGCGGTGAATCCTGTGCTTCCGTATCTCGCGTTGAACTTCTATCTACGGCATCCCGAATTCCGCAAGGAGCTCGGCACCGAGTTGGCGTCAGATCGGATGAAGCGACTGGACTTTCCCGATGTTATTTCGGAAGTGCGCCGATTCGGTGCAGTCCGGCCCGTGGATTCCCCGCGAGGTCAGTCAACCTGAGGAACGTCGCGCGCAGGCCAGTCCTAAGGTCGACCCAGGCCTCACCTTCAGGTCATTGAACCTGACGGGCGGCGAGGAGGGCGACGCCGAGATCGGCGGCCTCGGCAACCCGGATGCCGTCTGGAACAGGGCCACTGTCGGGCGGTACGACGGCCTCGGTGAAGCCGAGCCGCACCGCCTCGGCCAATCGCCGCTGGACGCCGGTCACGCGACGCAGTTCGCCAGCCAACCCGACCTCGCCGACGGCGATCATCCGCGGCGGCAAGGGAATGTCCGTCATGGAGCTGGCAACAGCGAGGGCGACGGCGAGGTCGGACGCCGGCTCGCGTAGACGTACCCCACCCACCGTCGAGGCGTAGATGTCCTGCTTGCCGAGCGGAAGTCCGCCGCGCCGCTCCAACACCGCCAGCACCATGGACAGCCGGCTCGAGTCCAGTCCGGACGTCGCCCGACGCGGGCTGGCCAGGCTCGAGGCGGCCACCAGTGCCTGTACCTCGGTGAGCAACGGCCGCTTGCCCTCGACAGTGACGGTCACGCAGCTACCCGGAACGGGCTCCGGCCGCTGGGTCAGGAACAGCCCACTCGGATCGGGCAGGCTCTTCAACCCGCCGTCGGCGAAGTCGAAGCAGCCGACCTCATCGGTGGGTCCGAACCGGTTCTTCACCGCGCGGACCATGCGGAGCCGAGAGTGCCGGTCGCCTTCGAAATGCAGGACGACGTCCACGAGGTGTTCCAGGACCCGTGGGCCGGCGATCGAGCCGTCCTTGGTGACGTGACCGACCATGAGGACGGCGATGCCGCGTTCCTTCGCCACCCGGATCATCGCGGCCGCGACCTCGCGGACCTGGGTCACACCACCGGCCGCGCCCTCGACCGACGCCGAGGCCACCGTCTGGACGGAGTCCAGCACGATCAGGTCCGGGCGTACCTCATCCACATGGCTCAGCACCGCCGACAGGTCGGTCTCCGCGGCGAGATACAACCGTGGCGCGAGGGCGTCGACCCGCTCCGCCCGCAACCGGATCTGGGCCGCTGACTCCTCGCCTGAGACGTAGAGGCTCCGCGCCTGCGTCCGGGCGCGTTCGGCGGCGACCTCGAGAAGCAAGGTCGACTTGCCGACGCCGGGCTCGCCGGCCACCAGGACGACTCCGCCCCGGACGAGGCCGCCGCCGAAGACCCGGTCGAGTTCGGAGATGCCGGTGGGCTCCGCGCGCGCTGCCTCGACGTCGACCTGGTCGATGGGCACGGCGCGCTGAGTGACCGGGCCGGCCGAGGTCACCGCCACCCGTGGCGCGCCGACCTCCTCGACCGTGCCCCACGCCTGGCACTCGCCACAACGACCGACCCACTTGGCCGCCTGCCAGCCACACTCGCCACAGCGGTAGCCCGGCTTGAGGGCACGCGCTGCCGTCGCTCTTCCCATGTGCCGAGACGGTAGTAGCCGGCACCGACAGCGGCTGGGTTCGCCGCGCCAGGCCGGCGAACTGGCCGTCAACCCAGCCTTGGCAGGCGTACGGACAAGATCCAGGACGGAATAGCTGAACCGGTCGGCGGCTGACGTGCGTACGGCACAAAAGAGGAGTCCTTCGACGAAGGTCGTGAGGCAGCGGCCATCGGGGGCGAAGGACACTTCCGGCCAGCCGTTGCGACGCATCGGCTGTGTCGATGTCCGTGGCGCGACCTAGGCTGGGCAGACGTGAGCACACAGATCAGTACGGATGCGAGAACCGCCATCCAGATGGTGCCCCTCGGCGTCGTGGTCGGTGGGCGGCACGAAGTACGCGAGGATGGCTGGGCCGACGAGATCGCCCGCATCGTCCTCGACGGTGAGCAACTCGACCCCGACGCCACGCTCGGGTTGGTGGCCTACTCCCACCTCGAAGTGGTGTTCTATTTCCACCGGTCAACCCGGCAACGGTCAGGGGCGGCGCATCCGCGGAGCAATCCGCACTGGCCGCGCGTCGGGATCCTCGCCGATCACAGTCCGCACCGCCTCAACCACATCGGCGTTTCCTGCTGCGAGATCGTCGCCGTCGACGGGCTCACGCTGACCGTACGCGGGCTCGACGCGCTGGACGGGAGCCCGGTGCTGGACGTGAAGCCGTACGTCGAGGAGTTCGGGCCACGCGGTCCGGTCCGGGAGCCTGCCTGGATCCGTGAGCTCATGCGGACCTACTACTGACGCCGCCGGACCTACGCCGACCCTCCAAGACTCCGGGTCAGAACGTCCGCCACCACAGGTTGACGGCGTAGTCGACCTCGAGGGCCGGCCACTCCGCGAGGACCCGTTCGGCGACCTCGGGACGAAACTCGATGCGTACGACCGACTCGAAGTCCTCCCGCCGCTCGAATTGCCAGCGGATGTCGAGGGGTGCTCGGCGCCAACCGCGGCGGGTCCAGAAAGCCTCGACCGCGTGTGGATCGTGAGCGGGGAAGGCCGCCCTGAACCAGCCGCCGAACGTACTCCGCGTCGCGTCGTTGTCGATGATGAACGCGGCCCCGCCCTTCCGCGTGACCCGGCTGATCTCGCCCAGACCCGGCTCACATCCGGGCCCGAAGAAGTACGCCCACCGCGCATGCACCACATCGACTGAGGCGTCCGGGATGGGCAGGGCCTGGGCCGTGCCCTGGCGGACCTCCACGTGCGGGATGGCTCGACACCGCCGGCGCGCGTGCTCGACGAGGCCCCCGTGCGGTTCGACGCCGACAACCCTGGCGGCGTGGTCGGCGAAGCGGGGGAGATGGAAGCCGGTGCCGCAGCCGATGTCGAGAATGGTCGCGCCGTGCCAGGGTCGGCGTTCGATCATGGCCTGCTCGAGTACGCCGTCGGGGTCGGCGGCGCGGTTCTCGAGCTCGTACCTGCCGGGGGCGTTCCAGATGTTGGGGCTCGGTCGGGCTCCCGTGGCGATGCGTGGCACGCACCTGAGGGTAGAAGATTGGCGCCGGTGGCGGCACCGGTGGAGGTCAGCGGTGGTGGCGGCGGTCAGCGGCGGCGGGCGCCCTTGCTCTTGCCCTTCCCCGCTGTGACGCGGACCTGGCCGGTCTGCCCGTTGGATTGCGTACGTGCCCGCGGTCGGCGTACAGGATCGGCCGGATGCGGCGCGGTGCGGACGCCACGGGCGAGGTGCGCTTCGCAGTGCTTGACGAGTTCGTCGTAGCCCGCCTGTCCCATCAACTCGACCAGCTCAGGACGGTTGGACACGTAGACGGGATCGCGGGCGCCGTGCGCCTCGGTGTTGCCGGTGCAGTACCAGTCGAAGTCGTGGCCGCCGGGGCCCCAGCCGCGCCGGTCGTACTCCGTGATCGTCACCTCGGTGTATGAAGTGCCGTCCGGCAGCTCGACGTCACGGTAGAGCCGCCGGATCGGAAGCTGCCAACACACGTCTGGCTTGGTCTCCAATGGGTGGACGCCGATCCGGAGCGCGTGCTTGTGCAGGGCACAGCCGGTCCCGCCCGCGAACCCCGGACGGTTGTGGAAGATGCAGGCGCCGTCGACGACGCGGGTCTTACGTTCGCCGTCATCGTCCTTCTCGATCCAGCCGGCTTTGTTGCCTTCGGCGCGGTACTGCCAGTCGTCGTCGGTGAGCTTCTTGACCCAGCCGCGGACTCGCTTTTCGTCGGCTTTGTCGGCGAAGTGTGCTCCCATGACGCAGCACCCGGCATCGGGCTCCTCGGCGAAGATGCCGTGGCAACCGGATCCGAATATGCAGTTCCAACGAGAGGTCAACCAGGTCAGGTCCGCGCGGAACACCTGGTCAGAGTCATCGGGATCGGTGAACTCGACCCAGGCGCGCGGGAAGTCAAGAGAAACCTCGGGCATCTACGAAACCCTACGCCTCGTACGCCGTGCGACACGCGACGCCCGCCGGTGTGGTGGTGGACCAGTTTCGCGGGGTCCTACGGACGACCTGGGTTGGCGTACGACCTGGTGGCGTACGACCTGGGTTGGCGTCCGACCTGGGTTGGCGTCCGACCTGGGTTGGCGTCCGACCTGGGTTGGCGTACGACCTGGGTTGGCGTACGACCGGGGTCCGGCGTACGACCGGGGTCCTACGTACGACCTGGTTCCGGCGTGCGCAGGTGCCGGGCCCGTGATCATGAAGGAAAAGCGGCAATATCGCCGAAAAAGCTTCATGATCACGATCATGATCACGGGATGGGGACCGACCGGGTCGCGCGGGGAGAGGGCGCGGGTGCGCTGCCAGGTCGGGGCGGACCAGCTAGCCTCGGATCATGCGGCTCGGCGTCCTCGACGTGGGTTCGAACACCGTCCACCTGCTCGTCGTCGACGCGCGCCCGGGTGCTCGGCCGGTTCCTGCGTACTCCCACAAGACCGAACTCCGGCTCGCCGAGCATCTCGACTCGGCCGGCGAGATCTCCTCCGCTGGCGCGGCTGAGCTCAAGCGCCTGGTCGCGGAGGCGCTCGAGATCGGCGAGGACAAGGGCTGTCAGTCGGTTCTCGCGTTCGCCACGTCGGCGGTTCGAGAAGCGACCAACGGCGACGCCGTGCTGAGGGACGTCATGGCCGCGACGCGCGTCGACCTCAGCGTGCTGTCCGGCGACCAGGAGGCCCGGCTCACCTTCCTCGCCGTACGCCGGTGGTTCGGCTGGTCCTCCCGCCGGCTTCTGGTCTTCGACATCGGCGGCGGGTCGCTCGAGATCGCGACCGGTCTGGACGAGGACCCGGACGCGGCGATGTCGATGCTGCTCGGTGCGGGCCGGCTCACGCGGATGTGGTTCACGTCCGACCCGCCGCCGGCCGACGAGGTGAGGGCTCTGCGCAGGCACATCAGGGCGGAGATCGCGAAGTACGCCGGCCAGGTGCTGAGGTTCGGCGCGCCGGACCATGTGGTGGGTACGTCGAAGACCTTCAGGCAGCTCGCCCGCGTCTGTGGCGCCGCGCCCTCGTCGGAAGGCCCGTACGTCAAGCGGACGATGCAGCGGTCCGTCCTCAACCAGTGGTTGCCGAAGCTCTCCGCCATGTCGGCTGGCGAACGCGCTGACCTCCCCGGCGTTTCGGCTGGGCGCGCGCCGCAGCTGCTGGCGGGAGCGATGGTCGCGGAGGCGGCGATGGACCTGTTCGAGGCGGACGAGCTCGAGGCCTGTCCGTGGGCCCTACGCGAAGGAGTCATCCTGCGTCACCTCGACACGATGGAACCGGAGGACTTCGCGTGAGGACACCGGGGACCGCGACGAGCGCGCCGGACCGGACGAGTACGCAGGGAACCAGATGAGCACGGCGAGGAATACGGAGGGGCGAGGCGTACGGCTGGCGGTCGATGGCGGAGCGACCAAGCTCCTCATGGGCGTCGTCGACCGGTCCGGTCCGACGCCGCGGCTGGGCGAGCAGGCGTCGGTGCCGGGCTTTCAGTGGACGACGGGCGAGGACCCGATCGACCAGCAGTGCCGGCGGGTGGTGTCGGCATGGGTCGCCCTCGGCCGGCCCGCGCCTGTCGAGGTGGTGGCGCTCGGCCTGGCCGGTGGTGCCTACGACCGGCCCAGCCGTGAACGTCTGGCTCCCCTTCTCGCCGAGCAGCTCGGCGCCAGCACCGTCCTGCTGACCGGCGACGACGTGACCTCTCACCTCGGCGTGCTCGGCGGCGACTCCGGCGTCGTCGTGTCGGCCGGAACCGGCGTGAACTGCCTGGCGGTGACGCCGGGTGGCGAGCTGACCAACATCGACGGGATGGGCTACCTCTTCGGAGACGCCGGCGGCGGCTTCTCGCTCGGCCTGGCCGGCCTGCGCGCTGCGGTGGCGGGGTACGAAGGACGCGGAGCCACCACCGCCCTGACAGCGCGGGCCGAGGAGCGCGTCGGTCGGCCCCTGCGGGAGGCGGTCAAGGCGTGGTACCGCTCGCCGTCGCTCATCGCCGACGTCGCCTCCTTCGCCGCGGAGGTCGCCGTGTTGGCCGCGTCCGACCCGGTGGCGCGAGTTCTGTGCCTCAGTGCGGGCGAGGAGTTGTCGGTGTGTACGTCCGCTGCCGTACGCAAGGCGTTCCCGACCGCAGCAGACGGCAGCGTGCCGGTGTCGTGGACGGGCAGTGTCCTCGGCGGCCCGGTGATCTTCGACGCGTTCGCTGCCGGACTGGCGCAGCTGTGCCCCGCCGCCGAACTGCGCGATCCACGAGGTGACTCGCTGGCGGGCGCCGCCCGGCTGGCTGTGGACCAGGATGTTCCGCACATCGCCGGCGTGGTCGTCCACTCTGCCGGCGCTCCCACCACCACGACGGCGAAGTCATGAACGCAGAGCGGACGGGCGGCGCACACGCGGAGGCAGGGATCAGAGACTCACTGCAGGAGAACGTGGCGCGGATGGACGGCGGGCGCGTGGACAGTGGTGCTGGCAGGGCCGATTCCAGCGCGGCGCGGATGGACGGCGGGCGTCTGGACAGTGGTGCTGGCAGGGCCGAATCCGGTGGGTCGCGGGTGGACGGCGGGCGCCTGGCCACTGGTGCCGCTGGGGACGGTCCCAGCAAGGCGCGGATCGACGACGATGCCGTCCGTGTCCTCCGCACGGCGATCGACCGGGTGGTCAACACCCAGCGCGAACCCATCGCGGCGGTCGCCGACCTGATCGCCGACGCCATTCCCGCGGGTGGCATCGTCCAGGTCTTCGGCACCGGGCACAGCCGGGCGTTCGCGATGGAGATCGCCGGGCGGGCGGGTGGTCTCGTACCGGCGAACATGTTGGCCGTCAAGGACCTGGTCTTCCGCGGCGGCGAGGATCCCGCCGCGATTCTCGACCCGCTCGTCGAGCGCGATCCGGCCCTCGCCGCGCGGATTCTCGCCCTGCACGATCTCCATCCCCGGGACGTGTTCCTCGTCGTGTCCAGTTCGGGTGGCAATGGCAGCACGGTCGAGATGGCTCGGCTCGCCAAGGAGCGGGGCCATCCGGTGGTTGCCGTCACGTCGTTGGAACACAGTCGGGGGATCACGTCGCGGCATCCGTCCGGCCTGCGGTTGTTCGAGGTCGCCGACGTCGTGATCGACAACTGTTCGGCGTACGGCGATGCGGAGCTGGCGATATCTGGCGCCAGCCTGACGATCTGTCCGACCTCCTCGGTGACGGGCGCGGTGATCGCGCAGATGATCACGACGCAGGTGTGCGCGCGACTCCTCGCGGCCGGGCACGAGGTACCGGTCTACGTGTCGGCCAACGTCCCCGAAGGTGACGCCCACAACGAACGCATGGAAGCCCGGTACGGCACCCGGGTCACTCACAGCGAACCCTGACCCCGCCCTGAGCAGGCCGGAAACGCCCGACAGGTGGCCCTCTCACCGGTGATCATGATCGTGATCATGAAGGTCTCGGAGCGTATGGCCCTGTTCCCTCCATGGTCCCGATTGCCTTCATGATCACCGTCATGATCACGGACGCGATCACCGTCATGATCACGGACGCGATCACGGACGCGATCACGGACCCGATCACGGACGCGGTCACGGTCGTGATCATAGGCGGGAGTCGCTCGCGGATCCCTCACCGAATGAGAGGGAGCCGGTCACGGGCTGTCTTCACGACGTACGGTCAGGACGGAACCCCCCGGGCCGTACGCTGGACGCCGTGCAGCCACCAGGTGCCACCACTCGGGTCCGCGGCAAGGACGTCGTCGTACGCGTCCCCGACGCCCGGATGGCACTCTCCACCGCCTCGGTCTACCCGGAGTCGACGGCGACGGCCTTCGAGCTCGCCGCCCGCCTGGGCTACGACGGTGTCGAGGTCATGGTGGGTGCGGACCCGCTGAGCCAGGACATCGACGCGCTACGCCGGCTCAGCGAATACCACCAGCTGCCGATCGTCTCCGTCCACGCGCCGACGCTGTTGATCACCCAGCGGGTATGGGGCACCGAGCCGTGGGGCAAGATCGACCGCAGCGCGGAGGCGGCCAAGGCCCTCGGCGCCAAGGTCGTCGTCGTACATCCACCATTCCGTTGGCAGCGCGACTACGCCCGCGACTTCGTGGCTGGCATTGCGCGCCGGCAGAAGGAGACGGGGATCAGCTTCGCGGTCGAGAACATGTTCCCCTGGAAGGCCGCAGGGCAAGGACTTCAGGCGTACCTTCCCGGCTGGGATCCGCGGGACTTCGACTACGCCGAGGTGACACTGGACCTGTCTCACACGGCGACGGCGGGCGTCGACGCCTATGACATGGCGTACGACCTGGGTGAACGGTTGACTCACATCCACCTTGCCGACGGCTCCGGCTCGAACAAGGACGAGCACCTGGTGCCGGGCCGGGGGAGCCAGCGGTGTGCGGAGGTGCTCGAACTGCTCGCCCGCCGCGGATTCGGCGGCAGCATCGTGCTGGAGGTCAACACGCGCCGCGCGGCCGGTCGGGCCGAACGTGAGGCGGACCTGGTCGAGGCGCTCGCGTACGCCCGGCTGAACTTCGCCGCGCCCGTCGTCCCGTCCTACGCCGTCACCGCCGACGGAACGATCGAAGCCATCGGCCCCGCCGCACCTTCCCAGTAGCCCCCTCCTCCAGGAGCCCCTCCTCGAGAAGGCCTTCATGATCGTGACCATGAGGGGTCTTTCCGGCGTCCACGCCAGCTTCTCTTCATGGTCATGGTCAGGCGACTGGAGCGCAGTCGTCGACCGGGTTCGTGATCCATTTCCGGTCGTTCTCTTGATCCGCACGTAAACCTTCACGCACCCTGAGTGCGACATCCGGCCTAAAGCCCTCTTTATCTCTGCATGAGCCGGCTTGGCCTTCGCCTCAGGCGTGGAGGAGTCCGCGATGCGCGGGATTCGGCAGCAGGCAGGCAGGATCTTCGTCGTTCTCGGCTTCGCGGTCGGTTCCGTTCTGGTGGGTTCTCCGGCACACGCCGCGCCCGCCTACACCGCGCTCGGCGACTCGTACTCCTCCGGCGTGGGCACGCGGTCCTACTACGACGACGGCACCACCTGCAAGCGTTCGCCGTACGCCTATCCGGTGCTCGACGCGGCCAGGCTCGGTGCGGCACTGACGTTCGCGGCCTGCTCCGGCGCGAAGGTCTCAGACGTACGCAGAAACCAGCTTGGCGGCCTCAGCGCTTCGACCCACTACGTCACGGTGTCGGTCGGAGGCAACGACGCGGGGTTCGCCCCGGTGATCATCAAGTGTGCGCAGCCCTGGCCGACCACGTGCTGGGGGGCGATCGACAACTCACAGGCCTTCATCCGAAACACCCTTCCCGGCCTCCTCGACGGGCTCTATTCGGCGATCCGGAACGCCGCACCCCACGCGCGCGTGGTCGTCGTGGGTTATCCGCGGCTGTTCAACGGCGAGGAGTGCAATCTCGCCGCCCGGATCAGCCCTGGCGAGCAGGCCGAGCTCAACGCCACCGCCGACCTGTTGGCCACCACGATCAGGGCCAGGGCGGCCGCCCATGGTTTCGCGTTCGCCGACGCGCGCAGCGCCTATACCGGCCACTCGGTCTGCGACGACGCCGAGTGGATCAACGGCCTGTCCAACCCGATCGGCGAGTCGTACCATCCCAACCGCGCCGGGCAGGTGGGCTACGCCAACCTCGTCGAGTCAGCTTTGCGCGGCTGAGTGACCGACCTGTCGCGTGAGGGGTCGTTCACGCGAGCGCCCTCGGAGGCGGGACGTATTCACGCAGTCCGCTGCTGCGGGAGGGCGCCCCTCACGCTGGTGGACGTTGGATGAGAGGGCCCCTCACGCGAACGTAGTGGACGAAGGGCCCCCTCATGCGGGCGCGCAGCGTGCCCCCTTCAGCGGGTGCAAAGCGTGCCCCCTCGCGCGGGGCGCGAGGCGCGAGGCGCGTCCCCTCATGCGGGCGCGAAGCGGGCGACCGCCACGCCACATCAGGCGGTGTTCTTGAACTGCTCCTCTTCGGTCGACCCGGTGAGGGCGGTCGTCGACGAGTCGGGAGAGATCGCGGTGCTCACCAGGTCGAAGTACCCGGTGCCGACCTCCCGCTGGTGCCGCGTCGCGGTGTAGCCGTCGGGCTCGGCCGCGAACTCCCTCTCCTGCAGGGCGACGTACGCCGGCATGCCGGACTCCGCGTAACCCCGCGCCAGGTCGAACATCGACTGGTTCAGCGCGTGGAATCCTGCCAGCGTGATGAACTGGAACGCGTACCCCATCGCCCCCAGCTCCCGCTGGAACGCCGCGATCGTGTCGTCGTCCAGGTGTTGCTTCCAGTTGAACGACGGCGAGCAGTTGTACGCCAACATCTGGTCGGGGTACTCCGCCTTGATCGCCTCCGCGAACTTCCGCGCCACCTCGAGGTCGGGCGTGGACGTCTCCATCCACAACAGCTCGGAGTGCGGCGAGTAGGCCAGTCCGCGGGCGATGCAGGCGGCCAGCCCGTTGCGCACCCGGTAGTACCCCTCCGCGGTCCGCTCGCCCGTCACGAACTCCCGGTCCCGCTCGTCGACATCGCTCGTCACCAGTGTCGCCGCGTGCGCGTCGGTGCGGGCGATGACGAGGGACGGCACCCCACACACGTCGGCGGCGAGCCGGGCCGCCGAGAGGGTACGGATGTGCTGCCCGGTCGGGATCAGCACCTTGCCGCCGAGGTGGCCGCACTTCTTCTCCGAGGCGAGCTGATCCTCCCAGTGCACCCCCGCGGCACCGGCGGCGATCATCGCCTTCATCAGTTCGTACGCATTGAGGACCCCGCCGAAGCCCGCTTCGGCGTCGGCCACGATGGGCGCCAGCCAGTAGGGCGCGCTGCCGTTCTGGTTCGCGGGCGCGTCCGCCTTGCCGTTGCCCAGATGGCGAAGGCTCTCCGAGACGCTGATCTGGTCGGCCCGCAGCAGGGCGTTGTTGATCCGGCGTACCACCTGGGGAACGGAGTTGGCGGGATAGAGGCTCTGGTCCGGATACGTCTGCCCGGACATGTTGGCGTCGGCGGCGACCTGCCAGCCGGACAGGTAGATGGCCTGCAACCCGGCCTTGACCTGTTGAACCGCCTGGTTGCCGGTCAGCGCACCGAGCGCGCGGATGTAGTCCTCGGTCTGGAGCAGCTGCCAGAGACGTTCGGCGCCGAGGCGGGCGAGCGTGTGTTCCTCCTGGATCGAGCCGCGCAGGCGTACGACGTCCTCGGCGGAATACAGGCGCTCGATCCCGTGCCACCTCGGGTCGGTCTCCCACTGGCGGCGTAGGTCGTCGGCGGCCCGGCGGGCGGCGCGGTCGCGTGCCTGCTGACTGTCTGCACCCGCACCATTCGTCGAGGCGACCGACCTCATCGTGGCCGGCAGATCTGAGGACGAGGGCTTTGCCGTGCGTTCCCGGCGCCGCTTGGGCGGCTCGGGCTCGTGCGCGTCGGATCCTCGTCCGCGCGCGGTGGACTTGCTCGATGTCGTCTCGCGTGGCGTCATCGTGCGTTCCCCTCCTTCGGGTGTGCTCCTGTCCTGAGTCTGGAAGGGGCAGACACAAAGGGCAGGGCATCTGGCCTGGAAACTTCTGTAGTTCTTCTCGTAGTATCAAGTTACTCAGGACATTCGGTGTGAAGGAAGCCATACATTGCCAGATGATCTGCATCTAGCGACCTTTGGCCAACGACTACGGCATCTCCGGCGAACGCGCCGGATGACCCTCGCCGACCTCGGTGCCCGGGTCGGTCGGGCGGCCTCCCAGCTCTCCCTGCTCGAGAACGGCCGCCGCGAGCCGAAGCTCTCCCTCATCACCCAGCTGGCGGAGGCCCTCGACGTAGGCGTGGACGAGCTCCTGTCCGCCGCGCCGCCGAGCCGGCGGGCGCAGCTGGAGATCGCCCTCGACGACGCCCAGCGCGACCCGCTCTACCAGCGGCTGGAGCTGCCGCCGCTCAAGGTCGGCCCACGGGTGCCGTCCGAGGTCCTCGAACACCTGGTCGGGCTCTACGACGAGCTCAAGCGCCGCGACACCAAGCCGACGGCGACGCCGGAGGAGGCACGGATCGCCAACGCCGAGCTTCGCCGGCAGATGCGCGAACGCGGCAACTACTTCCCTGAGATCGAGAAGATCGCCGTCCGCACGCTGGGTGCGGTCGGCTACCGGGGCGGCACGTTGTCCGACGCTCTCGTCGCCGCGATCGTGCTGCACTGCGGGTTCACCGTGCGGTATGCCGAGGACCTGCCGCGTTCGGTCCGGTCGATCACGGACCTGCGCAACCGGCGGATCTACCTTCGCCGGGAGTCTCTCGGCATGCACACCCCGCGCGGGATCCTGCTCCAGACGCTCGGCCACTTCGTTCTCGACCACGAGCAGCCACGCGATTTCGCCGACTTCCTGCGCCAGCGGGTCGAGGCCAACTACTTCGCGGCGGCCGTGCTCGTGCCGGAGAAGGTCGCGGTTCCGTTCCTCCAGCAGGCCAAGGCCGATCGTGACCTCGCGGTCGAGGACCTGCGCGACGTGTTCTCCGTGTCGTACGAAATGGCCGCGCACAGGTTCACCAACCTCGCGACGAAGCACCTCGACCTGCGGTGCCACTTCGTCCGCAACGACGAGGCCGGCATCATCTACAAGGCGTACGAGAACGACGGGTTGCTCTTCCCCTCCGACGCGACCGGCGCGATCGAGGGGCAGCGGATGTGCCGGCGGTGGGCGGGCCGGGAGGTCTTCACCTCGCCAGACAGGTATCCGACCTATTACCAGTACACCGACACGCCCGACGGCACCCACTGGTGTGTCTCCCACGTCGACCCTGGGCGGGAGCGGCACTTCGCGGTGACGCTGGGGGTTCCGTTCGAGTCGTCGCGGTGGTTCCGCGGGCGGGAGACGACCAACCGGGCGACGTCGCGGTGTCCGACGGGGCCGTGCTGTCTGCACCCGCCGGCGGAGCTGTCGACGCGCTGGGAGGGGCGCGCGTGGCCGTCGACGCGGGCCCACTCGCACGTGCTCGCCGTCCTGCCGCCGGGGGTGTTCCCCGGGGTGGACGAGACGGATGTGTACGCGTTCCTCGAACAGCACGCCCCGGCCGACAGTGCATGACGACTCCGGGTGAGCCGCGATGCTTGAGCGCGCCCGGGGCACCCTCACGTGGCGGCCCTTTGGTGGAGGGGCACCCTCATGCGAACCTCTGGGCCCACCAGGCGGGGCTGTCTTGGTGCGGGGCGCCGTTCATGCGAAGGCCGGCCCCCGCCCGCCACCCGCGGGACTGACGTGCGAACCACCCGTGGCCGCTGACATGCTGGTCCCGGCAGGGTGAACCAGGGCAGGGCAGCCCACGGTCGGTCGAGCCCACGGCAGGACCAGGCCAACGGCAGGACCAAGCCACGGCAGGGCGAGGGCACGGACATGGGAGGGCCAGCGTGGTACTACGGCAAGGGCTGCTGACCGCCGCGCGGAGCCGCCGACTGAAGAAGCTCGTGTCCACCATGCCGGTGTCGTCGGCCATCGTGACGCGGTTCGTCGCGGGGGAAACGGCCGACGAGGCGGTCGAGGCGGCTCGCCGGTTGATCGCCGACGGGCTCACCGTGTCGCTGGACCGGCTGGGCGAGGACACCCGCGACCGTGAGGATGCCGAGCGTACGACCAAGGCGTACCTCACGGTCCTCGACCGGCTCGCCCGGGCCGGCCTCACCCGCGGCACCGAGGTGTCCCTCAAGCTGTCGTCGATCGGCCAGGCCCTCGGCGTCGACGGCGACAAGATCGCGGTGGACAACGCCCGCACCATCGCCCTCGCCGCCCAGAATGCCGGCACCACCGTGACCTTCGACATGGAGGACCACACAACGGTCGACTCGACGCTGGCGATCCTGCACGAGGTACGCCGCGACTTTCCCCAGACCGGCGCGGTCCTGCAGGCGTACCTCCATCGCACGGAGCGGGACTGCCGCGACCTCGCCCACCAGGATTCGCGCGTACGCCTGTGCAAGGGTGCCTATCATGAGCCGCCCTCGGTGGCGTACCAGAAGCGGATCGACGTCGATCGCGCCTACGTTCGCTGTCTGAAGATCCTGATGGCCGGGCAGGGCTATCCGATGGTCGCGACACACGACCCGCGGCTGGTCGAGATCGCCGGGGCGCTGGCGATGCGCCATGACCGGTCGCGCGGGAGCTATGAGTTCCAGATGCTGTACGGCATCCGGCCGGACGAGCAGCGCCGGTTGGCTGGTCTCGGTGACACAGTGCGGGTCTACGTGCCGTACGGCGACCAGTGGTATCCGTACCTCATGCGGCGGCTCGCGGAACGCCCCTCCAACGCGGGGTTCTTCCTGCGCTCCCTGGTCACCCGCTCATGATCACCGTCATGATCAGGTACATGATCACCGTCATGATCATGGTGCCCCGCAGTACCCGCCGTTCCCCGTGATCATGATCGTGATCATGAAGCTTTTGGGATCATACTGCCGAATTTCCGTCATGATCATGGGGCGCGGCTCACGAT
Organism: Actinopolymorpha sp. B11F2; assembly: GCF_040195635.1. Classification (NCBI taxonomy): domain Bacteria; kingdom Bacillati; phylum Actinomycetota; class Actinomycetes; order Propionibacteriales; family Actinopolymorphaceae; genus Actinopolymorpha; species Actinopolymorpha sp. B11F2. Next base: position 132,614 of record NZ_JBEFTX010000006.1, on the reverse strand, counting down.
CGGCGACCGAACCACGATCGAGATGTACGAAGTGAGGACGAGAAGAGCATGAGTGTGGGACAGCACACGATCGCCGTCATCGGCGCAGGAAAGATGGGCGAGACGATCCTGTCCGGACTCCTGCGCGCGGGCTGGCCGGCTTCCGCTCTGGTCGCGACCGTACGCCGGCAGGAGCGGGCCGAGCAGCTGGCCACGCAGTACGGCATAAGGATCGTCGCCAACGATGAGGCCGTCGCCGCCGCCGACGTCCTCGTGATCGCCGTCAAGCCGCAGGATGCCGCCGTCCTGATGGCCGACCTCGGGCCCAAGGTGCCACCGGGCAAGCTTGTCGTCTCGATCTGTGCGGGCCTGCCGACGTCGTTCTTCGAGCGGCGCCTGCCGGACGCGACTCCGGTCGTCCGCGTGATGTCCAACACGCCGGCCCTGGTCGACGAGGCGATGAGTGCGATTTCGGCAGGTTCGCACGCGACCGGTGCCGACCTCGCCCTCACCGAGGAGATGCTGAAGCCGCTCGGCAAGACGCTGCGGGTACCTGAGTCGCAGCAGGACGCCGTCACCGCCCTCTCTGGCTCGGGTCCCGCGTACTTCTACTACCTCGTCGAAGCGATGACCGACGCCGGCATCCTGCTCGGCCTGCCCCGCCAGGTGGCGCACGACCTCATCGTGCAGGCGGCGGTCGGCGCGGCGGTGATGCTGCGCGACTCCGGTGACCCGCCGGTGATGCTGCGGGAGGCCGTGACCTCGCCTGGCGGTACGACGATCAGCGCGATCCGTGAGCTCGAGAGCCACCGCGTGCGGGCGGCCGTGCTCGACGCGATCGAAGCCGCCCGCGACCGGGCCCGCGAACTCGCCGCCTCCGCCGACTGACCGGCCCCGCCTCCGCCCCGTCCGCGAGCTGTGGGAGGTTCGTCGCCCGCTATCCCGACGAACCTCCAACAACCCCGTGGCGGCTGGCGGCTACAGTCCGATCGCGGCCTTGGCTGCGGCGAGGGTCGGCGCCGCCATCGCCCGCGCTCGCTCGGCACCGAGCCGCAACGCCTCCTCGACGTAGCCCGGATCGGCTGCCAGCTCGGCGTACCGCGTCCGCAGCGGTTCCACCACCGCCACCACCGCGTCGGCGACATCGCGTTTGAGTGCGCCGTACGACGAATATCCGCCCGCGAGGCCAGCGGGATCGGTGCCGCCTCGGCAAGCCGCGAGGATGTCGAGCAGGTTCGCGACCCCCGGTTGGCGTTCCACGTCGTACCGCACCTCCCGGCCGGCGTCGGTGACAGCGCGCATGACCTTCCGGCGTACGACATCAGGCGGGTCGAGCAGCCGGATCGCGCCCATCGAGTCCTCCGGGGCGTCCTTGCTCATCTTCGTGGTCGGCGCCGCCAGGTCCATCACCCGCGCGGCCACGACCGCACGACTCAGCTCCGGTACGACGAACACCTCGCCGTACGTCCGGTTGAACCGCACCGCCAGGGTCCGGGTCAGCTCCAGATGCTGCGTCTGGTCGTCGCCGACGGGTACCTCGGTGCTGCCGTAGAGCAGGATGTCCGCCGCCATCAGTGCCGGATAGGTGAGCAGCGATGCGCGGGTCTTCGGTCGGCCGCGCCCTTTCTCGCGGTACTGGATCATCCGGGTGAGTTCGCCGACGTACACCGTCGACTCGAGGAGGTACGCCAGTTCGGTGTGGGCCGGCACGTCACTCTGCCGGACGATGACGCAGGCCTGCGGATCGAGCCCGGCGGCGAGGAAGAGCGTCGCGGCCTCACGGGTGAGCTGCCGGAGCCGTTCCGGATCATGTTCGACGGTCAACGCGTGCAGGTTGACGATGGAGAACACGCATCTCGCCTGGTTCTGGACGTCGACGAACCTGCGAAGCGCACCGTAGTAGTTGCCGAGCGTCAGTCGGCCGGTCGGTTTGATACCGGAGAAGATGGTGCGCGTCGCGGGCAGGCCCGGGGATACGAGACCGCCGCGCGAGGTGCCCGGCGTCGTGGTCGCAGTCGTGGCGGACATGGGGGGCTCCTTCGGAGGTGGAAAGCCGCCCCCGGCGGGGTCATCAGCGCTGTCACACACGACAGGTCGGCCGCCCGCGCGAGGGGCGGCCGTGGACGAGATCTCTTACGTACGCACGGATATCGGGCCGCCCTGGGCGGCCCGCCAACCAAGGAGTCGTGGCGTACGCACGTCCTCACGATAACCGATGGCTCGCCCCCATCCCGGCTGGAAAGATGCCCGCATGACCGAGGTGGAGGTGGGCGCGTCGACCGGCGACCGCGCGGAGACAGGCGCGGCTGCGGTGCGGGTTCGCCGCCTGACGCCCGACGACTGGCGCGTGCTGCGGGACATTCGCCTGGCGGCCCTGCGCGAGTCGCCATCGGCCTTCGGGTCGACGTACTCCAGGGAAGCCGCCTTCACCGAGAGCGACTGGCGCCGGCGGCTGGAGCCGGAGTCCACCAGGAGCGCGACGTTCGGCGCCGCCCTCGCCGGATCCGACCGCTCACTTGCCGGGCTGAGCGGTGGATTCGTCGACGACCCGTCCGCGCGCACTGTGGAACTCGTGTCGATGTGGGTGAGTCCGAACGCGCGAGGGCGCCGGGTGGGCGAAGTGCTGGTGGAGCCGGTCCTCGCCTGGGGACGTGCGATCGGTGCCGAGCGCCTTCACCTCTGGGTGACCGAGGGGAACCTTGCGGCGCTGCGGCTGTACGAGCGCTGCGGTTTCGTGCGTACCGGTGAGCGGGAGCCACTTCTCTCCGACCCGAGCCTGACCGTGATCGGGATGGTCCGCCCACTCCAGTGAGCGCCACATTTGGTGGTTGCTCGTGCGTAATATCCGGTGGCCGTGGTTCGGTTGTCTGCTGCCATGATGCCGGCCATGGCCAATCTGGAGACCAGCCCAGCCGGGGCAGACCCGGTCGATGTGATCATCCGCCGGCTGCTGCCCGATGAATGGCCTGCACTCCGGGAGATCCGCCTGACGGCGCTGCGTGAGGCGCCGTGGGCGTACGGTGCGACGTACGAACAGACCGCGGCCCTGCCCGATCGCGAGTGGCAGCGGTGGTTGGAGCGCGACTCCGCCCGCAGTGCGATGTTCGGCGCCAGGTTCGGAGCTGACCGCCCCGGGACCGACCGCACCCTGGTGGGCCTCTGCGGCGGATGGGCCGACCAGGCAGCGGAGTCGGGGGAGGACTCGGCCGCCACGGTCGATCTGGTTTTCATGTGGGTGAGCCCGAGTGCGCGGCGGCGCGGACTCGGTGTGGCCCTGGTCGAGGAGGTCCTCGCCTGGGCGCGGACCCAGGGCGCAGAACGGGTCCATCTGAGGGTGACCGACGGCAATGTTCCGGCCGAACGCCTCTACGCACGCTGCGGCTTCGTGCGTACCGGCGGGCAGGTTCCTCATCCGTCTGATCCACGCCTCGTCAAGGCCGACATGGTTCGTCCGCTTCGCTCATCAAGCTGATCACGCTGGCCGCCGGCTTGGCTGATCACGCTCTCCGGAAGCCGGCCGTGGGCTGCGTGCTTTGACTGCTCTACGTCGTGCGGCGAGGGATCTCCGACAGGTCAGTGTCATCGCAGGGTCGCGTCGTCGCGGAGCGGATCTCGCAGGCCAGGGCGAGAAGTTCGGGATACCAGTCCTCGTTGGTGCGGAGCAGGTCGGACGCGTCGTCGACGGTCGCGGCGCGTACCTCCACGACATGCTCACCGTCGGGTGGGTTGGTGGGCGAGGAGTCGAGGACCACCTCGGTCAGGCACCACAGCCAGGCCTTCTCCGGGTGCGGCAGGTGCGGCCGGTAAGGCGCGGGTCCGTCACCGACGCAGTGGTGGGCGCCGAACCAGCGCAACGCGCCGATCCGCCGCGCGCCCGCCTCCTCGGCGATCTCCCGGTCGACGGTCTGTACGACCGACTCGCCGGGTTCGCGGGTGCCGCCGGGCAGGAACCAGTCGCCGCCGTCCGTCCGGCACACCACGACCATCTCGCCCACGAAGCCGACGATGTGGATGCTCTGGACCAGCCCGTCGGGCGGCGACTCCGTGGAGAACTGCGCGTCGAGCCCCGCCCATGCCCAGCGCTGGGGGGCGTGCAGCAGGGGATAGCGGGACGCGGGGCTCGTTGGCGGCTGGTCCATGAGCCCGGACTATAGGACCCACCGACGACCGTCCCGCCCGGACCACCACGCCCGTTGCGGTTGCCCGTCCGTGGCGGCTTTCGCCCGACCGCTGTCTCGGACCGCCTGCTGTCTCGGACCGCCTGCTGTCTCGGACCGCCTGCTGTCTCGGACCGAGCCCTCCGGGGTCGCCAGCGTCGGCGTCCGCCGGCAGGATGGCCGGCGTGAGCGTGGTTGGTTCGTACGAAGGGGTCATTGGGGTCGACGTCGGCGGTACGCGCATCAAGGCGGCGCTGGTGGACGACGCCGGGCGGATCCTGGCCAGGGCCGGGTGTCCGACACCTGATCGCAGCGACCCCGAAGCCGTCCTGTCCGCCGTCGCCGAGATCGTCAAGGCACTGCGCCAGGATGAGCAGATCGGTGGCCTCGGCGTCGCCGTACCCGGGATCATCGACGAACCGCGCGGCGTCGCCGTCCTGGCCGCCAACCTCGGCTGGCGTGACACCCCGGTGCGGGACCTCCTCGCCGCGCGGACCGGGCTACCGGTGACGCTCGGCCACGACGTACGCTCCGCCTGCCTTGCCGAATGGCAGGTCGGCGCCGGACGTCGCAGCTCCGACCTGCTTCTGGTGACACTCGGTACCGGCATCGGTGCCGGCGTGGTGGCCGACGGCCGCCTGCTTCGCGGTGGTGGGTACGCCGGCCAGTTGGGCCATGTCGTCGTCGACCCCGATGGTGACGCGTGCGGATGCGGGCAGCGTGGCTGCCTGGCGACGGTCGCGTCGGCGACGTCCCTCGTACGCCGCTACCAGGAACGAACCTCGAGGGCAGACCTGTCCGCCGCGGAGGTCATGCGCCGAGCCTCGGCCGGGGATCCCGCTGCCGTCGCGGTTGTCACCGATGCGACGTCGGCGCTCGCCGGGGCTCTGGCGAGTGCGGTGACCGTCTTCGGGTCCGACACGGTCGTCGTCGGTGGTGGCCTCGCACTCGCCGGTGAGCAACTCCTGGCGCCCGTACGTGCCGCGCTGCGCGAGAGCCTGACGTTCCAGCGGAAGCCCACGGTCGTGGCCGCGGAGTTGGGCGACGAGTCCGGCGTTGTCGGTGCGGCACTCCTCGCCCGCACCTGGCCTGACCCCGCGGGCAGCCCCTGACCCCGCGGGCAGCCCCTGACCCCGCGGGCAGCCCCTGACCCCGCACAATCCTGACACCGCACAGTCCTGACACCGCACCGCGCTGACGCCGCACAGTCCTGACACCGCACAGACGTGCCGGGGTCACCTCGCGCACCGGTGGGGTACTGGGGCAGGCTGGACACCATGACAGGATCCGCGCGACTGGTCTATGACGAGGACTTGACGGCCTACAACTTCGGGCCCATGCATCCCCTCGCACCGATCCGCGTCAAGCTCACCGTCGCCTTGTCGAGCGACCTGGGACTCATCCACGGCCCGGGCAGCTCCGGAGGCGGCCACGGTGCCGGCCAAGGGGCCGACGGGCTCAGGCGGGTGGCCGCACCTGTCGCGTCGGAGGATCTGCTCGCCAGGGTTCATGCACCGGCGTACATCGAGGCGGTCAAACGCAGCAGTGTCAACCCGGCCTTGACAGACCTGGACGCGGGCCTCGGCACGTCGGACAATCCGACGTTCACCGGCATGCACGAGGCGTCGGCCCACATCGCCGGCGCGAGTGTCGAGGCGGCGCGGATCGTCTGGACCGGCGAGGCGTTGCACGCGGTCAACGTCGCGGGCGGCCTGCATCACGCGATGCCCGCCGCGGCCAGCGGGTTCTGCGTCTACAACGATCCTGCGCTCGCGATCGCGTGGCTGCTGGACGCCGGATGCCCGCGGGTCGCCTATCTCGACCTCGACGTGCACCACGGCGACGGCGTACAGGAGATGTTCTACGACGACCCCCGGGTCCTCACGATCAGCCTGCACGAGACGCCGCGGACGCTGTTCCCGTGGTTCAGCGGATTTCCCACCGAGACAGGCGGTCCGGACGCGGAAGGGTCGGCTGTCAACGTCGCCTTGCCAGGGGGTACGGATGACGCCGGCTGGCTGCGGGCGTTCCACGCGGTCGTGCCGCCGCTGCTACGCGCGTTCGCGCCGACGGTGCTCGTGAGCCAGCATGGCTGCGACAGCCACCGGCTGGATCCGCTCGCCCACCTCGCGCTGTCGGTCGACGGTCAGCGGGCCGCCGCTCTCGCGGTGCACGAACTCGCGCACGAGCTGTGCGAGGGTCGGTGGGTGGCGACGGGCGGTGGGGGGTACGCCCTGGTCGACGTCGTGCCGCGGACCTGGAGTCACCTGCTCGCCATCGCGGGTGGGAGTCCACTCGATCCGAACACCGAGACTCCAGCCACCTGGCGAGAACAGGTGGCCGTCGAGTGCCGGCGTACCGCCCCCGTGGTGATGACGGACGGCGAGTCCGCTTCGTACTCCGACTGGTCCGCCGGCTACGACCCGGGCGACGAGATCGACCGGACGATTCGTACTACCCGACGGGCGGTCTTTCCCCTCCACGGCCTCGACGCCGACCACCCCTGACCCTCACCATCGCTGCTCTGCGCGCCATCGACCTGACCCGCGCCATCGACCTGACCAGCCCCATCGACCTGACCCTGGGCCTGGTCCATGATCATGAAGGAAATCGGCGATGGACCCGCAGGACCTTCATGATCACGATCATGATCACGGGTTGGTGGGAGGCCGGGGTGGATGAGGACGTGAGACCTGCGCGGCGGCCGGGACGGGCCCCGGGGCCGTACGTCGACACCAGGCAGCGCGGGGGAGCGGCCAGACGGTGAGCTGTACCCTGTGAGGGCGCGTCGGTCCACATCCCGCATACGCCGGTCGGAAACGGTCCGGAAGTCCTGCGTTCGGGTGCGCAATCGTCGGGGTACGAAACAATCCGAAAGGGTTCCGCGTGGGTTCTGTCATCAAGAAGCGTCGCAAGCGAATGGCCAAGAAGAAGCACCGTAAGCTCCTCAAGAAGACCCGCGTCCAGCGTAGGCGTCTGGGGAAGTAGCAACTCTTCGTGCCGCAGCAGGGATTGATCGCGTGCACCGTAAGGTCGAAGCTGTCCACCACGGGGTGAGGCGCAGATGGCGCGCGTTGTATTGGTGACTGGTGTCTCCCGCGACCTCGGGAGCCGGTTCGCGCGCCTGCTCGCCGCCGACCCGGAGGTCGACCGCGTGCTCGGCGTCGACGTCGTACCCCCAAGGCATGACCTGGGCACGGCCGAGTTCGTCCGCGTCGACCTGCGCAGTCCCGTGGTCTCGCGGGTGCTCGCCCGCGAGGACGTCGACACGGTGGTTCATCTCAACGTCCTCGCCGCACCGGCACATGCCGGTGGTCGGGCGACGATGAAGGAGATCAACGTCATCGGAACGATGCAGCTGCTGGCGGCCTGCCAGCGGCTGCCGTCCGTACGCAAGGTCGTCGTGAAGTCCTCGACCGCCGTCTACGGCGCCTCGCCCAACGATCCGGCGATGTTCACCGAGGACATGGAACCCCGCGGCCTGCCAAGGTCGGGATTCGCCAAGGACGCGGTGGAAGTCGAGGGCTACGTGCGCGGGTTCGCCCGGCGCCGGCCCGATGTCGTCGTGAGCATGCTGCGGTTCGCCAACGTGATGGGCCCGCGCGTACGGACCCCGATCACCCGCTACTTCACCCTCCCGGTCGTTCCCACCGTGCTCGGGTTCGACGCGCGGCTGCAGTTCGTCCACGAGGACGACCTGCTGGAGGCCCTGCGGCTCGCCACCATCAGCGACGTACCAGGCACCTTCAACATCGCCGGCGACCGGATTCTCATGCTGTCGCAGGCGATCCGGCGGATGGGACGCCCGTCGGCACCGGTTCCGGCGTTTGCTGTGGCGACGTTCGGCCAGGCATTTCGGGCGGCCCGGGTCGCCGACTTCACGCCCGAGCAGTTGTCCTACCTCACCTACGGCCGGGGGGTCGACACCACGCGGATGCGTGAGGAGCTGGGCTTCAAGCCCATCTACACGACGCCGGAGGCGTTCAACGCCTTCGTCGCAGCGCACGAGGCGGGCATGCTGAGCGCCCGGCGGATTCGGAACGCCGAAGAGCAGGCCGCAGAGTTCCTCGGTGTGCGGGAGCGAGTAAACGGGGTACCACAACGCCATGGCTGACTCGTCCGAGGCGAAGGTTATCCCGATCAGGACGCACCACTCCGATGGTGACGGCGACGGCAGGCGGTCCCGATCAGGCACGCAGGACTCCGCCGGCGGTGGCGAATCGCGGTCCGCGTCCGGTGTCATCGCGGAGACTCTGAGCCTGCTCGCCCAGGACGTGGCCGCCCGCGCTCTGGGTGACGACTGGCAGGCCAAGGTCTCGTCCGGCCTGGAGTTCGCCCGGCGCCGGCTGACCGGCGACTACGAGGTCGACGAGCTGGGATTCGACCCGGATCTCACAGAGAACGTCCTCCTGGCCATCCTCCGGCCGCTGTACCAGACCTGGTTCCGCGCCGAGGTCCGCGGCATCGAGAACATCCCACCGGTCGGCGGTGCCCTTGTCGTCGCCAACCACTCGGGCACGCTGCCTCTCGACGGCCTCATGACCCACGTCGCCGTCCACGACACCCACCCGGCGCGCAGGCACATCCGCATGCTCGGTGCCGACCTCGTGTTCCGTACGCCGTTCATCTCCGAGCTCGCTCGTAAGGGCGGGACGACGCTGGCGTGCTCCGAGGACGCGGAGCGGCTCCTGCGGTCGGGCGAACTCGTCTCGGTGTTCCCCGAGGGTTACAAGGGTCTCGGCAAGCCGTTCTCCGAACGCTACAAACTCCAGCGGTTTGGTCGCGGCGGCTTCGTGGCGGCGGCGCTACGGTCCGGCGTACCGATCGTGCCGTGCTCGATCGTCGGAGCCGAAGAGGCCTACCCGATGCTCGGCAACATCGAGCCGCTCGCCCGGCTGCTCGGCGTCCCGTACTGTCCGGTCACCCCGACGTTCCCGTGGCTGGGCCCGCTGGGCCTGGTGCCGTTGCCGTCCAAGTGGATCATCGCCTTCGGCGAACCCGTCCCCACCGATGGGTACGACGCTGACGCCGCCGACGACCCGATGCTGGTCTTCGACCTCACCGACCAGGTACGCGAAACCATCCAGCACACGCTGTACGCATTGCTGCTCGACCGTCCGGAGGCCTTCTGACCTGGCGGGGTCCGAACCCAGCCCGGCCCGGAACGCTCAGGCTCAGCCGGGCAGCAGTGGGCCGAACAGGTCGTCGAAGATGCTGCCTCCCGACGTGGGGGTTTCCTCGTCGTCGGGAGACGGCAGGACCGGTGGCACCTCAGACGGCAGCTCGGTCCGGCTAGGCGTCGGCGAATCGGTCGGGTTCGGTTTCGTGGGAGTGGGGCCTGGATTCGGCGTCGCGGACGTGCTCGGATCCGCTGTCGGCGCGGGCTGCGGCGCACCGGTGGGCAGCAGCGGCTCGGGTATCCCGCCAGGCAGCAGCCAGGGCAGCGACACGGTACGCACGGGCTCCGCGGGCAGCTCCAACGGCAACGACGCCGGCTGTGGCTGCTCAGCAGGGAGCGGCAACGGCAACGACGTCGGATTCGGGAGCGGTATCGCTAAGACCTCGGTTCCTTGGCCAGGTGCCGGTGGTCCCGGCAGGCCGACCCTGACGGTCGGGCCCGGCCGCGGGTCAATCGGCCACGGAAGTGGCAACTGCAACCAGTGTCGGCCGGCCCTGGTCGGTTCTGGAGCTGGCTCACCCGTTGCGGTGGAGCCTGGCTCCGTCGACGCTGTGGCGGTGTCGTCCGGCGTCGAGTCGGTGTCGCCGCCGGCCGGCCCGGTGTCGGTCGAACCTCCGCCGGCCGGCCCGCCGAGCACGCCGTCAGGATCATCCGCACCGGGTTTGCACTGCGGGCAGAGCTCGAGCGCCCGCTGGTCGAGCTGGTCCAGGACGGCCAGCGCGTCGGAATATGCGGCACCGGCCTCAGCGGGTAGCGCCTCACGGATGAGTTCCAGCTGCGGCCGGGCGGCGGCCACGAACTCGCGGAGCCGGACGAGCGGCTCTGGGCTGTCGTTCAGCTGAGAGGCTTCGATCAGCAGATTGCCGCCCTGGCGGGCGTCATGGGCGAAGTCGTCCAGGGTCGACTGGCTCAGTGCGAGGCGGTCGGTGTCGCCGGGGCGTACGGACTGGTCGGTGAGGCTGGAGATCTCGGTCAGCCGCGTGGTGGCCTGGCCGAGGTACTGCCGGCCGCGCGACTCGGAGTTGGTCGTGACCGCCGCCTCGCTCTGCTCCAGCCCGCGCTTGATGGTGTAGAGAAGCTCGCCCGGCAACGCACTTCGGGCGGCCGCCGCGGTTCCCACCATGCCCCCGGCCAGGGCGACCGATACGGCCACCGCCACCACCCGCAGGCGGGTGGGCGTGCGTACCGCAGACCGGGCGGCAGGGATGGGCAGGGCGTCCGGCATCGCATCCTGAGGGCGTTCGGCCGCCACGGCGAGCAGTCGGTCCCGCAATGAGGTACGAAAGCCCTCCGAAGGCTGGACTCCCGCCGGCCGCAACATCGCCACCAGCTCGAGGAGCGGGGCGACGTTGGGGTCATGAGAGCGCCTCGACCCCTCGACGAGGCGCGCGAATGCCTCAGCTCGCCGGCGAGTGGCCAGGAGAGAGGTCATCGGGGGTCTCCTCGGAGCAGAGATTGAAGCGTTGAGAGGGCGATCTCAAGACTTCGCACCTCAGACGTTCCGGACATCTCGCTCAACGAGCAGCGGCCTCGAGAGTTACGACCTGATACGCATCGTGTGCATATGTTCACAACATGTTCTCGGTGGCCGGTCATCGGATGCCCTCGGGAAGCAGCTTGGCGAGGTTGCGGACCGCACGCAGCTGGAGTTGTTTGACGGCACCCTCGCTCTTGGCCAGCACCTGCGCGGTCTCCGCCACCGACAGCCCGTTGAGGAACCGCAGGACCAGACACTCCTGCTGGTCGGCACCCAGCTTCTTGAGCGCCTGGACGAGCGCTTCGTTGGTGAGTCGGGAGAGAACGTCGTCTTCGGGGCCGTCGGCGGCGGAGTCGTAGTCGAGGATCTCGCCGGTCGCGACCTCGAGCCGGAACCGCCCGGACTTGTAGTGGTCGGTGACGAGGTTACGGGCGATCGTGACCAGCCAGGCGCCGAAGTCGCGGCCCTGCCAGCGGAAGGATGACAGTGCGCGCAGAGCCCGCAGGAACGTCTCGCTGGTGAGGTCCTCGGCGAGCGCGTGGGTGCCGACGCGGTAGTAGATGTAGCGGTAGACCGTGGAGAGGTAGTGGTCGTAGAGCTGCCCGAACGCCTCCGCGTCGCCCTTCTTGGCGAGCTCGACGAGAGCGATCATCCGCGTGGTGTGGGCGTTCTCCTCCGCCTCGCGTGCACCCGCGTCACGTACGCCGGAACGCTGGAAAGCCAGCTGGCCCCGCCGGGTGCGCGCCTTCGCCGCCTCGCCATGGGAGGCCTGCAGCATCCAGCCGTGGTCGCCGGGGGCGTACGACGAGGAGGTGGATGCCCACCTGAGCGCGCTCGACCGACCTGCGGCGGACGAGCCCTCCGCGGGGACGGGCACCGGGCGAAGGCCCGGGTCCAACGTCTCTGCCAGCACCGTGCGGACGAGTGCGAGAAGCTCGGCGACACCCGCTCGATCGGCACGAGTCGGTCGTTCGGTGTGCGGCATCAGTGTGTGCTCCCGCCCCCCGAGCAGGGAAAGTTTCGGCCTACGCAGCGTTCGTTCAAACCCCCCACGAGCTCCGCTCGCCGGAACCCGTTCCTGCCACCACGCATCGTAGGGAAGTTCCGGCGTGACGGGAACATTCTGTAATGCACGATCACCCTCGGGAGGTAGTTCGGCGGTCTGGGCGGCTTCTTCCTCCCGTACGACGCACGCTGCCGCGTTTCAGTGCCGCCGCAGCCGCAGCGGCTCCGCCGATTGCGCCGGCGAGTGCGGCGGCGACGAGCCCGGCCCTGGCAGCGCGACGAGCCCTCCGGAAGTCCCGGATCCGCCAGCCGCGGGCGCGGGCGTGTTTCCGGAGTCGCCGGTCGGGGTTGATGGCGTACGGCGTGCCCACCAGCGACAGCATGGGCACGTCGTTGGCCGAGTCGGAGTACGCCGAGCAGCGGCTGAGGTCAAGACCTTTCTCCTCGGCGAGCGCGCGGACCGCGTCGGCCTTGGCTGACCCGTGCATGAGGTCACCGACCAACCGGCCGGTGTAGAGGCCGTCGACCGACTCCGCCACGGTGCCCAACGCGCCGGTCAGGCCGAGCCGGTCGGCGATGAGCTGCGCGATCTCTACCGGCGCGGCGGTCACCAGCCAGACCGGTTCGCCGTGGTCGAGGTGACGCTGGGCGAGTGCGGCCGTGCCGGGCCAGACCTTTGTCGCCAGTCCCTCGTCGAAGATTTCGGCGCCGAGTTCGAGAAGCTCCGCGACCGGCCACCCGGCGATGAACGCCAACGCCTGCTCGCGGACGCGCTGCATGTGGTCGGGATCCTCCGATCCCACGACCCGGAACCGCAGTTGTTGCCAGCCGGCGGTGAGGATCTCGCGGGTCGAGAAGAACCGGCGCGTGTGCAGTCCGCGGGCGAGATAGAACAGTGACGCCCCGCGCATCAACGTGTTGTCCACATCGAAGAACGCCGCGCCTGCAGGTGGCTCGTTCAGCGGCTGCATAGGTGCCTCGGAGCTGGATGACTCCGGTGATTTCGGTGACTCCGGTGACGTCGAGCTGGGTGACGTCGAGCTGGGTGACGTCGAGCCGGGTGACGTCGAGCCGGGTGACGTCGGGCTGGGTGACTGCGAACGGGGTGACTTCGAACCGGGTGACTTCGAACCGGGCGACGTGGACCCGGCTGACGTGGACCCGGCTGACGTGGACCCGGCTGACGTGGACCCGGCTGACGTGGACCCGGCTGACGTGGACCTGCGGGTCTTGCCGGACCTGGCTGGCTTCGAACTGGGCGACTTGGACCCAGGTGGCTGCGAACCGGGCAGGTCTGTAGGGCCGGTGGACGAGGCGTTGCGCGCATCCTCCGCGGGCGTCATGTGGACTGAGCTTAGAGCGTCCGGCTCCGCGATGTCGGCCGGCTCCGCGTCGGCCGGCCACGGCGACGTCGGCGGTTCGGACACGGCGACGTCGGCGGTTCGGACACGGCGACGTCGGCGGTTCGGACACGGCGACGTCGGCGGTTCGGCCTCGGCGACGTCGGCGGTTCGGCCTCGGTCAGTCGCGGCGTCGCAGGTCCGGTCCGCCTCGGTCCGCCTCGGTCCGCCGGGCATGGTCCCGCATGGCCGTTCGATGTATGCCAGACTCGCCGACGTGGTATCGGAACGAGCCCACCGAGGCTGCCTGACCGCGGCGGTAACCATGTGGGAGCCCGCGAGTGGGGAAGTCCTGCCCGGCGAGGCGGCCGGGCACTTCTCGACGGGGGCACGCCGGTGACCAACCTCGCTGCGCTGGTCCGGCAGTCTGCCGAAGCTCACCCCGATCGTGTCGCCCTCGTCTGCGGTGCCCGGCGGATGACCTGGGCCGAGCTCGACGCCGCCGTTGACGCTGCCGCGGCCGCGCTCACCGGCGCTGGTCTGGTCGCCGGGTTCCGGGTCGCGCTTGCCCTCGTCAATTCTGTGGAGTTCGTCTCCGCCTACTTTGGTGCGTTGAGAGCGGGCCTGGTCGCTGTCCCGATCGACCCGACCAGCGGCGCCGACGAGGTGTCCGCGGCGCTCACCTCGGTGCGAGCCCGCATGGTGCTGACCGACGCGACCAGCATCGCTGCCGTCCGCACAGCGGTGGGTGACCGCGATCCCGCCCACGACGCGGACCCGACGTTGGTGGTCCCTCTCGGTATCCCCGCCGAGGCGGGCGAGCGTCACTACGACGAGCTTCTCGCCTCCGCGTCGAGCGCGCCGGTCGTGCCGCCCGCAGACCCGGAGACCCTCGCCGCCGTGCTGTTCACGTCGGGTACGACCGAGGCGCCCCGGGCTGTCATGCTCACCCATCGCGCCCTACGCGCCAACCTCGACCAGATCGCCGCGATCGAACCGCCGCCGATGCGCCACGAGGACGTGGTTCTCGGACTGATGCCGCTCTGTCACGTCTACGGACTCAACGGCGTCCTCGGAATGGTCGTACATGCCGGAGCGACGCTCGTACTCGTCGACCGGTTCGATCCCGCGGCCACCCTCGACCTCATCGCCCAGGAGAAGATCACCCAGCTTCCGGTGGTGCCGCAGGTGCTGGCCAGCTGGGCGCGCCAGGAGGACCTGGCCGGACGACTCGCAGGCGTACGCCTGGTGGTGTCGGGCGCCGCGCCCCTTCCTCCGTCCGTACGCCATGACATCGAGGAAAGGACCCGGCTGGTCGTCCAGGAGGGCTACGGCCTGACGGAGGCGGCGCCGACGGTGACGAGCACGCTGTGTTCGGCCGGAGCCGGCGCTGCGGCCGGGGTGAAACCAGGTTCGGTCGGCGCCCCACTACCGGGAATCGAGCTGCGGATCGTCGACGACGCGGGCAACGACGTCGAGCCCGGCGAACCCGGTGAGATCTTGGTACGCGGGGACAACCTCTTCTCCGGCTACTGGCCCGACGGTGCCGGCGCGCCGGGTGAGAAGGGCTGGTTCGCCACCGGCGACGTCGGCTATCTCGATCCCGACGGCGACCTCGTGCTGGTCGACCGGTTGAAGGAGCTCATCACCGTCTCCGGGTTCAGCGTCTATCCCCGCGAGGTCGAGGACGTCATCGTCGAACTCGACAGCGTCGCCGAGGCGGCCGTCGTCGGGATGTCCGACCCGTTGACCGGTGAGGCGGTGAAGGCGTACGTCGTGCCTCGGGTGGGCCGCCAGGTCACGCCGGAGGAGGTGCTCACCTACTGCGACAGTCGGCTGGCGCGGTTCAAGCGGCCCAGCGTTGTCGCGGTGGTGGACGCGCTGCCGAGATCGGTGTCCGGCACCGTGGCGAAGGCGCGGCTGCGGTTCGTCCAGCCGGCTTCGGAACGCCCCGATCCGGAACGCCCCAATTCGGAACGCCCCAATTCTGGGCGGGCGGCAGCGGCACCGGACGACGCAGCCCACGGGGGACCATCGTCGGCTGGGCTCTGAGCACGGCCTAAAGGCCGGTCGGCGGAACGGGACGACCCCGGCATGAACTGGCAGGCTGGAACGGGCGTCAGGTGGAACGGGCGCCAAGCTGGAACGGGCATCAGGTGGAACGGGCGCCAAGCTGGAACGGGCATCAGGTGGAACGGGCGCCAAGCTGGAACGGACGACGGCATGGAACGGACGACCAAGTGGCGAGAGTGACGCTCTATACCAAGGCGGGCTGTCACCTGTGTGACGATGCGCGGGCCACGATCGAGGCTGTGTGTGGCGATCTCGGTGTGGACTGGGCGGAGATCGACATCACCAGCGACGACGAGCTCTACCAGCGCTGGTGGGAGCAGATTCCCGTCACCTTGGTCGACGGCCGCCAGCACGACTTCTGGCGCGTCGACGAGGCCAGACTCCGCGCCGCACTCGCCTGACCTCGGCTGGGCTCGATCTCTGACCTCGGCTTGGCCTCGGCCTCCACCTCGGCCTCTGACCTCGGCCTCCACCTCGGCCTCTGACCTCAGCTGGGCTCGACCCCTGTTGACCATGGTCGTGGCGGTCGTAGTTACGGAGGCCGGTTCATGATCAACAGGCAGAAACGAGGGCCTTCCGTCCCGGAAAACCCCATTTCTGCCTCCTGATCATGAACCGATGCTCCTCGAGCATCAGGTAGCCCGCGCGCTCGATTTTGTTCGCACGTTCACAAAGTCCTAGGCTGGGCAGTGCAATCGGGCTGGCGCCGGCCGGGGCAGTCCCGATCAGCCGGGGCGTCGCCCCGTCGTCGCGGCGCCCGCCGACCACAGGAGTGAAGTGAGTTCGCCTCGTCCCCCTCGTCCACACGGCACCGGGGCCCGCCCGAGCCGTGGGATACCCGAGGCAACCGTCGCCCGGCTTCCGGTCTACCTGCGCGCCCTCACCGCACTCGCCGACCGTGGCATCGCGACCGCATCGAGTGAAGAACTCGCCCGGGCGGCCGGAGTCAACTCCGCGAAGCTGCGCAAGGACCTTTCCTACCTGGGTTCGTACGGCACTCGCGGGGTGGGGTACGACGTGGAGTACCTCCGCTACCAGATCGCCCGCGAGATCGGGCTCACCCAGGACTGGCCGGTCGTGATCGTCGGGATCGGGAACCTCGGTCACGCCCTCGCCAACTACTCAGGCTTCGCCTCCCGCGGGTTCGGGATCGTCGGACTGCTCGACGCGGACCCCGCGCGGGTGGGAGAGCGGATCGGCGAGCACGTCGTCAAGGCGTACAACGAGCTGGAGTCGGTCGTCCAGGACTACGGCGTCGCGATCGGCGTGATCGCCACGCCGGCCACCGCGGCCCAGGAGGTGTGCGACCGGATGGTCGCGGCGGGGATCACGAGCGTGCTCAACTTCGCACCGACGGTGCTCACCGTCCCGCCCGGTGTGGACGTACGCAAGGTCGACCTGTCCACCGAGCTGCAGATCCTCGCCTACCACGAGCAACGCAAGGCCCTGTCGACGCCGGGACGCCTCGCGCGGATCGACGGCGTACCGCTGGACAACGGGCGGGCCCCCAGCCAGGGTGTGTCCGCTGCCGAACGCGCCACCCTGCCGGCCGACGCAACGACCGGCCTCGCGGCAACCGGTGAACGTCCGGGGGACAACGAACAACCGCCCGAGAACGAACTCTCTGCCGAGAGGGGACCCCTCATCCCATGAGCATCCTTGTCGTCGGCCTCTCCCACCGGAGCACACCCGTAGCCCTGCTGGAACGGGTGGTCCCGGCGCCGGAGCTGCTCGACAAGCTCCTCGCCGACGCGGTCGCGTGTCAGCACATCGCCGCGGCGGCGGTGCTGTCCACCTGCAACCGGATCGAGGTCTACGCCGAGGTCGAGCGGTTCCACGGTGGCGTGGAGGAGCTGGCGGAGCTCCTCGCCCGGCACGCGGACCTGTCGGCCGCTGACCTCACCCCGCACCTGTACGTACGTTATGAGGACGGTGCGGTCAGCCACCTGTTCTCCGTCGTGTGCGGGCTGGACTCGATGGTGGTCGGCGAGACTCAGATCCTCGGCCAGGTGAAGGCAGCGCTGCGCTCCGCGCAGGATGCCGAGACGATCGGCTCGACCCTGAACACCGTCTTCCAGCACGCCCTCCGCGTGGGCAAGCGTGCGCAGACCGAGACCGACCTCGGCCGGGCGGGGCGGTCCGTGGTGACCGCGGCGCTCGACCAGGCCGCCCAGGTGCTCGCGGATCTCAGCCGGCGCCGGGCGCTGGTGATCGGTGCCGGTTCGATGGCTGCGTTGGCGGCGACCACGCTCTATCGCGACTACGACGCTCGCGTCGTAGTCGCCAACCGCACCCCCGAACGCGCCCATCGGCTCGCCGGCAACGTCGCGGGCCAGGCGGTCGGCATGGGTGAGATCGCCGCCGAGCTCGCGGCCGCCGACATCGTGGTCTCCTGCACCGGAGCGGTGGGCACGGTGCTGCCCGCCGAGGCGCTCCGCACCGCACTCGCGGAGCGGCCAGGACGGCCTCTTGTCGTGTGCGACCTTGCGATGCCGCGCGACGTCGAGCCCGCCGTCGCCGACCTGCCCGGGGTCACGCTCGTCGACCTGGCCGGCCTCGCCGGTACGCAGGCGGGGGCCGGAAGCCCCGTTGACGTCGATGCCGTACGCGCGATCGTCGCGGCGGAGGTCGCGGAGTTCGCCACGAACCGGCGCGCCACGGCCGTCACACCCACCGTCGTGGCGTTGCGGAGCATGGCCGCGGACGTGGTCGAGAGCGAGTTGCGGCGGCTGGCGCTGCGGATGCCCGACCTCGACGACAATGCGCGTTCCGAGGTCGCCTGGGCCGTACGCCGAGTGGTCGACAAGCTCCTGCACATCCCGACGATCCGGGTGAAGGAACTCGCCGAGCGTACGGTCGAGACGTCCTACACCGATGCGTTGCGGGAGCTCTTCGCCCTCGACTCCGCAGCCGTGGAGGCGTTCACCAGTGCGGAGCCGGTCGAGCCGGCCGAGGTCACCGAGCACCCAGCGTCTGCCGGGACCGCCGCCTCTGCCGAAACCGCTGCGTCTGCTGAGACCGCCGCGTCTGCTGGGACCGCTGCGTCTGCTGGGACCGCTGCGTCTGCCGGGACAGCCGCGTCCCAGGACGAGGAGGGGACGCCATGACGGCCCTCCGGATCGGGACCCGGCGCAGCGCGCTGGCGCTGGCGCAGACCCGCACGATCGCAGCCGCGTTGGAGCGGACGGGTGTCGCCACGACGCTGGTCGAGGTCACCACTGACGGCGACCGCGATCGCACGAGTCTGCTCAGCCGGATCGGCGGTCAGGGTGTCTTCGTCGGCGCCCTGCGCGATGCCCTGCTGAGGGGCGAGATCGACGTCGCCGTCCATTCGCTGAAGGATCTGCCGACGCAGCCGATCGACGAGATCGCGATCGCCGCCGTACCCACCCGGGAAGACCCCCGGGACGCGCTCGTCGCGCGCGACGGACTGACGCTCGCGACACTGCCGCCTGGTGCCCGCGTCGGCACCGGCTCGCCGCGCCGGCTCGCGCTGCTCCGATCGAGCGGCAAGGATGACCTCGAGCTGGTGGAGATCCGGGGGAACGTCGACACCCGGATCGGCAAGGTACGTAGTGGCGAGCTCGACGCCGTCGTTCTCGCTCGCGCTGGTCTCACCCGGCTCGGCCGCGCCCACGAGATCACCGAAACGTTCGACCCGACCGAGTTCGTCCCGGCCCCCGGGCAGGGCGCACTCGCGGTCGAGTGCCGGAACGCCGACGAGGATGTGGTGCGCGTCCTCGCCGGTCTCGACGACCCGCGCACCCGGGCCGCGGTGACGGCCGAGCGCGCAGTGCTGGCAGCACTGGGTGCGGGCTGCAGCGCGCCCATGGGAGCATTCGCCGACACCATCGCCGGGGCGGACGGAGACAACCTCTCCCTCCACGCCGTCGTGGCGGCCGTCGACGGCTCCGCAACCGTCCGACTGTCCACATCGGGGCCTCGGGAAGAAGCGGAGGAGCTCGGGCGTGCCCTTGCGGCCGCTCTGCTCACCGAGGGTGCCAACCGTTTGATCGAGGAACGCGTCACGTGACCGCGAAGAAGCAGACCACAAAGAAAACTCAGAGGGCCCAGGGGGTCGATCCGGTGGGCAAGCAGGGCCAGGGCTCGGTGTCGTTCGTAGGTGTCGGGCCGGGTGATCCGGCGCTCGTCACTGGGCGGGCCAAGGAGCTGCTCGGGCGGGCGGATGTCGTCGCTGGTGAGCTGGAAGCGCTTGACGCGCTTGTCACGGCTCATGTCAGCTCCGACGCCGAACGCATCGAGCTGACCGAGCACGCCGTGACTCCGGCGGAGGCCGGCCGCGTGCTGGCCAAGCACGCCAAGGACGGCAAGCACGTCGTACGTATGTACGCCGGTGACCCGTTTCTCGACGGGCACGCGGCGGAGCACGTGGCGGCGTTCGTACGCCATCATGTGCCGTTCGAGGTGACGCCGGGCCTGCCGATCGCGACCGCCGTACCCACCTATGCGGGCACGCCGCTCACGACGGCGAAGGTCCGGGAGGCACGGGTCGTCGACGTCACGGCCGGCGAGCCGGACTGGGAGCTGTTCGCAGAGGGCTCGGCGACATTGGTCCTCACCGGAGTCACCGAGGGACTCAAGGACATCGCCGGGCTACTGATGAAAGCCGGCCGCGACGCGTCGATGCCGGTGTCGGTGACGACGAGCGGTACGACGACGGACCAGCGGACCGTCGAGGCGACGTTGGAGACCCTCGCGTCAGAGGTGAAGGCGTCCCGGTTGGTCGGTCCGTTCGTCATGGTGGTTGGCTCGGCGGTGGCGCTTCGCGACAAGCTGTCGTGGTTCGAGACGAAGCCGCTGTTCGGGTGGCGGGTGCTGGTGCCGCGCACGCGCGAGCAGGCCGGCGTGTTGTCGAAGCTGCTCCGCCAGTACGGCGCGGTGCCCGAGGAGGTGCCGACCATCTCCGTGGAGCCGCCGCGCAATCCGCAGCAGCTCGACCGCGCCATCACCGGACTCGTCACGGGTCGCTACCAGTGGGTGGCGTTCACGTCGGTCAACGCCGTCCGCGCGGTGCGGGAGAAGTTCGAGGAGTACGGCCTGGACGCCCGGGCGTTCGCCGGCCTGAAGATCGCCGCGGTGGGGGACAAGACCGCCGAGTCGATCCAGGCGTGGGGCATCAAGCCCGACCTGGTGCCGACTGGCGAGCACTCCGCCCGTGGGCTGGTCGAGGAGTGGCCGCCCTACGACCGGGTGCTCGACCCGATCAACCGGGTCTTCCTGCCGCGGGCCGACATCGCGACCGAGACGTTGGTCGCTGGCCTGGTCGAGCTGGGCTGGGAGGTCGACGACGTGACGGCGTACCGGACTGTGCGTGCGGCGCCTCCGCCGGCACCGATCCGGGAGGCGATCAAGACCGGGAAGTTCGACGCGGTGGCGTTCACGTCGAGCTCGACGGTACGCAACCTGGTCGGCATCGCCGGCAAGCCGCACGCCACCACGGTGATCGCGGCGATCGGCGCGCAGACCGCGGCGACGGCCGGCGAACACGGCCTCCGGGTCGATGTGAAGCCGGAACAACCGTCGATCGAGGCGCTGGCCGAGGCGCTTGCGGAGTTCGGTGCCGCGCGCCGAGCGGCGCAGATCGAGGCCGGCGACCCGGTGACGAAGCCGTCCGAACGCAAGTCCGGAGCCCGCCGCCGGCCCAAGTAGCGCACGTAGCGGCGCCGGCGCGGCCAGCTCGGCTCGGCGAGACCCGGCTCGGACGAAGACGAGCAGAGCTTGTCTGGGCCGGGACAACGCGCCCGCTATAGCTGCAAATGACCCACGCTGATCGCCGCAAATGACCACGCCCACCGCCGCAAATGACCACGCTGAGCATGCCTGTGGAACCCGGGCGCGGTGTCGATGCCTCTCCGGTTGCCACAGGCATGGGCAGCGCGGTCATTTGCGGGCCGACCTCTGACACATTGGACGAAACAGACGGGCGCTAGCCTCGTAGGTATGGGATTCCCCGAGATCCGTCCGCGGCGGCTTCGTACGACCCCCGCGATGCGTCGGCTGGTCGCCGAGACCGACGTCGATCCGCGGTCGCTGATCCTGCCGCTCTTCGTCCGTGAGGGTGCGGTCGAACCGATGCCGATCCCGTCGATGCCGGGCGTCGTTCAACACACGCTCGACACTCTGCGCAAGGCCGCCGTCGAGGCGGTCGAGGCCGGCGTCGGTGGGCTGATGCTGTTCGCCGTTCCCGAACGCAAGGACGCCATCGGCAGCGGCGCGACCGATCCGAGCGGCATCCTCAACGTCGCGATCCGCGAGCTCGCAGCCGAAGTGGGTGGCGCCACCGTCGTGATGGCCGACCTCTGCCTCGATGAGTTCACCGACCACGGCCACTGCGGGGTGCTCACGCCGGAGGGTCAGGTCGACAACGACGCCACCCTCGAACGCTACGCCGAGATGGCTCTTGCCCAGGCCGCCGCTGGGGTCCACCTGGTGGGCCCGAGCGGCATGATGGACGGCCAGGTCGGCGCGATCCGTTCCGCTCTCGACGACGCCGGCCACACCGACGTCGGCGTGCTGGCCTACACCGCGAAGTACGCCTCGGCGTTCTTCGGCCCGTTCCGCGATGCCGTCGAGTCGAGCCTGCAGGGTGACCGCAAGACCTACCAGCAGGATCCGGCCAACGCCGTCGAGGCGTTGCGCGAGGCCGCGCTCGATGTCGCCGAGGGTGCCGACATGCTGATCGTCAAGCCGGCGTTGGGATACCTCGACGTCGTACGCCGGGTGAAGGACGCGGTGCAGGTTCCGGTCGCTGCGTACAACGTCTCCGGCGAATACTCCATGGTCGAGGCGGCGGCCGCTCAGGGCTGGATCGAGCGGGAGCGGGCGATCCTCGAGATCCTCACCTCGATCCGGCGCGCCGGCGCTGACGTCGTGCTGACGTACTGGGCCGTCGAGGCCGCCCGCCTGCTGCGTCGGGTGTAGTGGGCCGATGGCGCAGGGCATGCCCGAGCGGCTCGTCCGGGCGTACTTTGACGGTTGGCTCGCCGCCGATCGCGACGCGATTCTCGCCACCCTCCACCCCGCGTGCGTGGTGATCGAGTCGTACGGGCCTGTCTACCGTGGCATCGACCAGATGGCCCGGTGGATCGATGTGTGGCTCGCCCCCGGCAACCGGGTCACCCGCTGGGACATCACTGCGCTCGACGCCACGAGCGACGCCTGTTTCGCCGAGTGGGACTTCCAGTGCCGCTACGACGGTGAGATCGGCGGCTTCGAGGGCGCCACCGTCGCCCGCCGGAGCGGCGACAAGCTCGCGTATCTGAGGGAGTACGCCATCACGGCGCCCCGCTATGACTGGCAGGGGTAGGCGGTCGGCGCCCCGAGAATGACCACGCTGCCCATGCGTATGGACCTTCGAAAGCTGTCGACACCTGTTCCGGCTCCTACAGGCGCACTCAGCGTGGTCATTCTCCGCGGAGGAGTCCTACCCCGGACATGGAGGGGCCGCCACGGCGCCCGGTCGGGGGGGAGGTAACCAGGCGCCGCGGCGGCCGAGGAGGCCCGGCGCGCCCGGGGGGGTGAGGGCGCCGAGCCAGTCGCGGGACCGCGGCCGTGTGGCCTTACGGACTACGAAAGGCGTTTTTGGGTGTGGTCGAGCTCGTCGACGAATTCGAGGTTGACATAGGTCGATCCGTCATCGAGACGATAGCGGCTGGTGGGCCGACAACGTAATACGGCCGCACGCTGCACCGCCGGTGCCCTTCAGCGGTCCCCCGTGTCATCCTGACCTCCCGTAGCTCACGACTCACCATACGTCGCGGCCACGCCTCTTTGAACCCCGAACCCATCGCCGATTCAACGACGGGGACTGCGAGTGGTTACGGCCGAGATCGCAAACGGGTCGACGCCCTTGTCGGCGAAATTTTCGGAAGAGAGACAATGACGCGGTGACCGAGCCTCGTACCCCTGTCCCGGGCGCCACCGCCCCAGCTGAAACCCCAGCTCAGACCGCACAGGAGCCGCTCACGTCGCGGTCGTTGTTCGAGCGCGCACAGGCAGTCACGCCCGGGGGTGTCAACTCCCCGGTGCGCGCGTTTCGGGCCGTCGGCGGCACCCCGAGGTTCATCACCCGGGCGTACGGCCCTTATCTGGTGGATGCCGACGGGCGTGAGTACGTCGACCTCGTGGGCTCGTGGGGGCCGATGATTCTCGGCCACGCACACCCGGAGGTGGTCGAGGCGGTGACCGCGGCCGTGGGTGCCGGCACGTCGTACGGCACGCCGACCGTGCCCGAGGTGGAACTCGCCGAGGAGATCGTGAGTCGTACGCCGGTCGAGTCGGTGCGGTTCGTCTCCTCAGGAACCGAGGCCACCATGTCGGCGATCCGGTTGGCGCGAGGCGTGACGAACCGCACCAAGATCGTGAAGTTCGCCGGCTGCTACCACGGCCATGTCGACGCACTCCTCGCTTCGGCGGGTTCGGGTGTCGCGACCTTCGGCCTCCCTGACACGCCCGGTGTCACGCAGGCGCAGGCCGCGGACACCGTCGTTGTTCCGTACAACGACCGTGCGGCCGTGCGTGCGGTGTTCGCCGAGCACGGCGACGAGATCGCGGCCCTCATCACCGAGGCGGCGCCGGGCAACATGGGAGCGGTTCCACCCGAGGAAGGCTTCAATGCCTTCCTCGCCGAGACCTGCCGCGGACACGGGGCTCTGTTCATCTCCGACGAGGTGATGACGGGCTTCCGGGTCAGCCGGTCCGGATGGTACGGAATCGACGGTGTGACACCCGACCTGATGACGTTCGGAAAGGTCATGGGTGGTGGCTTCCCGGCCGCGGCGTTCGGCGGCAGGGCGGACTACATGGCGCAGTTGGCGCCGGCCGGCCCGATCTACCAGGCGGGCACGCTGTCCGGTAACCCGGTGGCGACGACGGCCGGTCTCACCACGCTCCGGCTCGCGACCCCTGACGTCTACACCCGGCTGGACGACACCGCCGCCGCTGTGGGCGAGATCGTCGGCACCGCCCTTGCCAAGGAAGGCGTTCCGCACCTCGTGCAGTACGCCGGAAATCTCTTCAGTGTCTTCTTCGTCGACCCGGACGAGTTGCCCCGGGTGCGCAACTTCGCGGAGGTCCGCAGCCAGGCGGCGTACCGGTTCCCCGCGTTCTTCCACGCGATGCTCGAGGGTGGCGTCCATCTGCCGCCGAGTGTCTTCGAGGCGTGGTTCGTGAGCGCCGCGCACGACGCCACCGCCCTCGACCGGATCGCGGCCGCGGCACCGGTGGCCGCCCGCGCGGCGGCGGCTGCCCAGGCGCCTGAGAAGTAGCTGGACCAGCCAGCTTGAGAAGTAAGAGCCGACCGAGAACCAGCTGTCCGAGGAACCACGAGCCGACCAAGAGGAACGGGTGGGAGCGCCGGTGACGCCACCACGTACGCTCGTCCATGTGCTGCGGCATGGCGAGGTGGACAATCCAGGCAAGGTTCTCTACGGCCGGTTGCCGGGCTACCGGCTGTCCGAACTGGGCCGGAAGATGGCCAAGCGGGTGGCCGACACCCTCGCCGGCAGAGACGTCGTACATCTCCGGTCGTCTCCGCTGGAACGCGCACAGGAGACGACCGAGCCGCTGGCCGCGGAGTTCGGGCTGTCCGTCACGGTTGATGATCGGCTGATCGAGGCGGCCAACGTCTTCGAGGGCCGGACGTTCGGCGTCGGTGACGGCTCGTTGCGCCGACCGTCGTCCTGGCGGCATTTGCGCAATCCGTTCCAGCCGTCGTGGGGCGAACCGTACCGCGCGATCGTCGTACGCATGCTGGGCGCGTTGGGCGATGCCCGGCGGGCGGCGGAAGGGCATGAAGCGGTGCTGGTCTCCCATCAGCTGCCGATCTGGACACTGCGGTCTTATGTCGAGGGACGCCGGCTCTGGCACGATCCTCGCAAGCGTCAATGCACCCTTGCCAGTCTCACGACCTTCACCTATGACGCGGATCGGCTTGTGTCCGTTGACTATTCCGAGCCGGCGGCCGACCTGTTGCCGGTGACCGCCACGCCGCGAAAGTTCGTCGCGGGGGCGTGAGAGTGTTGCGTTCCACGGCCCACGTCCGCACAGCCTTGCTCCGGCTGTGCCCCTCACGGAAGGCAATCGGTCCGGCGGTGCCTGTCCTGGCCCGGGTCGGCGCCGCGGTCATCGGGCTGGTTCTGCTGGTGGCCTGCACAGGTGGCGGGAGTGACGACGGCACCGGCGGCGGTTCCGGAAACGCCAACGCCCGGTTCGTCTCCGGGAGTGGGACGGTCACCACCATCCCGCCGGCAGAGCGTCAACCCGCGCCTGCTCTCGCGGGAAAGACCCTGTCTGGCAAGCGGATCAGCCTCGCCGACTTCGACGGCAAGGTCGTCGTCCTCAACGTCTGGGGCTCGTGGTGCGCGCCGTGCCGGAAGGAGGCGCCGGATCTCGTGGCGGCGGCGAGGACGCTGAAGCCCGCCGGCGTGGAGTTCCTGGGCGTCAACACCCGCGACAACGACCCGGGACCGGCGCGTGCGTTCGTGCGTACGTTCAAGGTGACGTATCCGAGCGTCTACGACCCGAACGGCGAACAGCTGTTGGGGTTCCGTGAGACGCTGCCACCCAGCGCGATCCCGTCGACGCTCGTGATCGACCGTCAAGGCCGGGTTGCGGCCCGCGTCCTCGGCACCCTCAGCCAGCGGACGCTGGAACAGCTCGCCACCGATGTCGAGGAGTCCGGGTGAATCCCGCCACCATCGTGGCCCTGGGGTCTCCCGGGTTCAGCATGGGAGCAACGGCCGGGTCGGTGGGTGACGGCTTCGCCAACGTCGCGATGAACGGCTCTCTCATGCTGGCGATCCCGGTGGCGCTGCTTGCCGGGTTGGTGTCGTTCCTCTCCCCGTGCGTGTTGCCGTTGGTGCCGGGCTACCTGTCCTATGTCACCGGTCTCTCCGGCGCCGACCTCGCCTCAGGTGCGCGCGGACGGATGGCAACTGGGGCGCTGCTCTTCGTTGCCGGGTTCGCGATCGTGTTCGTGTCGGCGGGTGCGTTGTTCGGGGCGTTGGGGACGTTCCTGGCCGGCAACGCCGGTGTGCTGACGACGGTGCTCGGCGTGGTCACGATCCTGCTCGGTATGGCCTTCCTGGGGCTCGTACCCTGGCTCCAGCGCGACTGGCGAATCCATGGTGTGCCCGCCGTCGGGCTTGGCGCGGCACCCTTGCTGGGCGTGCTGTTCGGCCTGGGATGGACGCCGTGTATAGGGCCGACGCTCGGGGTGGTCGCGACGCTGGCGGTCAACGAGGCGACCGCCGGCAGGGGCGCCTTGCTCATGGCTGCGTACGCGGCCGGGCTCGGGGTGCCGTTCGTCCTGGTGGCCGTGGGGTTCCGCCGGTTGCTCGGTGGACTGGCGTTCGTCCGCCGGCACCATGTCTGGGTGACCCGCGCCGGCGGTGCGTTGCTCGTGATCGTCGGACTGCTGATGGTCACCGGGGCCTGGAACGGCGTGATCGGGCCGATGCGGCAGTGGATCAGCGACTTCTCGACGGTGCTGTGAGGTTGGCCCGTGGAGGATGCGGCCGTGCGTGGGACGGAGCGGAGGTGAGGCGCGGATGACGCAGACGCAGGTGCGAGACGAGACGGCGCGCAATGACGCTCCGCCGCCGCTGCGTCCCTTCGAGCTGGCCCGGTGGGCATGGCGGCAGCTGACGTCGATGCGTACCGCCTTGTTGTTGCTCTTCCTGCTGGCGCTCGCGTCGATTCCGGGCTCGATCATCCCGCAGCGGCAGGTGAACCCGGTCGCGGTCGCGGACTTCGTGCGTGCCAACCCCGGACTGTCCCGATGGTACGAACGCTTCGAGCTGTTCGACGTCTTCGGGTCGGCGTGGTTCGCCGCGATCTACCTTCTGCTGTTGGTGTCGTTGCTGGGATGCGTGATCCCGCGGGCAGCGCTGCACTGGCGGGTGGTGCGGTCGCGACCGCCGAGGGCTCCCCGCCATCTCGACCGGCTGCCGGAGCATCGCAGCTGGACAACCAGCGGGGCGCCCGACGACGTGCTCGCCGCAGCCGCGAAGGAGCTTCGTGGGTTGCGCTATCGCGTCGACCGCAGCGCCGACTCGGTGGCGGCCGAGCGAGGGTATCTGCGCGAAGTGGGCAACCTGGTCTTCCACGTCGCGATCGTGGTGGTCCTGGTCGGTGTCGCGGTCGGCAGTCTCTTCGGCTTCCGCGGGACCGCACTGGTGGTGGTCGGCAACGGTTTTGCCAACACGGTGACGCAGTACGACGGCTACCAGAGTGGCGGACTCTTCCGGAACAACCAGCTGCCGCCGTTCGCTCTGACCGTCGACGACTTCCGGGTGCGCTTCGAGACGCGGGGCGAACAGCGCGGCTCGGTCCGGGCGTTCAACGCCGCACTCACCTACACCGAGCGGCCGGGGGCGCCGAAGCAGTCGTACGACCTGAGTGTCAACCATCCGTTGCGGGTCGACGGCGCCCAGGTCCACCTGATCGGGCACGGTTACGCACCGCGGTTCACGGTGCGCGACGGCAACGGTGACGTGGCGTTCTCCGGACCGGTGCCGTTCCTGCCGCAGGACGGGCGGTTCACCTCGACCGGGGTCGTGAAAGTGCCCGACGCCCGGCCCGAGCAGCTCAGCTTCCAGGGATTCTTCCTGCCGACGGCGGTGGTGGATCCGCAGCGTGGCCCGGTGTCGGCGTTCCCGGATGCGCTGCGGCCGTCGGTGTTCCTCACGGCGTACCGGGGAGACCTCGGGCTGGACTCTGGCGTGCCGCAGTCGGTCTATCGGCTCGAGACCAGGACGTTGACGCAGTTCCGGTCGGCGCCCGGTGAGCCCTTCCGGCTGGCGCTGACGCCCGGCGAGCGGGCGGCGCTGCCGGATGGGGCGGGCAGCATCACGTTCGACGGGTACGCCCGCTGGGTCAACCTGCAGGTCAGCCGTAACCCCGGCGAGCCGGTCGCGCTGGTGGGCGCGGTGCTCGCGCTCGGCGGGTTGCTACTATCCCTTGTAGTACGTCGCCGTCGGGTCTGGGTCCGGGTGACCGAGGACGGCGGGCGTACG
Source organism: Actinopolymorpha sp. B11F2 (assembly GCF_040195635.1). Classification (NCBI taxonomy): domain Bacteria; kingdom Bacillati; phylum Actinomycetota; class Actinomycetes; order Propionibacteriales; family Actinopolymorphaceae; genus Actinopolymorpha; species Actinopolymorpha sp. B11F2. Next base: position 104,367 of record NZ_JBEFTX010000006.1, on the reverse strand, counting down.
GTGGTCGCGGTCGCCGGGCTGGATCGAGCCGAACCAGGCCTGGGGTCGCGCGGAGCCGGCGCTGCCGGTGCGGCGGCCGACGGTGCGGACGTTCGAAAGGCCGTCGGCGACGGCGGCGCCGACAGTGGGGGCACCGCCAGCGACCTCGCGATCGAGATCGACAAGCTCGCCGCCGGGCTTCAGGCTCGCACGGCACCGGTCAGGGAGGAGCAGGAGTGAGCGCGCTCGCTGCTTTGTCGGACAACCTCGTCCACTCGGCGACAGTCGTCCTCGCGCTGGCGATGGTGGCGCACGCCGCGGAGTGGGCGTTCCTTCGCGAACGCCGTACGGCACCGGATGCCGCGACCAGCCGCTCCGGGGCAAGGCGCAGCGCGGCCGAGTCCTCGGGCGCCGCCCTCTCGGCGGAGACCGACGCCAGGGGCGGCGACACCGTTGTAGCGGTGCTCGAACGCCCGGACGCTGGTCGCTCTGGCGAGGGTCCTGGACCCGCCCACGCCGGTCCCGCTGACACCGGTCCCGATCACGCTCATGCTGGCGGTGGAGACGGAGCGGCGGGCGCTCAGTCGCTCCGTACGGCGATGTTCCACCGGATCGGCCTCGCGCTCACCATCCTCGGCACGATCCTGCTGGGTGGGGGTGTGGTGTCGCGTGGCGTGGCGGCGGAGCGGGTTCCGTGGAGCAACCTGTACGAGTTCGCGATCACCGGCAGCCTGGTCATCGCCGTCACCTACCTCGTGACGCTGCGGCGGCTCCGGATCGGGTTCCTCGCCCTTCCGCTGGTGGGGTTCCTCCTGGTCGTGCTCGGCATCGCGATCACCGTTCTCTACCTCCCGGTCTCGGGCCTCATCCCCGCGCTCCAGTCGTACTGGCTGGTCATCCACGTCTCCGCGGCCGTCACCGCGACCGGCGTGCTCACCCTCGGCGCGGTGGCGAGCGTGCTGCAGATCGTCAAGGCCAGGCAGGAACGCCGGGGAGGGGGCGGCTATGTCGCGCAGCTTCCCCCGGCGGCCACGATCGAGCGGACGGCGTACCGCCTGAACGCCTTCGCGTTCCCGGTCTGGACGTTCGCCCTCATCGCCGGCGCCATCTGGGCCGCCGCGGCGTGGGGACGCTACTGGGGCTGGGACCCCAAGGAGACCTGGATGTTCATCACCTGGGTCTGCTACGCCGCCTACCTGCACGCCCGGTCGACGGCCGGCTGGCGGAGCCGCGCATCGTGGATCGCGCTCGTGGCTTACGCCGCCCTCCTCTTCAACCTGATCGGCGTCAACTTCCTGATCAGCGGCTTCCACTCCTACACAGGCAAGTAGCGGTTCGCGTCGCCGTCGCCGTTGCTGGCGCGGGGAGAGCGTACGCGGCCGACGCTACGTCTTCCCAGCCGCGAACGCAGGGTAGAGCGGGAGCGGATCGACGACCTGCCAGGCACGCCGGGCGGCGGCACGGGCCGGATCGGCGAGGCGGCTGCGCAGGGCCGCAAGCTCCGGTTGACGGTCCGCCGCGTCGGCGAGTTCGGCCAACCGCTGCAGGAAGATCTGCCGGCGCGAGCCGAAGGTGAAGTCGTAGGCATCCCAGTGGGACCGGTCGGCGCCGGTGGGTTCCAGGGCGGCCTCGAGATGCCAACTGGCGTTGAGCAGCGCCCAGAACGCCGCGCACGCGTTGAGGGCGGCGTGGAAGTCGGCGTCGGAGGTCGCCCGCCCTCCCGCCGCCAGCCGGTCCCGGTAGCGCTGCACGAGGTCCTCGGCGAGGTCCGGCACGAGCCGTCGTACGCACCAGCAGGTCGGCATCGTCGTGCGAAGGTAGGCCACGTCGAGCAGGGCGTGCCGGGCGTCGGCGAACTCCACGTCGAACAACCGCAGCCTGCCGCGCTCGTCGACCCGGTTGTTGTCGGGGCAGCAGTCGTTGAGGCTGAACGCCCGCCACGGCCCCGGATCGTCCAGGACCGCGTCGATCCACGCGACCGCCTCCGCGACGTCGCCGTCGAGGTCGATGGTCGGATCGAGGATGCCGAGTGGTGTCGTCAGGTCGCCGAGGCACTTGGCCGCCGAGAAGCCGTGATGCGCCGGGGCCGTTGTGCCGAGGCGGGAACGGAGGTCGTCGTAGGCCTCGGTGCGTCCGAACGTCGCCAGGTGGACCTCCGCCAGCGCGTCGACGTAGCCGTCCAGTCCGGCACGTGCCTGCTCGGCCGAGGTCCCCAGCAGGAGGTTGGCGAGGCTCGGCCCGGCGCCGAGGTCCTCCATCACCACGAAACCCAGCGCGGCATCACCGCCGTAGAACGCGGGTACGGCCGTGCACGGCGTGGGCAGGGACGACAGGAACTCCAGGCCGGCCCATTCGTTCCACAGTCTTGCTGCCGGGCCGTAGGGATCCGCGTCGTCCTTGTCGAACTCGCCGCCGTCACCGCGGTGGGCCATCTTCACGACGGCGCTGGCGAGCGGCGATCCGTCGTCGAGCAGAACCCGGGCGACGAACGCATGGCCGTCATGGTTGAGGATCTCCTGGCCGACCACCGCGACGGTCTTGCCGACATGTCGGCTGAGAAGCTCCGCGGCGCGGGTGCACACCTTCTCCGGAAGGGTCGGCCGCGCGACATGCTCGCCAGTCATCCGGTGAGAGTAGAGCGCCCGACCCGAGGTGTCACCTGTGATCCGTGGTCAGCCCGCCGGGTCGCTCGGGTCGCTCCTGTCCTCGCGAGGGTCCAGGTCGCGCTCGCGGCGTTCGAGATCGGCCTGCCACTGCCGCAGGCGTTCGTCCTCGGCCTCGAGGCGGCGTTCCTTGAGGCGGCTGAGGAACTCGGGGTTGTCGTCGGGCGCGACCATGGTCGGCGACGTCGGCCGCGACTGCGAGCCCGCCCGTGGTCGGCCGGCGAGGAGCCAGCCGAGCGGACCGAGGAACGGTACGCAGACGATGACAAGCGCCCAGAGCGGGCGCGGCATGGTGCGCACGCCCTCGCGGCGGCTCTGCACCAGGTCGACCAGGCAGAAGACCACCAGGACGATGGCGACCAGGACCGGCAGCACTCGGGGCACCCGGAACCCTCCTCACATGCGGCGTACGACAAAGCCTGCGCATGAGCGTAGCCGCCATCCCGCGGTGGGGTGAACCTGTCCAGCGCGCCGCCCTGCGGCGCGGCCGGTAGCGTCACGACATGGGCGAAAGACAGGATTTGGTGGGCCTTGCCGAGGTTCGTGCCGCCGCCGAGCGGATCGATGGCAGGGTCGTCCGGACCCCCCTGGTGCCGGCGCCCTGGGCCGACCACGACCCCACCCGGCCGCTCTGGCTGAAGCCGGAGAACCTCCAGGTCATCGGGGCGTTCAAGATCCGCGGCGCGCTCAACGCGGCCGGCTCACTTGCCGAGGCCGAGCGGGTGCGGGGGATCGTCACGCACTCGTCGGGCAACCACGCCCAGGCGGTGGCGATGGCGGCGCGGCTCTTCGGGGCCAGGGCGTACGTCGTCATGCCCGACACCAGCCCGCCGGTCAAGGTCGCAGCGACCCGGGCGCTCGGCGGAGAGGTGATCCTCGTGCCCCCCGCCGAGCGGGAGTCACGGGTGGCGGAGCTGGTGGCCGCCCACGGGTATGCGTACGTTCCCCCGTTCGACGATCCGCGGATCATCGCCGGGCAGGCCACGATCGGGCTGGAGATCATCGCGGACCTGCCCGAGGTCGCCACGGTGCTCGTGCCGGTCGGTGGCGGTGGTCTCGTGTCCGGTGTCGCGACCGCGGTCAAGGCGCTCCGGCCGGACGCGCGAGTCATGGCGTGCGAACCTGAGCTGGCCGGCGACCTGGCCGAGAGCATGCGGGTGGGCGAGCGGCGGACGTGGCCGGTCGAACGTACGTACCGGACGATCGCCGACGCGCTCCGCGTCTGCGTGGGTGAGCTCGCCTGGGAGCACGTCCGCGCGCGGGTCGACGGTGTGCTCACGGTGTCCGACGACGCGATCCGGGCGGCGGTCGGCTCCCTGGCGGTGCGGTCCCGGCTGGTCGCGGAACCAGGTGGTGCGGTGGCCACGGCGGCCTACCTCGCGCATGCCGCGGATCTGCCGGCCGGCCCGGTTGTCGCGGTCGTGTCGGGAGGCAACATCGAACCGAGTCTGCTCGCGGAGCTGGTCGGCGCCGTGGGGTCGGGCTGAATTGTGGGCCCGGGGCCCCGACGGACCGGGGAGCGTGCCGGCAGCGGTGCGCCCGTGGAGCGGGGCCCTCAGCAGACGCGATGAGCGGCTGACGTACGCTGCGACTGTCGTGCGTACCTTCCTCGTCTACACACTCCTCCGGCTCGCCATCTTCGCGGCGTGCTTCGGGATCCTCTACCTGCTCTTCGGCAGCGAGACCTCACCGTGGTTGGTCGCGCTTCCGGCCCTGCTGTTCACGTCCGGATTGTCCTGGTTGCTGCTGCGACGGCAGGGAGTCGAGGCGGGGCGGGCGCTGTCCGGCGGGATCCGTTCGGTGCGGGGACGCATCGACGCCGCCACCCGCAAGGAAGACATCGACTGAGCCCTTCTCGAAGCGCCACGCGGGATCAGCGCGAGCGGTCGACGGCGCCCGAGGAGTCGGCGGGTGAGGGAGTCGCGGTCGGAGAGAAGTTCGTCGCAGGCGGTACGCAGGCAGGTCCGCACCTTCCGGATGTGCCGCGCCACTTCGATGCCGTTCATCTCGATGGACCTGGAACAGCAGCGGGGTCTCCATGCCACTCGAGAAGTGCCTGGACTCGGCGACGAGATCACAGTCCTCGAGTCACGTCCAGCCGCGGAGCACAGCAGGGGGCGGGCGTACGACCAGGACAGGTTGGTCGGGCCGAGGCGAGCGGCAGGCTGTCGAGGTCGGGGACGTCGACCAGGTGGACGTTGCCGTACCCGCTCGAGTCGGTCGTGAACAGCACTTGCCGGTTGTCCGGCCGCAGCCGGGGATGGACGTGCACGGCACTGGATGTGGAACGAACCCCGGTGGTTGAGCAGCACCCGAAGTCAGTCGAAGCCGTCACCGTGACGCCGCCACAGCAGCAGCCGCCGGTTGTCGCGACTGCAGGTCGAGGGCGACGAGGTCCCGGCCGTGCGAGAAGTACGCCTCCTCGCGGACCGGATTCTTGCTGGCGAACAGGACGACGTCTCGCCCGGAGGCGGCGGCTGGTCGAGGTCGGTCAGCTGGGTGATCTCGCCGGAGGTGAGGTCGACGCCGAAGAGGTTCGTCCCGTTGCCCCGGTCGGGTTGGCAGGGTGGCGACGGCGTGGCGGAGTGGCGACGGCGTGGCTGACGCGCCGCAGGCATGCTCAGCGTGGTCATTTGCTGGAGTCCCGGCGGGCACCGGCCCCGGGGTTAGCCTGCTGACATGTCATGTTTCGGCGTACGGAGGGCGAAGCACCCGCCGCCCGACCGCGCCTGGGTCGCCGAGGCGATCCGCCGGGTAGAGGCCGACGCCAACCGCAGCGCCGACACGCACCTGCACGTGTTCCCGCTGCCACCGGAGTGGGGCATCGAGCTCTATCTCAAGGACGAGTCGGTCCATCCCACCGGCAGCCTCAAGCACCGGCTGGCACGGTCACTGTTCCTCTACGCGCTCGCGAGCGGCTGGATCGGGGAGGGGACGACCGTCATCGAGGCGTCGAGCGGCTCGACCGCGGTGAGCGAGGCGTACTTCGCCCGCCTTCTGGGGCTGCCGTTCGTGGCGGTGATGCCGGCGTGGACGAGCCCGGAGAAGATCGCCCTGATCGAGTTCCAGGGTGGGCGCTGCCACCTGATCGACGACCCGCGCGGGATCGACGCCGAGTCGCGCCGGCTCGCCGAGGAGTGCGGCGGCCACTTCATGGACCAGTTCACCTACGCCGAACGCGCCACCGACTGGCGGGGCAACAACAACATCGCCGAGAGCATCTTCGAGCAGCTGAGCGCGGAACCGCACCCCATCCCTCGGTGGATCGTCGTCGGGGCAGGCACGGGTGGCACGAGCGCGACGATCGGGCGGTACGTGCGGTATCGCCGCTACGCCACCCAGGTCTGCGTCGTCGACCCGGACGGCTCGGCGTTCTTCCGCGGCTGGTGTGAGGACGACCCGTCGTGCACGGCGGAGGGGTCGCGGATCGAGGGGATCGGGCGGCCGCGAGTGGAATCCTCGTTCGTGGCCGATGTGGTGGACACGATGATGCGGGTACCCGACGCGGCGTCGCTTGCGGCGATGCGGTATCTCGCGGCGGTGACGGGGCGGCGGACGGGCGGGTCGACGGGCACGAACCTGTGGGGCGCGCTGGCGCTGGTCGCGCGGATGCTCCGGGACGGGGACCGCGGCAGTGTGGTGACCCTGATCTGCGACGGCGGGGACCGCTACGCGCACACGTACTACGACGACTCGTGGGTGGCGCGGCAGGGCCTCGACCTCGAGCCGTACGCCAAGGTTTTGGAGAGGTTCGGCGCCACGGGCGAGTGGATGACGCCGTAGGCGGTGTGCCGTGCGGGTCGGGTAGCTGTGCGGCCGGATAGCCGTCCGGGTCGGGTAGCTGTGCGGGTGGGCTCTCCGGTGGGCGGGCAGGGGCAGCTGTGCGTTGCCGGGAGGGCGGGTTGCCGCGCCGAGGGTCTCCCAGACGCTCCGCTCCGGTGTCCCCACCGCCGGTTATCCCGGCGCTCCTCGGGGTACCGATCGTTTATGAACGACAATCCCCGTCACGACCCCGAAGGCACCGACAGGTGGACGAAGGAGGACGCGACCCCCGGCGAGGATCCGCGCGAGATCGACCGCGAACAGATCAATCCGGAGTACGTTCGCCGCCTCCAGGAGCATCGGGCCGTCACCCACGCCGACGAGGAGACCGACGCTGCGGACGAGATGGGGACCAGCGCGACCACTCACGACCCGACGGAGCGCGACTGAGCCTGCATCATCTCAACGGCGGGAGCTGCGCCTTCCGCGCGGGGCTGCCTCCCTGTTCCAACGCCCATGATCATGAAAGCAATCGGCCTAGCGCGCACAAATCCTTCATGGTCAGGATCATGATCACGGGGTGGTGGCGGACAGGGCGAGGGCCAGGGTGAGCAGGAGGGCGAAGACGAGTTCGGCGAGACCGGTGTCACGCAGGACCGCCACCAGATCCCGCCCCCTGGTCCCGTGGAGGACCTGACGGAGGGGCCGCCGCGCCAGTCCCAGCGCCAGCAGGGCGAGAAGTGTCCACGGTGTCGTGGTGAGCGCGAGAACGACGACGACGGCGTACGCCACGACGTGCAGGCCGGCGTACAACAGTCGGGTGCGGCGGTCACCGAGCACCACCGCGAGCGTGCGCTTCCCGCTGGCGGCGTCGGTCGGGATGTCGCGCAGGTTGTTCGCGACCAGGATCGCGCACGTGAGTGACCCGATCGCGATCGCACCGCCGACCGCCGGCCAGGTGACGCGGAGCGCCTGGACGTACGCCGTGCCGACCACCGCCATCAGCCCGAAGAACACGAAGACGCTGACCTCGCCGAGCGCGTGGTAGCCGTACGGGCGTCGGCCGCCGGTGTAGAACCACGCCGCCCCGATCGCCACCGCGCCGAGGGCGAGGAGCCACCACGCGGTCGTGAGGGCGAGTACGAGTCCGCAGACCGCTGCCACCGCGAAGCAGGCGTACGCCGCTGCCTTCACCGCGGCGGGTGTCGCCGCTCCCGAGCCGACGAGGCGTTGCGGGCCGACCCGGTGGTCGTCGGTGCCGCGGATCCCGTCGGAGTAGTCGTTGGCGTAGTTCGAGCCCACCTGCAGCGCGAGGGCCACCGCCAGGGCGAGAACTGCCTTCCAGGCAATGAACGAACCCGCCGCCGCGGCCGCTCCGGAGCCGACGAGGACTGGCGCGACGGATGCCGGGAGGGTACGCAGTCGTGCGCCTTCGAGCCACTGTGCGGGGGTTGCCACGAGGAGCGAGTCTCTCAGCCGATCTGTGCCTCTCCCCGCCCGGGTCAGAGAGCGCTGGTCGAAATCCACTGCGGTCTGCATGAAATTGTCGAATAAGGTATGTTCATGCAGATGTCGCACGAGATCACCTCGATGGCCGAACTCCGGCGCAGTTGTTCAGGCGACGGACTGCTGCTGTGGGCGAGCCAGGGCCTGCCACCGGGACGGCCAGGTCGACGGCCAGGTCACGGAGTGCGGCGGGTGCGCGCCTGGCGGCGCGGTGACGCCGTCGCGGTCGCGGCGCCCTTCCTTTCCTGCCGGGACCGGCTCGCGATCCACGGCCCGGCCGACCAGGTGGCGCCGCTCGTCCGTGACGTACTGGCTGAGGTCGGCACGACGTTCCGGCTGATCGGATCGGAGGATCTCGTGGCCGCGGTCGCCGACCGGATCGACGAGCTCGCTCTCCTTCGTACGTTCGGCTGGATGGAGACCGACCGCCCGGCGATCCGGACGGCGGGCGGGAGCCGGCAACCGGCCGAGGTCGCGCGGTGGCTCGACTCGTCGTGGTCCGCACCGGTCGCCGAACTCCTGGCCGAGACCTATCCGGGCTCGTACGCCCGACCGGGGCTCGCGGGGGTACGCCGATGGGCGGGTGCGGTCCCGTCCGACGGCATCCTCGCCGCTGTCGCGGCCGATGCGTGGTCGGCGCCGGACGTGGGCTACATCGCCGGAGTCGTCGCGCGTACGCAGCTGCAGGGGCAGGGCTACGCGGCCGCCGCGTTCCGACTGGTGCTCGACACCCTCGTCGCCGAGCACGGCAGGGCCGCCCTGATGGTCGCCGCCGAGAACGCGCCAGCGGTGCGGCTGTATCGCCAATGCGGGCTGAGCTGGCGATCCCTCGCCGCGGCCGGCGTGGCGTCCCGCCACAGCGTCATCCGAGGCGACCGCACCCCCGTCGCCGAGAGGATCAGCGACCAGGCGTGTATGACAGGCTCGGGCACGTGAAACTCCAGGCGTTCGACGTCGATCTCCGCGACCGCTACCTGCGCCACCTCGGCTTCGCCGCCGGTGAGCTGCCCGGACCACCCTCGTCCGCGCTGCTCCGGCGGCTGCACCACGCGCAGCTCGACAGGGTGCCGTACGAGAACCTCGAGATCCAGCTCGGCCGGCCGACGACGATCGACCCGCGGGAGTCGGCGAATCGGATCGTCACCGGACGAGGCGGCTACTGCTACCACCTCAACGGTTCCTTCGCGGCGCTCCTGCTGAGCCTGGGGTTCGACGTCGCGTTGGCGCGGGGCGCGCCCGTCGACCCGAGCGTGGACCCACCGGCGTGGGGGGCGCACATGGTGCTCCTGGTCAGGATCGGCTCCGAGACGTGGATCCCCGACGTCGGCCTCGGGGACGGCTACCGCGACCCCATCCCGCTGGTGGCAGGAGGCCCGCTGGTGCAGGGGCCGTTCGCGTACCGGCTCGAGCAGGTGGGTGGGCCGTTCTGGCGGTTCCACCACGATCCGCACGCATCGATCGCGGGGTTCGACTTCGACGTGACGCCGGTTCCGCTCGGGGCCTTCGCGGCGATGCACCGGTACCTGCCGAGGTCCTCGGAGTCGTCGTTCGTCCAGAAGCTCGTCGTCCAACGTCGGTGGGCTGAATATGCGCTGACGCTGCGGGGTTGCGTACTGACCCGGGCCGATGCCGGCGGGCGGTCGAGCCGGGATGTCGTGAAGGAGCGGGAGTGGACGGCGCTGCTGCACGAGGAGTTCGGACTTCGGCTGTCCGACGTCGACGAGGACGTGCGGCGTGCGTTGTGGACGCGGGTGCGTACCGCTCACGAGGCCTGGGACCGCGCCGGCCGCCCGTGATGGGCCCTCCCTCGTGATCATGTTGGTGATCACGAAGGCTCCGTGGACGTATGGCCCCGTTTCCCTTCACGGATCGGTTTCGCTTCATGAAGAGGCGGGGGATGTGCGGTGCGGGCGCGAAGCGGCGACGCCAGCATGAATTCGGTCATGAATGCGCCGGAGTCTCCAAGGTGTTCAGGGCGAACGCGCGGGTCATGAAGGCGTTCCGGGTCATGAAGGCGTTCCGGGTCATGAAGGCAATCGGGCACATAGCCCGTTCTCGCTTCATGATCACGATCATGATCACGGGAGCAGGGCGGCGCGGTCGAGCTTCCCGGACGGGAGCAGCGGGAGGGCGTCGACGACGATGACCTCGCGAGGGGCGTACGCACGGGGATGCCTCGCCGCCACCACGGCCCGGACGTCGGCGAGCGAGGGAGGCGTCGCGCCGGGACGCAGGACGACGTACGCCACCACCCGCGCACCCCACTCGGGATCCGGCCGCCCGACCGCGGCGACCTCGGCGATGCCGGGCACGGACGCGACCGCCCGCTCGACCGCGAGCAAGGGCACGTTGACACCGCCCGAGACCACCACGTCGTCGAGCCGGCCGAGAATCTCGAGCCGGCCGTCACCGGCCCACCGGCCCAGGTCATCGGTCATGTGCCACCCGTCAGCGAGAGCCGCGGCGGTGAGGTCGGGACGCAGCCGGTACCCCGCGAACACCACCGGTCCGCCGATCCGCACCCGCCCATGTCCCCCGGTCACCGGCGAGAGGTCGACCGGCACACCGTCGAGGGGGCGCCCGTCATAGACGCAGCCGCCGCAGGTCTCGGTCATCCCGTACGTCGTCACCACCCGCACCCCAGCGTCCCGCGCCCGCTGCAGCAGGGCGGGCGCACTCGCCGCACCGCCGAGGAGGACCGCGTCGTAGGTCCGGAGCGCGTCGACCGCCACGGGCCCCGCGTCGAGCAGGCGTACCAGCTGGGTCGGCACCAAAGCGGTGTAGCGCCGGACCGAACCCACTGCCGGCAGCGCGGCCGTCGCAGCACGGAAGGCCTCCGGCGTGAACCGCCCCGCCAGCGGGACGGGCATCGTCCCCGCGGCCAGCGACCGCACCAGTACCTGGAGACCCGCGATCCGGCTGACCGGCAACGCGAGCGTCCACACACCCGGACCACCCAACCGGTCCAGCGTCGCCCGCGCCGAGTGCAACAACGCCGACGCGGGCAGCAGCACGCCCTTCGGCTCCCCGGTGGAACCCGACGTCGGTAGGACGACCGCGATGTCGTCGCGTTCGAGGGGTTCGTCCGTACGAAGCATCGAACGGATCTGTTCCACGCCGCCCCCGGCCGACACCGGGGCGACGGCCGGGCCACGGCCCTCCAGCGCCGCTGCGAGGGCGTCCTGCAGGTGGGTTACGGACGCGCCGCTCCGGGCCGCGCCGCCCACATCGCCCGCCTCGTCGACGACGACCAGCCGGAATCCGATCTTGGAAGCCACAGGGCTAGGCTACGAGCCACTCCCGTGACACTCCGTCACAGGTTTCGCGGAGCCGTCCGGCGCGACAGATACGGAGGGTACGTTTCATGATCATCCGTGGAGACGGCGCCATCCACGTCTTCGCGGTGGCGATGCGCGCGAAGTTCCGCGGAATCGACGTACGCGAGGGGCTCCTGGTCCAGGGCCCGGGAGGTTGGGCCGAGTTCAGCCCGTTCTGGGACTACGACCACGCGACCTGCGTTCCGTGGCTGCGCGCGGCGCGTGAGGCGGCCTACGACATCTGGCCGAAGCCGCTCCGCGACCGGATCCCGGTCAACTGCACGGTTCCCGCGGTCGATCCCGCCCGTGCGCGGGCGGTGGTGGCCGCCAGCAACGGCTGTCGGACCGCGAAGGTCAAGGTCGCCGAGCCCGGCCAGACCGAACACGACGACCTCGCCCGGGTCGAGGCTGTCCGCGAGGCGCTGGGGCCGGACGGCCACATCCGCGTGGACGCCAACGGTGCCTGGGATGTCGACACGGCCGTCACCATGATCGGACGCCTGGACAAGGAGGCGCGCGGGCTGGAGTACGTCGAGCAGCCGTGCGCCAGCGTCGAGGACCTCGCGAAAGTACGCCGGAAGGTCGGCGTACCCATCGCCGCCGACGAGTCCATCCGCCGCGCCGAGGACCCCTACCGGGTAGCCCGACTGGACGCCGCCGACGTCGCCGTCCTCAAGGTGCAGCCGCTGGGAGGGATCCGGGCCGCCCTTCGGATCGTCGAGCAGATCGGGCTCCCGGTCGTGGTGTCGAGCGCGCTGGAGACGTCGATCGGACTCGCCACCGGCGTGGCGCTGGCGGCGGCGCTGCCGGATCTCCCGTACGCCTGCGGACTGGCCACGACGCAGCTGTTGAGCGCCGACGTGGTGGCGGACTCGTTCGTACCGGTCGACGGTGCGCTTTCGGTCGTGCGCCCCGGTCCCGATCCTGACCTGCTCGGAGCCGTAGCCGCCGACGCCACGACCCACGCCCGATGGATCGACCGGCTGGCCGCCGTGGAGGCGCTGGCATGAACCCCTCCACCGCGCTCGCTCGGGTATTCGTCGACGAGCTCTGGCGCAGTGGGGTCCGCGAGGCTGTGCTGGCACCGGGTTCGCGCAACGCGCCGCTCGCGTTCGCGTTCCACGCCTCCGACGCCAGGGAACAGATCCGCCTGCACGTCCGCATCGACGAGCGGGCAGCCGGCTACCTCGCGCTCGGCCTCGCGAAGGTGAGCCGCCGGCCCGTGCCCGTCGTGTGTACGTCGGGAACCGCCGCCGCCAACCTGCATCCGGCGGTGCTGGAGGCGCACCACTCCGGTGTGTCGCTGGTCGTCCTCACCGCCGACCGGCCGGTGGAGCTGCGTGGCGTCGGGGCGAACCAGACGACCGACCAGGTGAAGCTCTACGGCTCGGCGGTTCGGATGTTCCACGAGGTCGGGGCACCGGAACGCCGGCCCGGCCAGAATGCGTACTGGCGCGGGCTCGTGGCGCGTGCCCTCGCCGTCGCCCGCGGCTTTCGCGACCGCGACCCGGGGCCGGTCCACCTCAACCTGGCGTTCCGGGAGCCGCTCGTCCCGGATCCGGGCGATGATGCGACTGCCGCTGATCCGGGTGCCGTCGCCGACTGGCCGGAGTCCCTGGAAGGGCGGGCGAACGGTGGTCGTTGGACCCGGATCGAACGCCTCGCCACCGAACAGATCGCCTGGCTCGAACGCGGCCCGCGCACCGTCGTCGTCGCCGGTGACGGTGCCGACGCCCAGGCCCGCTGGCTCGCCGAGACCGCCGGGTGGCCCCTGCTCGCCGAACCCACCAGCGGCGCCCGCTCCGGACCGAACGCCCTCGGCCCGTACCGCCTGCTGCTCGACGCGGGCACACCACTGAACCAGGCGATCGAGCGCGTCGTCGTCTACGGTTGGCCGACCCTCTCCCGGGCGGTGACGAAGCTCATCACCCGTGATGACGTGATGCTCGTCGTGGCCGGCCGGCGTCCGGCGTGGCCGGATCCTGGCCATCAGGCGTACCGCGTCAGCGCGGCGGTCGCGCTCGAAGGCACCGTCGACGGGGCCGGACGTCGCGAGCCGGACGACTGGCTGACGGCGTGGCTCTCCGCCGACCAGTGCGCCCGGGTCGCGGTGGAGGAGGTACTCGCCCGGGAGCCGGCCTTCAGTGGCCTGCACGTGGCCCGCGACGTGGCCGCCGCGGTGCCCGGAGGCGGACTGTTGGTGGCCGGGTCGTCCAGCCCGGTCCGCGACCTCGACCTGGCGGGCGCGCCGTGGACGAACCGGCTGGTCGACGAGGGAGGCCGGATCGCGCATCGGGACCACCGGAAGGTGATCGGCAACCGGGGGCTCGCCGGCATCGATGGAACGCTGTCGACGGCGATCGGTGCGGCGCTCGTGCACCGGACCGGACCCGCGTACGCGATCGTGGGGGACCTGACGTTCCTGCATGACGCGAACGCGCTCGTGCGAGGGTCGTACGAAGCACGCCCCGACCTCACCATCGTGGTGGTGAACGATGACGGCGGCGGCATCTTCACCACCCTCGAGCAGGGGCAGCCTGCTTACGCGGATGCGTTCGAGCGGGTCTTCGGCACCCCGCACGGTGTGGACCTGGAGGCGCTTGCCCACGCGACGCGCACGCCGTACACGCTGGTGCGGACCCGGCGCGAGCTCCAGGCCGCAATGTCGCGGTCGCGCGGCCTGCGGATCGTGGAGGTACGCACGGACCGGTCCCGGACCCGCGAGCTCCACACCCGCCTCGCCCAGGCCGTCCGGACCTCCGTCGCCAGCCTCCGCTGAACCCCGCCAGCCTCCGCCGGTACCCGCCTCCCCGCCTCCGCCAGCCCTCGCCGGTCCCGTGATCATGATCGTGATCATGAAGGATTTGCGTACGTAGAGACCGCGTTTCTTTCGTGATCATGGGCACACCTCTGTGTGGCGCCGCCCAGAACCTGGTTGATCGACACCGCAACCCCACGTCATGCTTCGGCATATGCGCTGCGAGACGACATCGGACCCGGGAGAGTTCTGGGCGGCCGCATCCGAGTTCCTCAGTGCCGATCCGGTCCTCAACAGCGTGATCATCACCAACGTTCTCGGCCGGCGGTCGGGTGCGGTGACCGATCCCGCGCCCGCAACCTACCTCGCCGTCCTCGACGACGCCGGCGTGGTTGTCGGGGCCGCCATGCGTACGCCCCCGTTCGCGGTGACTGTCTCGTCGCTGCCGCCTGGCGCGGCGGAGTTGGCCGTCGACGCGCTGTTGGCGGCCTGCCCCGACGCGTCGGGAGTGATCGGGCCGTCGGCCACCGCCACGGCCTGCGCGACGGAGTGGGAACGCCGGACCGACGACACCGTGACGGTACGGATGCAGCAGCGCATCTACCGCCTGGACGTCGTACGCCCGCCGGTGCAGCCGACCGGGTCGATGCGCCGCGCGACCGAGGCGGACATCGACCTGATCGCCGCGTGGGGAGAGGCGTTCCACCTCGAGGTGGACGCCGGTCCGGTGGGGGCTGGTCCGGTGGGGGCTGGTCCGGTGGGGGCCGGTCCGGTGGGGGCCGGGTCGGCGGAGGCTGGTCCGGCAGAGCGACACGCGGTCGGGCCGCTTTCGAAGGAAGAACAGCGCTGGAGCGACGCCGGGCCGAGCTGCGGGTGGGCGAGCGACGTGCGTATCTGTGGGAGGACGGCGGCGAACCGGTGTCGTACGTCGGTGCCACCAACCCCGCAGGCGGCATCGTCCGGGTCGCGCCGGTCTACACCCCGACCGACAGGCGCGGTCGTGGCTATGCGAGTGCACTCGTCGCCGGTGTCAGCCAGGCCGCGCTCGACGCCGGCGCGACGGCGTGCTCGCTCTATACCGACCTCGCCAACCCCACGTCGAACAAGATCTACGCCGCGGTGGGCTATCACCCGGTCTGTGACGTGACCAACTACCGCTTCGGCGATCGATAGGCAGGCCCTGGTCTGCCATCCGTTCGTCGCCACGCGGCGATCATGATCATGAAGGAAAATCGGCGCATACGTGCGAAGAGCCCTCATGATCACGGGACAGTCGGCGGTTCGTGAGTGGGGCAGGCTAGGCTTGGCGAGGCTGACTCACCGACAACGGAGGCCCTCCGACCGATGGATGACTGAGCGACGCGGGCACCTGTCCGTCTCCCGCGCTCCGGGAGAACCCCTGCGGCCACACGCAGGTGGCTTGACAGGAAGTCCGCCGACGCCTGGCCGCCTCAGCCCTGGCTCGGATCCGCGTGCACCAGACCATCGCGTCGATCCGGCCGCGTCGCCCTCCGGAGTCGCTCCGCATGTCCTTCCTCGTCGTACGCGATATTCAGCTGCACCTTGGACCGCAACTCGTCCTTGACGCCATCTCCGCCACCATCGCACCCGGCGCCCGGGTCGCTGTTGTCGGACCCAACGGCGTCGGCAAGACGACCCTGCTGCGGATCATGGCGGGCGAGCTCGCGCCCGACACCGGTTCGGTCGTACGCCAACCGGCCGCCGCCACCGTCGGCATCCTTCCCCAGGAGCGGGACGCGCGCCAGGGCGAAACCGTCCACAGCTACCTCGCCCGGCGGACGGGCGTCGCCGACGCCGAAGCCGAACTCACCGCGGCCACCACCGCACTCGCCGCGGGCGAACGAGGATCCGACGACAGGTACGCCCTCGCCCTCGACCGCTACCTCGCCCTGGGTGCCGCGGACCTCGACACAAGAGCGCCGGCGGTCCTCACCGAACTCGGGCTCGACCCCGACCGGGTCGACGATCCCGTCACCGCCCTCTCCGGCGGGCAGGTGGCGAGGCTGGCGCTGGCGTCGGTGCTGCTCGCCCGGTTCGACGTACTCCTCCTCGACGAGCCCACCAACGACCTCGACCTGGCCGGCCTCGACCAGCTCGAGGACTTCCTGAGCCACCGGCAGGGTGGCCTCGTCGTCGTGTCCCATGACCGGACGTTCCTCGAGCGGATCGCGACCGACGTTCTGGAGATCGACGAGTTCACCCGCCAGGGCCACCTCTACGGCGGCGGGTTCGCCGCGTACGTCGAAGAACGCGAACGCGCCCACGCCCAAGCCCAGGAGGCATACGAGAAGTACACCGCACAGCGTGACAACCTGCTCGACGAGGCACGCCGGAAACAGGAGTGGGCCCGGGCCGGGGCCGCCAGCGCACAACGCCGACCACGTGACAACGACAAGTACGTCAAGCACTTTCACGTCCAGAAGAGCCAAGCGACCGGCGCCGGCGCGGCCCGCGCGCTCAAGGCCGCCGAGCGGCTGGAGGTCGTCGAGGAACCGCGGACGCCGTGGGAGCTGCGGCTCATCCTCGACCAGCAGACCCGCAGCGGCGATCGGGTCGCTGAACTCGCGGGCGTGGTCGTCGAGCGGGGCGCGTTCCGGCTGGGTCCGGTCGACCTCGACGTCCGCTACGGCGACCGGCTGCTGGTCGTGGGGCCGAACGGCGGCGGCAAGTCGACCCTCATCGCCGTCCTGCTGGGCACCCTCGCGCCGACCACCGGCGAACGCCGCCTGGGCCGAGGCGTGGTCGTCGGTGAGATCGACCAGGTACGGCGGGGAGTGGCGGCCGATGCCGGCCTGCTCGACGCATTCCGCCAGGCGGCCGGCGGGCTCGACGAGACCGAGGCGCGGAGCCTGCTGGCGAAGTTCGGCCTGGGGGCCGACGACGTTCTGCGTAAGACCGGATCGCTCTCGCCCGGCGAGCGGACCCGCGCCGACCTCGCGCTCCTCGCGGCCCGGCAGGCCAACCTGCTCGTGCTCGACGAGCCGACCAACCACCTCGACCTGCCGGCCGTCGAGCAGTTGGAACAGGCGTTGACGGCGTACGACGGAACCCTCCTCGTCGCCACCCACGACCGGCGTCTCGCGGAGACGATCGCGCCCACCCATATGGTCCGAGTCCAGGATGGGCAGGTTTCAGTGGAACGCAGGTGAGTAAACATTCGTTGGGGCCCGTAGTGTCGGTACGGACCCGGTAACTCCGGACGCTCGGCGTTCAGGCAGGCTCGTGGGTGGCGTAGGACACGGGATCTGTCTGGGCGTGCCGCGCCTGGATCAGGAGCGACAGGATCAGCGCGCAACGCAAGGAGGCCCGCATGCACCTGCCCGACATCAGTGGCGCAGTCCACGACGTCGCGCATACGGTCAAACCCAAGCTTCGCGGGTGGTTGCACGCCGGCACGTTCCCGCTGGCGGTGGCGTCCGGCATCGTCATCGTGCTGCTCGCGCCGACGGCCAAGGCGAAGATCGCGTCGGCCATCTTCGCGGTGACGGCGGCGCTGTTGTTCGGGGTAAGTGCCCTCTACCACCGCGGCCACTGGTCGCCGCGCGCTCTCGCGGTCCTGCGGCGGCTCGACCACGCCAACATCTTCCTGATCATCGCGGGCACCTACACGCCGTTCACGTTGCTGCTGCTGGACCGCCCGAGTGCCCAGCTGCTGCTGACGCTGGTGTGGGCCGGCGCGCTGGTCGGCGTGGCGTTCCGGGTGCTGTGGCTTGGCGCGCCGCGCTGGCTCTACGTACCCGTCTACGTCGCGCTCGGCTGGGCGGCGGCGTTCTGGCTGCCGGCCTTCTTCTCCCGCGGCAACGCCGCGATCGCCACGATGATCGTCGTGGGTGGTCTGCTCTACTCGGCGGGCGCCATCATCTATGCGACCAAGAAACCGAACCCGTCGCCGCGTTGGTTCGGGTTCCATGAGGTGTTCCACGCCTGCACGATCGCGGCGTTCATCGTGCACTACGTCGGGATCTCGCTGACGGTCTACACCTTCGCGGCATAGGGAGTACGCGTCTGCCGCGGCACCCGATCGTCCGTCCAGGCGTCCATGACCGCGTGCTCTCGAGCGCACGGGTGCGACCGACACGGGATCGGATCGCGCTCGCTGGTCTCTGGGCGCTGATCATCGGCTGACCGCCTGTGTCACGCTGTGCGCCATGCCGGACTGGACCTACCATCCGCTGCGTACGATCGCCGCCGCCACACTGGGACTGCGGCGGTCGCAGCGTGTTGCCCTTCGGGGTCTGGCGACGCTGACGACACTGCCGGGTGGCGCCTGGCTGGTCGCGAGGATGGTCGACCGCAGGCCGCCACCGCCGGACATGGCCGGACGGCTGGGCGCCGTTGTCCCACCAGAAGTGGCTCGGGACGCCCTCAGAGCGCTGCCGGTTTTGGGCGCGGACGTGACCGAGATCGGCCCGGTCGGTCCGGACGACCTGCCGGCGGTACGCCGTGCCGTGGCTGACGCGGCGTCTCCCCACCGCTGTCGAGTGTTCGTGCGTACGTCCGAAACGGAGGTCGCGTCGGCCCTGGCGCCGCAGGTCGACCGCATCCTCACCGGAGACGTCCGCACCGGCGATGTCGGCATCGTGGACGTCGGGACCGTGGACGTCGGGAAGGTGGACGTGGACGTCGGCGACGTGGGCGCCGTGGACGTCGGGACCGGCGATGACCCCGGTGTGCGCCATCTCGCCGATCCGTCCATCCCGGCCGCCGTCGAGGCGCTGGCGGACCGGACGACGACAGTGCTCGCCACGCCCGCCGTCCTCCTCGCCGCCGGCCCCGGCTGGTTCCAGCGGGTGATGGAGCAGGCGACACCCACCACGCCGGCCCCTGGGCTGCGCGACATCCCGCTCGATCCTCGGCGGTGGCCGGCCTGGTGGTGGGGCCTGCTCGTCGGGATGGGCATGATCGGCGCCGGGCTCGGCGCGGCGGCGATCACGCTCGGCCCGGTGCTGCTGTGGTACGACCGCGACTTTCTCGGCGCGGACCGTACGCACCTGCATGCCATCAACCACCACCTGGTGTCGTTCCTCCAGCACGACCGGATCACCATGGCCGGCACGATGGTGGCGATCGGAGCGTTGTACGCGGGCCTTGCCGCGGGCGGCATCCGCAAGGGCTGGCCGTGGGCCCGCAACGCCTACCTCGCCTCAGGTCTGGTCGGGTTCCCCACGTTGTTCTACTTCCTGGCGTTCGGATTCGTGGAGCCGCTGCACACGGCCGTCACCGTGGTGCTGTTCCCGATGTTCCTGCTCGCGACCTGGCGGCGCCCGCCGGAACCCAGATGGACGCTGCTTCCGGATGGTCCCGAGCGGCTGCGGCGCCGGGCGCTCGTCGGACAGCTCCTGCTGATCGTCACCGGATTCGGGCTCTTCGTCGGTGGCGCCACGGTGTCGGTCGTGGGTCTCACCACGGTGTTCGTCCCCACCGACCTGCAGTTCCTCCTCACCGATGCCCACGCGCTCCACGGTGAGAATCCCCGCCTGACGCCGTTCATCGCGCACGACCGGGCCGGCTTCGGTGGGGCGCTGATGGCGGCGGCTCTGGCGATCACGGCGTTGACCCTCTGGGGTTGGCGGCGCGGGGAGCCCTGGGTGTGGTGGTCGCTGGCGTGCGCCGGGGCGGCCGGGTTTGCTCCCGCGGTCATCGTGCACTGGCTGATCGGCTACACCGATCTCTGGCACCTGGCACCGGTCTATCTCGGTATCGGTATGACGGTGGGCAGCCTTGTCCTCGCCCGACCGTTTCTGTGCGCTCGCCGGAACGCGGTGGGCGGCCGTGCTTGCGGGCCGGGGAGCTCGAGCGCGCTCCCGTCCGCTCGTACTTCCACGACGTCTGGTCCGTTACCGTGACGGCGACCTGTCCGTCAGCGTGCGAGGAGCCACCGTGGAGTTCGCGACAGCACAGCAGCGCGTGTGGGACAACAAGGTGGCCAAGGGGTTCAACCTCACCGACGTACCGCTGGAATTCTGTCTGCTCCAGGGGGAGGTCGCCGAGGCGTTCGACGCCTGGCGGCGCAAGGAGCCCCACCTCGGTGAGGAACTCGCCGACGTCGCCCTCTATCTCCTGTCGCTCGCCCGGATGACCGGAGTCGACCTGGGCGCGGAGGTGGAACGCAAGCTCGCCATCAATGCCCGTCGTAGGTACGAACGCGATGAAAGCACCGGCACCCTGAACCGAGTCGTGGGAGAGGACGCGAGTGGGTGGGAGCGCTGACGGGCAGCGGCCAAGGTGGGGGAGCGCTGAAGGGCGACGGTCACGCTGTGAGCGATCGCGAGCGTGGGGTTCTCTCCGACGTGGTGACCGCCTTCGGGTTGGGTGAGCTGTCGACTGTCGAACCCGTGACGACTGGCACGATGAACCGGAACTGGCGGGTGAGCACGCCAGCGGGTGTGTACGCGGTCAAGCAGCTGCTCGACGTCGGAGCCGACCAGGCGAGGCGCCACCACGTGGCCACCTCCGCCCTTGCCGCCAAGGGCTTTCCAGTCCCGTGCCCGGCCGCCCTGGCCGACGGCGACACACTGCTGGAACATCCGGCCGGCCTGTTCGCCGTCTCGGCCTGGGCCGCTGGGGTTCACCGCGCAGGCGGTGAGCTGGACTTGGCGCAGTGCGAGGCAGTGGGGCGGGTGCTCGGTGACGTCCACGTCCTGCTTGCGTCCGTCCTGCCCGCCACCCCGCCGCTCGTGCCGGCGGACACGAAGGATCCTGGCGCGGTGTGCGAGGCCATCGACCGATACGTCGCCCTCATCGACGGCCGGCGGTCGCGCGGCGAAGGCGACGACTTCGACGACCGTGCGCGCGGTCTCCTCCTGACCCGCCGCGCCTCGATCGAGACGCAGGTGTGCCGCCGGCCGGATGACGCTGCGCGGGTCGGACCGGCAGGGTGGATCCACGGGGATTTCCAGCAGTACAACGTGCTCTGGGATGGTGGTCGCGTCTCGGCCGTGCTGGACTGGGACCGGCTGCGAGTGGGCGTCCTTCCCAGCGAGGTGGTCCGCGCCGCGGTCTACCTCTTCTCCCACGCTGACGGGCACGGCGTCGACCTGGACCGGGTGGCGGCGTTCGTGCGTGGGTATCGCGCGGTGGAACCGGTGGGCGCGGTTGCGTTCGCCGACGCGGTGCACCGCTGGTGGTGGAACCAGCTCTGCGCATTGTGGCAACTCAGCCGGCACTACGAGCTCGGCGACCTGCGGTGCGATCGCTTCTTCTTCTCCGAATCGGCGCTCCTGTCGTGGTGGGAGCACCACGCCGACGACGTGCGCGACGCGTTCGCGAGCTAGCTCCTGACCGTCGTCTGCGCGGAGCCTCACCCATGAACAAGAGGCTGGAAGAACTCCCGGTCCATCCCGGCCACCTCGGCGATCGCGCGGAGGAGTACGCCGTCGCCGACCGATGTCTGGCCCGCGACGAGCGCGGCCAGGGGCTGCGTTCCGAGTCCGGGTGCGTACGCGTCGAGCGCGGTTCGCTTCGCCTGGACGGAGGGTTCGGTGAACTGGAGTGCCACGAGGTCCTCCTCCGTCGCGCAGCCACGGATACCGCCCTCGCCGAGTGGGCGGGTCGGCGTCAGCAGCGCCAGGCGTTCCCACGCGACCCGAACATCCTTCGTGCGTACGCATCCACCCAGTGTCAACGGAACCTTGCGGCCCTCCGCCGCCAACAGGCCGAGCGCCTGGCGGACTGCTTGGTGACAGGTGATGTGGTCGGGGTGGCCCGTCACGCCGTTGTCGGAAACGGTGAGAACGACGTCGGGTGAGACCTCTGTCAAGGTCTGCTTGACACAGGCGACGACCGGGCCGATCGCGCCGGCCTCCGCCAACGCACCCGTCGACGGCTCTGCCGGCGTACCCGCCAAGGGCTCTGCCGACGAAGCCGCCAACGGGCCCGCCAGGGAACCCGGCACCGGCACGGGCCCGAGGTCCCGCCATCGCCGACCGCCGATGACGCCAGAGTCCCTGACCCCCAGGGCTTGGCAGGCGCGTGCGTATCGCACGACACCTCGGTCCGCGGCGGCCTCGATCGCGACCTGATCGGGCTCGTTGGCGGCAGCCCGTGCGGCCGCGACCCCGACGACGCCCGCTTCGCCTGCGGTGAGCGACACAAGGCGCACTGTGCAGCCGGCGGCTGCGTACGCCGCCAGCGTCGCGCCGGCGAAGAACGTCTCGTCATCGGGATGCGCGAACACACCGAGCACTCGGGTCTCCCGCCCGCGCGGCAGCGGAACTCCTCGAGCCCCGGTCGCCTCGGGTATCGCCGTCATGCGTCGGCCGCGTCCGGGAGGGCCGCGACCTCAGGCTTGGAGGTCATGCAGCTGAGCCCGGCACTTCCATGATCGTGCAGCTGAGCCCGGCACTGCCGTGATCATGAAGCGAGACCGGGTCGTGAAAGCAAAAGGGGCCATAGAACCCGGAAAGCTTCATCGTCACGATCATGATCACGAGTCGAGGGCGTCGCGGATGGGGACCAGCTTGGCTTGGGCCTCGGCGAGTTCGGCTTCGGGTACGGAGTCGGCCACGATGCCGCAGCCGGCGTAGAGGCGCAGCCGGGTCGGGTCGTCCGGATCCAGCTGGGCGCACCGCAAGGCGATGCCCCACTCGCCGTTCCCGGTCGCGTCCATCCACCCGACGGGACCCGCGTAGCGTCCGCGGTCCATGCGTTCGAGCTCGGCGATCAGCCGCAGCGCCACCGGCGTCGGCGTACCGCACACCGCCGCCGACGGATGGAGCGCGGCGGCGAGCTGCAGCGACGTCGAGGAGTCGGTGAGGACGCCGGCGAGATCGGTCGCGAGGTGCATGACGTTCGGCAGGTGCAGGACGAACGGCGACTCGGGCACGTTGACACTCGAGCAGTGTGGCGCGAGCGCGTCAGCCACCGACCGAACGGCGTACTCGTGCTCCTCCAGATCCTTGCTCGACCGGGCCAGGGACGCCGCCAACGCCAGGTCGTGCGCGTCGTCGTCGCTTCGCCGGATCGTGCCGGCCAGCACCCGCGAGGTGACCAGGCCGTTGTCCAGGCGCACGAGCAGCTCGGGTGTCGCGCCGATCAGCCCGCGTACGGCGTAGGTCCAACACGCGGGATAGCGCTCGGCCAGCCGGCGCAAAGGCCACCGCAGGTCGAGCGGCTCCCCGGCGACGGCCAGCAGGTCGCGGGCGAGAACCACCTTGTCGAGTTCGTGCGCACCGATCCGGCGGACGGCGTCGGCGACCGCGCCCACCCACTCGGTGCCGGACAGCGCACCGTCGGCGAAGGCCACATCGCGCGGCGGGCGTGGTGGCGGGACCGCGGTGCCCAGGGTGTCCAGGGACGGTACGCCAGGAAGGGCCGGCTCGACGGTCACCGTCGTGAGCCAGGTCCGGCCGTTGCGGCGGCCGAGGAGGACCCGCGGAACGACCAGCGAGGACTGGCCAGGCTCGTCCGCGAACGCAAAAGACCCGAACGCCACCAGGCCCGTGCCCGGCACGCCCACCTCGTCGCGTACGGCGGCAGTCCCCACCACCGCCGACCACCAGCGCACCGCCACCTCGAACCGGTCGGGGCCGGAGACGTCGAGCCGGACCGCCTCGCCGTGCCCCACGAACCCGGCGCCCCGCCGCACCCACGCGGTCGCCTCGGTCGTGGCCAGGGTCTGCAGCAGATCGACCCGATCGTGGATCTCGGTCGTACGCACGACGAGCCGTGGAACGGCGTCGGCGGCGCTGTCTTCGCGGAGAACCGGCGATTGCGTCACGGCTCCACAGCGTAGAAGGTCGATCGGCACAGGCGTCGCGCTCGCCCCCAGGAGGTCGTGAGAGGTTGGACACGTGGCGCGCGCATCTCTGGCTAAATCCCCCCGTGACGTGGCGGCGATGTTCGACGACGTGGCCGAGCGGTACGACGTGACGAACGACATCCTGTCCCTCGGCCAGGACCGGCTCTGGCGCCGGGCGGTCACGCGTGCCGTTGATCCGCGGCCGGGCGAGAGGGTGCTCGACCTCGCCGCGGGGACGGGTACGTCGAGCGAACCCCTGGGCCGGGCCGGTGCCGCGCTCGTCGTCCCCTGCGACTTCTCGTGGGGGATGTCGGCGACGGGCAAACGCGCCCGGCCGGACCTGCCGTTCGTGGTCGGTGACGCGGTCCGGCTGCCGTTCGCGGATGCCAGCTTCGACGCGGTCACGATGTCGTTCGGGCTGCGCAATGTCGTCGACGTGACGGGCGGGCTGCGGGAGATGCTCCGCGTGACCCGTCCGGGTGGCCGGCTGGTGGTGTGCGAGTTCAGCCAGCCGGTGTGGAGGCCCTTTCGTACGGTCTATCTCGAGTACCTCATGCGGGCCGTGCCGGCGCTCGCCCGCAGGGTGTCGTCGGATCCCGAGTCCTACGTCTACCTCGCCGAGTCGATCCGGGCCTGGCCGGCGCAGGCGGATCTGGCGCAGACCTTCGCCGCGGCCGGCTGGGCAGGTGTGGAGTGGCGCAACCTCAGTGGCGGCATCGTCGCCCTCCACCGCGCCCGCCGCCCCTGACACGAAGATCATCAGTGGGAAGTGGGTCACCGCGACGTGGATCGATCGCCCACTTCCCACTGATGATCTTGGACGGTGAGCAGGTACGACGACGCACCCACCCGGGTTGTTGGAGGTTCGTCGGCACAGAGGCCGGTGAAGCTCCAACAACCTGGGTGGCCAGGTCAGCGAGGGCGATAGGCGCTTGCCCGGTGGCGGATGTCGAGCACGGTCACTGTGTGCTTCGCCTCGTCGATCTCGTACAGCACGCGCCATTCCCGGCCCAGCCGGGCGCTGCAGATGCCCGCAAGTTGTTCGCAAAGGGGCTTGCCGACGCGTTGTGGGTTCTCCACCAACGGCCCGGTGATGAACTCCACGGCAGCCGTCGCCACAGCGTGGGGAAGTCCGTCAGTCAGGGCGCGGCGGGCGCGTGAGGTGACAGCCAGGTCGTAGGCCCGGCTCACGACGCCCGGCGCTGCTTGAGCAGGGCGCGAACGGCATCGACGCCGTGGACAACCTCACCCTTCCTGACCTCCTCGCGTGCTTCGGCAAGAGCGCGCAAGGTGTCAGGGTCGGCCTTGATCTCCTCGGTCTCGCGAAGGGCCAGCCAGGTCTCGATCGCGAGCAGCACTGTCTGGTGCAGGCTGCGTCGATCCTCCTCTGCGGCGACGCGAAGCTCGTCTTCCAACTCGGGCGGGAGTCGTAGCGTCATGGCCATATCGTAATGGTATCAATCCGCACCGATCTGATGGCACGCCTTTAGGCTCTGCCCTGACCTCACCCGGCAATTCCCCACGATGCGCGACATATTCATCGCGCATCGTCGGGAATGATCACGCATGTGTGATCATTTCGCGGCCCCGCGCGGCCGATCGTTTTGGCAAGGTCGATGTCACGTAAATCGCCAGGTCAGCACGCATGTCTCCGCCTGCGGGGGCGCCGGTTGCCGCCCCCGGACACGCCGTAGACTGTGCGTTGCGTGGACTCGTGAAGGCATTCACAAGTTCGCAAAGGGGCATCACCCACGGGGTTCCGGACAAACTCCTCACCAGGTACGAGGAATGATGAGCCGCCAGAGCATCGACGACGACGCGGATGTCATCGTCGTCGGAGCAGGACCAGCCGGTGCCACGACCGCCTATCACCTGGCGCGCACCGGGCTCGACGTACTGCTCCTCGAGAAGACCGCCTTCCCGCGCGAGAAGGTCTGCGGCGACGGGCTCACCCCTCGTGCCGTCACCCAGCTGGTCAAGATGGGTATCGACACCTCACCTGAAGCCGGCTGGCTGCACAACCACGGCCTGCGTATCTACGGCGGCGGCATGCGACTCGAGCTGCCCTGGCCGGACCTGGCCGAGCATCCCACCAACGGGCTCGTCCGCAAGCGCACCGACTTCGACGAGCTTCTCGCGCGGCAGGCGCAGAAGGCCGGTGCCCGCCTCCACGAACGCACCGCGGTGACGGGGCCCGTGGTCGACGAGCACACCGGCCGGATCGCCGGCGTCACCGCCAAGCCGCACGGCGCCGAGACGGAGACGACCTACCGCGCGCCGCTCGTCATCGCCGCCGACGGCAACTCCTCGCGCCTCTCGGTCGCGGTGGGCCGGCAGCGCCGCGAGGACCGCCCGATGGGCGTCGCGGTGCGTACGTACTTCACCAGTCCCCGCCACGACGACGACTGGCTCGAGTCGTGGCTGGAGCTCTGGGACGGTACGCCCAACCACAGCAACCTGCTGCCCGGCTACGGCTGGGTGTTCGGCATGGGCGACGGCACCAGCAACGTCGGGCTCGGCCTGCTCAACACCAGCACCGGATTCAAGAGCGCCGACTACCGCGCCCTGCTCAGGGCGTGGCTCTCGGGCATGCCCGAGGAGTGGGGCTTCGTCGAGGACAACCAGGTCGGCCCGGTGCGCGGCGCGGCGCTCCCGATGGGCTTCAACCGCCAGCCGCACTACTCCGCCGGACTGCTGCTCGTCGGCGACGCGGGTGGGATGGTCAATCCCTTCAACGGCGAGGGGATCGCCTACGCGATGGAGTCCGGCGAGCTCGCCGCCGACGTCATCGCCCAGGCGCTCGCACGGCCGGCGGGTCCGCACCGGGAGCGGGTCCTCGCGGCCTATCCGAAGGCGCTGAAAGCACGGTACGGCGGGTACTACACCCTCGGCCGGCTGTTCGTGAAGGCGATCGGGAATCCGCAGGTGATGAAGATCGCCACCCGGCACGGTCTGCCACGCCCGCTCCTGATGCGCTTCACGATCAAGCTGCTGGCGAACCTGACCGATCCACGGGGCGGCGACGCACACGACCGGATCATCAACGCGATGTGCAAACTCACACCCGCGGCCTAGGGGGTGGGAACGCATGAGAGATGGGGGCCCTAGGATGGCGAGCCGGTCTGAGCTCGGCAGCCGGCGCGACGTGCGCGCGGGCGTCGCGCCAACGCCGCCGCGTCGGTGGGCACCACACACCTGTGTGCGGGCACATCACAGCACGGCGAGAAAGGGGAGCGGGCCGGCGTGAACAACCTCTACGTGCCGATTCTCGTGCTGCTGCTACTCGGCGGCGGCTTCGCGGTCGTCTCCGCGGTGGCCGGATCCGTCATGGGTCCGAAGCGCTACAACCGCGCAAAGGTCGACTCCTACGAGTGTGGGATCGAGCCCACACCGCAGCCGGCCGGCGGTGGACGCTTCCCGGTGAAGTACTACATCACCGCGATGCTGTTCATCATCTTCGACATCGAGATCATCTTCCTGTTTCCGTGGGCGGTCGCCTTCGACCAGATGGCGATCTTCGGTCTCGTCGAGATGGTGCTGTTCATCGTGACCGTGTTCGTGGCGTACGCCTATGTCTGGCGGCGCGGAGGTCTCGAATGGGACTGACCGTGAGCCGTCGTCTGCCAGCCAGATCCAGTCGTTCGGAAGAGAGCTGTTGATCGCACATGGGCATCGAAGAAAAGCTGCCCTCAGGGCTACTCCTCACCACGGTGGAGGGTCTTGTCGGGTACTTCCGCAAGGCGTCGCTGTGGCCCGCGACATTCGGGCTGGCGTGCTGCGCGATGGAGATGATGACCACCGGTGGCCCGGTCTATGACACGGCACGGTTCGGCATGGAGGTGTTCCGCGCCTCGCCGCGGCAGGCCGACCTGATGATCGTCGCCGGCCGGGTGAGCCAGAAGATGGCCCCGGTGCTGCGCCAGATCTACGACCAGATGGGTGACCCCAAGTGGGTGCTGTCGATGGGCGTCTGCGCCTCCAGCGGCGGCATGTTCAACAACTACGCGATCGTGCAGGGCGTCGACCACGTGGTCCCGGTCGACATCTACCTGCCGGGCTGCCCACCGCGGCCGGAGATGCTCCTCGACGCGATCCTCAAGCTGCACAAGAAGATCCAGAACGAGAAGCTCGGCGTCAACAAGCAGGAACTGCTCGCCGAGCAGGAGCGCCTCTCCCTGGAGAGCGCGCCCACGTCGGAGATGAAGGGGCTGCTCCGATGAGTGGCGCTGAGACACCGGACCACGTTCCGGACGAGACAGCCGACGACCGGCTGCCGGAGAAGCACGAGCCGGCGCCGCCGGAGATCCTCGGTGTCCGGCGCGGCGCCTTCGGTGTACGCGGCAGCGGCGACACCTCCGGTTACGGCCGGCTGGTCCGCACCGTCGCCCTTCCCGGCGGCACCGTACCGCCCTACGGCGGCTGGTTCGACGAGGTGGCCGGCCGGCTGGCCGAGGTGCTGGGTGACGAGGGCGCCCCGAGCTTCGACGAGGCGATCGAGAAGGTCGTGGTCGACCGGGGCGAGATCACGTTCTACGTCCGGCGCCAGTACATCCTCGAGGTCGTACGAAACTTCCGCGACGACCCCGCCCTGCGCTACGAGTTCTGCAGCGGCGTCTCGGGCGTGCACTACCCGGGCGACAAGGACCGGGAGCTGCACGCGGTCTACCACCTGCTGTCGATGACCCACAACCGGCGGATCCGGCTCGAGGTGGCCTGCC
Organism: Actinopolymorpha sp. B11F2; assembly: GCF_040195635.1. Classification (NCBI taxonomy): domain Bacteria; kingdom Bacillati; phylum Actinomycetota; class Actinomycetes; order Propionibacteriales; family Actinopolymorphaceae; genus Actinopolymorpha; species Actinopolymorpha sp. B11F2. Next base: position 75,904 of record NZ_JBEFTX010000006.1, on the reverse strand, counting down.
CCGACGCCGACCCGCACATCCCCTCGGTGGTCGAGGTCTACCCGACGGCCGACTGGCACGAGCGTGAGGCGTACGACTTCTTCGGCATCGTCTTCGACGGCCACCCCGGCCTGACCCGGATCCAGATGCCGGACGACTGGCCGGGCCACCCCCAGCGCAAGGACTACCCGCTCGGCGGCATCCCGGTCGAGTACAAGGGCGCGACCATTCCGCCTCCGGACGAACGGAGGGCATACACCTGATGACCACGCAACAGGACCGTACGCACGACGAGGCGCGGCAGGACCCCTACGCCAGCGTCCGCGACACCACCGAGGGCCAGGTCTTCACGGTCACCGGTCAGGACTGGGACTCGGTCGTCGCAGGTGCCGCCGAGGCCGCCGACGAGCGGGTCGTCGTCAACATGGGTCCGCAGCACCCCTCGACCCACGGGGTGCTCCGACTGATCCTCGAGCTCGACGGTGAGACGGTGACCGACGCCCGGTGCGGCATCGGCTACCTCCACACCGGCATCGAGAAGAACATGGAGTACCGGAACTGGACCCAGGGGGTCACGTTCTGCACCCGGATGGACTACCTCTCGCCGTTCTTCAACGAGGCGGCGTACGTCGGTGCGGTCGAGAAGCTCCTCGGCATCACCGACGACGTGCCGGAGCGGGCGCAGATCATCCGGGTGCTGATGATGGAGCTCAACCGGATCTCCTCGCACCTGGTCGCGATCGCCACCGGCGGCATGGAGATCGGTGCGCTGACGGTGATGACGATCGGCTTCCGCGAGCGCGAGAAGGTGCTCGACATCTTCGAGCTGATCACCGGCCTGCGGATGAACCACGGCTACATCCGGGTCGGCGGCGTCTCCCAGGACCTGCCGGACAACGCGATCGAGAAGCTCCGCGAGCTGATCGCGTGGTTCAAGAAACACCTCAAGGAGTACGCCGAACTCTGCAACGAGAACCCGATCTTCAAGGGCCGGCTCTGCGATGTCGGGCACCTGGACCTCACCGGCTGCCTGGCCCTAGGTATCAGCGGTCCGCCGCTTCGGGCGACGGGCTACCCGTGGGACCTGCGCAAGACCCAGCCGTACTGGGGTTACGAGACCTACGACTTCGAGGTCGCGACGTGGGACACCGCCGACTCCTACGGCCGGTTCCGGATCCGCCTGCAGGAGATGGAAGAGAGTCTGAAGATCATCGAGCAGGCGACCGACCGCCTGGAGGCGAACCCCGGCCCCGTCATGGTCGCCGACAAGAAGATCGCCTGGCCGAGCCAGCTCGCGCTCGGTCCGGACGGGCTCGGCAACTCCCTCGACCACATCAAGCACATCATGGGCGAGTCGATGGAGGCGCTGATCCACCACTTCAAGCTCGTGACGGAGGGGTTCCGGGTGCCGGCGGGTCAGGCGTACTTCGCGGTCGAGAGCCCGCGCGGTGAGCTGGCCTGCCACGTGGTCTCCGACGGCGGCACGCGGCCGTTCCGGGCCCACTTCCGTGACCCGTCGTTCGTCAACCTGCAGGCCACGGCGGCGATGTGCGAGGGCGGCATGGTCGCCGACGTCATCGTCGCGGTGGCGAGCATCGACCCGGTGATGGGTGGTGTGGACCGGTGAGCGCCGAGACCACTGCGCGTACGGAGAACCCGGGCAACCCCGGGATCTCCGAACGTACGAAGAACGAGATGCGCGAGATCATGGCGCGCTATCCGCAGGCGCGCTCTGCCCTGCTGCCGATGTTGCACCTCGTGCAGAGCGAGGTCGGCCACGTCAGCCCCGAGGGCATCGAGGTGTGTGCCGAGCTGCTCGACCTGACCGCGGCCGAGGTGGCGGCGGTCGCGACCTTCTACACGATGTACAAGCGCCGCCCGGTCGGCGACTACCACGTCGGCGTCTGCACCAACACGCTGTGCGCGGTGATGGGCGGCGACGAGATCTTCGCAGGACTCAAGGAACACCTCGACATCGGCAACGACGAGACCACGCCCGACGGCAAGGTCACCCTCGAACACGTCGAGTGCAACGCCGCCTGCGACTACGCGCCCGTCGTGATGGTCAACTGGGAGTTCTTCGACAACATGACGCCGGAGAAGGCGCGGCAGCTGGTCGACGACCTCCGCGCCGGCACCGAGGTCCAGGCGAGCCGCGGTGCGCGGGTGTGCACCTGGCGGCAGGCCGAACGGGTGCTCGCCGGCTTTCCCGACGGACGCGCCGACGAAGGTGTGACGGCCGGCGACGCCTCGCTCGCCGGGCTGCGGCTCGCCGAGTCGCGAGGCTGGGCGGCACCGAGTGGCGGCGCCGGAGAGCCACCCGCGATGACGACCCAGCCGGCGACTCCGGCCGCCGCCACCCGGGCAGCGGAGCAGGCCGACACCCAACGGGCCGAGTCGGAGTCCAAGATCGCCGAGGTCGACGCGGGCCACGACTCCGCCAAGCGTGACGGGACCGCCAACGGCAATGCCAGGAAGGGGAAGCGGCGATGACCGATCCGCTGGCACCAGTGCTGACCGCCAACTGGGCGCAGGATCGCGCGTGGACCCTCCAGGCCTACTCCGACCAGGGCGGCTACCGCGCGCTCCGCACGGCGTTCGGGCTGGACCCGGACGACGTCGTCACGATGGTCAAGGACTCCGGCCTGCGCGGCCGGGGCGGTGCGGGCTTCCCGACCGGCATGAAGTGGGGCTTCCTGCCGCAGCTCGGTGAGAAGCCGCGCTACCTGGTGGTCAACGCCGACGAGTCCGAGCCGGGCACCTGCAAGGACATCCCGCTGATGCTGGCCAGCCCGCACACGCTGGTCGAGGGCGTCATCATCTCGGCGTACGCGATCCGCGCGCGGCAGGCGTTCATCTACGTCCGCGGTGAGGTGCTGCACGTCGTCCGTCGGCTGCAGCAGGCGGTGCAGCAGGCCTACGAGGCGGGCTTCATCGGCCACGACATCCTGGGTTCGGGTTACGACCTCGACGTGGTGGTGCACGCCGGTGCGGGTGCGTACATCTGCGGTGAGGAGACCGCGCTGCTCGACTCGCTCGAAGGGCGACGCGGCCAGCCGCGGTTGCGCCCGCCGTTCCCGGCGGTGGCTGGGCTCTACGCCTCGCCGACCGTCATCAACAACGTCGAGTCGATCGCCAGCGTCCCGGGCATCGTGGCCAACGGCCCGGAGTGGTTCTCCGGGATGGGTACGGAGAAGAGCAAGGGCCACGTGATCTACTCCCTGTCCGGACACGTGCGCCGCCCAGGCCAGTACGAAGGTCCGCTCGGGATCACACTCCGCGAACTGCTCTCGTTGGCCGGTGGAATCCGTGCCGGGCACGAGCTGAAGTTCTGGACGCCCGGCGGCTCGTCGGTGCCGATGCTCACGAAGGAGCACCTCGACGTCCCGCTCGACTTCGAGGGCATGGTGTCGGCCGGCAGCCTGCTCGGCACCCGCGCCCTGTCGATGTACGACGACACCGTGTGCATCGTGCGGGCGGTCCTGCGCTGGACGGAGTTCTACAAGCACGAGTCGTGCGGCAAGTGCACGCCGTGCCGCGAGGGCACGTGGTGGCTCGTGCAGATCCTGCAGCGCATCGAGGACGGCAAGGGCAGCGAGGACGACATCGACACGCTCGTCGACCTGTGCGACAACATCCTGGGCAAGTCGTTCTGCGGGCTCGGCGACGGTGCGACCTCACCCATCACGTCCTCGGTGAAGTACTTCCGAGACGAGTACATCGCGCACGTGACCGGGGGTGGGTGCCCGTTCGACCCGGCCGCGGCGACCTTGTTCGAGTCAAGACCGGCAGGAGTGACCGTATGAGCCTGCAGACGCCCGAGCATGCCTCCACCGAGGTGGAGAACCTCGTCACGCTCACCATCGACGACATCCCGGTGAGCGTGCCGAAGGGCACCCTGCTGATCCGGGCGGCCGAGTTGATCGGCATCGCGATCCCCCGCTTCTGCGACCACCCGCTGCTGGACCCGGTGGGTGCGTGCCGGCAGTGTCTGGTGGAGATCCCCGACGCGGGCAACGGCCGCGGCATGCCGAAGCCGCAGGCGTCCTGCACGATTCCGGTCGCCGAGGGCATGGTCGTCAAGACCCAGTTGACATCGGCCGTCGCCGACAAGGCGCAGCAGGGGCAGATGGAGTTCCTGCTGATCAACCACCCGCTCGACTGCCCCGTCTGCGACAAGGGCGGCGAGTGCCCGCTGCAGAACCAGGCGATGTCCAACGGGCGCGGCGAGTCGCGTTTCACCGAGGTCAAGCGGACCTATCCCAAGCCGATCAACATCTCCAGCCAGGTGCTCCTGGACCGGGAACGCTGCGTTCTGTGCGCCCGGTGCACGCGCTTCTCCCAGCAGATCGCCGGCGACCCGTTCATCGAGATGCTCGACCGGGGTGCCCTGCAGCAGGTCGGCATCTACGAGAAGGAGCCGTTCTCCAGCTACTTCTCCGGCAACACCATCCAGATCTGCCCGGTGGGTGCGCTGACGAGTGCGCAGTACCGCTTCCGGTCCCGTCCGTTCGACCTGGTGTCGAGCCCGAGTGTCTGTGAGCACTGTGCGGGCGGCTGCGCGATTCGTACCGACCACCGGCGCGGCAAGGTCATGCGCCGGCTCGCCGGCGACGAGCCCGAGGTCAACGAGGAGTGGGTGTGCGACAAGGGACGCTTCGCGTTCCGCTACGCCGCACTGCCCGACCGGCTGACCTACCCACTGGTCCGCGACGCCGAGAGCGGCGAGCTGGAGCCGGCCTCGTGGTCCGAGGCGTTCCGCGTCGCGGCCGACGGCCTCGAGGCGGCCGGCGGGCGGGTCGGTGTCCTTCCCGGCGGCCGGGTCACGATGGAGGACGCCTACGCGTACGCGAAGTTCGCGCGGACCGCACTCGGCACCAACGACATCGACTTCCGGGCGAGGCCGCACTCGACGGAGGAGAGCGACTTCCTCGCCTCCGCCGTCGCGGGTACCGGACTCGGGGTCACCTACCGCGACCTGGAGAACGCCGCGTCGGTCCTGCTCGTCGGTCTCGAGCCCGAGGAGGAGGCGGCGATCGTCTTCCTCCGACTCCGCAAGGCCGCGAAGAAGAACGGCACCGCGATCTGGTCGGTCGCGCCGTACACCACTGACGGCCTGCGGAAGATGGACGGCACCCTGCTGCGGTCCGCGCCGGGCACCGAGGCGCGGGTGCTGGCCGCCCTGGCCGGCGGCGGCGCCGGTCTGGACCTGGCCGGGTTCAACTGCGCGCAGGCGCTGCAGAAGGAACGCGCGATCGTCCTGGTGGGCGCCCGCCTCGGCGCGGTGCCCGGCGGACTGTCGGCGGCCCTCAGGTTGGTCGAGGCGACCGGCGCCCGGCTGGCCTGGGTGCCCCGGCGAGCGGGCGAACGCGGCGCGGTCGACGCTGGTTGCCTGCCGAACCTCCTGCCTGGCGGCCGGCCGGTGGGCGACGCCGCCGCGCGGGTCGACCTCAGCGCCGCCTGGGGTTCCGGTGACCTGCCGATCGAGCCGGGCCGCGACACCTCCACCATCCTCACCGCCGCCGGTCTGGGTGAGCTGGGCGCGCTGGTCGTCGGCGGCGTCGAGGTCGCGGACCTGCCCGACCCGGCCGCCGCGCGGGTGGCGCTCGCGAAGGCGTCGTTCGTCATCAGCCTCGAGCAGCGACCGAGCGAGGTCACCGAGCACGCCTCCGTCGTCTTCCCGGTCGCGGCCGTCGCGGAGAAGGCCGGCACCTTCGTCGACTGGGAGGGCCGGGAGCGGCCCTTCGAGAAGGCGCTGGAGAACGCCGACACCCAGTCCGATCTCTGGGTCCTCGCCGGTATCGCCGAAGAAATGCGGCGCCCGCTCGGCTTCACGACGGTCGAGGGCGCCCGCCAGGAACTCATCGAGCTGGGTGCCTGGGACGACACCCGGGCGGCGCCGCCTCGGCGCGGCCCGGCCGAGTCGGCCCAGCCACGTGACGGCCAGGCCGTCCTCGGGACCTGGCACCAGCTGCTCGACCAGGGCCGGTTGCAGGAGGGTGAGCCCTATCTCGCCGGCACCGCCCGACCGGCCCGCGCCCGGGTGTCGGCCCGCACGGCCGAGGACCTCGGCGTCGCGGTGGGCCAGGGACTCGCGGTCTCGGACGGGCGGGGAACGATCACCCTCCCGCTGGAGATCGCCGACCTGCCCGACCAGGTCGTTTGGCTCCCGACCAACTCCGCCGGCTCGGGCGTACCCGACCAGCTCGGTGTCGACACCGGTGCCGTCGTCAACCTCGCGCCCGGCGCCCTCGGCACCGACGCCACCGCACCTGGGGCGGTCACCGCAGGAGAAGGGGGCACCTCATGAGCGACGAAGGTCTGTCGGCGTTCGGGAACGACCCGTGGTGGATCATTCTCATCAAAGCAGGTGCCATCACGGTCTTCCTGCTGCTCATCACGATCTTCAACATCTGGTTCGAACGCCGGGTCGTGGCGCGCATGCAGCACCGGGTCGGTCCCAACGTGCACGGGAAGTTCGGCCTGCTTCAGAGCCTCGCCGACGGGATCAAGCTCTCGCTGAAGGAGACGATCCGGCCGAAGAACATCGACACGGTCGTCTACGTCCTGGCACCGGTCATCGCCGCGGCCATGGCGTTCACGGCGTTCTCGGTGATCCCGCTCGGTCCGGAGGTGTCGATCTTCGGCCACCGCACTCCGCTGCAGCTCACGGACCTGCCGGTCGGCGTACTCCTGATCCTGGCGGCCGCGTCGCTCGGCATCTACGGCATCGTGCTGGGCGGCTGGGCCTCCGGCTCGACCTACCCGCTGCTCGGCGGGCTTCGTTCGTCCGCGCAGATGATCTCCTACGAAGTGGCGATGGGTCTCGCGCTGGTCGCCGTCTTCCTCTACGCCGGGTCGATGTCGACCTCGCAGATAGTCGAGGCGCAGGCGGGTGGCAGCCAGGCGACCATCCTCGGCGTGACGGTCGACCTGCCGAGCTGGTACGTCGTCGTCCTGCTGCCGTCGTTCCTCATCTACATGATCGCGATGGTCGGTGAGACCAACCGGGCGCCGTTCGACCTGCCGGAGGCCGAGGGTGAGCTGGTCGCGGGGTTCCTGACCGAGTACTCCTCGATGAAGTACCTGCTGTTCTTCCTCGCCGAGTACGTCAACATGGTCACCGTCTCCGCACTCGCGACGACGATGTTCTTCGGCGGCTGGCGGGCGCCGTGGCCGCTGTCGCTGTGGGAGGGTGCCAACCAGGGCTGGTGGCCGCTGCTGTGGTTCCTCGGCAAGGTCATGGCGTTCATGTTCCTGTTCATCTGGTTGCGCGGCACGCTGCCCCGGATGCGTTACGACCAGTTCATGAAGCTCGGCTGGAAGCTCCTCATCCCGCTCGCCCTGGTCTGGACGGTCTTCGTCGCGACCGCGCGCGCGACGCTGAGCGCCGGCTACCAGCGGCAGTTCTTCTACGCCATCGCCGGCCTCGTGGTGCTCGTCCTGCTGGGTTCGTTCGTCTACGACTGGATCGCGGCCAAGCGCGAGGAGGAACAGGCCGGCGAGGACGAGGAAGCCGACCAGCCGGCGTTCGACCCGTTCGCGGGTGGATACCCTGTCCCGCCGATGCCTGGACAGAAGGTGCCGGGCTTCGAACCCGCCACCGTGTCGGTGACCGCGGGCGCGGGGGCGCCCGGCGACGAGAGCGCACCCACGGGCGACGGTAGGGGACAGTCAGCCACGTCACGAGAGGAGCATGGCGATGGCTAGCGACAAGCCGCAGCGCGGCGTCATGGCGCAGCTGTGGGAACCGATCGCCGGGTTCGGGGTGACTTTCCGGACGATGTTCCGCAAGCCCGTCACCGAGCAGTACCCGTTCGAGAAGCGGCCCACTGCCCCCCGGTTCCACGGCCGCCACCAGCTCAACCGGCATCCGGACGGGCTGGAGAAGTGCATCGGGTGCGAGCTGTGCGCATGGGCGTGCCCGGCCGACGCGATCTACGTCGAGGGCGCGGACAACACCGACGACGGTGAGGGCACCGGCGGCCCGGGCAGCGGTCGGTTCTCGCCCGGCGAGCGCTACGGCCGCGTCTACCAGATCAACTACCTGCGCTGCATCTTCTGCGGCCTGTGCATCGAGGCGTGCCCGACCAGGGCGCTCACGATGACCAACGAGTACGAACTCGCCGACGACAGTCGGGCGAGCCTGATCTATGAGAAGAAGGACCTGCTGGCCCCGCTGCTCCCCGGCATGGAGGAGCCGCCGCACCCGATGCGGATCGGCGACGACGAGCAGGACTACTACCGCGGGGCCGGCCTGCCGGGCTGGTCGGAGCGTACGGAGTCTGCGAACGACGCCGAACCAGCCGCGGACGAGCCGGCCAGGGACGAGAGCGAGGCGGCGGCCCGATGACCGTGACGTTCTGGGTGCTCGCGCCGATCGCGGTGCTGGCGGCCCTGGGCATGGTGCTCGCGCGCAAGGCGGTGCACAGCGCGTTGCTGCTGGCGACGGTGATGATGTGCCTGGCGTTGCTCTACGCGATCCAGGATGCGCCGTTCCTGTTCGCCGTCCAGGTGATCGTCTACACCGGCGCGATCCTCATGCTGTTCCTCTTCGTTCTCATGCTGGTCGGCGTCGACGCGTCCGACTCGCTGGTCGAGACCTTGCGCGGGCAGCGCTGGCTGGCGATCATCGGCGCGATCATCTTCGGTGCCCTGCTCGTCACCGCGGTCGGTGGTGTCACGTTCGGCCAGCCGGTCGGGCTCGCCGGGGCGACGCCGGACGGGAACGTGCCGGCCATCGCGGCGCTGCTGTTCTCGAAGTACGTCTTCGCGTTCGAGGTGACGAGCGCGCTGCTCATCACCGCGGCGCTGGGCGCGATGATCCTCGCCCACCGTGAACGCATCGGAGTGAAGCCGTCGCAGAAGGACCTCGCCGAGCGTCGCTTCCGCGACTATGCCGAGAAGGGCCGGCACCCCGGCCAGGCACCGGCACCCGGCACCTTCGCCCGGCACAACGCCGTCGACACGCCGGCCCTGCTTCCCGACGGGCGGGCCGCGGAGTCGTCGGTGTCGCGGGTGCTCATCGCCCGTGGCACGGTGCGGGAGCCGTCGCGCTACACCCACCAGGTGCCGGGGCTCGAGCGCTACACCGGTACGCCCACGCCACGTAGCACCCGCGGCAGTGGGGCTGGCGGTGGCGACGACGGAGCGTCGGCGTCGAACGGCAAGGCGAACGAGTCCGCGGCCGACGACGGGTCCACCGCCGACTCAGGCGATCGCCACGACGACAACGGCTCGGCCGACGGGACGGGAGCGAAGCCATGAGCGAACGCAGTGAGGTCATCAATCAGCACAGCACCTTGGTCATGGGACCGACGAAGGAGGTCCCATGACCGCGACTTCCTACATCGTGCTGTCGGCACTGCTGTTCACGATCGGCGCGGTCGGTGTGCTGACTCGGCGGAACGCGATCGTGGTCTTCATGTGCATCGAGCTGATGCTCAACGCCGCGAACCTCGCGTTCGTCTCCTTCGCCCGGCAGGCCGGCAACCTCGAGGGCCAGGTCGTGGCGTTCTTCGTGATGGTCGTCGCGGCCGCCGAGGTCGTCGTGGGGCTGGCGATCATCATGACCATCTTCCGCACCCGTCGCTCGGCCTCGGTCGACGACGCGAGCCTGTTGAAGTTCTGATTCGGTGAGAGGCGAACCCACGTGACCACCTCCGTGAGCACTGTGCTCCTGGCCCAGGACCAGCTCCTGGCGCAGGAGCCGACGGCCGCCACCGGTGCGTTCTCCCTGCTGTGGCTGGTCGTCGCGATCCCCGCGGTCTCGGCCGCGGTGATCCTGCTGGCCGGGCGGGCCGCCCGCCCGTGGGGGCACCTGCTCGGCTGCGCGGCACCGATCGCGTCGTTCGCGCTCGGTGCGGTGATGTTCGCGGCGATGCTCGGGCTCGGGCCCGAGGAACGCGCGGTCAGCCAGCAGCTCTACACGTTCATCCCGCTGGCGAGCTACCACGTCGAGGCGAGCCTGCTGCTCGACCAGCTGTCGATGTGCTTCGTCCTGCTCATCACCGGGGTCGGCAGCATCATCCACGTCTACTCGGTCGGCTACATGGCCCACGACGAGCGGCGGTCGAGGTTCTTCGGATACCTCAACCTGTTCGTCGCGGCGATGCTGGTCCTGGTCCTCGCCGACGACTTCCTCGTGCTGTTCATCGGCTGGGAGGGTGTCGGCCTCGCGTCGTACCTCCTGATCGGGTTCTGGCAGCACAAGCACTCCGCCGCCACCGCCGCCAAGAAAGCGTTCGTCGTCAACCGGGTCGGTGACCTCGGGCTGTCGGTCGCCGTGATGCTGATGATCGCCACGTTCGGCACCTCGTCGTTCACCGGCGTCTTCGGCGGCGTCGCCGAGGCGGGCACCGGGATCGCCACCGCGCTCGGCCTGCTGCTGCTGCTCGGCGCGTGCGGCAAGTCCGCACAGTTCCCGCTGCAGTCCTGGCTGCTCGACGCGATGGAGGGCCCGACACCGGTGTCCGCGCTCATCCACGCGGCGACCATGGTGACGGCCGGGGTCTACCTCGTCACGAGGTCCAACGCGATCTTCAACGAGGCACCGATCGCCCAGACCGCCGTCGTCGCCGTCGGCACGATCACGCTGCTCATGGGCGCGATCATCGGGTGCGCGAAGGACGACATCAAGAAGGCCCTCGCCGGGTCGACGATGAGCCAGATCGGCTACATGATGCTGGCCGCGGGGCTCGGGCCGGTCGGCTATGCGTTCGCGATCTTCCACCTGCTCACGCACGGGTTCTTCAAGGCCGACCTCTTCCTCGGTGCCGGCTCGGTGATGCACGGCATGAACGACGAGGTGGACATGCGTCGGTACGGCGGACTGGGGAGGTACCTCCCGGTCACCTACGTCACCTTCGCGGTCGGCTACCTCGCGATCATCGGGATCCCGCCGTTCGCCGGCTTCTTCAGCAAGGACAAGATCATCGAGGTGGCGTTCGGCTTCAACGTGTGGGTGGGGTTGTGCGCGCTGCTCGGCGCGGGCATCACCGCGTTCTACATGTCGCGGGTGATGGCCATGACGTTCCTCGGCCGCAAGCGCTGGCGTGAGGACGCCCATCCGCACGAGTCGCCTGGCGTCATGACCGTCCCGCTGGTGCTGCTGGCGATCCTGAGCGCGGTCGGTGGCATGGTGCTCGCCTACCTCGGCGGCGGCATCGTGCACTGGCTCGAGCCGGTCGTCGGTGAGCAGCACGTCGAGCTGCCGGCCCCGCTGTCCGAGGCCCTGCTCATCGGCATCACGCTCGTCGTCGTCCTGCTCGGCGTCCTCGTCGCGGTGCTGTTCGTGGCCCGCCGCGACATCCCGGTCACCGCGCCCACGCGGATCTCCCCGGTCACCACCGCCGCCCGGCGGGACCTCTACGGTGACGCCTTCAACGAGGTCGTGCTGATGCGTCCCGGGCAGGAGGCCACCCGGGGTCTCGTCGCCTTCGACAACCGTGGGATCGACGGTGTGGTCAACGGCGTGGCCGCGTTCGTCGGTGGGCTCTCCGGTTGGGCACGCAGGTTCCAGACCGGGTTCGTCCGTTCGTACGCCCTCGTGATGTTCGGGGGTGCCGCCCTGGTTGTGGTGGCGATGGTGATGGTGAGGTTGTCGTGAACCTGGTCGCTCCCGATATCACGTTGCCGTGGTTGACCGTCGCCTGTGCGCTCCCGGCGCTGGGTGCGGTGTTCATCGCGCTGCTCCCGCGTGACCGGGACCTGCTGGCCAAGCAGGTCGCGACGGCGGTCGCCGGGCTGACGCTGGTGCTGGCGCTCATCATCGCCGTGCAGTACGACCCGGCCGGCGGCATGCAGTTCGTCGAGCAGCACCGCTGGATCCCGGCGTTCGGTGTCTACTACGCACTCGGTGTCGACGGCATCGGCCTCGTCCTCTTCCTGCTCACCGCGCTGCTGACGCCGATCGTCATCCTCGCCTCATGGAACGACGCCGAGTCCGGCAGCCGGAGTGTCAAGACGTTCTTCGCGCTGGTGCTCACGCTGGAGGCGCTGGCGCTCGGGGTGTTCGCCGCCACGGACGTCTTCCTCTTCTACCTGTTGTTCGAGGCGACGCTCATCCCGATCTACTTCCTGATCGGCAGCTACGGTGGGCCGCGCCGGTCCTACGCCGCTGTGAAGTTCCTCATCTACTCCCTTGTCGGCGGGCTGCTGATGCTCGCCGCCGTCGTGGGCCTCTACGCCGTCTCGGCCGCGCAGACCAACGGCGAGCCGTCCTTCCTGCTGAGCGCCCTGACCCAACTCGACATCGACGCAGGTACGCAGAAGTGGCTGTTCGCCGGCTTCTTCGTTGCGTTCGCGATCAAGGCGCCGATGTGGCCGGTGCACACCTGGCTGCCCGACGCCGCGCGCGAGGCGACACCTGGCACCGCCGTCCTGCTGGTCGCGATCCTGGACAAGATCGGGACCTTCGGCATGATCCGGTTCTGCCTCCAGCTCTTCCCGGAGGCCTCGCGGTGGGCGACGCCGGCGGTAATCGTGCTCGCCGTGATCAGCGTGCTCTACGGCGCGGTCCTCGCGATCGGGCAGCGCGACATCAAGCGGCTGATCGCCTACACCTCGGTGTCCCACTTCGGCGTCATCGTGCTCGGCATCTTCGCGATGACGAGCCTCGCCCAGACCGGCGCCACGCTCTACATGCTCAACCACGGCCTGTCGACTGCCGCGCTGTTCCTCGTCGCCGGCTACTTCATCACCCGGCGCGGCTCGGCGCAGATCGGCGACTTCGGTGGCGTCGACAAGGTGGCACCGGTCGCCTCCGGTGCGTTCCTGTTCGCCTGCCTGTCCGGGCTGGCGCTGCCTGGCCTGGCGCCGTTCGTGAGCGAGTTCCTGGCGCTCGCCGGCACGTTCCAGCGGTACGAGGTGGCCGCCGTGATCGCGACCATCTCCATCGTCCTGGCCGCGCTGTACATGCTGATCCTCTACCAACGCACCATGACCGGCCCGACCGCGACCGCGGTGGCGAACATGCCGGATCTCCGCCCCCGCGAGGTCGTCGCGGTCGCACCGCTCATCGTCCTGATCCTCGGCCTCGGGCTCTTCCCGGGCCCCGCGTTGGACGTGATCTCCCCGGCCGTCGACTCCACCATGGAACGGGTCGGCGTCACGGATCCGGCGCCCGAGCACCCCGTCACGGCTCCTTCGGAAGGTGAGAAGTGACACCGATCAGCCTCGCCCAGGAGCTCGTCGCTCCGGTTGCCGCTCTCTCGGCCACTGGCCACGGGTGGGCGGCACCTGTGCCCACACCCGGGTTCAGCACGCCGACGATCGAGTACGCCAAGGTCGCGCCGCTGCTCATCGTCTTCGGCGTCGCGATCCTGAGCGTGATCGTGGAGGCGTTCCTGCCCCGGCGGACCCGCTACGCCGCCCAGGTGATCCTGTCGCTCGCCGCGCTCGTGGCGGCCCTGGTGTCGACGATCGGTCTCGCCGGCAGCAAGCTGCTCGCCGCGGAGGGCGCGATCGCCGTGGACGGATTCACGTTGTTCCTGTGGGGCACCATCCTGGTGCTCTCGATCGTCTCGCTGCTTCTGGTCGCCGAACGCTCCGTCGACGGCGGTGTGACGGCGTTCGCCGGCCAGGCCGCGGCATTGCCGGGCACGGAGGCGGAGCGGGAGGCCCTCGCCCGGCGGCTGGAGCAGACCGAGGTCTTCCCGCTGTTCCTCTTCGCGGTCGGCGGGATGCTGCTGTTCCCGGCGGCGAACGACCTGCTGATGATGTTCGTTGCGCTCGAGGTGCTGTCGCTGCCGCTCTACCTGCTGTGCGGGCTCGCCCGCCGGCGGCGGCTGCTGTCGCAGGAAGCCGCGATGAAGTACTTCCTGCTCGGTGCGTTCGCCTCCGCGTTCTTCCTCTACGGCATGGCCCTGCTCTACGGCTACGCCGGCACGGTCAGCTTCACCGGCATCGCGGCGGCCATCGGTGGCAAGGTCGGCGTCGACGGGCTGCTGCTCGGCGGCACCGCACTCATCGCGGTGGGGCTGCTGTTCAAGATCGGTGCGGCGCCCTTCCACATGTGGACGCCGGACGTCTACCAGGGTGCGCCGACGGCGATCACCGCGTTCATGGCGGCGTGTACGAAGATCGCGGCGATCGGCGCGCTGCTGCGGCTGTTCTACGTCGCGCTCGGTGCCGCGCGCTGGGACTGGCAGCCGATGATCTGGGTCGTCGCCATCCTCACCATGGGAGTCGGAGCGGTCCTGGCCCTGACGCAGAGCGACATCAAGCGGATGCTGGCGTACTCCTCGATCGCACACGCCGGGTTCCTGCTCGTCGGCTTCGTCGGCGTACGCAACGACATCGGGATCAACACCTCTGCGATCCTCTTCTACCTCGCGGCGTACGGCTTCGCGACGGTCGGTGCGTTCGCGGTCGTCACGCTGGTCCGCGACGCGAGTGGCGAGGCGACCCACCTGTCCCGCTGGGTCGGGCTCGGCAAGCGGGCGCCGCTGGTCGCGGGCGTGATGGCGCTGTTCCTGCTCGCGTTCGCCGGTATCCCGTTGACCAGCGGGTTCATGGGCAAATGGGCCGTGTTCAGCGCTGCCTGGCAGGGCGGTGCGTGGCCGCTGGTCGTCGTCGGCGTGGTGGCGAGCGTCGTCGCCGCGTTCTTCTACGTACGCGTCATCGTCTTGATGTTCTTCAACGAACCAGCGGCAGAAGGTCCGACGGTCGCGGTCCCCAGCATGTTCACCTCGGTCGCCGTCGCCATCGGAGTCGCGGCTACCGTGGTGCTTGGCCTGATGCCGGAGCCGCTCCTGCAGCTCGCGGCGCGGGCCGCGCAGCTGGCGGGCTGACCGCGGATCGCGACGGGCGACCGCGGGGGCGGGCGACGCGTCGCAGCCGCAGCGGGAGGGTAGGTGTGCCGATGAGCATGACCGGGCTGACCGTTCCGTTCGTCGACGCCGACCTGGACGCACGTGTGCGGGCGCGACTCGACGAGGTGGAGCAGCAGCTGTCGACCGTCGTCGCGAGCGACTTCGGCTTCGTCACCGAGACGGCGCGGCACCTGATCGAGGCGGGGGGCAAGCGGTTCCGGCCGCTGCTCGTGGTGCTGGCCGCGGAGTTCGGCGACCACGAGGCGCCGGGGGTCGCGCCGGTGGCGGTCGTCCTCGAACTCACCCACCTCGCGACCCTGCACCACGACGACGTGATGGACGAGGCGGCGTTGCGCCGCGGCGCTCCGAGCGCCAACGCCCGCTGGGACAACACCATCGCGATCCTCACCGGGGACTACCTGTTCGCGAAGGCGTCGGACCGGATGGTGGATCTGGGGCTCGAGGCCGTACGCATCCAGTCGCAGACCTTCGCGCGGCTCGTGGAGGGGCAGATCCGCGAGACACTCGGGCCGTCCGACGATGACGACCCGCTCGACTACTACCTCTCCGTCCTCGCCGACAAGACCGGTTCGCTGATCGCCACGTCGGCCCGGTTGGGTGCGAAGCTCGCCGGCGCACCGGCCGAGGTCGAGGCGGTCGTGACGGAGTACGGCGAGAAGGTGGGGGTCGCCTTCCAGCTCTCCGACGACGTCCTCGACATCGCGAGCGACTCCGACCAGTCCGGCAAGACGCCGGGGACGGACCTGCGCGAGGGCGTTCCCACGCTGCCGGTGCTCCTGGCGCAGCGCTCACGGGACCCGGCCGACGCGCGGCTGCGGGACCTGCTGGCGAAGCCGCTGGTCGACGACGACGAGCACGCGGAGGCGCTCAAGCTGCTCCGGGCGCATCCGGCGATGGACCAGGCCCGGGCGATCGTGCAGCAGTGGGCCGACGACGCGCGCGCAACGCTGCCGTCTCTTCCGGACATACCGGCGCGTGACGCGCTCGCCGGCCTGTGCGACCTGGTGGTCTCGCGTACGGGGTGACGACTGGCCCACCACCCGACCGGGTGCGGTAAATGCGGCTCTCGTGACACCTGTGTCAGGCGAGCCGTAAATGACCACGCTGAGCAGGCGTTCGGCACCCGGAACGGGTGTCGACGCCTCTTTGGCGAACACGGGCATGCTCAGCGTGGTCATTTACCGCCCGCCCCCGGGCCGCCGGGTCGCCCGCCCCCCGGGCCCCCCGGTCCCCGGGCCCCCCGGTCCCGGGGTCCCCCGTACGACGTGAGACCACGACGTGGACGGGGCTGGTCAGGGCATGGCGAGCGGTCCGCGCCTGGCGAAGGTCCCCTGCCGGCGCATCGCGTGCCAGCGCAACGGCGCACCCAGCAGGGCCGTCACCACCGACTGGATGACGACGAGGTACATGAGCTGCCGGTAGACGACCTGTTGGAGGGGCAGGCTCCACAACGGCCGTAGACGCTCGCCATCCAGCCGCAGCGCGTAGGCCCCGGCGAGGACCTGGACGAGCAGGAAGCCCAGCCACACGGCAAGGACGCGCGCCGGCTCGCCGAACACGAGCCCGTACAACGCGAACACGTCGACGGCCGGTGCAAGAAGGGGTAGGGCGACCTGGAAGAGCGCGAGGTACGTGAGCCCACGGCGCCCCAACTTGCCGGCCTGGCCGCGTTCGATCAGGGCCCTTCGGTGCTTCCACATCGACTGCAGCGTGCCGTAACACCACCGGTAGCGCTGCCGCCAGAGTTGGCGAAGCGAGCTCGGCGCCTCGGTCCAGGCCCGCGCCTTCTCCTCGTAGACCACGCGCCAACCGGCCCGGCAGATCGCCATTGTGAGGTCGGTGTCCTCTGCCAGCGTGTCGTCGCTGATGCCGCCGACGCTGGCAAGCGCCTCCCGGCGGAACGCCCCGATCGCGCCCGGCACCGTGGGCATGCAGGCCCAGACGTCGAACATCCGGCGGTCGAGATTGAACCCGATGACGTACTCGATGTGCTGCCAGCGTCCGAGGAGTCCGCGGCGGTTGCCGACCTTCGTGTTCCCACTCACCGCACCAACCCGCGGATCTGCGAACGACCGGACAAGTCGTTCGATGGTGTGGGGTTCGAAGACGGTGTCGCCGTCGACGAGGATCAGGATGCCGGATCTCGCGCGGGCGATCCCCGTGTTGAGGGCGCTTGGCTTGCCGGCGTTGGCCTGGCGGATCACGGTCACGCCGGGGAGTCGGAGACGCGCCGCGATGTGTCCGGTGCCGTCGGTCGAGCCGTCGTCGACCACGATCACCTCGACCCTGCCGGGATACCGGGTGGCGACCAGTGAACGGACGGTCGCCGCAATCCCTGCCGCTTCGTTGTAGGCGGGTACGACGACGGAGACTGCGGGGAAGATGAGTCGCATGACGCGTCGGCGCTGTTGGAGTTGTCGCCGCCACGTCCGACGCGCACGCCTGGCGCGCCGGGCATGCAGCCTGGCCACGCTCACGAGGAGAACGACCCTGACCAGGGTGAGTGCGCCGGCGATGCCGAGTGCCACGGTCAGACCGGCTGCCAGGACGTGGCCCACCAGCTGTGCTCCGACCAGCGTCAGGCCAGCGAGGCGCTGCGGACGTGTCGCCGGCAGGCTCGTGGCGGGCAGCCCCACCCCGTCGGATACGGTCGTGAACTGGTAGCCGGCGGCATCCAGCCGGGTCAATAGGTGGTCGACCGCCGTGACGGTCGCGCCCCGGTCACCTCCGGAATCGTGGACCAGGACCACGGCGCCTTGTCGGCCGCGCGGAGTCGCGGCGGCCACGATCTGTTCGGGCGTACGACCGGACCAGTCCTTGGTGTCACGGTCGGCCAGAACAATGAGATAACCATCCCGGCTCAGCGCCCGGGCGGTTTCGTACTCCGGTGTGGTCATGGCGGAAGGCACCGAGGCATACGGCGGTCGGAGCAGTCGTGTGTGGTGTCCCGTGGCGCCGGCGATGGCCTTCTGCGTGAGGGAGAGTTCCAGCCCGCGCTGCCAGGTGGGGACCCGGCTGAGGTCCGGATGGGTGTAGCTGTGCGAGCCGAGCTCATGCCCCTCGGCCACGATCTGCCGGGTCAGCTGCGGATGGGCTGCCACCTTCGAGCCGAGGACGAAGAACGTCGCGTGGGCGTGGTGGCGGCGCAGCACCTCGAGGATCTGCGGTGTCCACCGCGGATCCGGTCCGTCGTCGAAGGTGAGCGCGATCGTGCCCGCCGGCATGGCCGCAGCGCCGGGTCGCGGGCCGGAGAGGTCGACGACGGGCCCGGAGTCGGCCAGGACGCGGGCATCTCGCTGGTGCCCTGGTGGCGTCCCACGACCCGGCTCCGGTGGTGCCGGCGAGAGGTCGCTCCAACTGCGTTTCACGTAGCCCTGCAGCAGGAGGACGCCGACGAGCACGGCCATCACGAGACTGAGCAGGGCCCAGTGCTGACGCGGTTCGCGGAGCCGGACGTGGCGGTGCACGTCAGGGGCGGTCGGGCGGTCTGGGCGAGCGGGACGCGCGCCCGGGTGGTGTCTCCGGCTTCGAACCCGACGCCTTGGTCGGCGTGGCAGTGGGAGTGGGAGTCGGCGTACGGGTCGGATCACCCGTGCGCGAGGTGGTGGTCGGCGTCGGGCTCGGGGAGGCTGTCGCTGACGGGCGCGCCTTCTCGGTCTCCTTGTCCCGCCCGGCCCGGCTGGCCGGCTGATCCGCGCGCCCACGATGAGGGCGCGCCGCCGGAGTCGAGGTCGGGGATGGTTTCTGCTCGCCCAGGGTCCACGGTGGCGTGCCCGGATCGGAGTCGGTGAACAGACTTATGCAGAGCAGCACGAGCGCCGCGGCCACCAGGCCTCCGCCGATCCGCCCTGCCTGTCGAAGGATGCGGTGCCGGCGTCCGGAGTGGTCGACGAAGACCGCGTGCCTGCCAGGCGGTTGTCGTCTCACGGCGAAGCAGTGTAGGCGGTGGAAGGTAGGACTGCGGAGATATGTAGTGACAGAAAGGACTTGCTCAACACTCTGTAACCTCGCAGTTCATTGAGATTGCATTCAAATGGTGCATTCGCGGTAGGCCGGACAATTGGAGGTGGTCGGTCAACCGCGACTCCGGACTTGCACGGCCGACACCTGGGAATTGGCGAACGTCCCTTCCCTGCGCATCGTGTGCCAGCGCAGGGGAGCGCCGAGTACTGCCGTCACGACGGACTGGATGACGACCATGTACATGAGCTGTCGGTAGACGAACTGCTGGAGCGGCAGGGTCCACAAGGCGGTGAGGCGTTCGCGGTCGAGTCGGAGTGCGTAGCCTCCGACGATCATCTGCAGGAGCACGAACGCCAGCCAGACCGCCAGCACCTTCGACGGTCCCCCGAACAGCAGGGCGTACAGCGCGAAGATGTCCACGGCTGGTGCGAACAGGGGCAGCGCGACCTGGAAGACGGCGAGGTAGGTGAGGCCACGCCGCCCGAAGCGGCCCGCGGCACCGCGCTCGATCACTGCACGGCGGTGTTTCCACATCGACTGCAGCGTTCCGTAGCACCATCTGTACCGCTGGCGCCACAGCTGGCTCAGGGAACTGGGCGCCTCTGTCCACGCGCGGGCGCTCTGCTTGTAGACGACTCGCCAACCGGTCCGGCAGAGCGCCATCGTGAGGTCGGTGTCCTCGGCGAGAGTGTCATCGCTGACCCAGCCCACGCTCGCGAGGGCCTCGTAGCGGAAGGCGCCGATCGCGCCCGGCACGGTGGGCATGCATTCGAGCAGGTCGAACATCCGCCGGTCGAGGTTGAAGCCGATGACGTACTCGATGTGCTGCCAGCGGCCCAGGACTCCCCGCCGGTTGCCCACCTTCGTGTTGCCACTCACCGCACCCACCTCCGGGTCGGCGAGCGGCTGCACCAGGCGCCTGATGGTGGTGCGTTCGAACACGGTGTCCCCGTCCACCATGATCAGGACATCGTGGCGGGAGTACGAGACTCCGGTGTTGAGCGCCGAGGCCTTTCCGGCGTTCCGCTGGCGGATCACCCTGACCTCGGGAAGGCCGAGCCTGGACGCGATGGCCGCGGTGTTGTCAGTCGAGCCGTCGTCGACAACCACCACCTCGAGATCGCCCGGATAGTCGCTCGCCACGAGGGATCGAAGGGTGGCCGTGATGCCCGCCGCCTCGTTGTAGGCGGGGACGATGACCGAGACGGGCGGGTGGTAGTGCGACTTCCTGGTCATGGAGTACGCCCGCTCGCGCGCCCGGTCCGCACGCGTGCGTGCGCCATGGGTGCGTAACCGGACGGCGCGGGATCGGGAGCGGAGTGCGCGGGCCTGCGCCCGGAGTGCGCGGGCCTGCGCCCGGAGAACACGTGCGCGCGCCCTGCGTACGCCGATCTCGTGGCGCCAGGCGAGCAGAACCATGAGAACCAGCCGCCCGACGGTGAGGACGCCGGCAGCCACCGTGGCCATCGTGAGTCCCTCGGCTGCCACCTTTCCGGCGCGTTGCGCACCTACCAGGACGGCGCCCGCCGAGCGGTCGACCATGCCGGCGGGAGTGTTGGCCTCCCGCAGATGCAAGGCGTCGGAGACGGTCGTGAAGCGGTACTTCTTCGGCTGGAGCCGGGTGATCAGGCGATCCACGCCCTCGACCACCGCGCTCCGGTCGCCTCCGGCGTCATGCAGGCGGACCACCGCGCCGCGACCCTTGTGCGGTGTGGCCGCCGCGACGATCTGTTTCGTCGTACGACCTGAGGCGTCACGCGTGTCGCGGTCGGTCAGCACGATGAGGTAGCCCTGCCGGCTCGCGTCACGCGCGGCTTCGTACTCCTGCCCCGTGAGCCTCGAGGGAGTCGAGGTGTGCGGCGGCCGGAGCAGGTAGGTGTGCATCCCAGTCGTCCCGGCGAGCGCTCTCTGCGCGAGCGTCTGCTCCACGGCGCGTCGCCAGCCGGGAATTCCGCCGAGATCGGCGTGGGTGTAGGTGTGGCTGCCGATCTCGTGCCCCTCCGCGAGGATGCGTCGGGTGAGTTCGGGATGAGCGGCGGCCCTGGATCCGACGACGAAGAACGTTGCGCGGACGCCGTGTCGGCGCAGGGCGGCGAGGATCTGCGGGGTCCATCGGGGATCGGGCCCATCCTCAAACGTCAGGGCGATGGTGCGGTGGGGCATCTCGGTCCGGGCTGGCCGCGAGCGGCTGAGGTCGAGGATCGGACCGGCGTACGAGAGCGGCAACGGGCTGGTGGATGAGCTCTGCTCTGATGGCGCTGTCGGGCTGCTCCACGCCTCTTCAAGGTATCCCTGCCCGTCAGAGCCCTTCTCGACGTACCCGTGGACGAGGAGGACGGCCGCGAGCGAAGCGAGCAGGAGGCAGATGAGGGTCCAGTGGTGGCGGGGCTCCCGGAGTCTGACGTGTCGTGCCATGCGCGCTAGCTGTCCAGTTCGGCAGCCCGCTGACTGTCCAGGTTCAGACGCGCGGAAGTGGGCTCAGCTGAGTCGTCTGTACGTCGCCGAAGCATTGCCGCCTTTCAGCCGTAACCAGGTGGCCAGTCTCTCGTTGTCCTCCTCGCAGGCGACATGTCGACCTGTGGCGATGGCGCATGCCTTCCCTGCGGGCTGCCCACCTTAGAGCGTCCGTATGTCGGTCCTGTAGCGGGACTGATCTCGGGCGTGTTCTCAGCTGTCCGCAGCCGCGCCGTCTCGCAGAGTTGCGAGGTCGTCCGGTGTGTCGATGTCTGCGGCAGACCCCACGTCGTCACAGGGAACCTTCGTCACGAGATCCGGCCGGCTCCGCAGGAATCCCCGGGCACCCGCGTCGCCGGTGGCTCGGTCGGCGACGTCGTTCCAGATGGTGCGGGCGAGGAGCACCGGATGGCGAGGGTGCTCGCCGTAGGTCGCCACCGCCGCCACAGCACCCGCGGCGTATGCAGCGCGAAGGCGTTCGACGGCCGTGGCGGTGACGAGGGGCTGGTCGACGAGGGTGATGACGACGGCGCCGACGTCCGGTGGCATGGACGCCAGGCCAGCTCGCAACGACGACCCGAGGCCGGTCGGCCAGGCGTCGTTGCGTACCACCGTCGTCGCGTCGGCGAGGTCGGCGGTCGCGAGGATCTCGTCGTACGCCGCACCGAGGACGACGTGCACCGGGGCGCAGCCTCCCGCGGTCAGGAGTCGGAGTCCGCGCTCGACGAGGAGTTGTCCGCCGAACTCGACCAGCGCCTTGGGCCGCCCGAACCTCGCGCCCTCACCTGCGGCGAGCAGCAGCCCGGCGACGTTCGTCATGCCAGCATTGTCGCCGGTGCCAGGCCCCCGCGTCGTCGGCCCCTTCCTCGCCTGTCCTCATTCGCTCCCGTGATCATGAAAGCGGACCGGACCGTGAAGGGGAACGGGCCCCTACGTACCGGGTGCCTTCATGATCACCGAGGCGGGAGGGCGCAGGGGCGGGTCAGTCCTTCCAGACGCAGGCGACCGACGGGTGTGGCTGGCCGCCGTACGGCCACGTCGATGCCGGCTCCTCCGGGGTCGCGCCGTCGACCTCGCCCGGGTGCTGGACGGCGACGAACACCGTCCGCTGGTCAGAGGTCACCAGCGGTCCGCACGTCTCCGCGCCCACCGGCACCGTCAGGAACTGCTTGACGTGCCCGCGTTCCGGTCCGCGCACCGGGGTGGCGAACAGCCCGTCGTTGGACTCCAGCGCGTTGCCGTCGGTGGAGATCCACAGGTTTCCCGCACCGTCGAACGCCAGGTTGTCCGGGCACGAGATCCGGCTCACCTTGGACTTGTCGTACCCACCGAAGTAGGTCGTCGGATCGCTCGGATCCCCGCAGACCAGGAACAGCCGCCAGTTGAACGACGTCGCCGCCGCGTCCCCGCGCCTCTCGTCGATCTCGACGACGTGACCGTGCTTGTTGGCCGCCCGCGGGTTGGCCTCGTCGACCTGCTCCGCCGTGCGGTTGGAGTTGTTGGTGCACGCCATGTAGACCGAGCCGGTGACCGGATTCCGCTCGACGTCCTCCGGCCGGTCCATCTTGGTGGGGCCTACCTTGTCCGCCGCGAGCCGCGTGTGCACGAGCACCTCGGCGACCGACATCCCGTCGACAAACGACTCCTCGTCGCTCGTCAGTGGGATCCACTCGCCGGTGCCGTCGTACTCCCCGTCGTCCGCACCGTCGCCGGTGAACTTGGCGACGTAGAGGGTGCCGCGGTCGAGCAGACTCATGTTGTGGCGGTGCGCGGCGGCGGTCCGGGTCGTCCGGTAGCGGTCGCGGGACACGAACTTGTAGAGGTAGTCGAAGCGCTCGTCGTCACCGAGGTACGCAGCGACCCGGCCGTCACGCGTCACCGAGACGGTTGCGCCCTCGTGCTTCGTTCGCCCGAGCATGGTGCGCTTGCGGGGTGGCGCCTCCGGGTCGTACGGATCCAGCTCGACGATCCAGCCGAACCGGTTCGCTTCGTTCGGGTTCTTCGTCAGGTCGAAGCGTTCGTCGATCCTGGCCCACGACTTGCCCGCCGCCTGGGCCGTCGGCAGGCCGTAACGCGTGAATGCCGGGACGTACGCAGGGTCGACGGCGCCGGACGCTTCGAAGTACTGGTTGAAGTTCTCCTCACCGGACAGGACCGTGCCCCATGGCGTGGTGCCGCCTGCGCAGTTGTTCAGCGTGCCGAGGACCCGGCGTCCGGTCGGGTCGGCCTCCGTCCGGACCAGGTCGTCTCCCGCGGCAGGGCCGGTGAGAACGAACGGCGTCGTGGCCGTGAGCCGGCGGTTGAACGGCCGCTGCCCCGAGGTGACGAGCTTCCACCGGCCCGTACGTCCGACCCGCTCGATCTCGACGACGGACATCCCGTGGGCTGCGAGCGAGACCCGCAGTTGCTCCTCGGACGCCGATGCACCGTCGGCCCATCCGCGGAACATCAGGGCCTCGTCGGTGTACTCGTGGTTGGTGACGAGCAGCGCCCTCTCGCCGCCCCGCGAACCGCTCCCCAGCGGGAGCACGCTCACGTAGTCACAGTTGTAGCCGAACTGCTTCTCCTGCGCCGCCGCCGTCTGGTTCTCGAAGTCGAACTCCGGGGCGTCGGGCAGCACAGGGTCGCCCCAGCTGGCCACGACTGCCTGCGCGTAGCCGTCCGGAACGACGACCGCGTCGCGGGTGTTCGGCGCGACGGTGGTGAAGTCGAGGTCACTGATCCGGGATCCGCCGCTGCCACGTCCGTTGCTCGGGCGCGGGCCGTCCTTCGGGCTCGCGGCAGCCGCCGCGCTCGGCACGGCCGCGCCAGCGACGCCGCCGATCACCAACGCGCCGGCCGCGGTTCCCTTCAGCAGCGAACGCCTCGACAGCGCCGACGCCACGACGTCTGCGAAGTATGGGTTGTCGCTCCGGTTGGGTACCGGGTGGTCGCAGGCGTTGCCGCACCGGAACTCACACGTCAGCCGGCTCCGTGAGCCGTGTCGTGGAAGGAGGGGGAGGAGCCGCTTCATGTCAGAACACACTCCAGGTCCGCACAGGTACGAAGGTGTGCCCGGAGCCGGGCGTGAGCGCTCCGAGCGGGGGCCGGGACCGCGCGCCGCTCCGCCTTCGAGGCGCGTCGAACCCGCGGTCGAATCCCGAGGCCGAAGCTAGGTGACTCCGACAAGCGCGACGCGGCGCGGACCTGAACGGCCGGTGACCGCCGGGAATCCGGCCGTCGACACCCGCCGACAGCTAGCCCGCCCGCCCGCTCAGCCAGCCAGCTCGCCCGTCGCCGACGGAACGCCTGCACCTTGTCACGGTGCGTGCGTACGTACCACCGTTGCGGGTGGTGCGGACTGGGCGCGGACTCCACACGGGCGGGACATGGGCGGAACATGGGCGGGACCTGGGGCTGCGGACGGCCGGCATCGGCCCCGACTCGCGTCCACGAGCCCGGGTGGAGAGGATATGCGCGTGGACTCCGCTCTCGAGATCGCGAACCGCGTCACCACGGCTTATCGCTCGCTCGACGGCCTCGCGTTCGCCTACGGCCAGGGCCCGGTCATCGCGGGTTTCACCAACGACTCCGACCTCGACCTGATCATGGTCTGGGACGGCGATCCGCCCAAGGTGCGCTCCCAGGCCATGGCGGACCTGCACAACGGCCCCGGCAAGCCGCTGCAGCACGACTATCCGGGCTTCTCCCTGGACCGGTTCTGGGTCAACGGCGAGCAGATCGAGGTCTCCCACAAGTCGCACGAGACGTTCTCCGGGTGGATCCGGGACATCCGTTCCGGCTGGGGTTGGGAGGACTCTGACTCCACGATGCCGCTCTACGCGATCGCGGGATTCGCCTACGGCCGGATGTTCATCGACGAGAACGGGCTCGCCGCCGCCGCACGGAGCGACCTCACGTCATTTCCGCCCCTGCTGATCGAGCGGTCCCGGACCGTGCTGGAGGCGGAACTTCCGTCGTACGAACGCGACCTTGCCGGCTCGGCCCGCCGCGGCGATGGGTTGCTCTTCCACGAACTCCTGAGCAGGGTGCTGCGGCACGCGCTCGTCGCGTGGTTCTCGGCCGAGCACCGGTACTGCCCGCACCCGAAGTGGCTGCAGCACTGGATCGCGCGGTTCGGGATGGACAGCCGAATCGCGTCGCTGGAGCGTTCGCTGTGGCTGCCCATCACCCTCGAACGCCGCCGCGAGGTGTTCGTCTCGATGGCCGAACGCATCCTCGACCAGAAACGGGAGCAACCTGACGCTGGATGAGCGCCGGGCTCCTTGGCAGACAGCGGCCTAGACGGTATGCAGAGGCTGAGGCCTCTGCATACCGTCTAGACCCGGTCGAGTGGACGGTGCGGTTCTGGTGGCAGCTCGACCTGGATGGCGTCACCGGGCCGGACCTCACCGCCGGTGACCACGACTCCCATGATGCCGGCCTTGCGGATGACCTTGCCGGTCTCGTCGCGGCCCAGGACGGCCGCGAGCAGGCCCGGCTGGAAGTCGTCCAACTGCGTACACGGATTGCGGAGTCCGGTCACCTCGACCACCGCCGACGCGCCGAGATGGAGCCGCGTGCCGGTGGGGAGTCCGAGCAGGTCGACCCCCCGGGTGGTGACGTTCTCACCCATCTGCCCCGCCGCCACGGTGAACCCCGCCTCGGCCAGCTCCTCGTGGAGCTCTGCGTGGATGAGGTGGACCTGACGGAGGTTGGGCTGGCTGGGGTCCCGGGCCACCCTCGACCGGTGCTTGACCGTCACACCGGAGTGGGCGTCACCCGCCACACCGAGGCCGGCGAGCAGCTCGACGCGCTCGCAGACGTCCTTGCTGAACGAATGGGTCGCGCTGCGGCTCACCGCCTTCACCGCTGCTGTCATGGACCGACATCCTTCCTGCCCTCGGAACTGCTCGGAGGTGCCCGCCTGAAAGCGGGTGAACTTTCGGACCACTCGCGGTTCCGGTGGAGTCGAGTATCCGGGCCGCACCGCGCCCTGCGGAGG
Source organism: Actinopolymorpha sp. B11F2 (assembly GCF_040195635.1). NCBI lineage: Bacteria > Bacillati > Actinomycetota > Actinomycetes > Propionibacteriales > Actinopolymorphaceae > Actinopolymorpha > Actinopolymorpha sp. B11F2. The sequence goes on along the minus strand of NZ_JBEFTX010000006.1, from coordinate 49,690 downwards.
CCTGTCCTGGACCTGCCGATGCGCGGACTGGCGTGGATCGCCAGGATACGTGGGGTGGACACCGCTCTCCGGATCGCTCGCCAGGTCGTACCCTCCTACCGTGCCCTCGGCGGGCTCGCCTTCGCCTACGGCCAGGGATCGGTGTTCACCGGGTTCACGGCCGACTCCGACGTCGACATCGTCCTGGTGTGGGACCGGGACGGCCCTCCCGCCCCGTCGGATCGCCCGGTCGAGAAGCTCCACACCGGCCGCGGCGTTCCAGTGACGTTCCACCAGCCTGGTTTCGTGCTCGACCGGCTGGACATCGGCGGTTTCCAGGTCGACGTCTCCCACAAGACCCGCCGTGTCTTCGACGGCTGGGCCAGCGATGTGCGGTCCGGCCGTGGGTGGGAGGGCGTGGAGTACCCGACCCCGTTGTACGCCATTGCGGGCTTCGCCTACGGCACGCTGCTCGCCGACGGCGCCGGCACCGGCGCGGAGGTCAGGTCCCAGCTGTCGACATTCCCTCCGGCGCTCGTCGAACGGTCGCGGAGCGTGCTGGCCGAGGAGTTGCCGTCGTACGACCGGGATCTTGCGACCTGCGCTCGCCGTGGCGACGGGTGGCTGTTCCACGACCTGCTGAGCAAGGTGATGCGGCACGCGCTGGTGACATGGTTCGCGGCCGAACGCCGCTACTGCCCGCATCCGAAGTGGTTGCACCACTGGGTGGCGAGGTTCGGGATGGATCCGGCGATCGCCGGGCTCGAACGCGGCCTGTGGGCGCCGCCGGTCAGTTTGGCTCGGCGACGGGAGCTGCTCCTCGCGATGGCGGACCGGATTCTGCAGCTTCCAGTTGCGCGCGGCGGCCCCGTCGCAGGCCGTCCCACGTGAAGATCGCGAGGGCGAGCCAGACGATGGCGAAGCCGGCCAGGCGTACCGGCGGCATCGGCTCGGCGAACACCAGCACGCCGATCAGGAACTGCAACGTCGGCGCGATGTACTGGATGATCCCCAGCGTCGTCAGCGAGACCCGGGTGGCCGCGGCGGCGAACAGCAGCAGCGGGATGGCGGTGACCACGCCCGCGCCGGCCAGCAGGACGGCCTTGTCCCAGCCCGTGTGGCCGAAGGCACCCGCTCCGGTGAGTTCCAGCCAGCCGAGATATCCGAGTGCCAGCGGGCCCGCGACCGTGGTCTCGACGGCGAGGCTCTCCATCGCACCGGCGGCTGCCTTCTTCTTGCACAGGGCGTACGCCGTGAAGGTCAGGGCGAGCGTGAACGCCACCCACGGCGGCCGGCCGTAGTCGATGGTGAGGATGACGACCGCGACGGCGGCGATCGTGAGCGCGGTCCACTGGGCGCGGTTGAGGCGTTCGCCGAAGAGCAGGACACCGGCCATCACGATCACGAGCGGGTTGATGTAGTAGCCGAGAGCCGTGTCCACTACATGGTCGTGGTTGACGGCCCAGATGTAGGTGCCCCAGTTGACGGCGATGATGAGCGCGGCGGCGGACAGGTAGCCGACACTGCGCGGACGGGTCCGGAGGGCGGCCCACCAACCCGGGCGGGGGCGGATCCTCAGCAGGATGGTGACGAAGACGAGCGACCAGATCAGCCGATGCGCCAGGACCTCGACCGATCCGGCGGGTTGGACGAGCGGCCAGTAGAGCGGGAACAGTCCCCAGCTCGCGTAGGCAAGGACGCCGAAGATCAACCCCCGGCGTTGCTCGTCCACACGTCGCAGACTACGTACGACGGATTGATCAGACGAATTGTCGGCTCGCTGGTCTCGCGGACTGGGATCTCCGCCCCGCGTTCAGGCGCGGCGCCTCCGTCGGACAATGACCACGCTGAGCATGCCAGTGGCACCTGGGCCAGGCATGGACGCCTCTCCGAGGTACGCAGACCTGCTCAGCGTGGTCATTGTCCGACGGACGGTACGCCTGGTCGACTTCCCACGGGCCTGCTCAGCGTGGTCATTCAGGCCCGGCCATGCCGCATCCGCGGTCAGGCGTGGGCGGTCAGGCGCTGGAGCCGACGGTCCAGGTGTCGGCTCCCTGGAGCAGTTGTGCCAGGTCGCCGGGGCCCTTGTCGGCCCGAACCTTCGCCAGTTGGTCACGGGCGAGATCGTCGTAGGTCGGCCGCTCCACCTGGCGGAAGATCCCGATCGGCGAGTGGTGCAGCGTCTGCGCGTCGGCGAGCCGGGAGAGACCGAACGCCGTCGTCGGGTCGGCTCCGTGGGCGTCGTGCACGAGCACGGCGTCTGCCCCGACCTCGGCCACCGGCGCGACCCGCAGCCCGCCGGACGCCTGGTCGCGGACGACACCCAGCTCGCCGTCGCGGCCGAACAGAATCGGCTGGCCGTGCTCGAGCCGGATCACCGCCTCGTCCTGGGTGTCCTTGCCCTTGAGGATCTCGAACGCACCGTCGTTGTAGATGTTGCAGTTCTGGTAGATCTCGACCAGTGACGCGCCCCGATGCTGCACCGCGGCCCGCAGCACCGAGGTGAGGTGCTTGCGGTCGGTGTCGATCGTGCGTCCGACGAACGTCGCCTCGGCGCCGAGGGCCAGCGACACCGGGTTGAACGGCGCGTCGAGCGAGCCGAGCGGCGTCGACTTGGTGATCTTCCCCAGTTCCGACGTGGGCGAGTACTGGCCCTTCGTCAGCCCGTAGATCCGGTTGTTGAACAGCAGGATCTTGAGGTTGACGTTGCGCCGCAACGCGTGGATCAGGTGGTTGCCGCCGATGGACAGCCCGTCGCCGTCTCCGGTGACCACCCACACCGACAGGTCCGGCCGCGACGTGGCGAGGCCGGTCGCGATCGCGGGGGCGCGGCCGTGGATTCCGTGCATGCCGTACGTGTCGAGGTAGTAGGGGAACCGGCTCGAGCAACCGATGCCGGAGACGAAGACGACGTTCTCCCGCTTGACGCCCAGCTCGGGCAGGAACCCCTGCACCGCCGCGAGGATCGCGTAGTCGCCGCACCCCGGACACCACCGCACCTCCTGGTCGGAGGTGAACTCCTTGCGGTTCTGCGGAGCGTCAGCCGTCGGGACGCCCCGCAGTCCGGGCAGCGGCAGATCTGTGGTGGTCATGAGCGTCTGCAGTCCTCCTCCACGTCGACGCCGTGACGGACGTGGCCGTTGGGCGACGGGTCAGACAGGGAGCCGGCATCGTCGCCGTCCTCGAGTGAGCCGATGAGCTCGCCGATCGCCTCGACGAGTTCGGCGGCGCTGAACGGAAGCCCGCGAACGCGGTTGTAGGTCACCACGTCGACGAGGTAGCGGGCCCGCAGCAGCATGGCCAACTGGCCGAGGTTCATCTCCGGGACCAGCACGCGTTCGTAGCTCTTGAGCACCTCGCCCAGGTCGGGTGGCAGCGGGTTGAGGTGCCGCAGGTGCGCCTGTGCGACCGGGGTGCCGTGCTCGCGCAGCGTCCGACATGCCGCGCCGATCGGGCCGTACGTCGAGCCCCAGCCGAGGACGAGCACCTTGGCGTCCTTGCCGGGGTCCTCGACCTCCAGCGGCGGGATGGTCCGGGCGATCCCGTCGATCTTGGCCTGGCGGGTGCGGACCATGAGGTCGTGGTTGGCGGCGTCGTAGGAGATGTTGCCGTGTCCGTCCGCCTTCTCCAGCCCGCCGATCCGGTGCTCGAGGCCGGGTGTGCCCGGCACCGCCCAGGGGCGGGCGAGGGTCTCGGGGTCGCGTTTGTACGGCCAGAAGACCCGCTCGCCGGTCTCGGTCTCGTGGTTGGGTTCGGTGGCGAACTCGACCTTTACCTCGGGCAGGTCGGCGACGTCCGGGATCCGCCACGGCTCCGAGCCGTTGGCGAGGTAGCCGTCGGACAGCACGAACACCGGCGTGCGATAGGTCACGGCGATGCGTACGGCCTCGATGGCGGCGTCGAAGCAGTCCGACGGCGAGCGCGGGGCGATGATCGGGACCGGCGCCTCGCCGTTGCGCCCGAACATCGCCTGCAGCAGGTCGGCCTGCTCGGTCTTGGTCGGCATCCCGGTCGAGGGACCGGCGCGCTGGATGTCGCAGACCACCAGCGGCAGCTCGAGCGTCACACCCAGGCCGATCGTCTCCGACTTCAGCGAGACACCGGGCCCGGAGGTCGTGGTCACTCCGAGCGCGCCCCCGAACGCGGCACCGAGGGCGGCGCCCACCCCGGCGATCTCGTCCTCGGCCTGGAACGTCGTCACGTCGAAGCGTTTGTGCTTGCTCAGCTCGTGCAGGACGTCGCTCGCCGGCGTGATGGGGTAGGAACCGAGGAACATCGGCAGCCCCGCCCGGTTGGCCCCCGTGATGAGGCCGTACGCAAGAGCGAGGTTGCCGGAGATGTTGCGGTAGAGCCCGGCCTTCATCTCCGCCGGCCGGACCTGGTAGGAGATCGCGAACGCCTCGGCGGTCTCACCGAAGTTCCAGCCCGCCTTGAACGCCGCGATGTTGGCGTCACGGATGGCGGGGAGCCGGGCGAACTTCGCGTTCAGGAACGTCAGGGTCGAATCCGTCGGTCGGTTGTAGAGCCACGAGACCAGGCCGAGGGCGTACATGTTCTTGGCCCGGCTGGCGTCCTTGCGCGACAACCCGCCCTGGTCCGGACCCAGCGCGGCCTTGATCGCCTCGGTGGTCATGCTCGTGAGCTTGAACCCGTGAGTCTGGTAGGCGTCGAGCGAACCGTCGTCGAGCGGGTTCTGCGTGTAGCCGACCCGGCTGAGGTTCCGCTTGGTGAACTCGTCCGCGTCGACGATCAGCGTGGCGCCTCGGGGCAGCTCCGGCAGGTTGGCCTTCAACGCCGCGGGATTCATCGCCACCAGGACATCGGGGGCATCACCGGGGGTCAGGATGTCGTGATCGGCGAAATGGATCTGGAATGACGAAACGCCTGGCAGTGTCCCGGCCGGCGCGCGAATCTCCGCCGGGAAGTTGGGCAATGTCGACAGGTCGTTTCCGAAAGATGCGGTTTCCTGAGTAAATCGGTCACCGGTCAGTTGCATGCCGTCACCGGAATCGCCGGCAAATCGGATGATGACACGGTCGACCTGCTGGACCTGTTTGGTCACCGGGCGAACGACCTCCTCGGGCGCCGTGCCAGGGCTAGTCCCCAAAACCGTGTTGCTGTGAGGCTCCGCCTTCGGGAGCGGCGCGCTCTCCTGTCGTGCTTCTATGCTACGTCCGGGTTGTTCGGTGTTGGGGGGGCCACCGCACTTTGGGACGCCATCGCAATACGCGACTCGACTGTAACCCTCGGTGTTTTGTGCCGGAGGATGTACCCGCAAGTCCGGCCACCCAGGGTACGTTCCGGCCCATCGGGATGGAGGGCCGCATCGATGCGACATGCGACACGTCGCCCGACGCTGGGCTCGACGCGGCGTCCGATGTGGCCCAAGACGCGGCGTTCGATGCGGTGTCGGAGGCGAGTCTCGGTGGTGGTCGTCGCTGCGGCATGGGCGCTCGCGCTCGGGGCGTGCAGTGCGCTTTCGCTTCCTGGACAGGGAAGCGGCGACGGGTCGCCTGAGCCGAGGCGTACCTCGACGGACCACATCGAGGCGCAGGACCCGCACGCCGAGGCGCCCGCACCGCAGGTGGCCAAGGCCAGGTCCGGCGGCACGGTGCGCGTTCTGTCCGCCAACTCGCCACCCACCTTCGACCCCACGAGGGTCTACCACCTCGACACCATGGCGATCATGAAGTTGGCCAGCCGGGGTCTCACCCAGACGGTGTACGAAGACGGCAACCCGGTTCTGGTGCCGGATATGGCCACCGATCTCGGCCGGGCGAACCGGATTTCACCCGGTGGGAGTTCGCTCTTCGCGATGGCTTGAGGTACGAGGACGGGGCACCGGTCAAGGCGGTCGATGTGGTGCGTTACTACGCGTCGCTTCCGACATTCGCACCGATTCCCGCGGCAAAGGACACCCGTGAGGACTACACCCGGCATCCGGTGGCGACCGGCCCGTACAAATTCGCCGCCGACTGGAACGGCAGAACCCTTACCTTGGTGAAGAACCGGGAATGGTCGGATTCGACGGATCCGGGTCGGCACCAGTTCGTCGACAGGTTCACTTTCGAGTTCGGGCTCGACGAGAACGAAATCCAGCAACGGATCATCGCCGATGAGGGCGACGACCAGTACGCCCTGAGCTACAACGATCTGCTGGCCGACAACTACCCGCTGATTCGCGGTACCGACGTCGAGAATCGACTGGTCGTCGGGCCGAGTCCCTGCATTTCCTACCTGTGGATGGACACCCGCAAGATTCCTCTGTCGGTACGCCGGGCCGTCGCCGAAGCGTGGCAGGCCCTGACCAAGGCCGGTTTCACCGTCAAGACCGTTCCGGCGCCGTCGGCGCTCGCCCACGACCTCGCAAGCGACGGCATCCGGCCGATCAACCTGCGTTCGGGCAGTTGGTGCATGGACTGGGCCAACGGCGACTCCGTACTCCCGGCGATCCTGGACGGGCGGAAGGCCCATCTGCCGGGCGCCCCGATCCAGTCGTTCCTGAACGTCGATCGCGTCAACGCCGAGATCGACCGGATCAGCAAGCTGCCGCCCGACAAGGGCGTTGGCCGAGTGGGGCCGCCTCGACGCGATGATCATGGACGAGTACCTTCCCGTGGTGCCGCTCGGCGAGGGCGGTACGACGCTGCTGCACGGCTCGAAGGTCGCGAACGTCATCGTCGACACCGTGGTCGGGAGCCCCGACTACACCCAGATCTACGTCCTGGAGCAGGAGGTCGCGCGCGCGGGGCGGCGCAGCAGCCGGTGGCCCGAGCCGCTCGCCGCCAAGTCGCGAAGCGGGCTCGCCGGGTCCATGATCGTGAAGGAAAAGTCGCGAATAGACCGAAAAACCCTTCATGATCACGATCATGATCACGGGGGAGGGAGGCGCGTGTCGAAGCGCGCGGGCGGAGCTTGAGGGCGCCCTCCCGCCCGACACTAGACTCGGCCGTCGGATGAGAAGGAGAGGGGCATGAACGCGGACTACTACGCGACCTACACGGTCGTCCTGAGCGTTCTGCTTCTCGGCGTGGTCTTCGCCGCGGTGGCTCTCGTCGCCAACCGGCTCCTCCGGCCCACCAACCCGTCCCGTGAGAAGTACCTCACCTACGAGTCCGGCGTCGTTCCGGTCGGCGCGGGTTGGGCGCAGAGCCACGTCCGTTACTACGTCTTCGCCTACCTTTACGTCGTCTTCGCCGTCGACGCGATCTACCTTTTCCCCTGGGCCACGATCTTCGCCGCGCCGGGGTTCGGGTGGACGACGCTGGTGGAGATGTTCGTGTTCCTCGGCTTCATCGCCGTCGGCCTGCTCTACGCCTGGCGCAAGGGAGTGCTGACATGGACGTGACGACCCCCGCCGGCCAGGGAACGGGTTCGGCGCCGAACACTCCGAAGACCACGCAGCCGCTCGACCTGCCGATGCCGCATGTCGGGCCGCTGCAGAAGCTGGCGCCCGAACCCCTGAAGTTCGTTCTCAACTGGGGTAGGCGCTGGTCGCTGTGGGTCTTCAACTTCGGGCTCGCCTGCTGCGCGATCGAGTTCATCGCGTCGTCGATGTCGCGGCACGACTTCATCCGGCTGGGCGTGATCCCGTTCGCGCCGGGGCCGCGGCAGGCGGACCTGATGGTCGTCTCCGGCACGGTGACCGACAAGATGGCGCCCGCGATCCGCCGCCTGTACGAACAGATGCCCGAGCCGAAGTACGTCATCTCGTTCGGTTCCTGCTCCAACTCCGGCGGGCCGTACTGGGATTCGTACTGCGTCACCAAAGGGGTCGACCAGATCGTGCCGGTCGACGTCTACGTGCCGGGGTGCCCGCCGCGGCCGGAGGCGTTGCTGCAGGGCATCGTCAAGCTGCAGGAGAAGATCGCGGCGGAGTCGCTCGAACAACGGTACGCAGGTGCCGGCGCCGCCCCGTCGCGGTGGCGGAGCGTGGCGTCCCTGCTCAGGCGGCCCGTGCGGCCGGGTGACACCTCGTGACCTGGTACACCGACACCCGGGACCTGATGGCGACGGCGCTCGGTGTCGAGGTCGGGCTCGACGAGGGCTTCGGTCCACCCACCCTCGACGTACCCGCTGACCGATGGGTCGAGGCACTGCGCGCCCTGCGGGACGAGGCGGGCTGCACCTTCTTCGACTGGTTGTCCGCCGTCGACGAACTCGACCAGGGCTTCGCCGTCGTGTGCCACGTCGCCCGGCTCGGCGCCGCGTCGGAGGAGTCGAGCGCTCCGGCGGTGGCACACCTGTTGGTGCGTACGCGGATTCCGCGATCCGCGCCTGCTCTGGCGACGGTCACCCCTGTCTACGCCGGTGCGGGGTGGCACGAGCGCGAGACGCACGAGATGTTCGGCATCGACTTCGCCGGGCACCCGGGGCTTGCGCCGTTGTTGCTGCCGGACGAGTTCGAGGGTCACCCGTTGCGCAAGGAGTTCGTGTTGGCGGCCCGGGTGGCGAAGGCATGGCCTGGCGCGAAGGAACCCGGCGAGTCCGACCACGACGCCGGCCGGTCGCCGAGCCGGCGACGGATGGCGCCACCTGGCGTACCGGCCGCCGAGGCGTGGGGTCCGCGCCCGCCCGGTTCGGAGGCGCCGGACCCGATGGCGGTCACCGCACCGCCGGCCCGGCCCGCCCGTGGTCGGGCTGAACGTCCGGCTCGGGGTGAACGTCCGGCTCGGGGGGAGCGTCCGGCTCGGGGTGAGCGTCCGGCTCGGGGGGAACGTCCGGCTCGGGGGGAGCAGCCGGCCCAGGGGGAGCAGCCGGCCCAAGGGGAGCAGCCGCCCGAAGCGACCGGCGGGGGCGACGATGGCTGAGGCGCTCGAGTTTGTCCTTCGCGTGGGCGGCGTCTTCGTGGCGTTCCTTGTCCTCCCGCTTCTCGTCGGGCAGACGGAGCACAAGGTGATGGCGCACATGCAGGGTCGGCTCGGCCCGATGTACGCGGGCGGTTTCCACGGTTGGGCGCAGCTCGTCGCCGACGGAGTGAAGTTCGCGCAGAAGGAAGATGTCGTACCCGCGAACGCGGATCGCCGGGTCTTCCAACTCGCGCCTGTCCTCGCGCTCGTGCCGTACCTCGTGGCGCTGGTGGCGATCCCGTTCGGGCCGGGTCTCGTGGGGGTCGAGCTCGACGCCGGGCTGTTCTTCGTACTCGCCGTGATGGGGGTCGGCGTCCTCGGTTCGCTCATGGGCGGCTGGGCGAGCGGCAACAAGTACAGCCTGTTGGGCGGGTTCCGGTCGGCGGGCCAGTTGCTGGCGTACGAACTGCCGTTCGTCCTCGCAGCGGCAAGTGTCGCGATGGCGGCCGGCACGCTGTCGCTCTCGGGCATCGTCGAGGCGTGGGAGCCGTGGTGGCTGATCTGGCAGTTGCCCGGACTGTTCGTCTTCTTCGTCGCCGGACTGGCCGAGCTGCACCGGCCGCCGTTCGACATGCCGGTCGCCGACGCGGAGATCATCTTCGGGCCGTACACCGAGTACACCGGGATCAGGTTCGCGCTGTTCCTGTTGGCGGAGTACGCCGGAATCGTGGTGCTCGCGGCCCTGACGACGGTCCTCTTCCTCGGTGGTTGGGAGGGGCCGTTCGCCGGTGCGCTGGGATGGTTGTGGACGCTGCTCAAGGTGTTCGCCGTGGCGTTCGTGGTGATCTGGGTGCGGGTCGCCTACCCGCGGCTGCGGGCGGACCAGCTGCAGCGGTTGGGGTGGCAGTTGCTCGTACCGCTCGCCCTCCTGCAGCTCGCCCTCACCGGCGTCGTGGCGGTGGTCCGGTCATGAGACTTCGGGTTGTACGCAAGGAGGTGTGGTGATGGCCGGGATCCCGGGCAAGGGACTCGCGCACGGGCTCAAGGTGACGTTCGACAACCTCACCAGGCGTTCGGTGACGCAGCAGTACCCCGATGTCAAGCCGGACCTCCCCGCGCGGTCGCGCGGTGTGATCGCGCTCTTCGAGGAGAACTGCACCGTCTGCATGCTCTGCGCCCGCGAATGCCCCTGCTGGTGCATCTACATCGACTCGCACAAGGAGGCACAGCACCAACATGGGGGGGCGCCGGCCGAGGGGGGTGGGCGGGAACGCAGCCACAACGTGCTCGACCGGTTCGCGATCGACTATTCCCTCTGCATGTACTGCGGGATCTGCATCGACGTGTGTCCGTTCGACGCGTTGTTCTGGTCGCCGGAGTTCGAGTACGCCACGACCGACATCGCCGACCTCACCCACGAACGCGACGAGCTGCGCGAGTGGATGTGGACCGTGCCCGTACCGCCGCCGGTCGACCCTGGCGCCGAGCCGGCCAAGGAGATCGGCGTCGCGGAGAAGGCCGCGGCGAGAGCCGTCGAGCAGGCCGCTGCTCAGCCTGGCGAGCAGGCCGGTGAGAACGAACGTACGAACGCGGACGGCGAGCCATGAGAGCCGTCCAGGTGCTCTTCGCCCTCTTCGGTGTGGTGGCGATCGGCTCGGCGTTGCTGGTCGTCACGACGCGGCAGGTCGTCCACGCGGCGCTCTGGCTCGTGGTGACGCTCGGCGCGCTCGCGGGGTGCTATCTGCTGTTGACGGCGGAGTTCGTGGCGTGGGTGCAGGTGCTCATCTATGTGGGAGCGGTGGTCGTCCTGCTGCTCTTCGCGCTCATGCTCACCCGTGCGCCGACCGGGCCGGTCGCCGACCTCACCAAGGCGAACGCCTGGTTCGCCGGGATCGTCGCGGTGGCGGTCGCGGCCGTCCTCGGTACGACGATGGTGGTGGGGTTCGCCGGTGAGGTGATCGACCTTCACCGGGTCGAGGTCGGCAGCGCGAAGGCCATCGGTGAAGCGGTGTTCTCCACCTGGGTCCTGCCGTTCGAGGTGCTGTCGGTGCTGCTGCTGGCCGCGCTCGTGGGTGCGATCGCGCTGTCGACCCGTGGTTCGCCGAGTGGCTCGAGGAGTACGCCCCGTACGCCACCGGAGGGAACGAAGGGCGCAGGCGTCACCGGCACCGGAGGTGGCCGCTGATGCCACTGCTGCTGCCGCTGCTCGTCGGGGTCCTACTGTTCTCCATCGGCGTCTACGGCGTCCTCGCCCGGCGCAACGCCGTCCTCGTCCTCGTCGGTGTCGAGCTGATGCTCAACGCGGTCAACCTGAACGTCCTCGCCTTCGACGCCTGGCACCGGGACCCCTTGCACAGCGGGCAGATCCTGACCCTCTTCGTCATCACCATCGCCGCTGCCGAGATCGGGCTCGGGCTGGCGATCGTCCTGCTGGTCTTTCGTACCCGCGCGTCGATCGACGTGGAGGACGCCCGCGAGCTCGCCGACCGCGACGCCACCGATGAGGCGTACGCCGACGAGGTGGCGGCGATGGATGCGGCGGAGGACGCGCGGGTGGAGGCAGCGGCTGAGCCAGCGGATGCGGCGGCCGTGGCCGAGCCGTCCGAGGATGATGGCCGGCCATCTCGACATGCCTCCGGCAACTCCGAGGACGCACCGGCGGAGGCCAAGCGATGACCGCACTCCTTCTTGCCGCGACCGGCGCGGCGGTGTTCGCCGCCGTCCTCACTCTCCTGCTCGGCAAGGCCGCCCCTCGCGCCGTCGCGCCGATCGGCGTCCTGGGCGCCGGCGTGGGCTGGATCGCCTCGCTCGCCGTAGTGATCGCCGACCTCTCCGGGCGCCTCGAGCTCCAGACGCTGGTGCTGGCGCACGTGCCGACGGGAGGGCTGGCGTTCGACATCGCCTTCCGGGTCGACGGGCTCTCGGCGCTGGTGAGTCTGCTCGTCACGAGCGTGGCGCTGGCGGTGCAGGTCTACTCGATCGACTACCTGCGCGGGGATCCGCGGTATCCGTCGTACGTCTGCCTGGTGTCGCTCTTCACCGCCGCGATGCTGCTCGTGGTCGCCGCCGACGACCTCCTGGTGCTGCTCGTGGGCTGGGAGGTGATGGGCGTCTGTTCGTACTTCCTGATCGGCCATCACTGGGAGCTCGCCGACGCGCGTGACAGCGCGGTGAAGGCGTTCCTGGTCACGAGACTGGGCGACATCGGCTTTCTGTTCGGGATCTTCGTCCTTGGCGTGGCAGCTGGTTCCTTCCGGATCAGCGAGATTCAGGAGGCCGCCGTCAATGACGGGTTGACAGCCGGTACAGCCACGTTGGCGACCCTGCTGCTGCTCTGTGGCGTGGTCGGCAAGTCGGCGCAGTTCCCCCTGCACATCTGGCTTCCGGACGCGATGGCCGGGCCGACACCGGTGAGCGCGCTCATTCACGCGGCGACCATGGTGGCGGCGGGAGTGTTCCTGGTGGCGCGGCTGCTCGCGGTGTTCGAACTCGCGCCCGCGACGCTCGCGGTGCTCGCCGTCATCGCCGCGATCACCATGGTCGGGTCGGCACTTGCCGCGCTCGCCGAGGAGGACATCAAGCGGGTGTTGGCGTGGTCGACGGTGAGCCAGTTGGCCTACATGCTGGCGGGACTCGCGGCGGGTGGTTACACCGCGGGAGTCCTGCTGCTCGTGGCGCACGGGGCGTTCAAGGCGTTGCTGTTCCTGTGCGCGGGCGCGGCGATCCACGCCGTGGGCAGCAACCTGATGTCGGCGATGGGCGGGCTACGGCGGACGCTGCCGGTGACGTTCGTGACGATGACGATCGGCCTGGCGGCGCTCGCGGCACTGCCGCCGTTGTCGGGGTTCTTCGCCAAGGACGCCGTGCTCGGTGCGATCCAGGAAGCGGTCCAGCACGGTGGAGTGCTGCCGGTGAGCGTCGGATGGATACTGCTGGTGGCGGGGTTCGCGACCGTCGCCCTCACCGCGGCGTACTGCACGCGGCTGTGGCTGCGCGTCTTCTTCGGCGCCGCGCCCGAGTCGGCTCCGTTGGGTGAGGGTGCCCCTGCGGCACATGCCCTGGATGGGGGGATCCCTGCTCCAAGAGCGGAGGCACCGGCACTCATGCGATGGCCGCTGATCGTACTGGCGGTGCCGAGCGCACTGCTCGGGTTCCTGGCGCTGGCCCCGCGAACCTGGGCGCGCTGGCTGGGCGGCGGTGGGCCCGCGGAGGCCGAGGCGCCGAGCCTGCTCCATGCGAGTACGACGATGCTGTCGCTCGCCCTTGCCGGACTCGCGGTCGCGGCGGTCACGGCAGCATGGCGGAGCCGGGGCAGGCGCGACCCCGCGGACCTGTTCGGCCCGGCGAGACCCCTGCTGCAGCAGGGTTTCCGGATCGACGCGGTGGTCGCCAGGATCGTCGTACGACCGGTCTACGCACTCGCGCGCATCGTCGTGGCCGGCGACCGCGACGTCGTCGACTTCTACGTCCAGGGCTCGGGCCGAGCGGCCCGCGCCGTCGGAGGCCTGCTGCGGCTCGCGCAGACCGGGAACGTCTCGACCTACCTGAGCCTGGTCGTCGCCGGTGTTCTCGTCCTCGCCCTCGCGGCGTGGGGGGTGGTCGCGTGATCGAACTCCTGATGTGGCTGGTGATGCTGCTCCTGGCAGGCCTCACCGTGCGGGCGGTGCCATGAACGTCCTGCTCTGGCTCCTCCTCGCCCTGCCCCTCGTCGGTGCCGGGGTGGTGGCGGGTGCGCCGAGGCTGGTCGCCGAGCCGGTGGTGGCGCGGGTGGGCGCCGTCGTCGGCGCGGCGACGTTGCTGGTCGCTGTCGTCGTCGCGGTGCGCTTCGACTACGCGGCTGCGGAACGGGTGCAGTTCGAGACGGACGCGAGCTGGATCCCCGCGATCGATGTCCGCTGGCATCTCGGCATCGACGGCATCTCACTGGCGATGGTCCTGCTCACGGCGTTGCTGGCGTTCTGCTGCCTGCTCTACACGACCCGCATCCCGCCCTCGACCGCCGCGTCCGTCACGTCCGCCGCGTCCGTCACGTCCGCCGCGTCCGTCACGTCCGCCGCGTCCGCCGGTTCCGACGCAGCGGCCGCCTCCGCTGGTGGCGGCGCCACTTCCGCGGGGCAAGGACAGCGGCCACCGACCCGGGCGTTCGTCGCTCTCGTCCTGCTCCTCGAGGTCGGGATGCTCGGGACGTTCGTGGCGTTCGACCTGATCCTGTTCTTCCTGTTCTTCGAGGTCGTCCTCATCCCGATGTGGTTCGTCATCGCCGTCTGGGGCGACCCGCACGACGGAGCGGGGCGGCGCCGCGCGGCCACGACGTTCATCCTCTACACCCTGCTCGGCAGCGCGCTCATGCTGCTGGGATTCCTGCTGGTGTACGCACAGGCCGGTACGTTCGACCTCACCGCTCTCGCGGCGGGCGCCGGCCGGGAGATCACCGCGGGCGCCCAACTGCTCGCCGCCATCGCCATCGGACTCGGCCTCGCGGTCAAGAGCCCGATGTGGCCCCTGCACACCTGGCTGCCCGACGCGCACGCGAAAGCTCCCACGGTCGGCTCGGTCCTGCTGGCCGGCGTACTCCTGAAGATGGGAACGTACGGCTTCGTCCGCGTCTGGCTCCCGGTCGTCCCCGACGGCGCCCGCGCGGTGGCGCCCTACCTCGCCGGACTCGCCACCGTCGGCATCATCTACGGCGCGCTCGCCTGTCTGGCGCAGCGCGAACTGAAGCGGCTCATCGCGTACTCCTCCGTCGGCCACATGGGTTTCGTCCTGCTCGGCATCGCGACACTCACGCCGGTCGGCGTCAACGGCGCGATCTTCGCCGGGGTCGCGCACGGGCTCATCACCGGGCTGCTGTTCTTCCTCGCCGGCGCCATCAAGGACCGGCACGGCACCGGTGTCCTCGCCGACCTCGGTGGCGGACTGTACGCACGGATGCCGCGGCTCGGCGGGCTGTTCGTCTTCGGAGCGGTGGCGAGCCTCGGGCTCCCCGGGCTGGCCGGGTTCTGGGGCGAGATGCTGGCGCTGTTCGGTGCGTACGAACCTCACGCCGCGCTCGCCCGGACGACCTACATCGTGCTGATGGTGCTCGCCGGACTCGGCGCTGTCCTCACCGCTGCGTACTTCCTCGTCCTCGTTCGGCGGATCTGCCAGGGCAACGACACGATCGGGCCGAGCCTCGTACAGAACGGCGCGGCCCTTCGTGACGTCACCGCGATCGAGGTGTGGTCGTGGGCGCCGCTTGTGGCGCTGACGCTGGTGCTCGGGCTGTATCCCGGAGCGGTCCTGGCGGTCACCGAACCCGCCGTCACGCTGCTGGTGGGGAGGTGAGTGCCGGTGCCTGACCTGGTGCAGCCGATCAACTGGCTCGCGATCGCGCCACCGCTCGCCGTCGCGCTGACCGCTGTCGCGGTGCTGGTCGTCGACGCGATGGCGCGCGGCCGGCGGCCCGGCCTCGTGTCGTGGGTGGCGTTCGGCGGTCTGCTCGCCGGGCTGGCCTTCGTGGTGCCCCTGCGCGGTTCGGTACGCGAGGCTTTCTGCGTCGTCGGTGGAGCGGCCGGCGGTGCCGCGGCGTCCGTCGGCCCGTCGGCCTGTTCGTACCTTGTCGACAGCACGACGCTCGTCTTCCAGCTCCTGGTCGGCGGCGGCACGGCCGTCGTCGTCCTGCTCTCGACCCGCGGGACGCTACCGGCGGGAATCGCGGCCGGCGAGTACCACTTCCTGTTGCTGTGTTCTGCCAGTGGGGCGATGGTGCTGGCCGGGGCGCGGGACCTCATCACGCTGGTCGTGGCGTTGGAGCTGGTCTCGCTTCCGGCGTTCGCCCTCGTGGGGTTGCGCGGCGGCGACCGGAGGGCGGCCGAGGCGGCGCTGAAGTTCTTCCTCGTCTCCGTCGTGTCCGTTGCGGTGATGCTCTTCGGGGTCTCCCTCGTCTACGGCGTCACCGGCACCGTCTATCTCGCGGGGATCGACGCGGCGCTGCGGGACGGCGACGGCCCGGCCGGCGTCGCGGCCGTCGGTGTCATGCTCACGCTGGTGGGGCTGGCGTTCAAGGTGGCGGCTGTGCCGTTCCACTTCTGGGTGCCCGACACGTATGTCGGCGCGCCCGTGCCCGTCGCCGCCTACCTGTCCGTGGTGTCGAAGGCGGCGGGATTCGTCGGGCTCCTGCTGGTGGTGAGCATCGCGTTTCCGTCGTACGCCGGAGTGTGGGCACCGGTCGTCGCCGTCCTCGCGGCGCTGACGATGACGCTCGGCAACCTGGTGGCGCTGCGGCAGCGCAACGCCGTCCGGCTGCTGGCGTGGTCGAGTGTCGCGCAGGCGGGTTACCTGTTGGTGCCGCTGGGCGCGGCGTCGGCGGCGTCGTCCGCGGTTACCGCCGGAGGCGAGAGGTCGGCGGCGGGCGCCGACGGGTTGCTGCAGGCGACCGTGGCGTACCTCCTCATCTATGCGGTCGTGAACCTCGGTGCGTTCGCGGTCGTCGCTGTGACCGCGGGCGGGCGCGGGTCGAACGCACGCGGGTCGGCGGGCGGCCGGTCGGCGGGCGGCCGGTCGGCGGGCGGCGGGTCGGAGCTGTGCGGGTCGGCGGGCGGCGGACGGATACTCGCGGACTACCGCGGGATGGCGTGGTCCCGGCCCCTGCGGGCGTGCGCGCTGGCGTTCTTCCTCCTCGCACTGGCCGGGCTACCGCCAGGTGTCATCGGGTTGTTCGGCAAGGTCGTGATCTTCCGGGCGGCGATCGACGGCGGCGCCGGGTGGCTCGCGGTGGTGATGGCCGTGAACGTCGTGATCGCGCTGGTGTACTACCTGTACTGGGCGGCGCTTCTCTTCCTCCCGCCGGAGGCTCGGGGGCGTCCGGTCGATGGCGTACGTCTGGACCCCGCGTTGGCAGATCGCCGGCTCGCCACCCCCTGGCCGGCCGGGATCGCGGTCGGGCTGACGGCGGTGCTCGGCGTCGTCCTCTCGGTCGCGCCCAACCTCGTCCTCGGGGTCCTCGACGTGGTGAGGCTGGCGTTCTGAGCGGCACGAGTAGCGGCAGACCGATGGCAGCCGAGCGGCAGGCCGGTGGCGACATGAGCGGCGACCATGGTCCACGTGCGCGGCGGGCGACCATGATCATGAAGGATTCGAGGCGTATGCGACCACAAGACCTTCATGATCACGATCATGATCACGGGGCAGGTCCTGGGCCGGGCGGCGGCGGGCAGGATCCTGCGCTGGGACCCGGGCCGGACGCTGCCGGGAGCGAGGCCGGTGGGGGAGCGGACTGCGAGGTGCTCGTCGTGGGCGCCGGGGCGACCGGGCTCGCCGCCGCGCTCGACCTGGCCCGGCGTGGCGTGGACGTTCGCCTCGTCGACCAGTCGACGGAGCCGAAGCCCGGGTCCCGGGCGTGGACACTGCATCCCCGTAGCCTCGAGATCCTTGCGGATCTGGGAGTGATCGACGACGTACTCGCCCGTGCCTCGCGGAGCGCCGCCCAGCGCGTCCATGCCCGTGGGCGGTTGCTGGCCGACCTCGGTGACCGTCGCCGCGGGCAGAATTCCACCACTAGGGCGGGCCAGCGCTTCACCGGTCCGGTAGCCCTCTCGCAGGTGCACCTGGAGGAGATTCTCCGGGCGCGGCTCGCTGGTCTCGGTGTCCGCATCGACTTCGGCCATACGCTCCGACACCTCCGCCAGGATTCGCGCGGCGTCGTGGCCGGTCTTACCGACGAGGCGGGCGGCGATCGGCGTGTGCGTTCGGCGTACGTCATTGGGGCAGACGGCGGCCAGAGCACGGTACGGCGGCTGCTGGGCCTCGCCTTCACGTCCGCCTCTGCCGGTACGCCTGCGCCCACCGGTAGCTCCGCGCCTACCGGCACGTCCGCGCCTACCGGCACGTCCGCGCCTACCGGCACGTCCGCGCCTACCGGCACGTCCGCGCTCACCGGCACGCCTGCGCGGTCCGTCGCCGGCGGCGCGGAGCCAGCCCCGACCGTGCGGCTCTGGTGCGGTGACATGACCGTCGAGGGTCTCCCGCACGCCGACCGCACGTACCGCTGGTGCGGGCCCGACCACGACATCACCCTCGCTCCCCTCCCGCACACCACCCGCACGGGCGCCACGATCTGGGCCGTACGCATCGTCGCGGACGCCGCCGCCCTCGGCACGGCACGCCCCAGCAGGGATGTCATCGAGACGCTGTTCCAGCGCTTCACCGGATGGACCCAGGTGCGGTTCATCGAGGCGACCTGGCTGTCGGCGTACGACATCACTCCTGGGGTCGTCGACCGGATGCGCGACGGGCGTGTGTTCGTGGCAGGAGACGCGGCCCACGCTCACTCGCTTCATGCGCCGCACGCGGCGGCGGGCTTGACCGCCGGCCTGCGCGACGCGACCAACCTGAGCTGGAAGCTGGCCGCGGTCCTGCGTGGGGCGGAAGAGGACCTGCTCGACAGTTACGAGGCGGAGCGCCTTACGGTCGCGCTTCGCACGAGCCAGCTGTCGACGGACCCGGTACGTGAGCTGCTCGGCGACGCCACCGGACCGCCCGCAGCCCGACGAGGCGCTGGCCGAATTCTGCGAAGCCTCCCGCCGCCGGCCGCGGGCCTCGTTCTGCGTCGCCGGTCCGCCCGCGACGTCCGACGTGGTGAGCGCGACCTGCACTACCGCGGATCCCGACTGTCCCAGGAACTCGGTGGCCGGCGGGTCATGCTCCGCGCCGGCGACCCAGTGCCGGACGTACTCCTGTGGAGCCCGGCCCGCGCCGCCGACGTACGCCTGTCCGACGTACGCCTGTCCGACGTACGGTCATCCCCTTCCACGCAGGCCACCCAGTGGACGGTTCTCGGGCTCGGCAGCGTCACGACCGAGGTGGTCAGGGCCGCCCTGCATCGGTTCGGGCCGGCGGTTTGCGGCGAGGTCATCGGCGGCGGCCTGGGTACCGCCCGGGGCGTGACTCTCCTGGACAGATACGGCGAGGCGCGGCGCCTGCTCGGCCGCCAGGGCGGGTCGGTTCTCGTCGTACGTCCCGATGGTCATCTCGGCCTACGGTGCGGACTGAATCCGGACATTCTCGAGGCGTACCTCGAGGATCTTGTGGGGGCCTCCGCCGAGGTCGCCGGCTGACCTCCGCGGTCAGAGCCCGCGGCGTTGTCAGGACGTCGGACGCGTTGACATTCGCCGAACGCCAGAACTTTCGCCGAACGCCGCAACTTTCGGGAACGCCACCGTCGGCGCCAGGCGTTCTCCGGACGGAGGTCCAACGAAGGTTATGCACGACCGCGCGCACTGCCATCGCAACCAGCTCAAGACGACGATGCTGCTGGCCTCGTTGTCGGTGCTGCTGATCCTCGGCGGCGGCGCGGTCGGCGGTCGGGTGGGCCTGGTGGTGGCGTGCGGCCTCGCGCTCGCCATGAACGCGGGCGCGTACTTCGCGAGTGACCGGATCGCGCTCCTCTCCATGCGGGCCTATCCCGTCAGCGAGGCCGACCATCCGGAGCTGTGTCGGATCGTCCGCGAACTCGCCACCGCGATGCGCCTCCCGATACCCGCCGTCTACGTCTCCGCGACCGCGACACCCACCGCCTTCGCCACGGGCCGCAACCCGCGCCGTTCGACGATCTGCGTCACCCAGGGGCTGCTCCGGCTCCTCGACCAGCGCGAGCTGCGCGCCGTCATCGGGCACGAACTCGGTCACGTCGCCAGCCGCGACATCCTCATCTCCTCGGTCGCTTCCGCGTTGGCGAGCATGATCATGTCCGCGGTCCAGTGTGCGTGGCGGGTGCGGTTCGGGCGTACGCACCCCGCCTGGCCGGGCCCGGCAGGGCGGTCGGTGCGAGGCGTAGGCCCGGTCGGCCTGCTCCTGCTCCTGGTCCTCGGCCCGCTCGCGGCGTCCCTGTTGAGGGTGGCGATCACCCGCTCGCGGGAGTACGCGGCAGACCGTACGTCGGCGAGGATCACCGGTGACCCGCTGGCGCTTGCCGACGCACTCCGCAAGCTGGAGTCGACGACGCGGCGGGTGCCCCTGCCGGCCGACCCGGCGCTGCGGAGCACCGCCGCGCTCATGATCGCGAGCCCGTTCCGCCAGAGTGGGTTCGGGCGGCTCTTCTCGACCCACCCGTCGACCCGCGACCGGGTCCGGCGGCTGGAGTATCTGGCAGGGGTCCGCCGCGGAACTCAGCGGTAGTTGACGAACTGCAGGGCGACGTCGAGATCCTTGCCCTTGAGCAGGGTGATCACCTGCTGCAGGTCGTCCTTCTTCTTGCTCGCCACCCGCACCTCGTCGCCCTGGACCTGGACCTTGACGCCCTTCGGACCCTCGTCCCGGACGATCTTGGCGACCTTCTTGGCGTTCTCGGTGGAGATCCCCTCCTCGAACGTGCCCTGGATGCGGTAGTCCTTGCCCGACTGCCGCGGATCGCCGGACTCGAGATGCTTCAGCGACACTCCACGCTTGACGAGCTTCTCCTTGAACACGTCGAGCACGGCTTTTGCCCGTTCCTCGGAGTTGGCCGCGATCTCGACGCCGAACTCACCCGACCAGCGGATCTGGGCACCCGTGCCCTTGAAGTCGTACCGCTGGGCGATCTCCCGCGCCGCTTGGTTGAGTGCGTTGTCGGCTTCCTGCCGATCGACCTTGCTCACGATGTCGAACGACGACTCGGCGGGCATGCGGGCTCCCCTCATTCGTAGCTGCTGGTGACGCCCCGGCCGGCTGCGGCGGCCAGGTAGCGTCTGCGCTATCCTCTCAAGTCGCTGTCGTACGACAGCACCCAGGCAGGTTGCCCGAGTGGCCAAAGGGAGCGGTCTGTAAAACCGTCGGCTTCGCCTACACTGGTTCGAACCCAGTACCTGCCACACCCCTGGAAACGGCCTCTGACCTGCACGTTCAGGTCGGAGGCTTCTTTACGTCGTACCCGGCTGGCCCCGACCGGATCCGGTGTTCTACGGCCACCCGCCCCTAATGCGCCCCACAGTTGGGAGCCTGGATAGTTGGTGGCCTCGGCGTGAGATGTCAGCGTTGCGCTGCTCGGTTCTGCGGGGTGCGCTCAGCCTGAAGCATCGCACCGATAGGCAGCAGCCAACCTGTTGCAGCAGCCAGCTCAGTACAGCGCAACAGGGACAGGAGCGCTGGCACAGTGACTGTGGTGTCCCTCGAAACCTCAACGTCGCCCCTGGTCAGCGACGGTGGGGGGACAGGAGGGACAGGAGGGACAGGGCTGCGCCGTACCTCAACATGGTTCCTGCTCCGCAGTTCTAGCCAGTCCCAGTGGACGCCTCAACCGACCGGCATCGCGCTCACCGACCTGCTATCAAGATATCGGCAGAGGGCCAATTTCGTCCTATCGCTCGACTAATACTCAATGCCTGCTAAAGTCATACGCAGAGTGACGACAGCGACTCGCGCGTCTACGCATGGGATCGCAAGTACGGGTCCGTTGCATAGGGGCGAGGATGGGGGCCAAATGCTTCTGTTCGCGACAGGGAATGCCTGCGCTCACCGCGCGATGTCCGCCTCTCCGCGAATTCACTAGAGCTCCACATGGCAGGCGAAACAAATCAGCTAATTGGGCTCGATGGACTACATCGGGTCAAGCGGTGGCTGGATGCAACCACGCGAGTAGCTACAACGTGGACAATCGCGGACCCTTTGAATGAGCTGCTGGAGTTTAGCTGGCCGTATGGCGGCGGCGGATTTTCATTCGATATCGGCGGCCAGATGCGCGGCGGCGAATTCGAGCGACAACTCTTCGTCGCTGAGGTCAAGAAATACAGGAACGAGTCAAACCTCCCAACCCACTTCCGAGACTTTCTGGCGAAGTGTTATGTAGCGCTGCTTACAAAGCGTTCGCGGTGCGACCATATGATGTGGATCTCCTGGGCCCCATTTCAGGCAAAGAAGTGGGACCAGCACGCAACTCCTGAATCTATTAAGCGGGCGATCCTAGACCGCAAGACAGAAGTGTTCGGCTGTGATACTGAACAGGAAGCAATCGGTAAGATAGATCAGGAGGTTCTAGTCGAGACTTCCAAGAGGATTTGGTTGATTACCTTGTGTGAAAAGCAAGAGCGCTTGGTCATATCGGATGATCACCTTGACCAGCTTGCAACAATCATGTCGCAGGAAGGTAGGCGCCTGAACCGTGCCTGAACACTCATCCACGATCCTTCGTAGGGCGCTCGACTATTCCCATCCTGAGGACACCATAAAGTCTATTAAGACGCAGGTGTCCGAGCACTTCAAATCGGCCGACCCGAAAATGGATATCTGGCACACGAATTACTTCAACCACAGTTTTGCGCCGGACATTGTTCTGTCTTGGCCTGGCGAGAGTCAACAACGCCTAGTATTCATCAGGCCCAACGCCGACCCAACGTGGATGTTGGATGACCTTCAGTGGCTGACGCAGAAGCGTCCCATAATCATGACGCTTGAACCGTCGCCAATTGGTTCCCATCCAGAAGGGGAACGCCTGGCTGCAAGAGCCCAGGATTCGGACACCTTGGTGACGGATGTTGACGGTATCGATCAGATCCACGCAGCTGACGATCCCGTCCTGGACCTCTTGGCCCATGCTGTTCTCCGCGGTGGCCGCGGCGTATTGGGGGAGTCGGCGGCGCGGGACGTGTCGACCCTTGCTAGTGAGGGGTTTCGCCGTGCTCAGGAACTCGATGTCGCTGCTACATCTGCCGCCGTCGGGGCAATCGGTCGCGTACTTGAACCAGGACAGTCTGGGCGTATGACGCGAGTCCTGCAGGCCGTCTGGGAGGGTCATGGCGGAAGCGCGGCTAACTTCCCGTCACGCCAAGGGTTGGGTGGCACGCTAACTACCGAAGATCTCGCATTACTCCTGAACGTAGTGGTGAGCGAGAAGCTTGAGTTTTGGCGCCGCGTTTCTAGAAACGTTTCGTTGGATCAACTAGCTGACCTTGAACTTGAAGATCCATCGGAAAATTTGCAGAGACTTGTAAAGGCGAACCTCGACCGGCTACCTGCTCGCGCTGTCCGGGTGCTCGTCGAATCTGACTACCTTGGCGAGCCATCCTTGATTCCGAGATGGAAAGTCGACCGTGGATGCCTTGCGCTCAGGGGATGGGCGTGGAGTGCATACTTTGCCAGTACCAGGGATCGGCTTCCGGCGGCCACGGAGTCGGTGCTGCCAAGCGTTCGCGGCCTTCGGGAGCGAGTTGATGCCGAAGGCTCAGTCATTACAAATATTCAGGTCAGAGACAGAAACCTATCCATCACCTACGAATCCACGACTGAAGATGACGTCATGTCGACCAAGCAGGTTGACGAGATAGCGCGGCGTGCGGACGCGTTAGCAGTGCGAGCTACTTTTAGTTCCCGCTGGCGGCGAAGGGTGACTTGCGAGTTCGAATCCAGTACGGCTGGAGGTGCAACCAGTTCGACCTATGACCTGGGCGAGTTGGCGCGGCTTGCCTTGCCAGTGTTGATAGACCTCGATGACGCTCAGCGACGCCAGCTTGGTGAGCTTGTTCGCTCGGCTAACCCGCAAGAGGATATGCAGGACGAATTGCCGTTCTGAGCAAGGGTCATCGTGGAATGGCGCGGGCCGATTGCCGGTGCATCGTGATCGCGGCTTGCTGCGTAGGTCTGTGCTCGCACTAGCGGACGGAAGGGCCAGGGAGCTTGGTGCGTTCGAGGACTTGGGCAGCGCGGTCGGTGCGTGCGGGCCGCTGGTAGAGCGCGCCTGATCCGCGCGGTGGGGTGATGACCGTGCCGACGCGGGTGAAGCCGAGGCGTTCGTAGTAGCGCTGGAGTTCGCGGTTGTGGCGGTGGACGTCGAGGCGGAGCCAACTGCGTCCGCCGCGCTCGGCCTGGTCGCCAGCCCAGTCGAGGAGGCGTGCGCCGAGGTTGCGTCCGGCGGCGCGGCGCATGGTGGCCATCCGGTAGACGTACAACGCGTCATCGGGCCCGTCGGGCCAGCCGTGCGCGAAGTCGGGGTCAGCGTGAGGGCTGAGGGTGATGGTGCCGACGTAGCCGCGGTCGTCGGAGGCGATGTAGACGTACCCGTCTGAGACGTACTTCTCGATCCGCTCCGCACGCCACTCGCCGTCGCGCTCGAATCTGGCGGGCCACTGGTCGATGCCGCGCGAGGCGAGCCACTCGGCGGCATCGTTCAGGAGGGCGAAGACGACCGGGAGGTCCTCGGCGGAAGCCTGCCTCAGGAGTGGGATCTGGTCAGACGTCGAGGTCATAGGTGATCACGAACCTGTCGGTGGGCAGTACGTCGACAGTGGTGCGGAGTGGAACACCATCCTGGTCGTAGCCGGTCCGGGTGTGCTCGAAGACGGGCGCGCCGGCCGGTAGGCGGAGGGTGTCGGTCTCGTCGGAGGTCGGCATTCGGCCTGCGATCTTCCCGTGAACGCGGACCTGCCGCCGCCCGCGTTCGGCGAGCCATGCGAGCGGCCCGGGCTGCATGTCGTGTGGCTGCTCGATCGGTGTGCCACCGGCGATCGACAAGGGCCAGTACGCGGAGGAGATGGAGTACGGCTGCTCGTCGACGAGCCGCACCCGTCGCCGCAGGACGACGGCCTGGTCGCCGTCGAGTTCGAGGCATGCCGCGATGTCGGCCGAGGGGACGACTCGCAGGACGTCGAGGCGCATGCCCGGTGTCCGTCCCTGAGCTTCGACGTCGGTGATCCAGATGTCGTGGGTCGCGCTGTTACGGCGGTCCGGGCTCTCTGAGCCGGTCAGGTCGTAGATCAGTGCCTCGCGCTCGCGGACGAGGTATCCGCGTCCCTGCATGACGTTGACCAGACCCTCGTTGACGAGCGCCTGTAGCGCCTGCCGGACCGTGCCGCGGGTCACGTCGTACTCCGCTGTGAGCGCGGATTCTGAGGGCAGTAGGTCGCCGGGCTGATGTTCGCCGGATCCGATCCGTCGCCGCAGGTCATCGGCGATGCGGCGGTGCAGCGGCCGGGCATCGGTGCTTTGCACGCGGGCGCCCCTTTCTCGTGGCATGTCGAACACTCTCTCACATGACGGTACCTGTTTGGACAAGTGTGGTGTATGGTCTCGTCTGTACCTGTACTACCTGTCCATACGAGTGAGGTGCGAAGTGTCCGACATCTACCTGAAACGGTGCCGCGAGCTGGCCTCCATCCTTCGCGACCTCGGCGCCCTGGCCGAGCCCGTCGAGATCGAGGCGACGCGCACCGACGTGCTCTGCCATGACGTCCTGCGGATGACCGAGGCCGCACACGCCGTCGCTGCCGAGGTCCTCCGCGAGTGCCAGTGCCCATAGAGCGGGCCGACGGCGCATGCCGTCAGCGCGCCGCTTCGGGGGCCAGCCCGTTCGAGTCGGGCGCGCGCACGGCGTCGGTGGTGCTGACACGCCAACGGCGCGAGTGGAGAGGGCCCCGCGGGTGCTGGAACACCCGCGGGGCCCGGATACCAACCGTGAACCCGTGGAGAGGAACAACGGTCATGCACATCATGTCTCGCCCTCCAGCTGGATGGGAGTCGCGTCCGTGCGAGGGGACACCGATCGAGTTGTGGTACGGCCCGGACCGGGAGTTCGGCGAACCGCCGGAGGAGTCGGCCGACGAGCGCCAGTGGCGTGAACGCCGCGCCCTCGACATCTGCCGTACGTGCCCGTTCACCAAGCCGTGCCTTGAGGAGGAGCTGACCTTCTCGATCACTCACCAATGGGGTGTCCGGGGCGGCATGACGGCGGAGAGTCGTCGAGAGCTGCTGCGTTCACGTCGGACCGCTGCCGCCGCCAAGGGGGTGGTGGCGTGATGACCACCAAGGCGTCGATCGCAGCGGAGATGAGCGGTCTCTTGCGGTCCATGCCTCGCTATGGCGCTCCGGTGGCCGAGCGTGCGGGATGGCTCCTGCGCAAAGCAGACCTGCTGGCCCGGATCGCCGAGGAGGAGTCCGATCCGCGGGTGGCGCGGAACGCCCGCGGTCTGGCTGCCGCAGCTCGGCAGCAGGCACGAGCACTGACGCACGAGCTGCTCGAGGAAATCGACAACTCGGCGGACATCTGGACGGGTGGTGATGCGTGATGAGTCTCGATGTCCTCGCGGTCGATCCGGGTGCGCCGAAGGGCCTGGGTGCCGTCCTGCTGGCAGTCATGGTCGTGGGTGCAGTTGCTGCGGTCCTGGCCGCCCGGCCCGCAGGTAAGAGCGCCGGACGGACGCTTCTCATCCTCGTCCTCGGCGACAGCATCCCGCTCGACCCAAGGCAGCAGATGGCGGCATCTTGCCGGCTGTTCCGAACGGCTCCTGCAGCACGCCACTCCAAGGACCCACGTCCGCCAGCATCCGCCGATGTACGTCAGCGCAGGCCAGCGCAATCCCCGGACGGCGGCGAACATAGACGAATGAGACGGCAAACTTGACCGTGAACTCCAAGCCGTTGTCCCTCATTCAATGCACGCCTTCCACCCTGGCGTAGATCCCGCCGACTCATGTCGTTGGACCATCTCGATGTTGCACGACGTCGGCGAGTTGGACGACACCCTGATCGTCGTCACCTCGGACAACGGGATGCCGTTCCGCGCGTCAAGGGCCAGATGCTCGATCCCGCTTTGCGTGACGTACTCCTCGACTTCGAGTGGGAACTGGACCGCCTCTAGCCGGGTGAACGCCCGCCGGCGGGTGCGCAGGCTCGTCCCGCTGGGGCGCGGTCACCGGACGCGGATGTGAAGGTGGTTGTGGTGTCCGGCGTAGTTCTTAACGCCTTCGATGTGGGCTTCGTCGCTGAACAGGATCTGCGTGACTGCAGAGTTGGCGCGGAGGGCTTCGACCAGAACGCGCGTGTTCTCGCGGCTGTAGGTCGGGTCCCCGACCGAGGTGGGACGGTGGGCGCCGTCCGTGCGGATGGGGCGTAGGTCGGCATGCTGTCCGGCGGTGTGGGTCTTGTGTGGAGACATCGCGCCACCTCGCTCGAAACTGATGTCGCCGACGCCGTACTCCAGTCCGGCTCGATGCAGGCGGGCGGCGACGTCGAGGAGCACCGTGATCATGGCCTGCGTTCCGAACTGTCGGTCCGAGGAGGAGTACGCGTACCAACCTCGCGCCGAGGTGATCGGCTGCAGGCGGGTCCCGCTGGTGGGCCCTCCGGTCGGTGTGGACGGCCCGGCCTGGGCGACCGGCTGGGACGACTTGGATCCAGCCGTCTGTGCCTGGTCGACCAGACGGCGCAGGGTCTGGCCGTCCGGGTCGACGCGGCCGTCTGGACGCCGGAGGAACGACTTCTGGTAGTCGGCGATCGCCGCTTTGGTTTTGGGCCCGCAGTCTCCGTCGACGTCGAGGCTGGCATCGGCGGCGCGATTGAGCAGATCCTGGACGACGCGGACGTCGTCCGCCTCGTTCGTACCCCCTGCTCCGACGGACGCGTGAATGGTGGTTGTCTGCAGGGTCGTTGTCATTTCCTCACACCTGCCTTACCCGGCTGGGGACTGTGAGCCGTGGATGGTACGAGCCGGTAGGTGGTGAGGTCGCCGACCGTACGGCTGTGGACAGTGCCTTCGTCGACGAGTTCGGCGAGCGCTCGCTCGACCTTGTCCGGTGCGAGCCTTGTCGACCGGCTCAGGACCGAGACGGACGTTCCACGCTTTCCTCGGCGGCCGAGTTGTTCACGTACCGCCGCTACTTCTCTGGGATCGCAGCGCTCCGGGGCAAGGATGGCGAGCTTGCGCATCGCGCTGGCGTACGGTTCGAGCAGCGCGAAGACCCGTCGGGCTGTGCTACCGAGCTGGCCAAACCGGTCTGCCAAAGCGGGATCGTCGCCGCCGAGAAACAAGTGCTGGGCTGCGAGTACTTCCGCCATTCGTTCGTAGGCAGCCGCGCCTTGGGCGAATCCACCTGCCCGCAGAGAATGTTCCAACTGGCTCAGGGCCGTTGACGCCGCCTCGACACTGCGAGCAACGTGGTCGCCAGTTACCTGGGTGGTCACTCGTCCTCCTCTGTCGCCGGTCGCGAGGTCGCGAGCTCGGCCATGTCCAAGACTCGTTCCAGACCGAGCGGAAGCGCCACGCTCTCGACGGTCACCTCGACGTCGATGCCTGTCGTTTCCGTGGACCGCTGGTTGCTGGACCTGCTTGGTGCGTTGCGTACGTGCCCGACGAGGCTGACCGGCTGCGAGGTGAACCTGGTGGGGAATGGTGTCGTCGGGCGCGGTGTCTCGCCTTCCTCAGTCTCCGCGGTGGTGGTGAGAACGTCGTACTTGAAGGAGATCTTGGCTTCCTTCACCGTCAACGTCGGGATGTGCACCATCGCCAGCAGGGGCAGGTCGAGAACGAACTCGGCAGGTTGCTGGTTCTCGTCGAGCTTCGTATAGCGGATCGGGACGGTCCGGAACCGGTCCGGCTCGTCGCCGCCCTCCTCCAGCCCGATCTCCCTGACGAAGCCCAGCGAGCTGGCCGTCGCCGCTGTCTGTCCTTCCACCACGGCCGAGAGCAGGGAGCCGAGAAGCTCGCCGAGTCCGACCGCGTTGACGTCACGAATCGCCATATGTCACTCACCGCCACCCTGTCGTGCTGCTCACGATGTCCTCGATGTCGTCGATCGAGAACGTCACCTCGAGCGACTGCAGTGCTTCGGGACTTGCACCCGCCACCTTGTCCGCGACGATGTCCACCTCGAGCTGCGAGTCCAGTGCCTGGTTGGCGAGCTCGCGCTGTCGGAGGATGTCGGCGTAGACGAGGGCCTCCCGGCGGACCGTGGAGGAGATCCGTTCGCGGAGCTCCGCTGAGATCGGCGCTTGTGACCTCTGCACGATCCCGTCGACGGTGGCTGTGACCACCGGCTCGATCCTGCCCTCGACGATGCCCTGGATGAGTTCGGGTGCGACGTCGAACTCCACCGGGACACGGTCGGGGAGCTCGACATCAGGTGGTAGCGCCCGGGCCGAGGGTGCCGGCTTCGGTGACGGGAACGGTGAGGGCTCCGGAGTGGGCGCAGGTCCCGGATACCGCGGCATCATGGGACCGACCCGAGCCCGGATCACCGAACTCCATTGTTCACTCGCCTGCTCGGCGGGCACCGGCTGACGCGTCGGGATGGTGACGCCGGCGACCGCAAAGTTGAGCTTGACGGTGACGTTGGAGACGGTGACCCGGGGCACAGACATCGAAGCGAGAGCAGGATCGGCGCGGTAGGCCTCAACCGCCTGCGCGGTCGCGGCGTCGGCGGCCATCCTGGCCCGTACGACGTCGGTGAGCAGACCGCTGAGAACCTCTCCGAGCTGAGCCACTCTTCTCGCCTCCTCTGTTGACTAGCTCGGGCTGGATGGTGTGGTCGCTGGCGATTCCTGGATCGCCTGCTCCAGCATGTCGAGCATCCGGGACAGCCCGGCCGGCATCTCGTCCTGCACGGCACGGACATGGATCTGCATCGAGTACTCACGCTGCTGGTGCTCGGACGAACTCGACTTGTTGTTGTACGTCGCACTCACCCGCGCGTCGAACTTCACCGGGCTCCAGAACGAGCTGTAGCTGCCGCCGACAGTGCTGGTCAGCTCGAACGTCGAGTCGGTGTTGCGTTGTACCGCATCGGTGAGCTTGGCGTTGAAGTCGATCGTCATCTCGTCGATGCGGATGTAGGGGATCGGGGTGATCGCGAGGAACGGCACTGTCAGCGAGAAGTCCTTGAGTGCGTCGTTCTCGTCCTTCTTCGTGTAGCTGAAGGTGACCGAGCGAAGCTTGCCTGCGTTGGCGTCTTTGGTGACGTCGTCGAAGACGAGGTCCTTGCCTCCGCCGACCCCCTCGGGCTGCTGGAATCCCACCTTGTGGATGAACTCGATGGTCGACTGGGCGGCCAGTGCCTGGGCCTCCACGGCGGCCTTCAACGGCGATCCGATGAGGTGGGAAAATGGAATCTGCTGAAGTTCGGTGACAGCGCGGTCCATGGGGATCTCCTAGCGGTCGTTCGTGAACACAGGGGTGTTGCTCGGCACGCTCTGTACCGCGGGCCGTCTCTCGTAGTGCTGCTTGACTTCGACCAGGGCGATATGGCCGAGGATCGACGGATCGAGAGCATCGAGCCCGGTCCTTGCGGCATCCTCACTTTCCATCACACCGACCACGCGGACCGTCGCGCCGACCCGCGTGTTCTCCCCGAAGCTGAGGAGAACGAACTCAGAGGCTGAACCTTCCATCGACTGCGTCCTCTCACGACGTGTGGACATGGCAGAACCTCCTGGAAATGCGTTAGCTGGTCTCCTCGAGTGGAGCATCTGTGTCGCCGACGTCCGAACGGAGCCCGGCGGGGACGAGAGTGTTGCCGGCGTAGTCAGTGGGCTTTTCGACCGGCGTGACCCTCGCGCGGACGGTGAGGACGGTCCAGGTCCACGCGAGCAGAGGCAGCACGACGTACGCCGTCGTGGTCAGCGATCCGGCCATATCGCCCGCCGGCGTTGCGTCGAACGCCAGCAGCAGGCCGCCAGCCACCGTGGCCAGTCCGGCAATGGCACCGCGGATGAGAAGCGGTTCGTTGTTCATCAGGGTCCCACCTTGAAAGAATGCTTGTTGCCCAACCTGGTCAGGCTCGAAATTCCGGGAACGCCGTCGGCGTCGTCGCCGGTGAACCCGCAGCGACGCTGCCACTTGGCGTACGCCTCGACTGTGCGGGTCCCGTACGAACCGTCGCCGGCGTACCCACTTGCCAGTAGGCCCTCGGCCTTGAGTGCCTGCTCCAGCAGTCGGACGTCGTCGGCTGCTCCCGCGGTGGTGCCGCCCTGCTTGCGCTTCGGGTCGCTCTTTGCCGCCCGGACGAGCGCCGACAGGCTGACCACCCGGGGCCGGGGCGGCGGAGCCGGGGTCGGCCGTGGCAAGGGAGTCGGCGTTGGCTTCTTGGCCTCGCGTACGGCGGCGGCGATGACCTCGGGCACTTGCGCGATCCGGGCGGGCGCCGGGCATGCGTGGTTCTCGTTGAACCGCGGGTAGTGCCGGCCGGTGTACTGCGCATGCCAACCGATGCCACGACCGAAGATGCTCCGCAGCCTCCCGAGCGGGATGCCGTGTGTCCGGTTGAGCCAGACGAGCAGTTTCGCGAGAGCGGTCACCTGGGCTGCGTTCCAGCGCGGGACCCGTTGGACGTTGCGGCCGTCCCAGACCTTGCCGGCACCGTCCCACGTCTCCACGCTGAGGTGGCCCTTGCCACCGCCGAAGTAGTTTCCGTCGAGCTGACAGTGCGCGACTCGCTCAGTGTCGACGTACTGCAGGACGTTGCCGTCCTCCGCTACATAGAAGTGGCTCTCCACCGATGACCGCAGCCAGACGCCCTTGATGTTGCGGGAGTCCGAAACCGCCGTGTGCAGGACTACGCCCCACGGCTTCATCCTGGGTTGCTTGACGCTCTCGGGAATGGGATCCCAGTCCGCGCCTGGGTAACGTGCCATGAACGCGCCCCTGTCCTGGTGTGCTGACGACTCTGGCCATGACTGCAGTTGGACGCGATTCGGACAGCCTGCCGCGAGCCTTCCGTACCCGTCGATTGGTCAGCGGGTAGGGAATGTCAGCAACACCGAATGCACGGGTTCCCCCGTGTGCCCAGCGCATCGGGACCAGCACAGACATGATCACCCGCCCTGATCCAATCTGTCTGGCGAATCGGAAACATTCGATCAAGGACGGTCGGAGCGGCTCGATCCCTTTGCTGCGAGGCGGTATGGCGAGGTCGTCCGAACGGCGAACGTCGACGTCGTCCAGCGACCGCCCGTGGGCGTGCCTCGGCCAGTAGATAACGTTTCAGATCTTGACGAACCGGTGGCTTGCTGCTTTCGAGGTGGCCGCTCACGGACGCGGGGAGCAGGAATCCGCGGGAACACATGGACGGCGTGTCCCCGGCCTGGGCTCTGGCGCGTCTGCGACCTGGACTAGGTAAATCGCCTTGTCAGCGCCGTGGTGTGAGCAGGTCTTGGTCGAGGACGTTCGTGGCGGCGACTTGCGGAGGGCGTCGAGGGAGTTGGTGGGCGCTGTCAATGGGGTGGCGTCCTGGGAGCGGTCGGGCTTCCAGGTCATGGTTGGGTCTCCTCGGTGAGAGACACAGAGGGCGGGAAGGGCGCTTGGCTTGTCAGCCCGAGTGCATCTATCCCGGATCGCCGCGCCCGGATTTGTCGTTTGCCGTCGGCTCAACGCGCACAGCATGAGATTGTGCGAGGACCGCGTCCACACGATTCGACTCAGTCCGAATCGAACGATCTTCCAACTCGATCGGCACGCGATTGTCCGCAGGCAGGCTGTGAGCCTGCGTGTGTGCCGTCCCGACATCGGCGCAGTCCGACCAGCCGATCTGGGCGCCCTATAACGCTCCGGCTCCGGCGCCGATGTTCTGCCCGGTGATCCACCGTGCGGCGTCACTGGCCAGGAACACTGCGACGTCGGCGACGTCGGCGGGGTTTGCGATGCGGTGGAACGGCGACATCATCGCGATGGTGTCCCGATACTGGTCCTGCATCATGTCGGTGTCGGTCGGGCCGGGTGAGATCGCGTTGACGGTGATGTTGCGTCCGCCGAGTTCGCTCGCCGAGTTGGGGTCAGGTGGCACACAAGCGTCCAGGATGTGTTGCGCCGACGACATCACCATCGAAGCCTTCGAAGGCGAACAGGTCGAGATCAATTACATGAGGGTCGCTGACCTGTCGATCACGTGGAACACGGCCGACCCTGGACAGCCGGTGACATCGCCTGCAGAGGCGGTTTCCAGCTTGTCTGGCGCAACGACGCTGTGGGGGAGCTGGTTGCGTTGCACGGACAGGTGTTCCAGGCGGTGGCCTGCTCGAATGGTCCGGTGCGATCTCGCCAACGGGGCCGTGGGCGTCGGCTTGACGCTGACCAGCGGCCAATTGGCGATCTACAACGCGCTCGACGAGGACGGCTTGGAGTTCGGCCGACCGGACGTCAGGTGGCGAGATCACGCCGTCATGGCGAAGCGCTTTCGCCGACGTGCGCATCAATAGCAGGTGGTTTCCCCCGTCAAGCACACAACCGCGGCGAATCCGCCGTCTGCCGCCACGTCCACGGTGAAGGTCGAGCCGGCATCTACGACCTGCTGCTCCCGCACTAGGCCTGCTTCGCCGTCCCGGATGACATCGACGTGCCAGCGGCCGGGCGGGAGGTCCAGAGGTACTGCCAGCGTCCGGCCCGGACCCGACACACCGGCACCGAGAAACCACCGGGCACCGCTGCGCCGCGCCATCACGACATGGTCGCCGGGGCGGCCCGACAGCAGGCGGGTGTCGTTCCACACGGTCGGCACCTCCTCGAGGAAGCGCACCGCGTCCGGGCGGGCGTCGTACGCCTCCGGTGAGCCGGCGAGGTTCTGGACGCCGGACTCGAACAGCACTGACAGGGCCAGCTCGTGCGCATCCGAGGTCGGTCGGCTGTCCCGCTGAAAGGCCATGGGCGTGTAGTCCATGGAGCCGACCGTGTTCCTGGTGAACGGCAGGGCGGTGAGGTGGCTGGTCGTGAGGTTGCTGGACTTCTCCGCGCCGTGGACGCCTTCCATCGTCATCAGGTGCGGCCATGTGCGGTGCCATCCCTTGGGAATGGTCGAGCCGTGGAAGTTCACCAGCAGGCGGTACTTCGCAAGGTCGGCCAGCGTCTCGTCATACCACCGCAGCCGTTCCTGCGACTCGGAGTCCATGAAGTCGAGCTTGACGCCCTTCACTCCCCACTCGTGCAGGATCGAGAACCGCTCCTCCCGCTCGGCGTCGGTGTCGAAGTCGGAGAATCGCAGCCAGACCATGATGTCGACCCCCGTGCGTGGGCGTATGACACGAGATCGGGCATCCAGCTCCACTCCGGTGTCTGGTCCGTCCACGCCCGCTCGCCGGTCATCGGGTCGTCATACCATCCGGCGTCGACCACGACGTACGGCCAACCGCGGGCGCTCGCGTAGTCGACGAAGCCCTGCTGACGTCCGAGGCTCTGCTGCGCCGACCGGCCGCCGGCGAGCCAGGTCCACATGGCCTGGCCGGGCCGGATCCACGAGGTGTCGGCCAGCCTGGACCGGGGCGCGAGGTCGTCGACCAGTGTCGACTCCGTCACCGTGGCGAGGTCACCCACGACCATGACGCGCCACGGCGTCGTCGAGGCGTCGGCGATGCGTGGATCCCAGAACGTCACGTCGACGCGGTAGGTCGAGGTGCCCTCGTCGTGGAGCAATCGCGGACCCGAGTACGTGCCGTCCAATGCCGACTCGGCCACCAGGAGGTAGGTGCCGTCCACCTCGAACAGCGCCGGTACCTGGAAGTCCGCCGCCGGGGCGGTAACCGCGGGGTATTCGATGAACGGGTTCTCGTAGTCCCGGCGGTGCCGAGCCAGCCAGGCCGAGGCGTCCGGTCGCGCGAGAGTGTAGGCAGAGGACTCGCCGAGCACCGCACCGTAGTCCCCGTGCAGGGCATACCGCTACGCCACGCCATCCGGCGCGACCCGGACGATGATGTCGAGCCGGCTGTCGTCAACTCCCCGCGAACGTGAGGCGGGCCTCCGTCATCACTGCTACCCGCTCCACGCGCTTGCCGACCGTGGTTGTGTATCGCTCCTCCACCACCCGGTCGGTACGCCAGAGGAATCGCAGTCCGGTCGACAGGTCGGACTGCTCGGTGACGATGCCGACGGGGCTCGGCGCGAGGACGTCTCGGCCGCCGCGGGTGAGGGCCAGCGTCACCGTGCCGGTCTCCGCGTCGTGTCGGAGGACCGCCACTGGTCCTGTCTTGGCTGCCCCTGCCGGCGTGTCCGGCGGTGTGACCATCCAGGTGGACTCCTGCGCGTGGGCTGACGGCGCGGCCGCCAGCAGGCTGGTGAGGGCCGCTCCGGCCAGGAGCATCGCGACCCCTCTCATGAAGTCGCTCCCTGATGTGGCGCCGCGTACGGACCGACGTCGGCGCTGGTCAACGGCCGCCGCAGCGGCCCGGGCGTGGTCGTGTACTCGTCGGCGCCGACGTCCTTGATTCCGCTGCGGGCGCGCAGGTCGAGGTCGAGGGTCACGGTGGGATACGAGCCGACGGCTGCGTTTACCGCGGGGCTGTCGGGACCGATCCGGAAGATGCCGTGTCTGTCCTCGACAAGTCGGGGGTCGACCTCCAGGCCGCCGGTCCCCGGGATGTCGCCGGGCGGTGCACCGTGGAGGATATTCCCCTCCCACAGGAAGCCCTCGTCGCCCTGCGGCATCGTGACCAGCTGAGGGCCGCTTCCGACGACGATGTTGTTGGCGACGACGGAGTCCCGTGGCCCCAGCGGCCGCTGCGACTCGCCGGTGATGCTGACGGCGTTGCCCACGAGCGTGTTGAAGGCCATGAGTACCCGGTCTACCTGTTCGTTCCCGGTGCTGTCGGTGTCCTCCTCGATGTTGCCGCTGCCGATGACGAGACCGCTGCCGGTGCTGTGCGCGACGAGGTTGTTGACGATGACGTGGTCCTTGCCGTAGAAGCGGATGCCGGAGCGGCCGCCGAGCATGAGGTTGCCCTCGACCCGGTTGCGGTGGCCATGTCTCAGCACAATCGACCCGTCGCTGTCGACGATCGTGTTGTACTGGATCACGTTGTCGCGGGACTTCACCGACACCGCCTCAGGATCACCGTCGGCCTTCTCGAAGAGGTTGAACTCCACGACGGCGAACGCCGAATAGCTCTGCTTGTGGCTGAGACCGAGCCGGATCGGCTCACCCCCGTTCGAGCCGTCGAACTGGTGGTTGAGGAAGTAGTTGTGGTGGATCCACGTGCGTTGGGCGATACCGTCGCTCGGACCGGAGATCGACACCCAGACACCGAGATTGAATCGATTGGTGAACGTGTTGTAGTCGACCTCGCAGTCGTTCCCGTCGATGTTCAGCCAGTGGTTGCCGGCGTCTGCGGGCAGCTCAATGTGGTTGCGGCTGAACCGGATGTGGTGGGAGTTCGACGGCGCCCGCAACGTCGAGGCGTGGGTGAGCCGGAACCCTTCCAACACGACGTACGACGAGTTGTCGACGGCGAAGCCGGACGGCCCGGTGATCTCTGCTCGACCCACCTCCTGCGCGGCAACGGTGATCGGTGCGCCGAGCTCTCCTGCCTTGCCGACGATCCCCAGCGGGGCCTCCGTCGTGTAGCGCCCATTGACGAGCTCGATCCGGTCGCCCGGGCGAGCGTCATCGATCGCAGTCTGCAGGGCCCCCAGTGAGCGGACCCGGATGGTACGCCGTGCGTCGCCGGTGGCGACGCCTACGACTCCGCCAGTGGGGCCCGCCGGAGTGACCGAACTCTGGTCGACCGCCGCGGCGGCCGTGTTCCCCGTACCAAGCTGGGCCAGTGCCGCGGCGCCGCCGGCGCCGACGGCCGCCCGCAGGAAGGTCCTGCGCTGCATCGGTGGCTCCTTACTCTGAAGGGATCAGGGGTTGTCGGCGTGGGTGAGGGTTTCCCAGGCCAGGAAGTAGTTGGCGCCGGTCGGCCGGATGCCCGACGTCAGGAGCAGGCGCTCGGTCCGCTTCAGGTCGGCGCCGACGCGGTTGTGGTAATGGTTGAACGCCACCTCCAGCGTCGGGCCGAGCGTGCGTTGCTTGGTGCCGCCGCACAGCCAATCCGGCGGCTCCTCACCCAGGTCGTACTTCGCGTGGAACTCGAGTGCCTTGGTGACCCGCTCGCCGACCTCGCCGTAGAGGTCGAGGCCCTGCAACCGAGCGGTCTCAGCGACGTGGGAGGTCGCGTCGATGCCCCAACCGACGTAGCCGAAGTTGCGGCATGTCTCCTGCGACAGCCCGTCGACGAAGGTCGTCTGCCCATGCCAGTACGCAATCAGCTCTTCAGGAGTGTCCTTTGTGCCGTCCGGAGGTGGCTGTGGCAGCGGGCCGTCGGATTTGAGATAGAAGTAGGCGGGAACCCGCCGCTTCCAGATGTCGATCGCGGCGTCGAAGGCATCGCGGTCGTTGAGGAAGACAGAGATGCCCACCGCGGCGTCCATCATGATGAGTTCCCAGTTGCCGTTGTGGTTCGGGCGCCGATCGATCAGTACCTGTGGCAGATGCACGTCACGGAGCATCGCCTCGAACCGCTGAACCCGGCTCGCAGTCCAACCGTCGTAGGTATGCTTCATCAGCTCGCCTGCCCGCGCGAACGACGCACCCGACCAGCCCGCCTGCAGCGGCGCGTTGCTGTTCGTGTGCCCGATCAACGTCGCCGACCACGCGTCGAGGATCTCCACTGCCTTCAGTGCGTGGACTTCCTCACCGGTCAGGTTCCACAACAGCGCGTGCGTGTACGCGGCCAGGGCGTCGTTGCGTTCGTCGGTGCAACCGTGATTGGGGTTGGAGTTTGAGCCGCACTCCACGATCGCCCAGGGCCTCGGCTCCCATGCGAGGGAAGCGAGGTCGCTTGTCCGCAGCGCTTCGTACGCGGTCGTCCACGGCTCGGCACCTTCCGCGATCCGCGCCCGCACGAACGCCAGCTGACCGGTGCTGACGAGAACGCCCGGATGGACGAACGTCGTCGAAGGTGCCACCTGACCCTCGACCGTGGCGAGCGATGCGGGTGCTGTCGCACTGGAGGCAGACACAGTCGAGGCGGTACCCGTCAGGGTCGCAGCGAGAACACCAAGCGCCAGCAGCATTGACGTCAGACTGGTTCTCGTCATCTGGCTCTCCTGATCACATTCGGGCTGCGGGGGACGATGGAAGCCGCCGTCGGACCGGGGCGTGACGTTCGTATCTCGCGGCGTCGCGTGTGTTGAGCACCGGCGACAGGTTGGAGCGAGCGATACGTTCCGGCACCGGACGCTCTCGTTGCAGCGGACGTACCAGTCCTCAACCTGCCAAGCCACCTTGACCTGTCCGAGCTGCACCATCAATGGTTGAGTGACCACACCGTCGTCACGGATTCGCACACTGTCAAGAACATGGGGCAACTCAGGCCAGATTCGTCTTGATAATCGAGCAGTAGAGTTCGATACCGAACGCGTGGCTGCACAATGGTGCGGACGCCCCCACCGTTCTCGAGGAACTTCAGTCCGCCCAGGTGACGGCGACGCTCGTACACAGCGACCAGACCGCACTGGCCCTGGTGCACCACGCGAGGCGACGGGGTTGGCGCATCCCGGAGGACTTGTCTGTCATCGCCTATGACAACGCCATCGCCGAGATGGCGGACCCGCCACTGACAGCGGTTTCGCCGCCAAAGGACTGGGTAGGTCAGGCCGCAGCGATGCTGCTCCTCGAACTCGCGACCTCTGACCCACGAGCTCCCGTTCGGCATCTGGTCGCCGACCCCGACCTGGTGGCACGCAGCTCGACCGCCATGCCCCGCCTCGGCGCACTGCCGAGCCAGCGTTAATGTCCGAAGCAGGACCGACGACAGCCACTGGAAGAAGCCGAGCCCGGCTGAGTCGGCCGAGCGGCAGGGGGAGATCGACAAGCTCGGCCGCAGCAGGCCCGACAGATGGCTAGCGCCACGGATCCCGAGCGACGGCTAGCGATGCTAGTACCCGTGGTTGAGATCGATTGACCGTTCCTCTTGGTGAGGACCTGGCCGCTCTTACGCCCACGGAAGCGAAGAGGAGGTTTTGCGGGTTGATCAAGGCGGGTCGATGGTCACTTCCAGGGGCCGGTGATCGCGAAGGTGTAGCCGTCACCTTGGATGCAGGCGAATAGTACCTCGCCGTCCTCGGTGAAGACCGGGCCGGCGAACTCGCTGTCGCTGACGTCGTTGCGGGCCAGTGGGAACGCTATCCCGGCGGTCGTGACGCCGACGAGGTGCTGGATGCCCTCGCCGTCCTCGGCCAGGATCAGCCCACCGTTGGGGTCGAGCGCGATGTTGTCCGGGCCGTCGTAGTGGGTGTCGGCATCTGGGTCGGGATTGACGCCGAAGATGGACTTGAGGGTGACTGTCTGGTTTCCCGGGTTGTAGAACCACACCTGGCCGTCGTGTTCGTTTGTGCTGCCGTCGCTGGCGCGGGCGAAGCTGGCGACGAAGTAGGCGCCGCCGTCGCCCCAATAGGCGCCCTCGAGCTTGCGGCTGCCGGTCACCTCGCCGGGTGCGAATTGCTGACGGACCGAGGTGGTCGTGGCGAGCGGGTCTGGCACGTCGACCCAGGTGACGTTGTAGGTGGTGCCGACCCGGGTGGCCTCGGACAGGTTTGCGATCTTGCGGGTGCCCTTGGTGCACAGCATTGCCTGCAGGCTGCCTGCGGTGTCGCCGCCCTCGGACAGGGCGAGCGCGCGGAGTGCGCCCTTGCCGGGCTTGAAGCCGGCCGGAGGGGTCCAGCGGTAGTAGAGGCCGTGCGGGCCGTTGGCGTCCTCGGTGAGGTAGATCGTCCCCTTGGGGTCGACGGCGACGGCCTCGTGAGCGTAGCGGCCGAGGAACTTCAGCGGCACCGGGTCCAGGTTGGCAGCGCGGTCGAACGCGTCAACCTCGAAGGTCCAGCCGTGGTCCTGCTGGAACACACCGCCCTTGCGCTGCTCGGTCTCCTCGCAGGTGAGCCAGGTGCTCCATGGGGTGCGGCCGCCGGCGCAGTTGTTGTGCGTGCCGGCGATGCTGACGTACTCCGAGATGCGGTTGCCCTGCTTGTCCATGACGATCGTCGTTGTGCCGCCGCGTGCGCCGGGATCGAAGGCGAGGCCCTCGAGCGCGGGCACGCCGTAGGTCTCGCTGCCGCCGATCTCGTGGTTCTGCACCATGACCCAACCCTCGCGGCCTTCGAACACCGCGGCACCGTCGGGGTCGCTCGGCGACGGCTCACCGCTGTCCAGCAGAGTCTCGCCGGCCTTGGCGACCACCTTGTACGAGAAACCGTGTGGCAGCGACAGGACGCCCGCCGGGTCAGGCACAAGCGCGCCGTAGCCAGCGGCGCGGCGGGTCAGCGCCATCGCCTCGGGGGCGGCGATGGCGTCGATGCTTCCCGCGACCACGATGCCGAGACCACCAAGCGCCCCGGCGCGCAGCATGCCGCGACGCGAAACAGATGAGACCACGAGAACCTCCGGTGTTGTTTCAGGGCAACTCTTCTATTCAAATGACCGAGGCCGTCAGCCAACCGTCGGCCCCCCAACGCGTCGGTAAACCAGGGGTGAACCCCCGGTACGGCAGGCCGTACCGCGGTTCGGGTGCAACCCCGCTCCAGCACAGCACACCGGCCCTGCCCAGCATGGCCGCCTGCCGATGCCCGCTGACTATCGGCGTTCCGCGCGGGCTGGCATGAGGTAGCGCCCGTTCTTCGGGAACAGCGAAGTCCCCCACTCGGTGTCCCCGATCCGCACCTCGACGCGGATCAGAGCAACAGCGATTCCCGCAGCACCCGTCCCTCGGACTGTGCGGGCGGGTCGATCCCGAGGATCGCCGACATCGTCGCGGCCAGGTCGACGTGGCGTGGGTTCTGCCCAGGCTCAAGGCTGTCCCATAGCTGGTTGATTTCCACCTCACCTCCGCGAACGCGGAGGTCCGGCGATCAGTGTAAACGCAGTGGTCTTCGAGTCGTGGGACGGCAACCTTTACACGTCTGTCGAGAGGGATTAGCAGTCGTCACCGTCTCGGAGGCGTTTCAACCTTTCCTGATCGTTTCGCGCGTCGCCTCCTCACGGCTGGGCTGGACGAACGGCTCCGCCATGAACGCCTTGTGCGAGTGCGTCATCAATGCTTCATCGAGACGTCAGCTCGTTCGTGATAGGTCGTTCCCCATGGCCTGCAGGGTTGGCGGGCATGACTTTCACGCCGCAGCTTTCCCGTCTGTTACGTCGTTCCCCGGCTGTCGTGGTAGGCATCATGACAGCAGTGACATTGGGTCTGGTCCCCGTCGGTGCGGCCGGCGCCGATGTCGACCAGCTCCCGTTGGGTGACGCCGACCTGGTCGAGACGCGTTCCGGCCGGACGTTGACCGAGGGCGTCACGTTGACCCGCATCGTCCGCGGTAACCATCCGGCGCCGGTCGACCAGATCAATACCACTACCCGTGGCCCGTGGGTGGTGAAGGTTCTCACCATCGATCCCAGTAGGGCGGAAGGACACGTCGCGGCCACCTACGGTCCGGACCTCGCCCCGGTGGAGAGGACCACTGAGCTGGTCCGATTCGCTGGTGCCCTGGCCGGTGTCAACGCTTCCTTCTTCACCTTCACATCGAACCCGCAGTTCCCTGGTGACCCCGTGGGGCTGGGCCTGTTCGACGGGACGTTGCTCAGTGAACCCACCGGCGCGGCAGACGAGGTCGACCTGGTCGTGGACGCCATCAGCGGTCGGGTCCTCATGGGTCCACTGACCTGGTCCGGCAGTGTGCGGAACCGCCAGACTGGGGCCACACTGCCGCTGGAGTTCCTCAACCACCCGCCAGTGGTGCCGACCGCCTGCACCACACTCGTCGACCAGACCACCTGCGACCAGCCCGGGGACGTCGTTCTCTTCCACCCGGAGTTCGGTGACTCCACGCCGCCGGGACATGGCGTCGAGGTCATCCTCGACCGCCGTGGCTGCGTGGTGAGGACCTCGGCCACGCGGGGGACGGCACTCGCGGCCGACCAGACGTCCCTTCAGGCGACCGGGCACGACGCGGTGGCGCTGTTGGATCTGACCGAACGCGGCTGCCTCACCAGGTCCGTGACTTTGACCGACCAGGACGGCGACGAGGTGGCCCTTCGACCGGGCCTGTTCGGGGTGAACGGCCGCTACCGGCTGACGGCGGACGGTCAGATCGTGGTGCCGGACGGTTCGGGCAGCTTCTTCGCCCGGAACCCCCGGACGATCGCCGGGACGACGTCGGACCACAAGATCGTCCTCGCCACGATCGACGGCCGACGCACTACCAGCGTCGGGACCACGATGGACGAGACGGCGGCGGTAGCCGACGCGCTCGGCATGCATGACGCAGTCAACCTCGACGGCGGCGGCTCCACCGCCATGGCAGTGGACGGCGCGCTGGTCAACCAGCCCAGCGGTAGCCAGGAGCGGGAAGTCGGTGACGCACTCGTCTACATCGACGACCGGTTCGCCGCACAACAGTAGAGCGC
The DNA here is from genome assembly GCF_040195635.1 of Actinopolymorpha sp. B11F2. Taxonomy (NCBI): domain Bacteria; kingdom Bacillati; phylum Actinomycetota; class Actinomycetes; order Propionibacteriales; family Actinopolymorphaceae; genus Actinopolymorpha; species Actinopolymorpha sp. B11F2. The sequence continues at coordinate 8,016 of NZ_JBEFTX010000006.1, read as the reverse complement.
GGGTCTTCGCCGGAACGACGTCCACGGCATCGCCGCACACAACTAGCCCGCCGGACCGGCCAGTTCGAACCGGCCGGTCCGGGGATGCGTCTGGATGACCTACAAGGCCGAGCCCGGTACCGCGTACGAGAGTTAAGAGCGCTACGGCTCGAGCTCGACCGGGTGGAGGGCGGGCCCGTCGACGTCGTGCAGCCGGACGGTCATCGTCCCGGTCGTAGCCGTCGGTGGCTACCTCACCGAAGAACTGGTTTCCGGAGGCGGGTTGCCGACGTCGGCCGACGGAGCCAGCTTCTGGAACACCGCCTGCGGGCCGAACGTCGCGTCGAGACCGTTGGCCTGCAGCGGGACGGCGGCGTTGACGGGCCCTGAACGAACTCCTGATGTGGTGCCGGAAGGTCGCTGGGCAGGACTGGTTCCGTCCGCTGGACGGGGCGGAGCCGACGCGGTGTTCGTCGTGGCCGAGGCTGAAGCGTTGCTGCCATTGCCGCGGAAGCGTTCGTGCTGGCTACGTGGTCGATCGTCATGGTCGGTCCGAACATCGATGTCAAGGCCGGTAAGGCGCTGTAGTCGGTGCCGTCGTGGCACATTGGCCCGCGGGTCGACACTGCGGCACGTGCCGAGGCCGATGAATCTCCCGCATGACAAGGCGTTTCGACTGATTGTGTTGACCGTGTGTGGCCAGGTGGTCGCGTCGGTTGGGTGACGTTTGCCGGGCGTTCGTTTGCTGGTTCTGTCGAGGCAATCCAAGATCTCTAAGCTTCCTCCTTGCTGCTTACAACTTGGAGGGGACCGACATGGTCATGGCCCCTGCGGTTCGGGCACGGGGGGTCACGAAGTCTTTCGGTGAGGTGGTCGCACTCGACGGTGTCGACCTGGATGTCGCGAGTGGGCAGGTCCATGGTCTGGTCGGCCCGAACGGTGCCGGTAAGACGACGCTGCTCGGTTTGCTGTTGGGGCTTGCGGTTGCAGACAGGGGTCGGTTGGAGATTCTTGGTGCGCCGGTGGGGCGGACGCTTGCTGTTCCCGACGGTGTTGCGGGTTTCGTGGATGGGCCGGGGTTGTATCCGTCGCTGACGGCGCGGCAGAACCTGTCGGCTCTGGCGTTGTTGCGCGGGTTAGACGCTGGGCGCACGGGTGGCGTGGATGGGGCGTTGGAGCAGGTGGGCCTCACCGACGTTGCTGATGACCGGGTTCGGGGTTTTTCGTTGGGGATGCGGCAGCGGCTGGGGCTAGCTGCGGCGCTGCTCACCAAGCCGCAGCTGCTCGTGCTCGACGAGCCGGCCAACGGTTTGGACCCTGCCGGCAAGCATCACGTGCACCGGGTGCTCACGGAGCTGGCCGCGGTCGGGACTGCGGTGGTGCTGTCCAGTCACCACATGGACGAGCTGGCGGTGCTGTGTTCGGAGGTCACGATTCTCGCCGTCGGGCGGGTCGTGTTCTCCGGTCCGGTGAGCAAGCTCGCCGCCGAGGGCGGCGAGCTGGACTACCGGGTGGTCACCTCCGACGCGGAGGCCGCGTTGAGGGTGGCGTCAGAGACGCCCAGTCTCTGCGTGTTGGTCGACCGTGGTCAGCGGCCCGATGCTGAGGCACTTGTCGTCCGCGGTCCGGTGCCGGCTCTCGACGAGTTGGTGGTTCGGTTGGTGCAGGCCGGGGTTGCGGTACGTGAACTGGGGCCTGTGGTGCCGCCGTTGGAGGCGGCGCTTTTGGCCTTGACCGGTACCGAGACGGTGCCCGAGCAGACCGCGGAGGTCGTGTGATGACGGCGACTGTCGCGCCTCCCCGAGCCGCTGCCGGGCCGGCACCGGTGCTGCACGGCTACCGGTTCGAGCTGGTCAAGCTGGTCTCTCAGTGGCGGATCCGCGTCCTGCTCGGGGCGTGCTGGATCGCCCCCGCGTTGTTTGTGGCCGCAGTGAGCCTGCAGAGTTCGCTGCCCGCCGACACGGTCTTCGGTCGTTTGATGCATGCGACCGGCTGGGCGGGATCGCTGGTGGTGCTGGGCTTCTCGTGCCTGTGGGCGCTCCCGCTGCTGACGGCGTTGGTTGCCGGCGACGCCTTTGCGGTGGAGGACCGGCTCGGTACCTGGCGGCACCTTCTGGTAGCGGTCCGCTCGCCGAGGCGGATCTTCGTGACGAAGGCCCTGGCAAGCGTCACCGTGCTTCTGCTGCTGGTGGCCGGGCTTGCCGTGTCGAGCATCGCTGGTGGCATGGCCGTGGTCGGCAACCGACCACTCGTCGGACTGGATGGCCATCTCCTGGCACCGGCGGACGCGGCCGCCACAGCTCTGCTCGCCTGGGCGTGTGTGCTGGCGCCGACGCTGGCGTTCGCCGCGGTGGGGCTGCTCGGCTCCGTCGCGCTGGGACGCTCGCCGATGGGGCTGCTGATGCCCGCGCTTCTTGCCTTTGTGCTGCAGGTGGCGCAGCTGCTCCCACTGCCGGTGGCGGTGCGGGTGGCCCTGCCGAGTCACGCATTCCTTGCCTGGCGCGGGTTGTTCACCAGCCCGGCACAGACGGGCCCGGTGCTCATCGGCCTCGCGGTCAGCCTGGTGTGGGCGGTGACGGCTACCGCGTTGGCGTACTGGTTGTTCCTGCGCCGGGACTTCACCGACGTGACCTACGACGGATCGGGCCGCCGAGTCCTGGTGGCCGGAGTGGTCCCACTGGTTGGTCTGGTCGTCCTCACGGCCGTGGTGGTCGCCGCTGTGACGCCGGCCGGAGGGTCGGGGATCGAGCGGGCCAAGCTGCAGGACTCGTTGGCCACGGCGTACGCCCACCTCTACCGGCTGCAGTCTCAGCAGCTCGGCCGGCCCGACGTCACTGAGGCTCAGCTGAGGGCGAGCGCGTCGTGTGACAAGGGTGGCAGCCGAGTCTTCGACGAGGGGCCGGGCAACGACTGGCGGTGCTTCGTCACCTGGCGGCTTCCCGACGTGGACGCCGCGGGTACCGCCATCTATCAGCTCGACGTCACCCCCGACGGGCGGTACGTCGCCGACGGCGACGGACCCAAGCAGGTGAACGGCTACTTCCAGGTGCGCACCCCGACCGGCGACGCACCTAACCCGCTGTGGCAGTTCGACGGCAACGTCGATCTGCTCGCCAGCACCAGGGAGGGGTAATTCATGCAGGTCGTACGCCAGCGCCAGTCCGTGGGGGAGTCCCGTGTCGGGCTCCTCGGTCGACGTATCAGGCGCCGGATCCGCATTCTGGCGGCCGGCACAGCAGCGCTTGCTCTTGCCGGCGGCGGCATCGCTGCCGCCTCGACCGAGTTCTTCGGCACCGATCAGGTCGGCCAGACCACCGACAACGGCCTGGTCGTGTCCAGTGACCAGTACATCGACCCGATCGGCGACCGCCTGGTCGTCAACAACGGCAAGATCATGTCGTCTGCGGTCAGCCCGGACGGCACCCACCTCGCGGCCTCGGTCACCGACGGCGGGATGGCGCTGGCCATCGTGGACCTGAAGAACTGGAAAGTGCAACAGCTCGTCGGCAACAACGCCGCTGCGGACCTGCGAATCAACAACAACAATGTGGGCCAGGAGGGCCCCACGTACTCACCCGACGGCTCGCAGCTCTGGCTGGGCCAGCCCGACGGCTACCGCAAGTTCACCGTGAACCCGGACGGCAGTCTCGCCAACCCGACATTCATCCCCATCCCCGCCGACGGGCCCAAGCGCGCGCTGGTCGCCGAGCCGGTGTTCTCCCCGGACGGCTCCACCGTGTTCTCGGCCGTGAACGGCCAGAACCGCGTGGTCGCCATCGACACCGCGACCGGGACCATCCAACAGAGCTGGGCTGTGGGCAACGCTCCACGTGACATGGTCCTGGTCGGGGGCAAGCTCTACGTCAGCAACGAGGGCGGGCGCCCCGCGAAGCCTGGCGACACCACGCTCAACTCGTACCACACCCAGGTGCCGGCAAGTCACGTGACCGGTGCCACCACCACCGGCACCCTCAGCGTCATCGACCTGGCCAACCCGACCGCGGACCCCGCGACCATCGACGTCGGCCTGCACCCGACTGCCCTGTACGCCAAGGACGGGGCGTTGTTCGTCACCAACACCAACAGCAACGACGTGTCGGTCATCGACACGTCCAGCGACAAGGTCGTCCAGACCATCGCCACCCAGCCGTGGCCGGAGGCATCGGTGGGGTATGCGCCCAACGCGGTGACGCTCACCGACGACGGTCACCTGCTGGTGACGCTCGGCCGCGCCAACGCTGTCGCCGTCTACCGGTACACCACCCCGCTGGAGCCGGTTAGTTACGTCGGCCTGCTCCCCACCGACTACTACCCTGCCGAGATCACCACCGTCGGCGACCAGGTGTTGGTCTCCACCACCCGCGGTATCGATGCCCGCCGGCCCAGGAGTGTGGGGCACAGCACGCACGACACGACGTCGAGCCTGCAGCGGTTCACCCTGCCGAACGACCAAGCGATCAAGGGCTACACGCCCAAGGTCTTCAAGCAGAACGGCTGGATTGCCAACTCAGTCGCGTTCAGCGCGGGCAAGGGCGATGTCGCACCGGTGCCGGTCCCACAGCGGATCGGTGACCCCTCGACCATCAAGCACGTCTTCCTGATCGTCAAGGAGAACCGCACCTACGACCAGGTGCTCGGTGACATGCCGGAGGGCAACGGTGACCCGTCGCTGGCCCAGTACGGCGAGAACGTGACGCCGAACCAGCACGCGTTGGCACGGCAGTTCGGGTTGTACGACAACGTCTACGCTACCGGCACGCAGTCCTCCGACGGCCACAACTGGCTGATGCAGGCCGATAACCCCGAATACACCGAGTCCTCGGCCGGTGAGTTCATCCGCAGCTACGACACCGAGGACGACGCTCTCGGCCACCAGCGGACCGGGTTCATCTGGACCGGTGCGCAGGCGGCGGGCAAGACTGTGCGCGACTTCGGCGAGTTCCACCAGTTCCTGACCAAGCCCGCCGGTGCGACCTGGCACAACCTGTACTGCGACACCAAGAACATGGCCGCGACCGGGCAAGACACCGCCTACCCGATGAAGTCGACCTCGCCGATCCCGTCCCTCAACGAGGTGTCGGTGCCCGGCTTCCCCAAATACGACGTCAACGTCCCAGACATCTACCGGTACGAGATCTGGAAGCGTGACTTCGACAAGAACGGGCCGGCGAACCTGAACATGTTCTGGCTGTCCAGCGACCACACCGGAGGCCCCCCGAACGGGGCCGCGCAAGTCGCCGACAACGATCTGGCGACCGGCAAGATCATCGACAAGATCTCGCACAGCCCGTACTGGAAGGAATCCGCGATCTTCGTGGTCGAGGACGACACCCAGGCCGGTCTCGACCACGTCGACGGCCATCGTGGCCCGGTTCAGATCATCAGCCCCTGGGCCAAGCGCGGGATCGTCGACAGCCACTACTACACGCAGATCACCATGATCCGCACCATCGAACAGATCCTCGGGATCCACCCGATGAACCAGAAGGACAGCGCCGCCAGTCCGATGCGGGCAGCGTTCACCGACAAGCCCGACTACACGCCGTTCAACGCCGTACCCAACCGCACGCCGCTCACCCTCGGTCTGGCCACCCCGCCACCCTGTGGCCTAGACAACCCCGCGCCGCAAAACCCCAACGCCGCAGCCGCGCCAACAGGGGAAGTGCCGACCGACAAGCAGGAGATCGCCGCGAAGTGGGAGGAATGGAAGTCCAAGCAACGACTCACCGGCCCCCTCGCCAAAGCCGACTTCGCCAACCCCGTCCAGTTGGACCACTTCTCCTGGTACGAAGCACACGACTGGGCCAGGCCCTACCCGGGTGAGACCAAGATCTACCCACCGAACCAGGTGCCCGGCGCCTACCTCCCACCGACCGACACCGACGGCTAACCTCGCCACCACCCACGACGGCCCGCCGGCATCCCGGCGGGCCGTCGGCCCATCACGAGACAGCACCTGTTATCCGCCGCTAGCGAATAACACGCGGACGGCGCCGATCCAAACTACTTGGCGCCCACCTTGCCCCGCTGAAGATGCACCGACCCCACTGTCGTGGTCCGTCCCCGGCCATCCGTTCACCTGCGGGCTGCATCGCGGCAGCTCCGCGGTGGTGGCTAGAGGCCACTGTCTTGGTGGACTGACCTTGGACATGCGCCGAAGCGGATGCGTCCGCGACGATGGTGCACCTGAATCGATCCGGAGAACCTGTGAGAGACCACCTGACCCGGCGTCGCTTCATTGCTGGCGCTGCTTTGTTGACCGGTGCCGGCTTGAGCACGCAAACCGCAGCATCTGTGTTTGCCGCCGTCGGTCTGCCCCGCATCACGCCGGATCGTGATCCGGGGCAGCCGGTCGCCGAGCGGCTTGAGGTGGCTGTGATCGGCGACTACGGCGGCTGTGGTGTGGGCCGTTGCGCCGATGAGGAGGCCGTCGCCGATCTGGTTCACTCGTGGCATCCGGATGTCATCCTGACCACGGGTGACAACAGCTACGAGCGGGGCTTGCCGAAGCCGGTTTCGGCAATGGGCTGTTGGATTTCCTCAACCCCAACGCCACCTGCAATACCAGCAGCGGCACGACGATGCCACCGATCTTCGACGCCTACCAGGCCAGCGTCCGGGCCAGCACCGCTGCATGGACGGTGTCAGGAGCCCACCAGCCCGCGTACTCCTCCGGCAAGGCCGGCAACAACCCCGACCGCGCCCGGATGCTGCAACCTGGTGTGGACTTGCTCCTGTCGGGCCACGACCACCACATGGAGCACGTCACCACCCGCGACGGATACAACATCGGCATCATGGGCGCCAGCGGCAACGGCCTCACCCCGATCTTCTCCCCGGTCTGGGCAGCCTGTTCCGCGACGACCAGCACTGGGCGCTCCCCGGTGGCTCCCGGCCGTAGGGGCGTAGGTCCCGGGCAGGCTGTGACCATCCGTAGACGCCGCACGCACATTGTTGACTGCCGGCGTTGACGCACCGGTCATAGGTCACCACCGGGCCGCGCCGCTGCCGTCTGGACAGCGGTCTATGTCGACACGCGACCGGACCGAGATTGCAACCAGTCTGTATGTGGTTGCGGGTAGGTGGCTCTCGGTCCGGTGCCTGGCTACGGCTTGAGGTCGTAGAGGGTGTCCAGCACCTTGTCGCGGTGTTCGGCGCTGTCGCACGCCGAGTAGATCTGCCACGCTGTGGCACATGCCTCTTCACTCCACAGCCGGCCGATGGCATTCGGCGACGTCTGGTTGCTGGGCCTGATGTTGGCCCACATGGCATGCCACAGGTCGGGGCGTTGGCCGGCGAAGAACAACAGGACGAGCTCGGCCAGCTCCTTGGCTGCCTCCGCGAGGACGAACTCGGCCAGCTCCTTCGCCGCCTGTGGCCGGTCTGGCGTGGGCGGGCGGTTGGCTTCTTGCTCATTGCGGTAACGCGTAACGCGTCACGCTCAACATCGCCCGCCCGAGCCTGTTGGTGAGATAGGCCGCGTCATCGTTGGCGATCTCGTCCTTCGAACGCTGATCTCCCGGACTCCTCACCTGCATCTGCGTCGCGGCGATGCCAGTCCAGTACGAGGCGATGACCGGTTCGTCCATCCTCGGGACGGGCAGCATGCAGAGGAGATCGACCAGCCGGTCAACGTCGCCCTGCACATCGTAGGTCGGTCGAAGTCCGGCCATGGCGGCGTTCCCTCCCTCCCAGTGGTTCCCGGCGCGCAAACCCGACGGGTTCAGTCGTCGATCGGTGTCTGCCGCGCCCATGGTCGCGACATTGCCATCAACCACGCCGCTGTTGACCTTTTGTCCGAGCCGATCACCGCTGTGCCTCAACCGCGTCGACCAACCGCGCCGTCGGCCGCCTTGGCCGACGCACAACGTGCCGTCGCCGATGAGATGCCTGCCCGATGGGTTACATGCAGGTTTAGGACGATGGCTGGGGGACCTTGCATTTGATCTTGGGGTTGACGCCGACGTAGTTCAATGGTCCTGCGATGACGGTGATCACCACGTTGCCGGCTTCGGCGCAGCTGGCCTCGGGGTTTTG